>JAJYDN010000024.1 GCA_021777535.1 Pseudomonadota bacterium
ATCTCAATTCATCGGCATAGGCCGTGATGCGCAGAAACCACTGCGGAATCTCCCGCCGCTCGACTGGCGTGTCGCACCGCCAGCAGCGGCCATCCACCACCTGCTCGTTGGCGAGCACCGTCTGATCGGTCGGGCACCAGTTGACCGGCGCTGTCGCCTTGTAGGCGAGACCGCGTTTGTAGAGCCGCGTAAAGAGCCACTGCTCCCAGCGATAATATTCGGGCCGGCAGGTGGCGATCTCGCGGCTCCAGTCGTAACCGAATCCGAGCCCCTTCAACTGGTCGCGCATATAGGCGATGTTGTCGTAGGTCCAGCGGGATGGCGGGACACCGTTTTTCAGGGCGGCATTTTCCGCCGGCAATCCGAAGGCGTCCCAGCCCATTGGCTGCAGCACCAGCTTGCCTTCCATGCGCCGCCAGCGGCTGATGACGTCGCCCAGGGTGTAGTTGCGCACATGCCCCATGTGCAGGCGGCCGGACGGGTACGGGAACATGGACAGGCAGTAGAATGTGGAACGGGCCCCGTCCTCGCGGACCACGAAGCTTTGGTGGGTCTCCCAATAATCCTGTGCCTCGCGTTCGATGCGCTCGGCAGAGTACGACTGATCCATGGTATAGGCGTTTCCAGGGCAACGATGCACTGCCTCATTATCCACGGTTTCAAGCGGCGCGTCTTGCCTTGTCCTGCCGCTGAATCACGGCCGCGCGCCGGCCACCGCGGCTTTTGCAAAACGGCCCGCGGCGGGCCACCGAACCGGTGATCCCCGCACACCGCGGTCAACGGGGTGCCCTAGCGGACAGGATGCCGGAGGCGGCGAATGGCGCCCGCCAGGACAATGAGGCAGGCCACGGCGGCGATGGGCATGTGACCATAGCGGTCATACGGCGTAAGGCCCGTGTACGGCTGTACGACTGCCGTCAGGACGCCTGGCCGAAAAGGCGCCAGACGGGCGGCCACCATGCCTTTGTGGTCTATCACGGCCGTCACGCCGTCATTCGTGGCAACCACCAGATCGCGTCCGGCCTCGGCCGCGCGCAGGCGGGCAATCTGCAACTGCTGGACCGCTTCGTTCGAATGGCCGTACCAGGAGTCGTCGCTCACGTTGGCAAGGACGGTCGCCGCCGGCAACTCCTCGGTTACCAGCGCGCCGTAGGCGATTTCGTAACAGATGGTCATGCCGATGCGCGCACCGTGAACGGCGAGCGCGCGCTCCCGATGCGCCCACGGCGTAAAACCGGACATCGGGATATGGAGGACATCCAGAATGGGGCCCAGCACCGAAGGCCACGGCAGATACTCCCCGAAAGGAACCAGATGCTGTTTCCGGTAGAAACCGTCGTGGCGGCCGATACTCATGACCGCGTTATAGATGGGGGCATCCCCCCAGGCATTACCCTCGACCACGCCGAGCAGGAAATGCCGATGCTCACGCGCGGCCATCGCCTGTATCCGCGGCACGAAGGCATGCCGCAATTGATGCGTATAGCCCGGCACCGCCGTTTCCGGCCAAACCACGAGCCGCCCGAACGCCTGCCCGGTCAGACGCAGGTAGCGACTGATGATATCCCGCTCGCTGGCCGCATCCCACTTGATCACCGGTGACACGTCACCCTGTACCAGTGAAACGGTAAGGGGCGCGCCGGCCTTGCGCACCGGATGCACATGAGCGAGTTCGGGTGTCGAGAGCAACAGCGCGAGGAACAGCAGGACGGGCGACCACGGCCGCACCCGGACCTCTGCCATCATGGCCCCCATCAAGGCCATCAGAAAGCCCAGTCCAAGCACCCCGATCACCGGAGCCCAGGCCAGCAGGGGACTGCGGTCGAGACTGTAGCCGAGATCGAGCCACGGGAAGCCGGTCAGGAGAAAACCGCGCACCCATTCGCCCATCGTCCACAGGGAGGCGAAGAGCCACGGATCCAGTGCGCCGCGCCCGCGCAGGTGGGCGAACAGAGAACCGGCCACCGCCGGATAGGCAGCGAGGATCGCGATGAAACACGCGGTACCCAACAACGCCACGCCGGGCGGTGCCCCGCCGAAACGCACCAGCGTGAGATAGATCCAGGATACGCCGACCGCAAACAGTCCCACGCCGAACAGGAATCCGCGCCAGGCGCAGCGCCCGGGCGAATCCTGCCGCCACAGCCAGTAGAGGATCGCCATGCACACCGGCGCAAGCCACCATTGGCCAAATGGCGCAAAGGCGAAATCAAGCCCGGCGCCGGCCGCAAGCGCCAGCGCATCCAGGCCCGCCGCCACCCCTGCCTTAGCCGGCCACTTGGCTTTCTTCTGCAACCGGAACCACTTTGAGGAGATGAACCCGGCGGGAGTCTGCGCGCAGCACCTCGAATCGCATGCCGCCCACTTCGACACGTTCGCCACGCTTGGGCACACGCCCGAGCGCCGCCATCACAAGCCCCCCGATCGTGTCGACTTCCTCGCTTGCGTAGTGTGTACCGAAATACTCGTTGAATTCCCTGATCGGCGTGAGCGCCTTGGCGACGAATTCGTGCTCGGCACGCTGCATGATCATCACGTCGTCGACATCGAGATCGTGCTCGTCTTCGATCTCGCCGACGATCTGCTCGAGCACGTCCTCGATGGTGACAAGCCCGGCAACGCCGCCGTATTCGTCGACCACGATCGCCATGTGGTTGCGGCTCGAACGGAAATCCCGCAAGAGCACGTCCAGACGCTTCGATTCCGGAACAAAAACCGCAGGGCGCAGGAGATCATGGACATTGACCTGCCCATGGCGCTCCTTGTCGAAATAGCGCAGAAGATCCTTGGCGAGCAGGATGCCGACGACCTTGTCCTTGTCCCCGTCGACCATGGGGAAGCGCGAATGGCCCGTCTGGATGACCCGCGGCAGATACTCCTCGGGCGCCTCGTCCTTGTCGATGACGTCCATCTGCGCCCGCGGCACCATGATGTCGCGCACCCGCATCTCGGCCACCTGGAACACGCCTTCGATCATATCGAGCGCGTCGCTGCCGATCAGCCCGCGGTCGTGCGCCTCCCGCAGCATCTCCATGAGCGCGCCCCGATCTTCCGGCGCACCCCATAACACATGCCCTATTCGATCGAGAAAAGAACGCCCCGATCCGTGTCCGTGTTCGTCTTGACTCATAGCCCGCGATAAGGGTCCGGGAAACCGAGGTCCTTCATGACCCGGCTCTCCAGCCTTTCCATGACAGCGGCGTCTTCATCATGCACATGATCGTAGCCGCGAAGATGCATTATACCGTGAATCACCATATGCGCCCAATGCGCCTCGGCCCGGATGGCGCCCGATCGCGCCTCATCCTCCACGACCGGCCCGCAGATCACCAAGTCTCCCAGAAATCGCGTCCGGCCGCCGCTGTCACCGTACGGAAAAGACAACACGTTGGTGGGACCGCGCTTTTGCCGATAGTGACCGTTCAGTTCGGCACTCTCGGCAGCCGCCACGATGCGCACGCCCAGGCGGACCGTGCCGGTCATGTCGGCCAGTGCCGCGCGCGCAAAGCGGACCAGCCGCCGCCGTGGCGGCCAGGGACCCTCCCAGGCCACCTGCAGATCCAGGAAGAGCCGCACTACTGGCTCTGCTCGTGCGCCTCGTACGCCTCGACGATGCGTTGCACGAGCGGATGGCGCACGACGTCATCGCTTGAAAAATGGGTGACGGCTATGCCCTCGACGCCGTCGAGAATCCGCAGCGCCTGCCGCAGGCCCGACAACTCCACACGCGGCAGATCGATCTGTGTGACATCGCCTGTAATAACGGCCGTTGCCCCGAATCCAAGGCGCGTAAGGAACATCTTCATCTGCTCGGCCGTGGTGTTTTGCGCCTCGTCCAGGATGATGAAGGACTCGTTCAGCGTGCGGCCGCGCATGAAAGCGAGCGGCGCCACCTCAATGACGCCCTTTTCGATCAACCGCGTGACCCGCTCCGGGCCGAGCATGTCATGCAGGGCATCATAGAGCGGGCGCAGATACGGATCGACCTTCTGCTCAAGATCCCCCGGCAGAAAGCCGAGGCGCTCACCGGCCTCGACCGCCGGACGGGCCAGCACGATGCGGTTTGCCCGCCCACTCTCCAGCGCCTCGACGGCACAGGCCACGGCAAGATAGGTCTTCCCGGTGCCGGCCGGCCCCACGCCAAAGGTGACATCGTGCATGAGGATCTGCGCGATATAGCGCCTCTGGGCCTCAGTCCGTCCGTGCACGCGCTGCTTCGGCGTGCGCAATTCCGTGGGCGCGTCGATCGCACTCGGCAGGCGGGATACTTCCTTCAAGGCCATGTTTACCCCCGATGGTGTCAGGCTGTCTTCGTGTTCGGCTGCGTCGTAGAGCGCCGTGATGAGACGCTGTGCGTGCTGCACCCGCTCATGGTGACCGGTGATGCGGAACTGATTGCCGCGATTGGCGATTTCGACCCCGAGCGTGCCCTCGATCTGACGCAGATTCTCGTCGAGTTGTCCGCACAAGGCAGCGAGCCGCTGGTTATCAGGGGGGAGGAGACTGAATTGAACGGCGCGTGGTTTAGGGCTCAATGGTTATGAATACCTCTCTGTTACAGTATAGTCTATCCGCAAACGTGACGGCTCTTCCAGATCCAGAAGCTCGCCGCGCAACGAGTTGGGCCTGGCCTCCAGGATGCGCACGGCGGCGAACCGGCCCACGAGCCCCGTACGGCCTGCCGCGGGGAAGTTGACCACGCGATTGTTCTCCGTGCGCCCGGAAAGGTCGCCGCGCCCGCGTGGTGCCTCCCGGTCGATGAGAATACGCTGCACCGTGCCTATCATGGCCTCGCTGATATGACGCGCATGCGTCAGATTCACCGCCTGCAGGCGCGCAAGCCGCCGCTCCTTCACATCCGCCGGCACATCATCGGCCAGCGCCGCCGCTGGCGTCCCGGGCCGCGCGCTGTAGGCGAAACTGTAGGAAAGATCGAAGCGCATCTCGTCGATCAGCGCCATCGTCGCGTCGAAATCGTCCGCGGTCTCGCCCGGAAAGCCGACGATGAAATCCGTCGAGATGCTGATATCCCGCCGCGCAAGGCGCAGGCGGGCGATCTTCGCCTTGTACTCCTCGACCGTATGGCCCCGCTTCATGCGCTCGAGCACGTCATTCGAGCCGCTCTGGACCGGTAAATGGAGGTGACCGACCAGTTTATCAAGGTGCGCAAAGGCATCGATCAGCCGGTCACCGAACGCAAGCGGGTGCGAGGTCGTGAACCGCAGGCGGCCGATGCCCTCCAGACACGACAGATACTCGAGGAGCTCGGCGAGATCAGCCATCCTCCCGTCGTGACGGCGGCCCTGATAGGCGTTGACGTTCTGGCCCAGAAGGGTGATTTCGCGCACCCCCTGACCGGCAAGCACCGCGGCCTCCGCAAGGACATCATCGAAAGGCCGGCTGAATTCGTTGCCGCGCGTATAGGGCACCACACAGAAACTGCAATACTTGCTGCAGCCCTCCATGATCGACAGGAAGGCCCGCGGACCTTCGGCGCGCGGCATGGGGAGATTGTCGAATTTCTCGATCTCCAGAAAGCGCAGGTCGATGGCGGCCTGCCTTCGCTGCGCGGCATGCAAAAGCGCGGGCACCTCGTGCAGGGTCTGGGGGCCAAACACCAGATCCACATAGGGGGCGCGGCGCTGAATGTCTTCGCCCTCCTGGCTTGCGACGCAACCGCCGACACCGATCAGGACCTCGGGCCGGAGGCGCTTCCATTCATGGAGCCGCCCCAGATCGGAAAAGAGCTTCTCGGAGGCCTTCTCCCGGATCGAACAGCTGTTTATGAGCAGGACATCCGCTCCGTCGGGTTTTGGAACACGCAGGAGTCCATGACTTTCGCGGAGAAGATCGGCCAGGCGGGATGAATCGTACTCGTTCATCTGGCAGCCGTAGGTCTTGATGTAGACGGTGCGCATTACCGGCATCCTACCACACCTGCCGCCCACTTTTGAGCGGGCCGCAGACGGGCGGCCGAGGCCGCCTGGCGGCCGCAAGGAAGACCCGTCTCCTCTATGGCCGGTAGCCCTGGGCGGCCAGCGCCGCGCGCAGGCCATCGAGACAAAGGGCGACATTGCGGCGGTTGCTGCCCTGCCCCATCAATCCGATACGCCAGATCTTGCCCGCCAGCTCACCGAGCCCCGCGCCGATCTCGATGCCAAACCGCTCGAGCAGGTCGGCACGGACGCGTGCCTCATCGATGCCGGCCGGAACCAGCACGCTGTTTAGCTGGGGCAAACGGATGGCCGCCGGCACCGCCATCTCCAGCCCAAGACCCGCGAGGCCGGCAACGAGCTCTTCGTGATTTTGGCGATGGCGCGCAAACGAGCCCTCCAGACCCTCTTCCTGCAGCATGACGAGGGCCTCGTGCAGGGCGTACAGGAGATTGACCGGGGCCGTATGGTGATAGGTCCGCTTGCCCGTCCCCCAATAGCTCATGAGCAGACTCAGATCCAGAAACCACGTATGCGGCTTCCCGCGCCGCCCCTTCACCTTTTCGAGCGCACGCTCGTTTAGCGTAAGAGGCGAAAGCCCGGGCGGACACGACAGGCATTTTTGCGTGCCGGCATACACCGCATCGAGCCCCCAGGCGTCGGTCTCCACGGGCACGCCGCCGATCGCGGTCACGGTATCCGCGAGCACCAGCGCACCGGCGCGATGCGCCACATCGGCTATCGCCTGCGCATCCGACAGCACACCGGTGGAGGTTTCGGCGTGAACGAAGGCCACGAGCTTCGTGTCCGGATTCTTGCGCAGCGCATCCGCGAGCCTGTCGGGATCGACGGCTTCGCCAAACGCATTGTCGACCAGCACGGCCGTGCCGCCGACCCGGCCGACGATATCCGCCATCCGCGCCCCGAACACGCCATTACGGCAAACGACGACCTTGTCGCCGGGCTCCACCAGATTGGCAAGCGACGCTTCCATGCCGGCGGATCCCGGGGCCGAGATCGGCAATGTCACGTTGTTGCGCGTCCTGAAGACGTACTGCAATGACGCCTTCACTTCCTCCATCATGCCAACAAAGGCGGGATCGAGATGACCGATGGTCGGCTGGGCCATGGCAAGCAACACGCGCGGCGGTACGTCCGAGGGGCCGGGGCCCAGCAGAACGCGCGGCGGGGGCGTAAAGCGGGATGTCTTCATGGGCCGAGTATGCCGTGACCCCTGGCGCTCCGCAACGTCAGGGCGTATCGAGCTTCACCGTCTGAAATTCGAGAGGCGCACCCGTGCCCGTATCGAAGTCGACGGCGGCCTCGAGTCCGGCGCGCGCGACCGCCTGCGCGTCGGCCGCGCTTTCGTAGACGGCGCGCATGGCGCCCAGCGCATACTGTTCGCCCGAACCGAACGCATAAAAGCGCGTGTACTCGAACACCGTGCGTCGCGCGCACACACCGAAAATGCCATGCCGGTTGGCAAGCAAAAGGTTGACCTGCATCGACTCGAAGGCATCTTCTTCGCCGTCACCGTCGAGTTTGAGGAAATACCCTTCTTTCAGTGTGGCATGCAAATCGAGACTCGTCTTGTAGATGTCATTGGTGTCGCGGAACGAACGCCGGCAGCGGGTCTCCAGAAACACGTTGCGCAGCGCCATGTCCATGGCGGCATGCCCGGTGGCCGCGATCCAGGTGCCATCCACCTCGATCAGCTTGCTCGCATTGCGGACGTAAGTGGCCGATTCCCGCTGGTCACCGTAGGTGCCGAGCGTATCGGCGGCGATGACGGCAGTGGAACCTTTCCTGACGACGACGATGGTGGTCATGATGCATCCTGGGTGACAAGCAGACGGGTCGCCGGTCGCGGCGATTTTGACGGGGCGGGCCGCAGCCCCTTAGTATGCGGCCAGTATAGAGGCCACACTACACATGAGCAATCCGTCACCGCCTCCTGGCATGCCGCGGGTCTTGCCGCGGATAGACGACCTGCTGCGGGCCTGCGTGCACTGCGGCTTCTGCAACGCGGCCTGCCCCACGTATCAGTTGTCGGGCGACGAACGCGAGGGTCCGCGCGGACGCCTCTATCTCGTCAAGGAGATCCTCGTCGACGGACGGGAAGCGCCTCTCGGCCCCCTTGAACACTGCCTCATGTGCCGCGCATGCGAAACGGCCTGCCCGGCGGGCATCCGCTATGGCGAGATCCTCGACTATGCGCGCGAGCAGACGAATGACCGGCGCTCATGGCGCGCGCGGTGGGCGGACCGGCTCCTCTACCGCGCACTGGACTCGCGCGCCCTCGTCCAGTCCGTAACCGGCTTTTTGCGCCGCACGCGCCGCCTGACACCGCGCGCAAGCAGCGGCATCGAGAAATCCCGGAACCTGCCATGGCCTGCGGTCCGCCACGCGCGCAAGGTGGGGCTTTTGCGCGGCTGCGTGCAGCCCCACATGAGGCCCGATCTCGACAACAAGGCCGCCGTCATCCTCGATCACTGTGGCGTGAGCGCGATCCCCCTCGGACCGGCATGCTGCGGGGCATTACCCCACCATTTGCACCAGGTCGAGACGGGGCGGCATCTGGCGAGACAGCGGCTCGACGAATGGCGGCCCGACTGGTTCGCCGTCACCAGCACGGCGACCGGTTGCGGCGCTTTCATGGCGGAATATCCCCGCCTGCTGGATGACGACCGGGCACGCCCGTTCGCGGACAAGGTTACGGATATGGCAGCCCTCATAGACCCCGGCCGCCTGTCCCCGGTCACGCCGGAACGGCAAATGCGCATCGCGTTTCATGCACCCTGCAGCCTGCCGGCCGGCCCGCAAGGCCAGGAGCGCGTACAGGCCATCCTCCTTGCCCTCGGACACACGCTGGTGCCCACGGACGCGCCGGCTCTCTGCTGCGGTTCGGCCGGTCCCTACGCACTGCGGTATCCGCGCTGGGCACAAGCGCTCGGCAACCGGAAATGGCAGGCCCTCACACGGCATGCGCCGCACCAGGTGGTAACCGCCAATATCGGCTGCCTGCGCCATCTCGCCGCGCGGGCGGACCGGCCCGTGCGCCACTGGATCGATCTCGTCTACGAGGCGCTCACCACGCCGGGAACAGACGGCCACGGTTGAGCACATGGTGCGGATCCAGCGCACCCTTCAGACGCCCGAGAAGCGCCAGGGTGGCGATGGAGGACACCGGCCACACATCACCCCCGCGATCGGGCCCCTTCAGCCACACGGCCTGTCCGCCCCTGTCCGATGCAAACTGCCGCACGGTGGCTGCGGCCTCTGCCGTAGCCCAGAAACGCTGGGCGCCTCCCCAGTCGATGATCGACTCCGCAGGCCCCAGGGGCGTCGCCGGCGGCACCAGCACCCGCCAGAGCGCCACCGCAGGCGTCTGCAACCGCGCAAGGCGGAGGTCCCGCAGCGCATGAAACTCCCCGATCGGCGCAGCATCTCCCCCGATCTGGGCGGCGGCCCGCGCCACCAGCGCGCCGTCGCCACTCAATCGCACCCGCAAATGATCGCCGTAATAAGAGGCGCCGCTCAGCGGCAAGCGGCCGGACCAATGCAACAGCCGCGAGCAGGCCGCCGGCCAGTCGCAATGCAGGATGCGCACCGCCTCCTCCTCGGGGCGCGGCGCCAGCCGCAACGTCACATCCAGCAGGACACCCAGCGTTCCATAGGCGCCGACCATCAGCCGCGAAACGTCGAATCCGGCGACATTCTTCAGCACCTGGCCACCAAAGCGCAGCAACTGGCCGGTGCCCGTCACCACGCGCACGCCGAGCACCGCATCCCGCAACGACCCGCGATAAGGCCGGCCCGGCCCGGTCAACCCCAGCGCCACGGCCCCGCCGATCGTCGAGCGCTGATCGGCGCGGGGCAATTCCGCCAACAGCATCTGGCCATGCGCCGCGACTGCGGCTTCGATATCGGCAATCGGCGTGCCCGAACGGACCGTGATCACATACTCGCCTGGCTCGTAGCCGATGATCCCGCAATGTCCCGCGAGAGAGAGCGGCTCGCCGATTGGCGCGCGCCCGAAATCCCGGCGGCTGCCGCCGCCGACGACCTCGATCGGCGCATTGCGCTCGTAAGCAGACCGCACGCTCGCGCAGACTGATTCGGTCAGGTCGGCGTCGCCCATGGGCCCCCGCTCTAAAAGCGCTCGAGGCGCCCAAACGGCATGCGGCCGCCATGGACATGCATTCCGCCCGGCTCCACGCAGCGTGCCGGCGTCGGGATGGCCTTGCCCCGGTTGAGCAGTGTATAGGGATCGAAGGCCGCCTTCAGGGCGTGGAAGACCACGAGTTCTGCCGGAGAAAACTGGGCACACATGCCGTCAAGTTTTTCGACGCCCACCCCGTGCTCGCCCGTGATCGTCCCCCCCTGGGCAAGGCACAATTTCAGGATGTCATTGCCCAGCTCTTCGACGCGGGCCAGTTCGCCGGGGCGGCGCGCGTCATAGAGGATGAGCGGATGCAGGTTGCCGTCTCCGGCATGAAAGACGTTCGCCACGGGCAATCCGTACTGGGCCGACAGGGCCCCGATCTCGGTCAGTACGCCGACGAGCGCGCGCCGGGGGATGGTGCCATCCATGCAGTAGTAATCGGGCGCAAGCCGTCCCACCGCCGGAAACGCGGCCTTCCTGCCTGCCCACAGAAGCGCGCGTTCGGCATCGGTATGCGCCTCCTCGATCGCAAAAGCCCCCTGTGCCTCAAGGAGCGCGCGCAACTGCCGGTGCTCGGCCGCACAGGCCTCCTCGCTGCCATCGACCTCAGCCAGCACGACGGCCCCGGTTCCCGGTGGATAATGCTGCCCGGTATAGGCCCCGGCCGCCTCGAGGGCGAGCTTATCCATGAGCTCGAGACCCGCCGGCACGATGCCGGCGGCAATCACGGACTGCACCGCCGCTGCCGCCTGCGCGAGCGAAGGGAATGCCGCCAGCACCGCAATCACACACTGCGGCCTGGGCTTTAGTTGCACCGTAACCTCGACTACCACGCCAAGGAGGCCCTCCGACCCCACGACGAGGGCGAGCACGCCGAGCGGCCCCTCGGCGGTTGGACCGCCGAATTCATGGAGAACGCCGTCAGGGGTGAACATCTTCACCGCCAGCACGTTGTGGAGCGTGAGTCCGTATTTCAGGCAGTGCACGCCGCCTGCGTTTTCCGCCACGTTGCCCCCGATCGTGCAGGCAATCTGTGATGAGGGATCGGGGGCATAGAAAAGTCCGTGCGCCGCGACTGCCTCGGAAATCGCCGCATTGCGGACACCCGGCTCGAGCCGCGCCGTCCTGTTTGCGGTATCGATGGCAAGGATCCTGTCCAGGCGGGCGAGACTGAGAACGATGCCGTCCGGACGCGGCAAGGCGCCGCCGGACAGACTGGTCCCCGCCCCCCGCGCGACGACCGGCACGGAATACTGATTGCACAGACGCAAGATGGCGCCAACCTGCTCGCGCGTGCGCGGCAGCGCCACGGCAAGCGGCCGGACCTTATACAGCGTCAATCCGTCGCACTCATAGGCGCCGAGCTCCCCGCTCTTGACGAGCAGGCCGTCGCCTGGCAGCACCTTGCGCAATGCGCGCCAGAATGCGCCAGGCAGTGTTGGAGACACCGGAAAACCCTCCATACGCGTATACTGCACAGCATTCCTTTGCCGGGCAAGATTGAAGAGGGCATCCATGAGCCATTCGCTTCCGCTGGTCACCATCGAGCAACTGCGCGATTACCGCTTCGCCGTGAGCTTTGAGAACACAGCCGGCTTTTGCACGGACGAACCAGCCCCCACCGGCGGCGGCGAGGGCCCCTCACCAAGCCAGCTGCTCGCGGCGGCCGTTGGCAATTGCCTTGCCGCAAGCCTCTTTTTTTGCCTGAAGAAGCGCGCACCGCCGACAGACCCCATCCGGGCGACCGTCACCGGGCGCGTGGAGCGCAACGCACAAGGGCGGCTGCGCATCGCCGACATGACGGTCGTCCTCGACGTGTCTGCCGCCGATCCGCGCTGCCTCGATCTCTTTGAACACTATTGCACGGTCACCGAAAGTGTCCGGGGTGGTATTCCTGTGCGCGTACAGGTCCGCGACAATGCCGGAACCCTTCTCTACGACGATGCAAATGCCGGCTAACTGACAGGTATCCGGCAAAGGGCCACTCGGACTTTCGCTGGTTGCCCGCCGGGCCGAACCGCCGGTAGAGTCTCGTCGTCAGCAACCTGACGGACGGTCGACTCTTTTATTCTCATGAAAGGACACATGACGATGCGAACGGGAACGGTAAAGTGGTTCAACGAGGCCAAGGGATTCGGATTCATCGCGCCGCAAGACGGCAGCCCCGATGTGTTTGTCCACTACTCGGCAATCCAGGGTGAAGGGTTCCGCAACCTCACCGAAGGACAGATGGTCGAGTTCGAGAGCACGCGCGGCCAGAAGGGGATGCAGGCCACTCACGTCCGTCCGGCACGCTAGCCCAGACGACGCATCGCAAAGGAAAACAGGGAGCCTTCCGGCTCCCTGTCGCTTGTCGGAGGACCTATTTGATCGACCGCAGATGCATGGTGAAAATCAGGGTCGCATTCGGCGGAATCGGCCCGTTGCCACGCGGCCCATACGCAAGATGCCCCGGGATATAGATACGCCAGGTGGAACCGACCGGCATCCGCACCAGTGTTTCCTGCAGGCCCTGGATCAATCCCCGCAACGGGAATACCGCGGGCTTGCCCACCTTCTGCGTGCTCGCGAACACGTGGCCATTGATAAAGCTGCCCGTATAGTCGGCAACGACAGTCTGGCTTGCCGTCGGATGCGGACCGCTGCCCTGATGGATGATCTGATACTGCACGCCATCCGGCAGGACATGCATGCCGGGCCGCTTGGCGTTCTTTGCAAGGAATGCCCGGCCGGCGGCCTGCTCCTGCGTCGCCAGCGCACGGATCGCCGCCGCATTGCGTGCGGCCATTTCCTTCTGGAAGTTCTCCACCGCAGCCGCCATTTGGGCCGGCGGCAACAGCGGCCTCGATCCATTGAGGGCATCGCGGATACCCCGGGTGAAAATTCCGGGCTGTACGGGAATGTGATTGTTGCGGACGTTCTCGCCAAACTGATAGCCAAGGCTATAGCTCAGCCGCTCCTGGGGGGACAGACCAGCCATGGCAGACGCCGTCATCATGCAGCCGGCAATCGCCAGGGCGATAGACTTCTTTGTCATGCACGCTCCTAGCTGTAGAAGACGGATCGCGGATTCGTCTAACCGCCTGCTCGGGATCCGGAAAGAGCCGGCGCGGTAAGTGTACCGGTACGGTCATACAAAACATAGGCCCCCGGCACCGGAGGCGCCGGGGGCCGTCGATCGAACGGGCGTCAGGCCCCTTTCCTGGAACTCACCGTCGCCGCCAGCCCCACGTCGGCGGCCTTGGCGCGCTCAAAGCGCGCCGCGATGTCCTTCCAGTTCCACACGTTCCAGATCGCTTCAAAGAAGCGCGCCTTGTCATTGTGATACTGGAGATAATAGGCATGTTCCCAGGCGTCCAGCACCATGATCGGGGTGCTGCCCGTCGTGGTTTCCGACTGATGGTCGTGGATCTCCGTCGTCATCAGCCGCTTGCCGGCAGGATCCCAGACCAAAGCCGCCCAGCCCGACCCCATGGTGGTCATGGCGGCGTTGGTGAACTGGCCCTTCAGCCCCTCGAAGGAACCGAAATCACGATCGATGGCCTGCGCCAGGGCGCCCTCGGGGCGGCCACCGCCATGCGGGGACAGGTTCTTCCAGAATAGCGCGTGCAGGATGTGCCCGGACAGATTGAATGCGAGCGCGTGCTCCAGTGCCGCCACACGGGCGAAGTTCTTCGTCTCCTGCGCCTCCTTCAGGCCCTCGAGAGCCTGGTTGGCGCCGTTCACATACGCGAGGTGATGCTTGTCATGGTGGAGCTCCATGATTTTGGCGGAGATGTGCGGCTCCAGCGCTCCGTAATCATAGTCAAGGTCGGGGAGGACATATTTTTCCACATTATTCTCCTTCTGCAGAGGGTGTTATTGCTGACAACGGTACAACGAACCTTCGGACCGGGTGCGGACCTAAGGATGACGCGCGCCTGGGCTTGCGCGCACCGTAGACACAAGGCACACGGACAGCCGTGCGCCCCGGTACCCCATATGGAGCCCGGCCCTGTTATTTTCAAGGATTTACCAAAAACCGTGTCCGATACTGCCCGGTCGCCGCATCGCGCACAAGATCACCGGACCGGAACGGGAACAGGCCACGCGCGCGATCGGCAAAATAAAGCCTGAGCGTCTCGCGAATGGGCGGGAAGGCGAGTTCGTCCCAGGGCACCTCATGCTCATCGAACAGCGCGACCTCCAGACTTTCCGTGCCCGGCCCGAAATCGAGATCACGCAGCCGCGCACGAAACATCAAGTAGACCTGACTTATGTGGGGCAAATTAAAGAGCGTGTACAGCCCCTCGATGTCGACGCGCGCCGACGCCTCCTCGAGGGTTTCGCGTACCGCCGCTTCGCTCGTCGTTTCCTCGTTTTCCATGAAACCCGCAGGCAGGGTCCAGAAACCGTAGCGCGGCTCGATCGCCCGCCGGCACAGAAGGACCCGCCCTTCCCACGTCGGCAGACTGCCCGCCACCACCTTGGGGTTTTCATAGTGCACTGCGCTGCAGCTCTCGCACACATCGCGCATGCGCGTGTCCCCCTCGGGTACCCGCCTCGCCAAGACCGCGCCGCATTCACCGCAAAATTTCATGGCGCCATTCTAGCGCGACTTCTGCTGAAGCTCATGCCCTTCTGGCAGGACACGCCAAAAAAACGGACTCCGCATGAGTCCGGCGGTTCCCGCCCCGGGGGTTGACCCCCGCAAGCGGGCGGCGTAGCGTTCGTGTATGAGTGACACTAACACAAAAGGGCCGGCGACAGCCGTGGTGCTTTTTACCATGGATCGCGCCCTCAAAGTCCTGCTCGCCGCCACCGCCGGCGGCTGGCAGTTGCCGTCTGGCCCGGTCGCTGCGGGCGAAACGCTGGCCGCATGCGCAAAAAGGACATTGGAACAATCCGTACGGCAGGCCGATATCTACCTGGAGCAGCTCTACACCTTCGATGGAGCAACCCTTGGAACGTACGATACCGGCATCCTGGTCGCCTATTACGCACTGGCCCCCTTGAACCGCGCCGGCGTTCTGCATCGCGATAGCCGCTGGTTCCCGCTGGCGGAACACCCCCCTCTGCCGGATGGCCAGGATCGGGTCGTCACTTGCGCAAGCGACAGACTGGTGGCAAAACTCGCCTATACGACGATTGCACACCAGTTCCTGCCGGATCAATTTACGCTGGCCGAACTCCAGTCGGTGTACGAGGCCATCAGCCAACAGCCGCTGGACAAGCGCAATTTCCGCCGACGCCTGCAGGCCTCGGACCATCTCGTAGAAACCGGCGGCATCCGGCGCGACGGCCGACACAGGCCGGCCCGCCTCTATCGGTTACGTCAACCCGACAAGGTGACCACTTTGAAGCAAGGAAGTGCGGGCAAATGAACATGAGCCAGCCTCTCGTCCGCGGCATGCCCGATACGGCGCTGGACCGCGCGCGCCAGATCCACCGCATCAAGGCGCTCCTGAAGAAGGAGGATGCGGTACTGGTCGCGCACTACTATACGGACGCCGATCTGCAGGCATTGGCGGAGGAAACCGGGGGCTACGTATCCGATTCCCTCGACATGGCCCGTTTTGGCCATGATCACCCCGCCAGCACACTGGTCGTTGCGGGCGTGCGCTTCATGGGGGAAACGGCCAAGATCCTGAACCCGGAAAAGCGCGTACTCATGCCGACCCTCGATGCCACCTGCTCGCTCGACGAAGGCTGCTCCGCACGCGAATTCATTCCCTACTGCGATGCCCACCCCGACAGGACGGTCGTCGTGTACGCCAACACCAGCGCCGAGGTCAAGGCGCGCGCCGATTGGGTGGTGACATCGAGCATCGCCATGCAAGTCGTCCGCCATTTGACCGCGCAGGGCCAGAAGATCCTGTGGGCGCCCGACCGCCACCTGGGCGACTACGTCCGCCGGGAAACGGGCGCTGACATGCTGATATGGCAAGGCTCCTGTGTCGTGCACGAAGAGTTTCGCCGGGAAGCGCTCCTCGAACTGAAGCGCCGCCATCCCCATGCCGACGTGCTGGCCCACCCGGAATCGCCGGCATCGGTGCTGGCCGAAGCCGACATGGTGGGCTCGACATCCGCCATGATCGAAGCGGCCCGTACCCGGACGGCCAGGAGTTTCATCGTGGCAACCGATCACGGCATTCTCTACAAGATGCGCCAGGCGGCGCCCGACAAGGAATTTCTCGAGGCGCCCACGGGCGGCCACGGGGCCACCTGCAAATCCTGCGCGCACTGCCCGTGGATGGCCATGAACAGCCTCACGACGCTGGAACAGGTTTTGCGCCACGGGAAACCCGAGATCACGATCCCCGAACCGGTCCGCGCCGCCGCACTCCAGTCGGTCGAGCGCATGCTCGCCTTCGCCGCCGATCAGCGCAAACCCGTACTGGGGCTCGGTAACACCTAGACATTGACCTCTTACGCGCACGGCAGATGCCGCATACTCTGGCCGCATGGCGACACACGATCAGATGAAATCGCCCCGTGGGAACCTGACGCACCGTGGCATCAGGGACCTCGTTGTGCGTGTCGCAAAGACGGCTGACGACTGCGAACTCACCGGCTATAGCGCGCAGCTCGCCTATTATTTTTTTCTGTCGCTGTTTCCCGCCCTGCTCTTTCTCACCACGCTAATTGGCTATCTCCCCATGGCGCACCACCACACCGTGCTCCTCGGTTTTCTGGGCCGCATACTGCCTGCGCAAGCCATGCTGCTGGTCCGCCGCAACCTCGAAAGCCTCGTACACACGCACAAGGGCGGTCTTTTATCGTTTAGCGCGCTGTTTGCCCTCTATAGCGCCGGCAACGCCGTCATCGCCATAGCCGCCGCCCTCAATCGCGTCTTTGGCGTACACGAGAAACGGCCCTACTGGCGGGTGTGGGCGGTAGCCGTGATGCTGATCATCGCACTGGCGATCCTGCTGCTGGTGGCGGTGACCCTTTTCTTCTTCGGACCGTGGCTCGTCACCATGCTGGCCACGCAGTTTGGGTGGGCGCTTGTGCCGGCCGTGCTCGACGTCGTGCGCTGGCCGGTCATTCTGGGCGCGCTCATCATGGCAACGGCGCTCGTCTATCATTTCGCGCCCGATGTCCGCCAGGAATGGCGCTGGGTTTCGCCGGGTGTTGTCTTCTCGGTCTCCGGCTGGCTCGCCGCCTCCGCGCTCTTTGCGTTCTATGTGGATCATTTCGGATCCTACAACCGCATGTACGGCTCGATAGGCGCGGTCATCGTCCTGCTGACATGGATGTACTTGAGCGGTCTTGTGCTGCTCGTCGGCGGCGGCATCAACGCCGTACTGGCCGGGGCCCACGACCCTTCCGGGCACCGGTAGCTTGTCAGTACCCGGCGCGCTGCAATGCCTCCTGCAAAAGCAGGCGTGCCGCGGCCGGCAATTGCGGCAGGGACGCTACGGCTTGTGCCGCATGTACCCCGAGCCCGCCGCCGAAATCGGGGACGGCCGCCACCAGTTGCCCAAGATGACGGGCGGCACCCGCGTAATCGTCTTGCTGCAAAGCAAGGCCGGCTGCGGTAAAGAGGAGTTCGGGATCAGGGGACGCCGCCAGGGCCGATGCAATGGCCCGTGGATCGGCGCGCAGGGCGCGGGTGATGAGGCTCAGATGGGCATGCAAGTCTGCCGTTTCGGCGGAGCGAACCGGAACCGGAACGGTCTCCAGCAGAGCGAGCGCCTCTTCAGGCCGTCCATCGAGCACAAGCAGCTTGGCCACCCGCAGGGCGGCCGCCGGATCTTCCGGACGCTCCAGAGCGGCTTCGGCAGCCAGCGTCACCGCCTGGCCGACATCGCCGCGCACATAAGCCTGATCGGCTCCATCCGGCATCTGCGCATGACGACCGAGAAATGCGCGCAACGCCGCTTCCGGCTCGACCCCCTGGAGACGGTCCACCACGACACCCTCGCGAAACACCTGGGTCATGGGCAGGGCCCGGACACCGAGCCGAACGGCGAGTTGCGGATATTCATCGACGTTCACCATCACGCCGAGTACGCGTCCGCCATACTCGCCGAGTACGCGCACGAGGCGCGGCATCAGCACCATGCAGGGCCCGGCATGCGGTGACCAGAAGTTGACGAGAACCGGCCCCCGCCGGGAGTTTTCCAGAACGACGCGGCTGAAATTGTCGGCCGTACCGTCCACTACATAGTGCAGAATGGCCATGGGCTACGGCAAGCGGCTGCGAATGCCGATAAAGTTCGTGCCGGTCTGCAGGCCGCGGGCATACTCCAGCCGGACACCACCGACACGCACCCCGACGCCCGCGCCCAGGGTACGGATGGGATGCATGGGGGTGGGGCTGATGATGCCCCCTTCGGCGCAGGCGCGCGCAAAGGTCTTGCATGAACCGAGGTCCGGCTTCAGAACCAGGGATTCCCCCAGGATCGCGGACCACGCCGACGTCCGCTGCACCGAAACGGGACGCAGCGGGCCAAAAACATCCGCAAGCGGCGCGGAAGGGACACCGAGGGCGGCATCGAGGGCTATGTGCGCGACCAGAGGATGGACAGGTATCCGCGTGCTGGCACGCGCCCACAGAGGCACGACTGCCGCCAGCACCGCGATCCACCGCCACGCACACCGCATCGTCACGATTCCCCCGTCCTCCCGATCTCATTCGCCTGCCGGACATCATGCCCCGCTCCCCGGCCCGGGCAAAGCCCCGGCCGACGGGCAGCACGACCGCACGGAACACTCCTTCAGACCACCAAAGCGCGCAGACGTTCGCGCGCCGCGGCCGGCGGACCCATCAAGGCCTGGACCGGGACTTGCCAAACCGGCAGCAGCCAAGACATGCCGACCGGCCATCCTTTCAAGGATAGCTCTTCCCGGGATACCGCGTAGCCGCCCAAAACCGTGCCCGCGACGGACGGGCAATCGCCCGGGCAGGCTGCCTTCAAGCAACCGGCCGGGCGCAGAACCCGCACCATCGAGAACCGCCCTGCATCGCAAAACGCCAGGCGGCACCCAAACCGCTGATTGCCTGTGGAATGCACCCTTCGTAGTCTGTTTCGTCACCGGTACCAAAAGCGCAAGGAGAGACGATGGTCGCGGATCCCGAACCCCTCCGTATTGCCGACTATGCCTTCATCAGCAATGCCATGACCGGCGCCCTGGTCGGCTGCAACGGTTCCATCGACTGGTTTTGCGCGCCACGTATCGATGCCGCCGCCTGCCTTGCCGCCCTCCTGGGTGGCCCGGAACATGGCTACTGGAAAATCGCGCCGGCAACGAGCGTCACGCGCCGGTCCCGGCGCTACGAAAAAGACACCCTGGTCCTCGAAACCGATTTCGAGACGGCCGAAGGGGCCGTCCGCATCATCGATTTCATGCCAGCCGATGACGAGCGATCCCCCATAAGCGCGCATATCATCCGCATCGTCGAGGGCCTCCATGGCCGCGTGGAGATGGCGATGCAGCTCGTGATCCGCTTTTACTACGGATCGATGCGTCCGTGGGTACGACAGGTCGGGGGCATTTACACCGCGGTCGCCGGGCCAGACAGCCTCGATATCGCCACCTCCGCCACCCTCGAGGTCAATGACCGCGGTATCGAAGCCCGTTTCGTGGCCGAGGCGGGCCGGCGCACCCATTTTCGCCTATCCTACCGGCGCTCCCACCATCCCTACACAAAACCCTTCGACATCGAGAAGTCGCTCCACGAGACGGTCGTCTGGTGGCGCACGTGGGCCGGCCAATGCAGCTATCATGGCCCATGGCGCGAGGAAATAGTGCGCTCGCTGCTCACCCTGAAAGGACTCACCTCGCGCACCACCGGCGGCATCGCCGCCGCACTCACGACCTCCTTGCCGGAACGGATCGGCAGCGTACGCAACTGGGACTACCGCTTCTGCTGGTTGCGGGATTCCACCTTTACGCTGTGGTCCTTGCTGTCCAACGGCTATCGGCAGGAAGGCGTCGCCTGGGGCCACTGGCTGTTGCGCGCCATCGCCGGCGACCCCGCCGATCTCCAGATCGTCTACGGCATCAGCGGTGAGCGCTGGCTCACTGAACGGGAAATTCCGTGGCTTGCGGGTTACCGGGACTCGCGGCCCGTACGGGTGGGAAACGCCGCTTCGGGCCAGTTCCAGCTCGATGTATATGGGGAAATCATGGACTCGCTCCACGTCGCGCAGGCCGAGGGCATCCGTCCGGAACGCCACGCCTGGGACATCCAGCTAAACCTCATGGACTTTCTCGAATCACACTGGCAGAAACCGGACGACGGCATCTGGGAGGTTCGCGGGGGGCCCAGGCATTTTACCCACTCAAAGGTCATGGCCTGGGTCGCCTTCGACCGGGCCGTCAAGGATGCCCGCATCTATCATCCGGATGCCCCGGTAGAGCGCTGGATCCGGATTCGGGACGCCATCCACGCCGAGGTCTGTGAGCGCGGCTTTAGCAAGGAGAAAGGCAGTTTCACGCAACATTACGGTTCGGCCGAGCTCGACGCGAGCCTCCTCATGATGACCCTCGTGGGCTTCTTGCCGCCGCAGGATCCGCGCGTACGCGGAACCGTCCAGGCCATCGAACGGGAACTCATGGAAGATGGCCTGGTGCGGCGTTACCACACTCATCCCCTCACCGACGGCCTGCCGGAGGGGGAGGGTCTCTTTCTGCCCTGCTCCTTCTGGCTTGTCGACAATCTCGTCTTGCAGGGGCGGCGCGAGGACGCCGAACGCCTTTTCGAGAGACTGCTTGCACTGCGCAACGACGTTGGCCTGCTCTCGGAGGAATATGACCCCCGCAACCGGGAACTGATCGGCAACATCCCCCAGGCCTTCACCCATGTCGGGCTCATCAACTCTGCGCGCAACCTGACCGGAGACGGCCTGGGTGCCCGCCGGGCCCGCAATTGCCCGGCCGGACCTCCCTAGGTACCCCGTAAAAAGGGGCGGGTCCCGCTCATGGCAGACTTATGATGGACGCGATCCGCCAGAAAGCTGTCTCTGGAATGCCATGAAAGTGTCATAAAGGTTACGGACAATGCGCAGGTCGATGACGACGGCCACAATTTCAGGGGAAGTCATGAAGCCGAAGCATTTTGGCAAAAGAACTGTCATGTCCGTGGCGTGCGCGTGCGCCCTCGCGGCACCTGCCGTACACGCGGAGACGTTGGGGAGCTTTCTTGCACAGGGACAGTTTAATGGTGTTGTGCGCTCCTATTATTTCAGCCGCCTCTACACCAGCAAGCCACCTAACGCCAATGCCTTCGCGCTGGGCGGCATGTTCAATTACACAACGCCGACCTTCTGGGACGGCTTCGGGATGGGCGTGAGCTTCTTTACGGCAAGCGACGTCGGCACACATGGCGCCAATCCGGCGACCACCGATACGACGCTCATGGGTCTTGCCCCCAACCTGAATGCGCTCGGCCAGGCCTATGTCCAGTATGCCATTCCCCACCGCCTGCTGATCCGCGCCGGCGATCAGGAGATCCACAACCCGTGGATCAACGGAGGGTTCGGCTCCCGTATTCTGGTATCGACCTACCAGGGCGTCACCGCCGAATATTCGCCCGTCCGCCAGCTGCATCTCTACGGCCTCGACATCAACAACTGGAAGAGCCGCACTTCGGCGAACTACAACAACGACAATCTCTACTACCCGACGAATTACGGCGGCGATACGCTCTACGGGGGCGAAACGAAGCTCGGCATAGGCGCGCCGCCCACTACCGGCACGGTCGCCGTCGGCGCCGAAGGCCACGTCGCGGGCCTGAACGCACAACTCTGGTACTACAACTTCAACCAGTTCGCGCGGATGTTCTATACGAACGACGTCTACACACTGAAGACCGGCAGCCCGGTGGATCCGTTCCTCGGCGGCCAGTACGTCAGCGAGACCAACAGCAATTCACTGCTTGGCAACGTCGACAGCCGCGTCGAAGGCGCCATCGCCGGCGTCCAGATCCCCCATGGGGCCTTGAGCTGGGGCTATGACCACGTGCCGCTGAAAACCGGCGCCTACGGATCCGGAAGTGTCGTATCCCCGTATACGGCAGGCTACGCCACCGACCCGCTCTACAGCACGTCCATGATTCGTGGTATGGTAGAGCTTGGGCCCGGTAGTGGCTGGCGCACCAAATTCGATTACAATCTGTTGCAAAACAAGATCCACGTCGGACTCGCCTATGGCCAGTACAGGACGTATCTTGCAGGCCCAAGCCACGATGTGTATGCGGACCTGATTTACACCCCGGGCGGGCGCTTCAAGGGCCTGTCGATCCGCGACCGCGTCGAAGTATCAAAAGGCAGGGCCAATCCCGGCGGCCATTCCTTCATCTATAACCGCGTGATGCTGGCTTACGCGTTCTGACCGGCACCCGCAATTCCGTGTTTTTTGGAGGTCATCCGCCCCCCGGATGGCCTCTTTTTTTGCCCGGAGCCCGCCGCCGCGCCCGCATCCCCTCCCCGCAGAACGCGCTGGAAAGGCCGCGCATCACGGCACCCGGGGGACTTTCGCTGCCACTGTCCGATCGGCTAGCATGAATCCACGAAGGGATGGGGCCGGGCTGCACCCGCCAGCAAGGTGCGGGAGCAGCCGGCAATGTGGCCCCGGAGAATGAAACACCCGTCCGCACAGCTGCTGCGGGAAGCATTGTCACAGGAACAGGGAGGACCCAGGCAAAGGAAAACACAAGCCTCGTGCGAGGCCCGGAAACAGGAGGGGCGCAGTGCTCCGGAGTAGCAGACCATGACCGCGAACAGGGAGGATGTCCGGATCAGCCTGATGGGCGGCATGATCCTCGTCCTCCTCACCGTAGCTGCAGTAACCCTGACCTACCTTGTCATGCTGCACGAGGCGCAGTCGATTTTGAAGCGCAACGTCAACGCGCTGCTGCAAAACGATGCACATTTCTTCCAGCTGGAAGTCGAACGGGGAATGCGCATGGGCACCGTGGTGGCGAGTCGCCCGTTCATCATCCGAAACCTGACCAGGCTCGACGCGCACCCCGGCAGCGCATCTGCCCAGCGAAACCTGCAGCGCACCGCCCGGTCATTTCTGCCTGTCGGGCTAAGCGCCGTCGTGTTCTACGACGCACGCGGCCGCATGGTGGCCCAGGCCGGAAAAATAGCCAACCCCCCGTTCGTGGTGCCCCTGAAGACACGCCACGAAAGCTTTCTGCTCTGGGACCGCCATCCCATGGTGCGCACCCTGACGCTGATTAAGGCGGGCAAGCGGCGCGTCGGCAGCGCCATCACCCAGAGCTACGCCGTTTTTGGCGGCAAAATGGCCCCCTCCGTGCGCGCACTCGGCAAGAGCGCCGACCTCGATCTCTGCGCGCGCGTGGCGCCAGGCACAATGCGGTGCCTGCCGGATGTGCGCCGCGCACATTATATAGATAGCCCGGTTTCCGGGTTCCGGGACGGGAAGCCAACGCCCATGGAGCGGGCGCTGAATGGCCATACCGGCTTCGTCTACACGCACGATGCGCAGGGCTTCGCCACCATCACCGCCTACACGCCAGTCCCGCACACGGGCCTTGGCATGGCACTCACCATCCGGCAGTCGGACCTCTTTCGTGGCGTAACCGAACGCCTGATCGATGTCGCCATCATTCTCCTCGTTTTGCTGCTCGCCGGCATGTTCCTCATGCGCTGGCTGATACTGCCCATCCTGCGCCGCCGCACGGAAGCCGAAAAAGGGACACAAGCCGCCAATCTCCAGCTGCGCAACAGGGAGGCGCAGATCCAGGGCCTCCTTGCCCACATGGCCGATGGCGTCATCGTCATCAATGAAGAAGGTATCGTTCAGATCTACAACACAGCCTGCGAAAAGATCTTCGGCCATAAATCCGCAGACGTCGTCGGCAACAACATCCGCATGCTGATGCCGGAACCCTACCGCAGCGAGCATGACGGCTATCTGCGGCGCTATCACGAAACGGGAGAGGCGCGGGTCATCGGCCGCAGCCGCGAGGTGGCGGGCCTGCGCAAAAACGGCGAGCAATTCCCGCTCGAACTGCGCGTAAGCGAAGTGCGCAGCGCCGGTAGCCGGCTTTATATTGCCACCGTCCGCGATATCACCCTGGAAAAGGAAGCCGCGCAACAGACGCTCTATCTCGCGACCCATGATGCGCTCACCCAGCTGCCGAACCGCCTCCTGTTTGGCGAGCGCCTCCAGCACGCGATCGCTGGCGCCCGGCGTACGCACGCAAAGCTCGCCCTGCTCTTTCTCGACCTCGATGAATTCAAGGGCATCAATGACCGTCTGGGCCACCATGTCGGCGATACCCTGCTGCAGATCGTCGCCCAGCGACTCACAGCCACCCTGCGGACGGATGATACGGTCGCGCGGCTCGGCGGCGACGAGTTCGTCGTCATTTTGTCGGGCGCAGGAGCGTCCGGCGCCATCGAGGCCGTCGCCGGCAAACTCCTTGCGGCGATTCGCGCCCCTTACGTCATCCACGGTCACACTCTGCAGGTGGGTACGAGCATTGGCATCGCGATATTTCCCCATGACGGGGAGGACAACGAAACGCTCCTGAAAAGCGGTGATACGGCGATGTATCAGGCCAAACAGCAGGGCGGCAACCGCTACGCGTTCTTTGCCTCGGCCCCTGCATCCCCCCATGCGGGCGATCCAGCGCTCGCGGCCGACTGGCTGGACGCCCACGCACGGGGAGACCTCGCGCTTCGCTACCAGCCCGTGCGCAGTCTCGCCACCGGTGCCATAACGAGCCTGGAGGTCCTTGTCATGTGGCCTCACCCGGCGCATGGCCAGCTCGACCACAACAATGTGCTGCGGCTGGCCGAACAGACGGGTACCACCGCGACACTGTACGCATGGATCCTGAACAAGGCCTGCCTGCAATGGAAAGCGTGGTCACGAGAAGGGATCCCCGCACCGCCCCTCACCATCACCTGGGCGTCAGGGCAGATGCAAAAAGACTTCTCCCCTGCTGCCATCGGGAAAATCCTGCTTGAGCAGGACGTCGCGCCCGATCACTTGATTATCGGCATCAATGAGGCGCTCATCACGGAGCAGGGCGCCGTTGCCGACGCAGTGCGGGCGCTGCGCAACCTTGGCGTGCAGATCGCCATCGATGGATTCGGATCGGGGCTTTCGAGCCTCACGGTCCTGCGCAACCTCTCGCCCCAGGCATTGAAGATCGATCCCTGGATCGTCCATGGCATGACATCGAACAACGATGATGCGAGCCTCATCACAGCCATCGTGGCGCTGGCCCATGGCCTGCGCATGACCGTGATCGCCAAGGGTGTCGAGAACGACGCGCAGCGCGTACTGCTGGGCCAACTTGGCTGTGATGAATACCAGGGCGATGAGTGGAACAACCCGCTGCCGGCAGAAGAGGCGGCGTCGCTTCTTTATGCGGGCCACTCCACAATGCCCAACGTCCCGATACCCCCCGGCAACGACGGCCGCTGAGCCCGCTCCCGCTTAAACAGCGCGGCAACGCCTGCATTCCCGTGAAAATGATTGCCTCCGAAAAACGCCCTCGTCGGCCCATTCATCCTGCCAGAGGGGGCACTACGGCGGTCGGGCTTATTTCTTTATCTGATCCTTCAGGCGGGCCAGGTCTGCATCCACGGTATTGGTGTTCCGCATCTTGTCGAGTTCGCGTTCGGTCCGTGTGCGGCCATCGCCCTCGTCAAGAACACCGCCATCGGCCAGCGTATCCAGCGCCTGCGCGCGCGCCTGCATCTTTTCTGTCTTGTCTTCGGCGCGTCGGATCGTGTCCCCGACTCCCCCAAGCTTGTCGCCAAGTCCTGCCATGGACTCGTTGACTTTCACCTGCGCCTGCGCGCTGCCGTACTGACTCTTTAGCACCTCCTTTTGCGTACGGAACTGCTCGATGCGATCCTGGAACTTCTGTTCGTAGTCCGTAAGCTTCGCGACCTGCGCGGCGATATTGTCGCGTGCCTGCGTAAGGGATGCGAGCTTGCTCACTTCCGCCTGCTTGTCGGTGAGGGCGGCCCTGGCGAGATCTTCGCGGTTGGCCTCAAGGGCCATCTTCGCATCATTCTCGTGACGGGCTACCTTCGCCTGCGCATCGGCGATCTGCTGCTCCAGCATCTTCTGCTCGGTGACGACGTCTGCCAGATGCCGCCGGGTTTCCTGAAGCCCCGCCAGCATCTTTTCATATGATAGATCAAGGCTTTCGTTCGGATCCTCGGCGGCGTTGAGCAGTTTGTTGATTTTCCCTTCCAAAACCTCGGTGGCGCGTTTCAAGAAACTCATGACGGTCTCCTTCAGTCGTTGACTGGAATGACAATCTGCGGCGTCATTTTCTCGGGAATTATGGTGGCATCCTCAATCGGCGTCACCGCCGTCCCGACCGCGAAGAATTCGATGACATGCGGCTGCCAGTTATGGGAGCCTTCGTGGAGCTGGACACCGACAACCCCTTCCGCCGCAGCGGCCTGGGCCTCATGCTGCATGCGCTCCATGGCGAGCTCACGGGCGTCGTACATCGCCTGGGTAAACTGGGGTATTTCGACGTTGCGTCCGACGTTGCCAAGAGACTGGAAGACGCCCTGGTGCGCCACATGGTAGACGCAGGAGCCCATCACCATGGCTAATGGCCGGTAACCGGACTGGAGAAGCATCCACAGATCCTGGCCCGACAAATCCGAAGTGAAGGGCTTGCCGTTGATCCCCTTGAAGCCCGGATGTCCCTGGCGGTGCGCAATGGCCGTCCCGATGGCCAGAAACTCGAGGATATCTTTGTCCCAGTCCATGCGCTTGACTTCCAGCTGCACACCCACGACGCCATCGGCGAGCAAAGCCTGCGCCTCCTCTTCCATGCGCGTCATGGCAAGCTCACGGGCGTCGTACATGGCCTGCGACAGCACCGACATCTCCTGGTTTTTCGCCCATGCCGAGTATTGGATGCCCGTATGATAGATGCAGGAGCCGACAACGAGACCGAGCGGCTCGAAACCGGCCTCACCCACCATGAGAAATTCGTTGACAGAAAAATCCGATGTGAAGATGCCGCCGCGGCGGCTTGTGTCGCGGAGCCCTTTCAAGCGCTCCACGGCGTGTTGGGGCAGACCCTCCAGTGCTTCACTCATCAAATGACCTCCCTCGTTTTGTCGTCCCGCACCAGACGGCCGTCGTTTCCGGCATTGATTACGGGCACCACGCCCATCTTCTTCACCACACGGCCGTCGTGCAGAACTGCGGTGCCCAAAGCTATATGGCGCACCAGAAATCGCGGATAAGGGTTTTCCTGATCGGCAGGGAAACCAAGGACTTCCGAGTGCTGCGTATGCGCCAGAACGCCGGTCCCCATGCTGAGCCCGTCTTCGCGCATCTGCTGGATCGCCTGGCGACGCACCTGCCCGGCAAGCCGGGAAAGGGCGACCCACTCCTGATTCCACCCGCCGATGCCCATACCCATGCCGCCCATACCCATGCCGCCCATACCCATCGGTCCGCCTGTGTTCAAAACCGCCACGTTCGCACCCGCCGTCATGCCCATGCCCGCCATACCCGGACCCAACCAGCTGTACTGGGCACCAATCGCCACACCCACCGGAACGATCCCCGCCTCGAGAAGCCGCAGGAATTCCAGCGCCGATACGGTAGCTACTGCCGGATTGGCCGATTCCGGCAGACCATCGAGGCGTACCGCCGTCCCTGTGACGCCGTAGTCCATGTGATCTGCGTTTTCGGTGCCGGGCATGCGCCTGATGCGCATGGTCACATCCACAACAGCATTGGCGCCCATAAGGGCGGCTTCCTGCCACATACGATTGAGCGCGGTCTTCCAGCCATGGAAATGACCTTGCGTCCAGGAATACCCGAAATGGAACCAGCAGTTTCCCGATACCATCCCTATGGGGCGAATGCCGCGAAGACGTTGCGCAAGCAGACTTCCTGGCGCGCTGGTACTCACCCAGGGCTCGCGCCCGTCCGCAGTCGCCTTGAGGCGCGCCTTGACGAACTCCGGCAAGTCTCCCCGCTCCAGTGCCGTCTCCCATTGCTGGGCGCGCGCAGCCGCCTCTGCGCTGACACTCCCGTTGTTGCCAAACAAACCCCTGAACCATGCCATACATTTCCCCCTAGGACATGAGGAATTCCTGGAGTACCCGGCTTGCGTCCGTCACACTGCCAGACAGTTGTTCCAAGTCCTTCTGGAGCGCGTTGAGCCAGTCAGAAATGGTCATCGCCTCCGTTCGGACCACGATGCCGCGCACTTCATGCTGCCGGGTCGTATCCACTTGCGCGTTTTGTGCGATGAGGGTATATCGCCCGCCACCCGTACTTATACTTATTCTGCTTACGTGTCTCTGGGTACTAAACAGAGCATCCCTCTTCCTTTCTACTTCGACATGTCCCGGCAGGGATTGTTCAAGCTTACCCGCAAGCGCTTCTATGAAGGCCTTGAGATCCGTCTGCGCGCGCCGGACCCACGCGGCGTGGAGGTCGAAACTATTGATCTCATCCATCGTTCCACCGTATCAAATCGCACTTTCCAAGGTTAGTTGACAACACGAAATGGTGCATTGCGAACGCCTTTCCCGCTTCTTGACCCAGGCCTCCCGCGGCCTCTCGATTCCTATCGCGCATCGCACCGCGACGTCAAAACACGAGGTCGCATTGCAATGCGTACCTTTGGATGCGGAACATCCGCCGGCATACGCGGCGCCCCTGCGGCCCCGACATTGGGGAAACGCGAGCTCCCACGCTCCGCCCGAAATCCCCATGGGCCCCTTTCAGGGCGGGGACCCCTCTGCACCCTGCGGTATTAGAGGGCCTCCGCTCTCGGGCGTTCCCGCATCTGCTCACATACTCAGCGATCCGGGCGCCACGAGACACCCGGCCGCCCGACACACTGCCCCCCCGGCAAAACACCGCCCCTTCCTCTGCAAAGGGGCTCCGTTCGCGAAACGCCAGGTGTATTTTGTGTGCGCACACAGACCGGACGCGTCGGGAACCAAGCGCTGATCCCGTGCCGCCGTTTTGCAGTGAATTCGCACAGGTAGCGGTTCAATCGAACCGCTGAAATATCGCAGAAAGGGGCTGACGGCTTTTTGCAGGCTGCGGCTCACTGCGATACCCAAAAGCTACCATGCAACTCACGCGCATTTGTTCTGTATCGACATGAAAATCATCACGCAGGATGCCATTGACCGCGTCCATCGGGAACCCCTCGATGGGACAGCTGTCTATCCCAAGGAGTGCGGCTGCCGTCATCATGTTGCCCAAGGCAATATACGTCTGTCTTGCCGACCACTCGAAAAGCAGGCGATCCGACTCGAGAAGATGGAAATCGGATTCCTGGAAATTTTTTACCAGCCCCTCGCGTCTCTCGAGATGCGCCTCCGGCAAATGGTGCACATCACGCATCATGTGCCAGATGTAATCCGCATCATAGCGCATACTCTTGGCCGTTCGCGCCAGAATGATGACGAAATGGCTTGCTGTCGGCAGCGATTTCTGCGCGCCCCATGTCACGACGCGCAGCTTGTCGCGCAAACCCATATTCTGGACAAGAAGGAACTTCCATGGCTCGAAGCCATAAGAACTCGGACTAAGGCGGCCTGACTCGAGAATCGCGTCGAACTGAGAATCCGGTATTTTTCTAGTTCCGTCGAATACCTTGCAGGCATGCCGAAATCGCATGGCATCAAGAACCGTTTCAACTGCGACTCCCTCAGTACTCATTTTTAATGTCTCCTGGTGATGGGCGACATAATCACGAAGCGCAGCGGGGGAAAACCCATCTCCCGCGAGGGTACTCCGCCGAACGGATTTATGGAAGCGCCGTTTTTGAGCGAACCGCGCGGTAGACCGCGAGGCGCCGTCTTACGCGGTCTGGGTCGCATGAAGACCGGCGGCCGGAGACTTCTATCCAGGCGGCATGGTCACCACGATGCGCCTTGATGGGCCGCAACGAGATATATGTAATAGGCAGGTTAGGCTGGGTGGCTGCCGGGCGGCGCATGGTCGTCGCAAGCTATCGAATACCGGTGTTGCAGTACCCGCAGGCGGCCCGGGGCACCGCAGGTCTCGCACACGGTGCCGGACTCGGCGCCCGCCTCCTCAATGAGCGCGTCCATCGCCTCGTTCAGGTGATCGCCATACCAACGCAAACGGGCAAACTTGCTCTTCACCTGGGTCGCGCAAGGATGGTCGTGCGCGCCAAGTTGGAGGCCTGCTGCCCGGGCTTGGGCGTCCAGCCGCTCCGACAACTGCCACAGGAGAACGAACCAGCCATCACCGCACTCAAACCCGAAAGGAAGTTTCCGACGGTACAACGCCGGGAAGGCCTCGTGCAGGCGGCATTCGTGATCTGCGTTCGTATGCTCTGTTTGGCCTACGGTGTTGACCAGTTATTGGTAAGGAGGTATCCGCTCCATAAACCCCACCCTCCCCACAGTGGCTTTGGATCTGTAGTCTTTTTCTTCGGAAGGGCGGCGAGATCAGGGCAGACGGGGCGATACAGCGGGATGGCAGACGGGCGTTTAAGCGGCGGACCGGCGAAGCGTCGGATCGGAGGCAAGGTTCATGGACAGCAAGGCCTCGAGGTCGTCGATGGTCTGGGCCTTGGGGAGATCGGTAAAGATCTTTCGCAGGTAATGGTAGGGCTCGAGGCCATTGGCCTTACAGGTCTCGATCAGGCTATAGAGATTGGCCGAGGCCTTCACGCCACCGACACTGTCTGTGAAAAGCCAGTTGCGCCGTTTATGCAAAGCTTTGCATAAACGGCGTTATGCACGGTTCATTATTAGGTACGGTTTGCGTTCAGTTACCCCCAAGGTCCCCGGTTTCCCAAGGATCGCGGCGCGCATCGTTATTTTCCACCTGACATAAAAATGGTGTTTCCTGGGGATCTTGGACCCCCACCAGGAGAACATCATGTCAAGAGATTCCTATTTGGCAACACCCTCGGGCCTGCGACTGACCGCAGGTCCACTCCGCGGTATCGTGACCCCCTACATCGAGACCCTGCGCGTCGGGCGCTATGCGGCGCGCACCGTCCAGATATATCTAGACTGCCTGGCCCGATTCGGCGATTGGATGGCGGTCGAAGGGATTGCTGCGTCATGCATTGATAGACCACTCATCGAGCGCTTCCTGGACCGGTTGGTTTCGCCTCCTTCCGGTTCGGCGCATCGGAGCGCGGTGGCCAACGCGCAGGCGGCGCTTAGGCATATGCTTTTGCTGCTACCGCGCACCGGGACCACAGCGACCGCCGATCCGCTGACGGCCGAACTCGCTGGGTTTGACGCCTATCTCGCGGATGTCTGCGGGCTTGCGGAGGCCACACGTGGTGAGCGGTCTCGGCATGTGGGCGCCTTCCTCGGCCAGGTGTTTGGCGCCCACGCCCCGGTCACCGCCCAGATTTCCGCAAGGCACGTGGAGGCATTCATCGTCGGATTGAGTGCGCGTTGGCGCCCCAGCGCACTGCGGGTCGTCTGCGGGAGCCTGCGCAGCTACTTCCGGTACCGGGCCTTGCTCGGGGAGTCCACGGCGGCCTTGTCGGCGGCCCTCCCCAGGATCGCGGACTGGCGGGACGCGAACTTACCCAAGGTGCTTTCGGACCATGAGTTGGACGCCTTCTTGCAAGCCTTCGATCGCTCAGACCCCGTTGGACGACGCGATTACGCGATCGCCCGCTGCCTGATCGATCTCGGTCTGCGCGGCCATGAGGTGACCTATCTCACGCTGGAGTCGGTGGACTGGCGCGCCGCCACACTCGCGATCCGAAACCCCAAGAGCCGACGTGTGCAGAGGCTGCCGCTGGCCGCCTCAACAGGCGAGGCTATCGCGCACTATCTGCGCCAGGGGCGGCCCCAGACCGTAAACCGCGCCCTATTCGTGCGGCACCGCGCCCCCTTCGACACGCCGCTTGGCGTGCCGGCCATCCGCAATGCGATGAACCGCGCCTTCGTGCGCTGCGGACTGCGCGATCGCTTCTGCAACACCCACGTCCTGCGACGGACCGTGGCCACCCGATTGCAGTGCGCGGGGGCCTCGATCAAGGAAATCGCCGATCTCTTGCGCCACCAGAGCCTGGACACGGCCCGTTCCTACGTCCGCGTCGACATTGAGACCTTGCGCGCGGTCGCTCTTCCGTGGCCCGGGAGTCTGTCATGAGGGCCCCGGCTTCGTGGCAGACGCGGGTCGCGGCGTACCTGGCGTACCGGCGCGCCCACGGTTTCGTGCTCGTTATCGCAGACAGTCAGCTGCGGGCGTTTGCCCGCTTCGCCGACACCCAGGGTCCGGCCGAACATCTGACGGTGGCGCTCGCCGCGGCCTGGGCCCGAACGGCGCGCCGGCCCCATCCGCTGACCTTGGCGCGTCGCATGGAAGTGCTGCGCGGCTTCGCCCACTACTGCCGGCGCCTGGATCCGGCAACCGAGATCCCTCCGCGGAATCTCTTCGGCTCCGCCCATCGGCGTCTGGTGCCGCATATCTTCACGGAAGGGGAGCTCATCGCGCTACTTGAAGCGACCGAGACCCTGGTTCCCCGGGGCGGATTGCGCCCGGCGACCTGTCGATGCGTCTTGGGGCTGCTCGCCGCAAGCGGGCTGCGCATCTCCGAGGCGCTCGCGCTCTCCTGCGCCGACGTTGACTTGAAGACCGGTGTGCTCTCGATTCGCGCCGGCAAGTTCCAGAAGTAGTCGCGGTAGGGATGCCGATCACTCGGCACCCCCCGCACAGATCCGGACAGGCGCTGCTAACGCATCCGGCTCCTACCTTGAGTATTTGGCGTCAAAGCGTTTGTAGGGATAAGGATGCACAATCCTAGCC
>JAJYDN010000025.1 GCA_021777535.1 Pseudomonadota bacterium
TTCGTTTTTCGTCCGGTCAGGTCTCCGGACAACAGAGCTGAGGAACCTATGAGCTATTCATTCACCGAGAGAAAGCGCATCCGCAAGAGCTTCGCCAAGCGGCCGAGTCTTTTGCGCGTTCCGTATCTGCTCGCCACGCAGAAGGAGTCCTACCAGAGCTTCCTGCAGGCCGATGTGGCGCCCGAACAGCGGGTGGATCAGGGTCTGCAGGCGGCCTTCAAGTCGGTGTTTCCGATCGAATCCTACAACGGCGCGGCGGCTCTGGAGTTCGTCAGCTACCGCCTGGGTACGCCGCCGTTCGACGTCAAGGAATGCCAGCAGCGCGGACTGATCTATGCCGCGCCGCTGCGCGTGCTGCTGCGGCTCGTGGTGTTTTCGAAGGACGAGGCGACGGGCGTCAAATCGGTCCGCGACATCAAGGAACAGGAAGTCTATCTGGGCGAGATTCCGCTCATGACGGACAACAGCACGTTCATCATCAACGGCACGGAGCGGGTGATCGTGTCGCAGCTTCATCGGTCGCCGGGGGTCTTTTTCGATCATGACTACGGCAAGACGCACTCATCCGGCAAGCTGCTCTTTTCGGCGCGCATCATCCCCTATCGCGGTTCGTGGCTCGATTTCGAGTTCGACCCCAAGGATTTCCTCTATGTGCGCATCGACCGGCGCCGCAAGCTGCCGGCAACGACGCTGTTGCGCGCGCTGGGCATGACGGCGCAGGAGATTCTCCAGACATTCTTCGAGATGGATACCTTCCTTCTCACGGACGGCAAAGTCCAGCTGAAACTCATCCCGCAGCGGCTGCGCGGCGAGCAGGCCGAGTTCGACATCGCGGCCCCGTCAGGCGATGTGATCGTCAAGAAAGACCAGCGCATTACGGCCCGCCACATCCGGGAGCTGGAGAAGGCCAAACTCGAATATCTGCCGATTCCGGCCGACAATGTCGTGGGTTTCGTGTCGGGCCGCGCGCTGGGCGAGGACGTGATCGACACGGCGACCGGGGAGATCCTTGCACAGGCCAATGACGTGGTCACCGCCGATCTTATCCAGAAGTTTGTCAAGGCGGGCATCAAGGAAATCCGTACGCTCTATACCAATGAACTCGATCGCGGCTCCTACATCTCGGACACCTTGCGTATTGATGCAACGCGTGATGCGACCGAGGCGCAGATCGAAATCTACCGCATGATGCGTCCGGGCGAACCGCCGACGCGCGAAGCGGCGCAGAATCTGTTCTCGAGCCTCTTTTTCAGCCTCGACCGGTACGACCTCTCGGCCGTCGGCCGCATGAAGTTCAATCGCCGTCTGGGCCGCTCGAGCGACGAGGGTCCAGGCATCCTGAGCCGTGACGACATCCTCGACGTCATGAAGATCCTGATCGGCCTGAAGAACGGTCAGGGCGAAATCGACGACATCGACCATCTCGGCAACCGGCGGGTGCGGTCTGTGGGCGAGCTCGCCGAAAACCAGTTCCGTATCGGTCTGGTGCGTGTGGAGCGTGCGGTCAAGGAGCGGCTCTCCGTGGCGGAATCGGAAAGCCTCATGCCGCAGGAGCTCATCAACGCCAAGCCGGTGTCGGCGGTCGTGAAGGAGTTCTTTGGCTCGAGCCAGCTGTCGCAGTTCATGGACCAGACGAACCCGTTGTCGGAAGTCACCCACAAGCGCCGCGTCTCGGCCCTTGGCCCCGGCGGCCTTACGCGTGAACGCGCGGGCTTCGAAGTCCGCGACGTGCATCCGACGCACTACGGCCGGGTCTGCCCGATCGAGACGCCGGAAGGTCCGAACATCGGTCTTATCAATTCGCTTGCCGTCTACGCGCGCACGAACGAATACGGCTTCCTGGAAACGCCGTACCGCAAGGTGATCGACGGGCGCGTCACCGATCAGATCGACTATCTGTCGGCGATCGAGGAAGGCAAGTTCATCATCGCGCAGGCCAACGCCTCCATCGACGCCGAAGGCCAGCTGACGGACGAAATGGTATCCTGCCGTCACCGCAACGAGTTCACGCTGTCGTCGACCGAAAAGGTCGACTACATCGACGTGGCTCCGGCCCAGATCGTGTCGGTGGCCGCATCGCTCATCCCGTTTCTCGAGCACGATGACGCCAACCGCGCGCTGATGGGCTCGAACATGCAGCGCCAGGCCGTGCCGACGCTAAAGACCGAGAAACCGCTGGTCGGGACCGGCATGGAACGTACCGTGGCGGTGGATTCGGGCGTGGCCGTCGCGGCGGTGCGCGGCGGCGTGGTCGACTCGGTCGACGCGAGCCGCATTGTTGTGCGCGTGAACGACGAAGAGACCGACACCGAACACTCTGGTGTCGACATCTACAATCTCATCAAGTACACGCGCTCGAACCAGAACACCAATATCAACCAGAAGCCGCTCGTGCGGGTGGGCGACATCATCGCCAAGGGCGACGTGCTGGCCGATGGACCCTCCACGGACATGGGTGAGCTCGCGCTTGGGCGCAACATCCTGATCGCCTTCATGCCCTGGAACGGCTACAACTTCGAAGACTCGATCCTTATTTCGGAGCGGGTGGTGGAGGAAGACGCCTTCACGACCATCCATATCGAGGAGCTTTCGACGGTATCCCGCGATACGAAGCTCGGCCCCGAGGAGATCACGCGCGACATCCCGAACGTGGGCGAGTCGGCATTGGCCAAGCTTGACGAGTCGGGCATCATCTATATCGGTGCCGAAGTCAATCCGGGCGACATTCTCGTTGGCAAGGTCACGCCCAAGGGCGAAACCCAGCTGACGCCGGAGGAAAAGCTGCTGCGGGCGATCTTCGGCGAGAAGGCGTCGGATGTGAAGGACAGCTCGCTACGCCTGCCGTCCGGCATGTCGGGTACGGTGATCGACGTGCAGGTGTTCACGCGCGACGGTGTCGAGAAGGATGCGCGCGCGCGCCAGAACGAAGAGCAGACGCTGGCCGGCATCCGCAAGGACCTGAGCGACCAGTACCGCATCGTGGAGAACGACGCCTTCGGCCGTATCGAGAAATTGCTGGTCGGCAAGGCCGTCGAGGGCGGACCGAAGGGCCTGAAGCCCGGCGACAAGGTCACCAAGACTTACCTCGATGCGCTGGCGCACACCCAATGGTTCGAGATCCGGGTGCGCCAGGATGACGTCAATGACACCATCGAGGCAATCCGGGATCAGCTGGCGCAGCAGAAGGCGCAGTTTGACGAGCGGCTCGAGGAAAAGCGCCAGAAGCTCACGTCGGGGGATGATCTCGCGCCGGGCGTGCTGAAGATGGTGAAGGTGTATGTGGCAGTGAAGCGCCGTCTGCAGCCCGGCGACAAGATGGCCGGGCGGCATGGCAACAAGGGTGTCATTTCGCGCATCGTGCCGGTCGAGGACATGCCGTATATGGCCAACGGAACGCCGATCGACATCGTCTTGAATCCCCTGGGCGTGCCGTCGCGCATGAACGTCGGACAGGTGCTCGAGACCCATCTCGGCTGGGTGGCGCGCGGTCTGGGCCACCGGATCGACGAGATGCTGCAGCGCCAGGCCGCCATCAAGGAAATGCGCGGATTCCTGGACAAGGTCTACAATTCGAGCGGCCAGAAGGAACACCTGGAGACGCTGACGGACGAGCAGGTCATCGAGCTTGCACGCAATCTGGTGAAGGGTGTGCCGATGGCCACCCCCGTGTTCGACGGTGCCACCGAAGAAGAGATCATGGATCTCCTCGAGCTCGCGGGGCTTCCGCGGACTGGCCAGACGACGCTGTATGATGGACGCACGGGTGAGGTATTCGACCGGCCCATTACGGTCGGATACATGTACATACTGAAGCTGAACCATCTCGTCGACGACAAGATGCATGCGCGCTCGACCGGCCCCTATAGCCTGGTCACCCAGCAGCCCCTTGGCGGCAAGGCGCAGTCGGGAGGGCAGCGCTTCGGCGAAATGGAGGTATGGGCGCTCGAGGCCTATGGCGCGGCCTACACCCTGCAGGAAATGTTGACGGTCAAGTCCGACGACGTGGCGGGCCGCACGAAGATGTTCGAGAACATCGTCAAGGGCGAGCACAAGATGGAGGCGGGCATGCCGGAATCGTTCAATGTTCTGATTAAGGAGATACGATCGCTCGGTATCGATATCGAGCTCGACCAGGGCTAAATCGAAGACATCGGGAAGACATCGGATCGGAACTGGCGGCGAGGCGGCTCGCTGCTGAGGAGCGTGACTTGAAAGACCTATTTAATCTGTTTAAGCAATCTGGCAAGACCGAGGATTTTGATTCCATCCGTATCGGTCTCGCGTCCCCGGACAAGATCCGGTCTTGGTCCTATGGCGAGGTCAAGAAGCCGGAGACGATCAATTACCGGACCTTCAAGCCGGAACGCGACGGACTGTTCTGTGCGAAGATCTTCGGTCCGACCAAGGATTACGAGTGCCTGTGCGGCAAATACAAGCGCCTGAAGCACCGCGGTGTGATCTGCGAGAAGTGCGGAGTTGAGGTCACCTTGTCGAAGGTGCGCCGGGAACGCATGGGCCACATCGAGCTCGCGAGCCCGGTCGCGCATATCTGGTTCCTGAAGTCGCTGCCGTCACGGATGGGCCTTGTGCTCGACATGACGTTGCGCGACATCGAGCGGGTCTTGTATTTCGAGGCCTATGTCGTGGTCGATCCAGGCATGACGCCGCTTGAGCGCAGTCAGCTGCTGTCGGAAGACTCCTATCTCGAGGCCATTGAGCAGTACGGCGACGAATTCGACGCCCGCATGGGCGCCGAGGCGATTCGCGACCTTCTGCGCGGCATCGAGCTCGGCAGCGAAGCCGCCAAGCTGCGTGAGGAGCTGGCGGGTACCAATTCCGAAACCAAGATCAAGAAGCTCGCCAAGCGCCTGAAGGTGCTGGAGGCTTTCCTGCACTCCGGCAACCGTCCCGAATGGATGGTGATCGAGATTCTGCCGGTATTGCCGCCCGAACTGCGCCCGTTGGTGCCGCTCGACGGGGGCCGTTTCGCGACATCGGACCTGAATGACCTGTACAGGCGTGTCATCAACCGCAACAACCGCCTGAAGCGCCTCCTCGATCTCAACGCGCCCGACATCATCGTGCGCAACGAGAAGCGCATGCTGCAGGAAGCCGTCGACGCATTGCTCGACAACGGGCGCCGTGGCAAGGCCATCACGGGCGCGAACAAGCGCCAGCTGAAGTCGCTGGCCGACATGATCAAGGGCAAGCAGGGGCGCTTCCGGCAGAACCTGCTCGGCAAGCGCGTCGACTACTCGGGACGTTCGGTCATCGTGGTCGGTCCCGCGCTGAAGCTGCACCAGTGCGGCCTGCCCAAGAAGATGGCGCTGGAGCTCTTCAAGCCGTTCATTTTCAGCAAGCTCGAGATGCGGGGTCTTGCGACCACTATCAAGGCCGCCAAGAAGATGGTCGAGCAGGCAAGTCCCGAGGTATGGGACATCCTGGAAGAAGTCATCCGCGAGCATCCGGTGCTGTTGAATCGCGCGCCGACCCTGCATCGTCTCGGCATCCAGGCCTTTGAGCCGGTCCTGGTGGAGGGCAAGGCCATCCAGCTGCATCCGCTGGTGTGCGCGCCCTATAACGCGGACTTCGATGGCGACCAGATGGCCGTCCATGTACCGTTGTCGCTGGAGGCACAGCTCGAGGCGCGCAGCCTGATGATGTCCTCGAACAACATCCTGTCGCCCGCCAATGGTGATCCGATCATCGTGCCGTCGCAGGATATCGTGCTGGGGCTCTATTACATGACGCGCGTGCGCGTCAACGCACAGGGCGAGGGCCGGGTGTTTGCGGACGTGGCCGAAGTGCATCGCGCCTACGAGAATCGCAAGGTCTCGCTGCATGCGGCGGTCCGGGTACGTATTCCGGAAGTGCGGATCGACGAGCAGGGCAGCAAGGTCCGGCACGTCGTGCTGCAGGAGACGACAGTGGGCCGGGCGCTCTTGTCGGAACTGCTGCCGGACGGGTTGCCGTTTGCGCTGGTCAATCGTGACCTGAAGAAGAAGGCGATCTCCGAGCTCATCAACGCCTGCTACCGGCAGGTCGGTCTCAAGGAGACCGTCATCTTCGCCGACCAGCTGATGTATACGGGTTTCGCCTATGCGGCCCGCGCGGGCATATCGATCGGTGTGAGCGACATGGTCACCCCGGCGGAGAAGGGCAAGATCATCACCGATGCCGAGGCCGAGGTGCGCAGCATCCAGAGCCAGTACGCGTCGGGTCTTCTGACGGATGGCGAGCGCTACAACAAGGTCGTCGACATCTGGACGCACACCAGCGAGCGGGTGGCGAAGTCGATGATGGACAAGCTCGGCGTCGAGGAAGTCATCGACGCCAGTGGCAAGAAGACGACCCAGCCGTCGTTCAACTCCATCTACATGATGGCCGATTCCGGGGCGCGCGGTAGCGCGGCGCAGATCCGCCAGCTCGCCGGCATGCGCGGATTGATGGCCAAGCCCGACGGCTCCATCATCGAAACGCCCATCACGGCGAACTTCCGCGAAGGGCTGAACGTGCTGCAGTACTTCATCTCGACGCACGGCGCGCGCAAGGGCCTGGCAGACACCGCCCTGAAGACGGCCAATTCGGGCTACCTGACCCGCCGTCTGGTCGACGTATGCCAGGATCTGGTGGTGACCGAGATCGACTGCGGCACGCAGTCGGGCATCCACAAGACTGCGCTCGTCGAAGGTGGTGAGGTGGTGGTGCCGCTGCGCGAGCGCGTCCTTGGTCGCGTGGTAATCGGCGACGTCGTCGATCCGGCCGACAGCTCGGTGATCGTTCCGCACAACAGTCTGCTCGACGAGCGCAAGGTGCGCCTGCTCGAAGAACGCAACATAGATCAGGTGACGGTCCGTTCGCCGGTGACCTGTGAGACCCGCTACGGCATCTGCGCACACTGCTATGGGCGCGATCTGGGTCGTGGCCACATCGTCAACCAGGGTGAGGCGGTCGGCGTGATCGCGGCGCAGAGTATCGGTGAGCCCGGTACGCAGCTCACCATGCGCACGTTCCACATCGGCGGCGCGGCGTCCCGTGCGACCGCCGTGAGCGGCATCGAAATCAAGTCAAGCGGCACCATCCGGTTCAACAACCTGAAGTTCATCCGGCACGCGAGCGGCAACAACGTCGCCGTATCGCGATCGGGCGAACTCGTCGTGCAGGATGACCACGGGCGTGACCGCGAGCGGTACAAGGTGCCCTACGGCGCCACGTTGACGGTAAGTGACGGCGACAAGGTGAAGGCGGGCCGGTCGGTTGCGACCTGGGACCCGCACACCCACCCGATCGTAACCGAAGTGGCGGGTACCGTTGCCTTTACCGATCTGATCGATGGCGTTACGGTGAACAAGCAGACCGACGAAATCACCGGCCTTAGCACCTATGTCGTGCTCGATCCAAAGCATCGGTCTGGCGCCAAGGACATTCGGCCCATGATCGGGCTGCTCGATGACAAGGGCAAGGGCCTCTTCATTGCCGGCACGGACATCCCGGCCAAATATATGTTGCCGCCGGGCGCCATCATCACGGTCGAGGATGGCCAGAAGGTGGGCGTGGGCGACGTGCTTGCGCGTATCCCCCAGGAAACGTCGAAGACGCGCGACATCACCGGCGGTCTGCCGCGGGTGGCCGAGCTGTTCGAGGCGCGCAAGGCGAAGGATCACGCGATCCTTGCCGAGACGAGCGGCGTCGTGTCGTTCGGCAAGGACACCAAGGGCAAGCAGCGCCTGCTCATCACGGACAAGTCCGGCCAGGAGCACGAGTATCTGATCCCGAAGGGCCGTCACATCATGGTGTTCGAGGGTGAGACGGTCGAGCAGGGTGAGGCGATCGTGGACGGACCACCGGTCTCGGGTGACATCCTGCGCCTCCTGGGCGTCGAGGCGATGGCCAATTTCATCGTTGACGAGGTGCAGGACGTTTACCGTCTGCAGGGCGTGAAGATCAACGACAAGCATATCGAGGTCATCGTCCGCCAGATGCTGCGCAAGGTGCGCATCATCGACGCGGGAGATACGCAGTTTCTGCCTGGTGAACAGGTGGAGCGGGCCCGCTTGCTGGATGCCAACGAGGAAGCCGAGGCCGCCGAGAAGCGGCTGGCAACGGCCGAGCGGCTGCTGCTTGGCATCACCAAGGCCTCGCTGGCGACCGAGTCGTTTATCTCGGCGGCATCGTTTCAGGAGACGACCCGGGTGCTCACAGAGGCCGCCATCAGCGGCAAGAGCGACCGCTTGCGTGGTCTGAAGGAAAACGTGATCGTCGGACGCCTTATCCCGGCCGGCACCGGGCTTGCGCACCACAAGGACCGCAAGCGCAAGCGTGCCGACGACCGGGACGAGGAAACGGCACTGCGCGAGGCCTTGCTGGGTGTCCCGGCCAAGCCCGACAAGGGCGATCAGGCGGTGTCTATCTAGCACGGGGGCCGTCCCTTGTATTGACAGGGACGGCCACAATGCCTAAAATCGCGCACCTTTGAAGCCCGGTCCGTGAATCACCGGTACCGGGTCTATGTCTGTATTTCGGAGCCTTTGAATGCCCACGATCAACCAGTTGGTACGTAAGCCGCGTGTACGGCCGCAAAAGAAGACCACCGTGCCGGCTCTGAACGCCTGTCCGCAGAAGCGCGGCGTTTGTACGCGTGTGTACACGACGACTCCGAAGAAGCCGAACTCGGCGTTGCGCAAGGTCGCCCGCGTCCGGCTTACCAACGGTTACGAGGTCACGAGCTATATCGGCGGCGAAGGCCATAACCTGCAGGAGCACTCGGTGGTGCTGATCCGCGGCGGGCGCGTCAAGGACTTGCCGGGCGTACGCTACCATACGGTACGCGGATCGCTGGATACGGCCGGCGTGGCCGATCGCCGTCAGGGCCGTTCGAAGTACGGCGCCAAGCGCCCGAAGTCGTAAGTCGCATGAATTTTGGGTACGCCGCACTTAGGTGCGGCGTTTCGTCGTTTAATGGTGTGAAAGGCAGGCCTTAACGTATGCCGAGAAGAAGAGAAGTCCCGAAGCGGCCGACGCGTCCGGATCCGAAATTCGGAAGCGAAACGCTCACGAAATTCATGAGCGTGGTCATGCAAAGCGGCAAAAAGTCGGTGGCCGAGAAGATCATCTACGGCGCGCTCGACCAGATCGCCAAGCGCGGCAAGGCGGATCCGCTGGCGGTCTTCCAGCAGGCGATCGACAACGCCCGCCCGCTCGTCGAGGTGAAGAGCCGCCGCGTCGGTGGCGCCACCTACCAGGTGCCCGTCGAGGTCCGGCCCGGCCGGCAGACGGCCCTGGCGATGCGCTGGATGGTCGAGGCCGCCCGCAGCCGCGGCGAGAAGTCGATGGGCGCGCGGCTGGCCGGGGAACTCCTGGATGCGGCTGAGCGGCGCGGCAACGCCGTCAAGAAACGCGAAGAAGTTCATCGCATGGCGGAAGCCAACAAGGCGTTTTCGCATTATCGTTGGTAAACACACAGTAACTTGCGGAAGGAAAAGTCGTGGCGCGTACTACCCCAATTGACCGTTACCGGAACATCGGCATCATGGCCCACATCGATGCCGGTAAGACCACGACGACCGAGCGCATCCTCTTTTACACCGGTGTGTCGCACAAGATCGGCGAGGTGCATGAGGGCGCTGCCGTCATGGACTGGATGGAGCAGGAACAGGAGCGCGGCATCACGATCACGTCCGCGGCCACGACCTGCTTCTGGAAGGGCATGGCGCAGAACTATCCGGAGCACCGGATCAATATCATCGATACGCCGGGACACGTCGATTTCACGATCGAAGTCGAGCGGTCGCTGCGGGTTCTGGACGGCGCCTGCGCGCTGTTCTGCGCGGTGGGCGGTGTCGAGCCGCAGTCCGAGACCGTATGGCGGCAGGCCAACAAGTACGGCGTGCCGCGCGTGGCGTTCATCAACAAGATGGACCGGGCCGGGGCCAACTTCCTGCGCGTAGTCGAGCAGATCCGGACGCGTCTGGGCGCGACGCCCGTGCCCATCCAGCTCCCGATCGGTGCCGAAGACCGTTTCCAGGGCGTGGTCGATCTGCTGAAGATGCGGGCAATCTACTGGGACGACACCACCCAGGGCATGAAGTTTGAAGAGCGCGACGTTCCGGCCGAGATGATGGCGGAATGCAAGGCGTGGCGGGAGAGGATGATCGAGGCCGCTGCAGAAGCCAATGAAGCGCTCATGGACAAGTATCTGGGCGGCGAAGAGCTGACGGTCGAAGAGATCAAGCGCGGACTGCGTGCGCGCAGTCTGGCGTCCGAGATCGTTGTCACCATGTGCGGCTCTGCCTTCAAGAACAAGGGCGTTCAGTCGATGCTGGACGGCGTGATCGAGTTTCTGCCGTCGCCGGTCGACCGGCCGGCCATCAAGGGCCATCTTGACGACAAGGAAGGGACGCTCGCCGAGCGCCCTGCCGACGACAGCGCGCCGTTTGGGGCGCTTGCGTTCAAGATCGCGACGGATCCCTTCGTGGGCCAGCTCGTGTACTTCCGGGTTTATTCCGGTGTACTGAACAGCGGTGACTCGGTGTACAACCCGGTCAAGAGCAAGAAAGAGCGCATCGGCCGCTTGCTGCAGATGCACGCGAACCATCGCGACGAAATCAAGGAAGTGCGCGCGGGCGACATCGCGGCTGCGGTGGGCCTGAAGAACGTGACGACCGGCGATACGCTGTGCGATCCGGACAAGATCATCACGCTCGAGCGCATGGAGTTCCCGGAGCCCGTTATTTCGCAGGCCGTGGAGCCGAAGACCAAGGCTGACCAGGAGAAAATGGGCATCGCCCTTGGGCGCCTGGCGCAGGAGGACCCGTCGTTCCGCGTGCGGTCGGACGAGGAGTCGGGTCAGACCATCATTTCGGGCATGGGCGAGCTGCATCTGGAAATCATCGTCGACCGCATGAAGCGCGAATTCGGCGTGGAGGCAAGCGTCGGCAAGCCGCAGGTGGCGTACCGCGAGACGATCCGCAGGAAAGTCGAGCAGGAGCACAAGTTCGCGAAGCAGAGCGGCGGCCGGGGCCAGTATGGTCACGTGTTTCTGCGGATCGAGCCGCAGGAGCCGGGCAAGGGCTTTGAATTCGTCGACGAAATCAAGGGCGGCGTGGTGCCACGGGAGTATATTCCGGCGGTCGAGAAGGGTGTGCGTGAAGCATTGGATCGGGGCATCCAGGCGGGATTTCCCGTTGTGGACGTCAAGGTAAGCCTGTTCTACGGGTCCTATCACGAAGTGGACTCGTCGGAAAACGCGTTCAAGATGGCCGCCAGCATGGCGTTCCGCGAGGGCTGTCTGAAGGCCGATCCGGTGCTGCTCGAGCCGATCATGGCGGTCGAAGTGGTGACGCCTGAAGACTACATGGGCAGCGTGAACGGCGACTTGAGTTCGCGGCGCGGAGTCATTCAGGCGATGGAAGAGGTACCGGCGGGCAAGGTGGTGCGCGCCGAGGTCCCGCTCGCCGAAATGTTCGGCTACGCGACATCGCTGCGGTCGGCGACCCAGGGCCGCGCCACGTACTCGATGGAATTCAAGCGGTACGCGATCGCGCCCAGCAATATCGCTGACGCCGTAATCAAGAAAGCAAGCTAAAGAACGATACAGTCTACGAGGGTACCACGGTGTCCAAGGGAAAATTTGAACGCACGAAGCCCCATCTGAATGTGGGCACGATTGGCCACGTCGACCACGGGAAGACGACGCTGACGGCAGCGCTGACCAAGGTCTTGTCCAAAAAGTTCGGGGGCGAGTTCAAGGCCTACGACCAGATCGACAACGCGCCTGAAGAGCGCGCACGTGGTATCACGATCGCAACGGCGCACGTCGAGTACGAGACGGCGAACCGTCACTATGCGCACGTCGACTGCCCCGGGCACGCGGACTATGTGAAGAACATGATCACCGGTGCGGCGCAGATGGACGGCGCGATCCTGGTGGTATCGGCCGCCGACGGCCCGATGCCGCAGACCCGTGAACACATCCTGCTGGCCCGCCAGGTGGGCGTTCCCTACATCGTCGTGTTCCTGAACAAGGCCGACATGGTCGACGACAAGGAACTGCTCGAGCTGGTCGAGATGGAAGTGCGCGAGCTCCTCGACCGCTACGAATTCCCGGGTGACAAGACCCCGATCATCGTCGGTTCGGCCCTGAAGGCCCTCGAAGGTGACACCTCCGAGATCGGCGAGCCCGCCATCATGCGGCTTGCAGATGCCCTGGACAGCTATATCCCGCAGCCCGAGCGCGCCGTCGACGGCGCCTTCCTGATGCCGGTGGAAGACGTGTTCTCCATCTCCGGCCGCGGCACGGTGGTGACCGGACGCGTCGAGCGCGGCATCGTCAAGGTCGGCGACGAAGTCGAGATCGTCGGTCTGCGCGATACCGCCAAGACGACGGTCACGGGCGTCGAAATGTTCCGTAAGCTTCTCGATCAGGGCCAGGCCGGTGACAACATCGGCGTGCTGCTGCGCGGCACCAAGCGTGAAGAGGTCGAGCGCGGCCAGGTGCTCTGCAAGCCCGGCAGCATCAAGCCCCACACGAAGTTCGAGGCCGAGATCTATGTCCTCTCCAAGGAGGAAGGTGGCCGGCACACGCCGTTCTTCAAGGGCTACCGTCCGCAGTTCTATTTCCGCACGACCGACGTGACCGGCTCGTGCGAACTCCCCGCCGGCATCGAAATGGTGATGCCCGGGGATAACGTCAAACTGACGATCACGCTCATCAGCCCCATTGCCATGGAAGACGGACTGCGGTTCGCCATCCGTGAGGGCGGTCGCACCGTTGGTGCGGGTGTGGTGTCGAAGATACTCGAGTAGACCATGGCCAATCAAAAGATCAGAATTCGACTGAAGGCGTTCGACCATCGGCTTATCGATCGGTCGGCGAGCGAGATTGTCGATACCGCGAAGCGGACCGGTGCCATCGTAAAGGGGCCGATACCGCTGCCGACAAAGATCGAGCGGTATACCCTGCTGCGGTCGCCTCATGTCGACAAGAGTTCCCGGGACCAGTTCGAGATTCGGACTCACAAGCGCATCATGGACATTATCGAGCCGACTGAGAAGACGGTGGATGCGCTGTTGAAGCTTAATCTCGCCGCCGGCGTTGACGTCGAGATCAAGGTGAGCTAGGAGCGGTCATGGCACTCGGAATCGTTGGAAAGAAGATCGGCATGAGCCGGGTATTCGAGGCAAACGGCAATGTCGAGCCCGTCACCGTGGTCATGGTCGAACGCAACCACGTAGCGCAGATGAAGGACGTTGCCAGCGACGGTTACCGGGCGGTTCAGATCGCCTCGGGAAGCCGGCGGCCGGCGCGGCTCAGCAAGGCGGTGGCGGGACACCTGGCCAAGGCCAAGGTCGAACCCGCGGCGCGGCTCTTCGAGTTCCGGCTCGGCCCGGATGAGGGACAGGATCTGGCGGTCGGGAAAGAGATCCGTGTCGACATCTTTACGGAGGGCGAGCTGGTCGACGTGCAGGGCACGACGATCGGTAAAGGATTTGCGGGCGTCATCAAGCGCCATCATTTCGGCGGCGGCCGGGCCAGTCACGGTAACTCGCTTTCGCATCGCGCGCCGGGATCCATCGGTCAGCGGCAGACGCCGGGCCGTGTGTTCCCGGGCAAGAAGATGGCAGGTCATCTGGGTGCGCGGACGCGCACGCAGCAGAATCTGAAAGTGGTGCGCGTCGACGCCGAGCGGAACATGCTGTTGATTCGCGGGGCGGTGCCGGGGGCCAAAGGGGCTGATGTCATCGTGCGGCCGTCAGTGAAGAGACGCCGGCCAGCGGAGGCGAGGAAGTCATGAAGGTAACGGTCGTCAAGGCGGCGGGTGGTACGGATCAGATCGAGATCGCCGATGCCACGTTCGCTGTGCCCTACAAGGAGCACCTGATCCACCAGATCGTCGTCGCCTATCAGGCGGGCGGGCGTTTGGGGACGCGGGCACAGAAGAACCGGTCAGCGGTGAGCGGCAGCACGAAGAAGCCGTGGTCGCAGAAGGGATCCGGCCGGGCGCGGGCCGGTCAGATCCGCAGCCCGCTGTGGCGCGGAGGCGGCAAGACGTTTGCGGCGACGACGCAGGATTTCAGCCAGAAGGTGAACAAAAAGCAGCGGCGCGTCGCCTTGCGGTCGATCGTGTCGGAGCTCATCCGCCAAGACCGGCTGATCACGGTCGATGAGTTTCAGACGGGCCCGAAGACCCGTGACCTGCTGGCTCGGCTCGCGCAGCTCGGCGTGAAGGAGCGGTCGCCAAACGTATTGATCGTCGCGGACAGGATCGACGAACCGATGGCGCTTGCGGCACGCAATCTCTATCGGGTCGATATGCGCTCGAGTGAGTGGGTGGACCCCGTGGCCTTGATCGGCCATGAAAAAGTGATTATGACGGTCGGCGCGGTGCGTCGGTTGGAGGAGCTGCTGGCATGATGACCTCCGTGTATGACGTGTTGTTGGCACCGCACATTTCCGAAAAGGGTACGCGTCTTGCGGAAAAGCACCGGCAGTTCGTGTTTCAGGTGCGCACAGATGCGACCAAGGCCTCGGTGAAGGAAGCGGTCGAGAAGCTTTTCAAGGTGGAAGTGGCGGACGTGCGCATTGCGCGCATCAAGGGCAAGGCCAAGGGTGGACGGACCCCCGGCCGCCGGTCGGATATGAAGAAGGCCTACGTGGCGTTGAAGCCCGGGTTTGATATCCAGTTCGCGACCGGGCAGTAGGAGGACAGATGCCAATCGTAAAAGTGAGGCCGACTTCGGCGGGGCGCCGCGGGCTCGTGAAGGTGACGAACCCCGAGTTGCACAAAGGGCGCCCGTATGCGGCACTCGTCGAAAAGAAGGCGAAGATAGACGGCCGCAACAACCAGGGCCGCGTATCGGTGCGCCACCGCGGCGGTGCGCACAAGCGGCATTATCGGGTCATCGATTTCCGGCGGGACAAGGACGGGATCGGCGGCCGCGTGGAGCGCCTCGAGTACGATCCGAACCGCAGCGCGCACATCGCGCTCGTACTGTATGCCGATGGCGAACGGCGCTACATGATCGCCGCCAAAGGGGTTGGAGTCGGTCAGGAAGTGATGTCGGGGGCGCAGGCTCCCATTCGGGCGGGGAACAATCTACCGCTCAGGAACATCCCGGTTGGTACCATGCTGCACTGCGTGGAATTGAAGGTCGGCGGCGGCGCGCAATTGGGCCGGTCGGCTGGCGCGTCCATCCAGTATGTCGCGCGCGAAGGCGACTATGCGCAGCTGCGGTTGCGCTCGGGCGAGGTGCGGCGCGTTCACGTTGAGTGCCGGGCCACCGTGGGTGAAGTGGGCAACAACGAACACTCGCTGCGCAAGCTCGGCAAGGCCGGTGCGAAGCGCTGGCGCGGTATCCGGCCGACGGTGCGCGGTGTGGCGATGAACCCGGTCGATCACCCGCATGGCGGCGGTGAGGGGCGCACCTCGGGCGGCCGGCATCCGGTGAGCCCGTGGGGTACGCCGACCAAGGGCTATCGCACCCGAATGAACAAGCGGACCGACGGCATGATCGTGCGGCGTCGGTATCAGAAGTAAGATAGACGAGTAGCGAGGGCGGACAGTGCCACGTTCGATTAAAAAAGGTCCTTTTGTCGATGCGCACCTGGCCAAGAAGGTCAGTGACGCGCAGCGGGTGGGAAACAAGAAGCCGATCAAGACATGGTCGCGTCGTTCGACGATCATGCCGGATTTCATCGGGCTTACTATCGCCGTGCACAACGGGCGGCAGCATGTTCCCGTGCTCGTGAGCGACAATATGGTGGGTCATAAGCTCGGCGAGTTTGCGGCAACGCGGACCTTCAAGGGGCACACCGCGGACAAGAAGGCGTCCGGAGGCTGATGATGGAAACCAAGGCCGTATTGAAGAATGTCCATGTGTCGGCCCAGAAGGGTCGCCTGGTGGCCGATCTGGTGCGTGGAATGCCCGTCGGGCGCGCGCTCGAGGTGCTCGAGTTCAGCCCAAAGAAGGCGGCGCGGGTGCTGAAGAAGGTGCTCGAATCGGCCATCGCGAATGCGGAGCACAACGCGGGCGCGGATGTGGATGAGCTGAAGGTGGCGGAAATCCAGGTCAATGGCGCATCCACCATGAAGCGGTTCCAGGCGCGGGCGAAAGGTCGCGGCGCGCGCATCCTGAAGCGGACGAGCCATATCACCGTGACGGTTGCGTCGCAGAGGGGCAGGTAATGGGACAGAAGGTCAATCCGATCGGGATCCGGCTCGGCATCGTCCGTGACTGGACCGCCAAGTGGTACGCGCATCGTGGCGCCTACGCGGACAACCTGCGGGCCGATGTTGAATTGCGCCGCTGGCTGAAGGAAAAGCTGGCTCACGCGGCAGTGAGCGCAGTGGTGATCCAGCGGCCGGCGGGCAGCGTCAATATCACCATCAAGACGGCGCGTCCCGGTATCGTGATCGGCAAGAAGGGTGAGGATATCGAGCGGATGCGTCACGAGCTCGCCTCCCTCGCTGGTGTGCCGGTGCAGTTGAATGTCGAGGAGATCCGCAAGCCCGAGCTCGACGCGGCGCTGGTTGCAGAAAACATCGCCCAGCAGCTGGAGAAGCGCATCATGTTCCGCCGCGCCATGAAGCGGTCGGTGACGAACGCGATGCGGCTGGGTGCTCTGGGCGTGAAGATCATGTGCGCAGGCCGCCTGAACGGCGCCGAAATCGCGCGTACGGAATGGTATCGCGAAGGGCGGGTACCGCTGCACACCCTGCGCGCCGACATCGATTACGGTTTTGCGGAAGCCCGTACGACGTATGGGATCATTGGCATCAAGGTCTGGATCTTCAAGGGCGAAGTATTCGGACAGATGAACGCCGCAGAGACAGAAACGGAGGGGAAGAAGGCCACCGCCTGATTCCATGACAGATGCTCCAGCCGAAAAGAACGAAATTTCGTAAGCAACATAAGGGCCGCAACCGCGGACTGGCGTCACGCGGCAACAAGGTGAGCTTTGGCGAGTTTGGCCTGAAAGCCGTCGGTCGTGGCCGTCTGACGGCGCGCCAGATCGAGGCAGCGCGGCGGGCGCTGACGCGCTCCATCAAGCGCGGCGGACGGGTCTGGATCCGGGTATTCCCGGACAAGCCGATCTCAAAGAAGCCTTTGGAGGTCCGCATGGGCAAGGGTAAGGGCAATCCGGAATACTGGGTTGCGCTGATTCAGCCCGGCAAGGTCCTCTATGAAATGGAAGGCGTGAGCGAGGCGGTGGCGCGCGACGCCTTCCGGCTGGCGGCGGCCAAGTTACCGATGCAGACCGCGTTTGTGGCGCGGCAGGTCGTATAAGGAGCGGTCATGGAGCTCAGTGAAATGCGGGCGGCATCGGCCGCGGAGCGCAAGGCGGAACTCGAGAGCCTGCGGGAACGGCAGTTTACGCTGCGCATGCAGAAGGCCACCGGCCAGTTGGGGAAGCCCAGCGAGATCTGCAAGGTGCGGCGCCAGATCGCGCAGCTTTTGACGGTGATGCATGAGGCGGAGAAGCGGCAATGAATGATGCGGTCGAGAAGGCCCCGCGCACCGTGGAAGGGCGCGTATCCAGCAGCAAGATGAACAAGACCATCACGGTGGTGGTGGAGCGGCAGACGCGGCATCCGGTATACGGAAAGTTCATCCGGCGGAGCACCAAGCTGCACGCGCACGACGAAAACAATGAGGGACGCGAGGGCGACCTGGTGCTGATTGAACAGTGCCGGCCGTTGTCGCGTACGAAGACCTGGCGGCTTGTGAAGGTGCTGGACAAGGCATCTACGGTCTGAGCCTTTTGGGGTCGGCGTAGAGAGATGCTATGATGGCGGGCTTTGGGCCGCGCGGTTAACGGAAGGAACACCATGATTCAGATGCAAAGCGTATTGTCCGTGGCGGACAACAGTGGCGCGAAAAAGGTCCAGTGCATCAAGGTGCTGGGTGGCTCCAAGCGCCGTTATGCCGGCATTGGGGACATCATCAAGATCAGCATCAAGGAAGCCGTGCCGCGGGGCCGCGTGAAGAAAGGTGACGTGTACGACGCCGTCATCGTGCGGACCAAGGTCGGCGTACGGCGTGCGGACGGGTCGGTGATCCGGTTCGACAGCAATGCGGCAGTGCTTTTGAACCCCCAGCATCAGCCGGTTGGTACGCGTATTTTTGGTCCGGTGACGCGCGAGCTCAGGACCGAGAAGTTCATGAAGATCATCTCGCTCGCACCCGAAGTGATATAGGTGGGGATATGAACAAGATCCGTAAGGGCGATGAGGTCGTGGTCCGGGTTGGCCGTGACAAGGGCAAGCGGGGCCGGGTGTTGCGGGTGCTCGATAACGGGCGTGTCGTGGTCGAGAACGTCAACATGGTGAAGCACCATGTGCGGCCGAACCCCGCCAAGAATGTGAATGGCGGCATTGTCGAGCGCGAGGCGTCCATTGCGATCTCGAACGTGGCACTGTTCAATGCGGCGGCTGGCCGCGGCGAGCGTGTCGGTTTCAAGACGCTCGAGGATGGCCGCAAGGTCCGTGTGTTCAGGCGGTCAGGCGAAGCTGTCGAGGCCTAGGGGATAGCATGAATCGGTTGCAGGAACAGTACGAGAAGACCATCCGGCCGGAACTGATGAAGCAGTTCGCGTATGGCAACGTGATGCAGGTACCGCGGCTGCTCAAGGTGACCCTGAACATGGGTGTCGGCGAGGCGCTGGCGGACAAGAAGATCATCGAGAACGCCGTGGGCGACATGCAGCGCATCAGCGGGCAGCGGCCGATCGTCACGCGCGCACGCAAGTCGGTGGCGGCATTCAAGGTGCGCGAGGATTGGCCGATCGGCTGCAAGGTCACGCTGCGCCGGACGCGGATGTATGAGTTTCTGGATCGGCTCATAAGCGTCGCCATACCGCGGGTGCGTGACTTCCGCGGCCTGCCGAGCCGGGCCTTCGATGGCATGGGGAACTACTCCATGGGCGTCAAGGAGCAGATCATTTTCCCGGAAATCGATTATGACAAGATCGACGCGGTGCGTGGCATGGACATCACCATCACCACCAGCGCCAAGACCGATGAAGAGGCGCGAGCCCTTTTGTTGGCATTCAAGTTTCCGATTCGGAGTTAAGGACGCATGGCCAAAAAGTCGATGGTTTTACGGAATCAGCAGCGCGCCGCCACGGTTGCCAAATATGCAGAGCGGCGGGCGGAATTGAAGGCTGCCGCCGTCAACATGCGTCTTACCGAGGAAGAACGGCAGCAGGCCATGGCGAGCCTGGCGCGGTTGCCGCGCAATGCGTCGCCCGTGCGTGTGCGCAACCGGTGCTACATGACCGGGCGGTCGCGCGGTTATTACCGGAAGTTTGGCTTGGGACGGAACAAGCTGCGTGAAATGATGATGCGCGGTGAGGTTCCCGGTGTAGTGAAGGCGAGCTGGTAGGCGGGTAACGAATATGATGACCGATCCGATCGCGGACATGTTGACGCGGATTCGCAATGCTCAGAAGGCGGAGAAGGTGAGCGTGCGCATGCCCTCTTCGAAGGTGAAGGTGGCGGTGGCCGAAATCCTGCGCCAGGAAGGGTATGTGGGTGTCTGCCGTGTGCACGAGGGTGCCAAGCCCGAGCTCGAGATCGAGCTCAAGTACTACGCGGGGCGTCCCGTCATTGAGCGGCTCGAGCGCGTAAGCCGCAGCGGGCGGCGCCTGTACAGGGGCCGGGACGAGTTGCCGACCGTCGAAGGGGGCCTTGGGGTGGCGATCGTGTCGACCGCCAAGGGCATCATGACCGATCGCGCGGCGCGCCAGGCAGGCGTAGGCGGCGAGATTCTCTGCGTCGTGGTCTGAGAGGTTCGAATATGTCACGCATTGCAAAAAGACCAGTTGCCTTGCCGGCCGGCGTCGAGTGCGCCCGCAACGGGGTGGAGCTTTTGATCAAGGGCCCGAAAGGGCAGCTTCGGCATGGTGTGCACCCGCTCGTCGCGCTGGAGCAGGCGGCCAATGAGTTGCGTTTTGGTCCCGTAGACAGCAGTGCGCAGGCCGACGCCCTCGCGGGAACGACACGCGCCCTCGTGCAGAACATGGTGACAGGTGTGAGCCGGGGTTTCGAGCGGCGGCTGACCATCGTCGGCGTCGGATACCGTGCCGCGGTTCAGGGACGGTCGCTCAACCTGACGCTCGGGTTTTCGCATCCGGTCGTCTATGCAGTGCCGGAAGGGATCACGGTGGAGACGCCGAGCCAAACCGAAATCGTGGTCAAAGGGGCCGACAAGCAACGTGTCGGACAGGTGGCCGCCGAAATCCGCGCCTACCGGCCACCCGAGCCCTACAAGGGCAAGGGTGTGCGGTACAGCGACGAGACGGTGGTGAAGAAAGAAGCGAAGAAGAAGTAAGGCGACCCTATGAAAGATAAAGCGGCATCGCGCAAGCGGCGGGCTGGTCGGATTCGGCGGCGCATCCAGGGATTGGGTGTCGAGAGACTGTGTATCCATCGCACGCCGCGGCATACCTATGCGCAGGTCATCGGGCCCGACAGCCGGGTGATTGCGAGTGCGTCCACGGTCGAGCCGGAAGTCCGGGCGGAACTGAAGAGCGGCGGCAACGTGAACGCCGCGCAGCTGGTGGGTCGGCGCATCGCGCAGAAAGCGAAGGCGGCCGGGGTGGTCAAGGTGGCGTTCGATAGATCGGGATTCCTCTATCATGGGCGTGTCAAGGCGCTGGCGGAAGCCGCGCGTGAAGCCGGGCTAGAGTTTTAAGGAGGCGCTGTGGCGGCCATTTCGGATTCAGAAGGGTACAACGACAACCTTCAGGAAAAGCTCATCAGCATCAATCGCGTCGCGAAGGTGGTGAAGGGCGGCAGGCAGTTCGGGTTTGCTGCGCTGACGGTGGTGGGCGACGGTGACGGTCGCATTGGTATCGGGCAGGGCAAGGCGCGTGAAGTGCCGGTGGCCGTGCAGAAGGCGATGGACGACGCGCGACGGAACATGGTCCGGGTGTCGCTGAAGAGCGGCACGCTCCATTACGGCGTGAGCGCCAACCATGGCGCATCGCGCGTGGTCATGCGGCCGGCCTCGGAGGGAACGGGCATCATCGCAGGTGGCGCCATGCGGGCAGTCTTCGAGGTCGTGGGCGTGCGCAATGTGCTGGCGAAGTGCCTGGGATCGACCAATCCCATCAATGTGGTGCGGGCGACCCTGAAGGCTTTGCAGGGCATCAACAGTCCGGCGGAGATGGCGGCCAAACGCGGCAAGTCGGTCGAAGAGATCACGGGCGGTTAGGGGCGGTTATGACGAGCAAAAATACCAAGCGGCTGCGGGTGACGCTGGTGCGCAGCCCGTTCGGGACGGGTGTCCGGCACCAGGCTTGTGTGCGCGGGCTCGGCCTCCGGCGGTTGCATCACAGCGTAGAGGTGGAAGACACCCCGGCGACCCGTGGCATGGTGAGGACGGTTTCGTACATGGTCAAGTGTGAGGAGGTGGGCTAATGCGACTGAATGGCATGAAACCCGCCCCTGGGCGGACCGCGCCACGGCGCGTTGGCCGCGGTGGCGGCTCGGGCCTTGGCAAGACCTGTGGCCGCGGCCACAAGGGTCAGCACGCCCGCGCGGGCGGTTTCCACAAGGTCGGTTTTGAAGGCGGCCAGATGCCGCTGCAACGGCGGCTGCCCAAGTTTGGCTTCACCTCGCCGCTCGCGGCGGTAACCGCGGGTGTGCGGTTGTCCGAACTGAACGGCCTTGAAGGCCGGGTGGACCTCGCGGCCCTGAAGGCGGCGGGCGTCGTTCCGGCAGCGGCGATCCGGGCACGAGTGTTTGCGTCGGGCACGCTGTCCCGCGCGGTGACGCTGGTCGGTATCGCGGTGACGAAAGGCGCGCGGCAGGCGGTCGAGGCCGCTGGCGGGTCGGTCGAGGCGTAATGGCAGCGGCACGGGGAGCCAAGGCGCCGCCGACGCTCACGCCCGGCATGCTGGGGCGCCTGGGCGATCTGAAGGCCCGCGCGCTGTTCTTGCTGGGGGCGCTGATCGTTTTCCGGGTTGGCACGCATATCCCGGTGCCCGGTATCAACGCGGGCGCGCTGGCGGCGCTCTTCGCGCAGGCGAAGGGCTCGATCATCGGGCTCTTCAACATGTTTTCGGGTGGAGCGCTGCAGCGCTTGTCGGTGTTTGCGCTCGGGATCATGCCCTACATCTCGGCGTCGATCGTGATCCAGATCATGACGCCCGTCGTGCCGAAGCTCGACGAGCTCCGGAAGGATGGCGGCGAAGCGGGCCGCCGGAAGCTGACGCAGTACACGCGTTATGGCACCGTGATCCTGGCGGCGTTCCAGGGTCTCGGCATCTCGATTGCGCTGGAGCACCAGACGGCAGGCGGTATACCCGTGGTGACGAATCCGGGTATCGGGTTTGAGCTCTTTACGACCCTGACGCTGGTGGCGGGTACGGTATTCCTGATGTGGCTGGGTGAGCAGATCACCGAGCGGGGCATCGGTAACGGTATCTCGATGATCATCTTTGCCGGTATCGTGGCTGGACTGCCGCAGGCAATCGGCAGCACGCTGGAGCTCGCGAGCAACGGATCATTCCAGCCGCTGTTCGTTCTGGTCCTGTTCGTGGTGGCGCTGGCGGTGACCGGCTTCGTGGTCTTTGTCGAGCGGGGTCAACGGCGCGTTACGGTCACCTATGCCAAGCGTCAGCAGGGGCGCAAGGTTTATGGGGGGCAGACCAGCCATCTGCCGCTCAAGGTGAATACCGCAGGGGTGATTCCGCCGATCTTTGCATCGAGTATCATCCTGTTTCCGACCATGGCGGCAAACTGGTTCGGGCAGGCCAAGGGCATGGGTTGGCTGCAGAGCGTATCGGCGGCACTCGCGCCCGGGCAACCTGTATACCTCATCGTCTTTTCGGTGGCGGTGATGTTCTTTTCGTTCTTTTATACCGCCATGGTGATGGATCCGAAGGATACTGCGGACAACCTGAAGAAGTCGGGTGCGTTTATTCCGGGTATCCGGCCGGGCGAGCAGACGCGGCGGTATATTGACGACGTGGTGTCGCGGCTTACCTTGTCGGGGGGCGTGTACATTACCCTGGTATCGCTGCTGCCTACGTTTTTGATCATCAAGTGGAACGTGCCCTTTTATTTCGGCGGCACGTCGCTGCTCATCATCGTGGTGGTGGCGATGGATTTCATGGCGCAGGTGCAGGCGCTCCTGATGTCCCACCAGTACGAGAGCCTGTTGAGAAAGGCGAATCTGACCGGCGGCATTCCCGGTCTACCCAAGTAGAGGTCGATATGAAAGTCAGGGCATCGGTGAAGAAACTGTGTCGCAACTGCAAGATCGTGCGGCGCAAAGGCGTGGTGCGGGTCGTATGCAGCGATGCCCGCCACAAGCAGCGGCAGGGTTAGCTTGATCTGCCGGAGATTCTAGGCTAGGCTTTCGCGCTTTTCCGTACGGACGAGGCGCTCAGGAGAGAAGGTACGATGGCCCGTATTGCAGGCATCAACATTCCGAATCAGAAGCACGTAGAGATCGGGCTTACGTCCATCTACGGGGTCGGCCGCGAACGCTCGCGGCTCATCTGTGCGGCGGCTGGCGTGCCGACGACGACCAAGGTGAAGGACCTCACGGACGCGGAAGTGGAGAAGATCCGTCTCGAAGTCGGCAAGTATGTGGTCGAGGGCGACCTCCGGCGGACAGTTTCGATGAATATCAAACGCCTGATGGACATCGGCAGCTACCGCGGCATGCGCCATCGCCGCGGGCTGCCGGTCCGTGGGCAGCGCACAAAAACCAACGCCCGGACCCGGAAGGGGCCGCGCAAGGGGATACGCAAGTGATGAATGAGGGGATCTATGGCAACCGGTAACGCCGCAGCGAAGGTCAAAAAGCGCGTCAAAAAGAACGTCGCTGAGGGCGTGGCGCACATTCAGGCCTCCTTTAACAACACCGTGATCACGATCACGGACCGTCAGGGCAACGTGTTGTCCTGGGCCACGGCGGGTGGCGCGGGCTTCCGCGGTTCGCGCAAGAGTACGCCGTTCGCGGCGCAGGTGGCGTCGGACAAGGCTGGCCGGGCGGCACAGGAGTACGGCGTCAAGGCGCTGGAGATCCGCGTCAAGGGCCCGGGTCCGGGACGCGATTCCGCGGTGCGGGCGCTGCACGCGGCCGGTTTCGAAATCAGCAACATCATTGATGTGACCCCCATTCCCCACAATGGTTGCCGCCCTGCCAAGCGGCGCCGTGTCTAGTCGGAGAGAAAGATGGCCCGGGATACCGATGCAAAGTGCCGGCAGTGCCGGCGTGAGGGCGGGAAGCTCTTTCTCAAAGGGGAAAAGTGCTTTACCGACAAGTGCCCTGTATCGAAGCGGACTTATCCGCCGGGACAGCACGGGCAGCGGCGCGCGCGTCTGTCGGACTACGGCGGACAGCTGCGTGAGAAGCAAAAGCTCCGCCGGATCTATGGCGTACTGGAAGTGCAGTTCGCGAATTATTATGCCGAAGCGGATCGCCGCCGCGGTTCGACGGGCGAAAATCTGCTGAAGCTCCTGGAGTCGCGGCTCGACAACGTCTGTCACCGCATGGGTTTTGGCGCTTCGCGCGCCGAGGCGCGCCAGTTGGTGCGGCACAACGGCATCATGGTGAACGGCAAGCGGGTCAACATCCCGGCCTATCAGTTGCGGGCGGGCGACCAGATTGAAGTGGCAGGCACGGCGCGTGAGCAGCTGCGCATCAAGGCGGCCCTCGAGGCGGCGGAGCAGCGCGGGTACCCGGAATGGGTCGAAGTGGATACGAAGGCGATGAAGGGAACCTTCAAGACCTTGCCGGAGCGCCGGGAGCTGCCGAGCGAAATCAACGAGCAGCTGGTTATCGCGCTCTATTCGAAATAACGGCGGGGGCGGGACGATATGCAATCTTCGGCAGCAGAGTTTCTCAAGCCACGGAATGTCGGCGTGCAGACGCTGAGCCAGACGCGCGCGCGCATTACGCTGGAGCCCCTCGAGCGGGGATTCGGGCATACCCTGGGCAACGCCTTGCGACGCATCCTGCTGTCTTCGATGCCCGGTTGCGCGGTCACCGAGGCGCGTATCGAGGGCGTCCTGCATGAGTATTCGACGATCGAGGGCGTGCAGGAAGACGTCATCGACATCCTGCTGAACCTGAAGGGTTTGGCGATGCGCATGGAAGGGCGCGGTGAGTCGCGGCTGATGCTGGAAAAGAAGGGTCCGGGCGTGGTGACTGCGGCCGACATCCAGTCAGACCAGAGCGTGGAAGTGGTCAACGGAGACCATGTCATCGCGACGCTGACGCGCGCGGTGACGCTCAAGATGGAACTTACGGTGGCGGCGGGGCGCGGATATGAACCCGTTCCGGTGCGGGCGGTAGACGAAGAGCGGCCGATCGGCAGCATGCAGATCGACGCCTCTTTCAGTCCGATCCGGCGTGTGTCCTACACGGTGGAGAATGCCCGTGTCGAGCAGCGCACCGATCTGGACAAGCTCGTTCTCGACATCGAGACCAATGGGGCCATTGACCCGGAGGCGGCCGTGCGCCGCGCAGCGAACATTCTGCGCGACCAGATGGCGGTGTTCGTGGACCTCGAGAGCAAGGGTACCGAGTTGCGGGAGGAGGTCGAGCCCGACATCAATCCGATTCTGCTGCGGCCGGTGGACGATCTGGAACTGACCGTGCGTTCGGCGAACTGTCTCAAGGCCGAAAACATATTCTTCATCGGCGATCTCGTACAGAAAAGCGAGATGGAGTTGCTGAAGACGCCGAACCTGGGCAAGAAGTCGCTTACGGAAATCAAGGACGTGCTCGCCTCGCACGAGCTCTCCTTGGATATGAAACTGGAAAACTGGCCGCCGCCGTCGCTTCGCAACCGGATTCCGGGCGACAACGTGGACCGCTGAGAGAAAGAGAGGAAACGTCCATGCGGCATCGCAATAGTGGTCGGAAATTCGGGATGACGAGCAGTCACCGCCAGGCCATGTTCAAGAATATGGCGGTATCCCTGTTCCGGCATGAACAGATCGTCACGACCGTGCAGCGCGCCAAGGAGTTGCGGCGGGTGGCGGAACCGCTGATTACGCTGGCCAAGGAAGCCAATGTCGCCAATCGGCGCATTGCGTTTGCGCGGCTGCGGGATCGCGAGGTGGTGACCAAGTTGTTTGATGAGCTTGGCGTGCGCTACAGGAATCGTCCGGGTGGATATCTGCGCATCCTGAAGATGGGGCTGCGTGCCGGCGACACCGCGACGATGGCGGTGGTGCAGCTTATGGATCGGCCCGAGGCAGGCGCCGAAGCGGCCGAGGGTAAACCGGAAGCCTAGGCAAGAAACGTTCAGCATCCTGGGCGGATGGGCACTATGCGGCCATCCGCCCCTTTTTTTGTCTCCCTCTTCCTGCATCCCGGTCCCTTTTTGATGGCAGTTGTGACGGCCCCGCCGTAAGGCGGATTGGCCGGGCCCGCTTGCGCGCGCCAAATGGCAGGGTGCGTTTGGGCGACGAGGCGGCACGATGGTGGCGTTGGCAAGGGATGCCCGGGTGCTGGTCGTGCGGTTGGGCGGCATCCGGGACGTAATCATGGTTGGGCCTGCCGTGCGGGCACTGAGAAACCGGTGTCCGGCGGCGTGGATTGGTCTGTGGGTGTCGGCGGCCGGGCAGGCGGTGGCGCGGTGCCTGCCGGGGGTCGACGAGATTCTGGTGGGAACCGAGTCGCGCATAGAGGGTGCGGACGGGGCTGCGGCCGCCGAGGACGCGCAGGCAGCCTTGGCGGCGCGCGAGTTTGCGGCGGCCTTCATTTGCACCAACGCGGGAGAGACGCCGTATGGGTCCGCGTTCGCGGCCTATGCTGCGGGTATTCCAGTGCGCGTGGGGCAGTCAGGGGAGTTCGGCGGCGCCCTGCTGACCGAATGGGTCAGGCCCTTTCCGGATGAGGGCCATCCGGTGGACCGGAATCTGCACCTTTTCGCGCAAGCCGGTATACCGTCCGGATCGCGTGAGGTGCGGCTCACGGTAGCGGCTGCCGCCCATTGGCGGATCCGGGCCCTCTTGTGCAACAGCGGTGTGCAGGGTCCGTTCGTGGCGGTCGCGCCTGGCGGCACATGCGAGGCGCGCCGCTATCGGGTGGAGAGCTATGTGCGGGTCTTGCGGCTGCTAAGGGCGCAAGGTCTGGCGGCCGTTGTGGTGGGGGGCGCAGGCGACAGCGCGCTCGGGACCTTCCTTGCCGCCGCGGTACCCGGCACGGTTTCCTTGTGCGGGCGGCTTGCGTTCCCCGAGATCGTGGCCCTTCTCGGGCGTGCCGGCGCCTTTCTCGGCCAGAACACGGGCCTCATGTATGTTGCTTACGCGTTGTCGCGGCCGATGGTGGTTCTCTATGCCGGAACCGAATGTCCGCCGCAATGGCTCTGCCGCGCAAGCCAGGTGACGCTTCTGGCGAGAGCGGTTCCCTGCGTGCCCTGCTATGGGCTCACCTGTGCGCGCGGGCAGGCCTGTCTTGCCATCGATGCCGTGGAAGTGGCCGCTGCCGTGATGGCGCGGACCGAAGGCCTCCGCCGGCCGGTGCGGACTCACCTGCGCCGCGTGCCGGCCAGCGGGGGCGTGTTTTGCGCTTCGCGCCACCGCCTAGGCGAATGATCCTTCGCGGAAGTCCTGGATCGCCTGGTAGATCTCCTGTTCGTTGTTCATGACGAAGGGTCCATACTGGGCAATCGGTTCGTTCAGCGGCTGCCCGGCTATGAGTAGTGCCCGGGCATCCGTGGCGGCCGTCAGTGTGACGCCATCGGCCTGCGGATCATTGCGCAGAATGGCCATGTGCTGGGCCGCCACCGTGTCCTTCCCGATCTGCACGCTGCCGCGATAGACGTAGACGAACGCGTTGTGGCCGGCCGCGAGGGTCTGCGCGAACTGTGTCCCCGCCCGCATGTGCACGTCCAGATACAAGGGCGCGGTGGTCTTGCGGTTCACCGCTCCGCCGACCCCGTGGCTTTCACCCGCGATGACGGTGACGGCGACACCGTCCTCCGTTTCGAAGCGGGGGAGGTCCTCCTGTGCAAAATCCTGGTACCAGGGGGTGGCCATCTTGTCGCGCGCCGGCAGATTCAGCCACAGCTGGAAGCCCTCCATGACACCCTCCTTTTGCTGAGGGATTTCGGAATGGATGACACCGCGCCCGGCGGTCATCCATTGCACGCCGCCGCTTTCAAGAAGGCCCTCGTGACCCGCACTGTCGCGGTGACGCATGCGGCCGGCGATCATGTAGGTCACGGTTTCGAAGCCCCGGTGGGGATGATCCGGAAAACCGGCGATGTAGTCGTCGGGGTCATCGCTGCCGAAGGCATCGAGCATCAGAAATGGATCGAGGCGGCGCTGGAGTGACTGGCTGAGTACGCGCGTCAATAGGACGCCGGCGCCATCAGAGGTCACTTTGCCCATGACAAGCTGTTCGACCCGCCGGCTGTTGCCAACATGCTCCTGTTTGCGGATGTCGCTCATTTTTGCCTCCTCACGATCGAGGTCTCTATGTTCCGGCTCCGTCAGCCGAGTGCTGCGGCGATGTCCGCGTGCGCCTCGGCAAATCCCTGCTCCGCCGCTTCCGGTCCCATGTTCAGGCCTTCCGCGTAGATGAAGTGGACGGCCGTCATGCCGAGGAAACCGAGCACGGTCTTCAGGTAGGGCACCTGGCTGTCGGTCTCGGTATTGCGATACCGTCCGCCCCGCGCAAGCCCCGCGTAGACTGTCTTGCCGGTCAGAAGACCCTCTGGACCCTTGTCTGTGTAGCGGAAGGTCACCCCGTTGCGCGCGATGGCGTCGATCCAGTTCTTAAGCTGCGCCGATACGCCAAAATTGTACATCGGGACCCCGAGGACGATGACATCGGCGGCCTGTGCCTCCGCGATCAGCGCATCATCCTGGGCCACCCGCGCGGCCTGCGCCGCGTTGCGCTGTTCGGCGGGCGTCCACAGGGCGCTCAAAGCCGCTTCGTCGAGGGGTGGATGGGGGTGGGTCGCCAGATTGCGCAGCGTGACATGGGCAGCCGGGTGCGCGGCGCGCAGCCGCGCCACGATGCTGTCGGCGACACGCGTGGAATTGGCGCCTTCGCGGCGGGCGCTGGCGTTGATCTGCAATATGTGCATGGCAAGCTCCTGGATGCATTGAGTGGGCTTTAGCCTACTATGTGCCATTGCTGGACTAAAGACACAATAATGGGTATTATTGTTCCTTGAATGGAACAATATAGCCCCAACGACCTTTTAATCTTCGCGCATGTGGCGCAAGCCGGCAGTTTCAGCCGCGCCGCCGAGCGGATCGGTCTGCCGAAATCCACCGTATCCCGGCGCATTGCCGTGCTGGAGGATGCCTTGGGCGAGCGCCTGATCCTGAGGACGACCCGGCGGTTGCGGCTCACGGAATTCGGCCAGGAGATGCTCGAGTATGCCCGCCAGGTCGTTGCCGGCGTCGACGCCGTCAAGGCACTGAGCGAGCATCGGCAGGTGCGCCCGAGCGGCGCGTTGCGGGTGTCGATGCCAAGCGACTTTGCCCAAATCCTGCTCACCGAAATGCTGGCCGCCTTTGCGGCCCTGCACCCGGCCATCTCTCTGGAACTCGATCTCTCGCCGCGCCACGTCGATCTGCTCGGCGAGAATTTCGATCTGGCGGTGCGGACCGGCGCGTTGCCCGATGATTCGCTGCTGGCCGCCCGGCGCCTTGCGCAATTGCCGTGGGGGCTTTACGCAGGACCGGCCTACCTCGCGGATCGCGGGGAGCCGCAGACCCCGGAGGCGCTCACCAGACACGAATGTCTCACCTTGCTTGGGCGGGACAGGGAACCGATCCCCTGGGTCTTGTGGCGCGGCAAGGAGCGCTACGAAAGGGCGCCCGGCCGCCTTGCCGGCAACTCGCCCGAACTCATTATGAGTCTCGCTTCCGCCGGTGCGGGTATCGCGGCGGTCCCGGTGTGCTTTGCGGCACCCCATGTCCGTGCCGGCCGTCTGCGGCGGGTATTGTCCGCCTGGGCGCCGCCCCCATCGACGGCATGGGCGGTGTTTCCCGGGCGCCGGCTCATGCCCGCGAAAACGCGGGCCTTCATCGACATGCTGGAGGCGGTGTTTTCGCGGATGGACGCCGATGCGGCCGGGGTGTCTGTCGGTGTGCCCTGACGGGCAGGCCCTGGCCGCCTGTGCCGGTGTCCGTCAGGCATCCAGCGGCGGCCCGGCACCGGAAAGCGCGATTCCCCTGTCTTGAGTATCCGGAAAACGCCGTTTCGCGGTCAGGCACCGCCCCGCGCGGCGCCTGCCTCTGGGGCCTCGCACGGCGCGCTTTGCGCGCGAGCCTCTAGGCCATCACGGCGTCGCGTTCTACCAGACGGCGGATCTGCTCCTGGTCTACGGGCTTGCTGAAGAGGAAGCCCTGCGCTTCGTCACAACCCTGGGCTTCGAGGAAGTCCAGTTGCGCGCGGGTCTCGACGCCCTCGGCGACGACTCTGAGATCCATGGTGTGGCCAAGTGAGATGATCGCTGCCGCGATTGCCCGGTCGCCCGGGTTCTCGGGGACATCCTGCATCAGGGACCGGTCTATTTTCAGGGTATCCACGGGCAGCCTTTTTAACTGGCTCAACGAGGAGTAACCAGTACCGAAGTCGTCGATGGCGATATGTACCCCCAGAGCCCGGAGTTGCCGCAGGGTTTCGACGCTGCGTTCGGTCGTGTAGAGCGTGCGTTCGGTTATCTCGATCTCCAGGCGGAGCTCGCCCGGACACAAGCCAAGCTCCTTCATCGTCGCCTGTACGGTGCCGGCCAGATCGCCATCCAGAATCTGGCGTCCCGACAGGTTGATGGCGACCCTGAGGTGCGGCTGGCCCGCGCGCCAGGCCGCCGCCTGCGCACAGGCTTCGTGCAGAACCCAGTCGCCAATGGGATCGATGAGCCCCGTCTCCTCGGCCACTGACAGGAACATATCCGGATTGACCAGGCCTCTTTCCGGGTGCTGCCAGCGCAAAAGCGCCTCTACGCCTGCGATCTTCCCGGTTTTGATGTCCAGAAAGGGCTGATAATGGAGAACAAACTGTTTTTTTGCGAGGGCCTGGCGCAGCGCGTTTTCGAGGGCCAGATGCTCGAGCGCCCTGCTCGTGAGTTCCTTGGTGTAGAACTCGTAGGTATGCCGTCCCCGGTCCTTTGCCTGGTACATGGCGGCGTCTGCGGTCTTGGCCAGATCATCGGCCGTGCCTGCGTCATCCGGAAAGATGCTGATGCCGATACTGGGAGATGTCACCACCTCACGGTCATCGATCGTGATCGGCTTGCGAAACGCCTCGAGAATCTTGTTGGCGAGAATGGCGGCATCCTCCGGGTGCGCAATGTCATCGAGGATGATGGTGAATTCGTCACCGCCGAGCCTTGCCACGCTGTCTTCCGCCCGCACGCATCTTTTGAGGCGCGCCCCCACCACCTGCAACAGTTTGTCTCCTGCAATATGGCCCAGCGTATCGTTGATGCGCTTGAAGTGATCGAGATCGAGGAAAAGAAGTGCCACTTTGTGTGTATGCCGCTTGGCGCGCTGGAGCGCCTGTTCGAGAGTGGCGGCGAATGCGAGCCGGTTGGGCAAGCCCGTCAGGGCATCGTGATGAGCGAGCTGCCGCAGCTGTTCCTCGGCCTTTTTGATGAGGCTTATATCGGACAAAACCGCGACATAGTTCGTGATATGGCCCTGGTCGTCCTTTACGACGCTGATGTTCTCCCAGGCCGGGAACATTTCCCCGTTCTTCCGGCGGTTCCAGATTTCCCCCTGCCATTGGCCGTCCCGCTCGAGCGTCTCCCAGAGAGACTGGTAAAACGCCGCATCGTGCTGTCCGGATTTCTGCAGGCGCGGATTTTTGCCCACCACTTCTTCTGCCGTGAACCCGGTAATGGTCGTGTAGGCCCGGTTCACGGCAACAATGTTCCGGTTGGCGTCCGTAATCAGGATCGCCTCTATGGTGCCATCGAAGACCGTGGCGGCCTGCCGCAGTTGCCGTTCGGTTCGTTTGCGCTCACTGATATCGACAAAGGTTGTGACCGATCCGACCACCGTTCCGTTGCGCCGTATGGGATGGGAGCGGTATTCCACATCGAACGACGAGTTGTCACGGCGCCATAGGCGATCGTTATCCGAGTAAAAGTCCTTGTCTTCGAGGAACGCCTGAACCATGGGGCAGTGGTCTTCGCGGCAGGTGGTGCCATCGGGCATGGCATGATGGATGAGGGCGTGGATGGGTTTGCCGATCAGCTCACCGGCGGTGTCGTAACCGAGCAGGTGCAGCCCCGCCGGGTTGATGAATATGCAGTTGCCGCGCTTGTCGACACCAAATACCCCTTCAGCGACGGACTCGATGAGGAGGCGGAACCGTTCTTCGCTTTGCCGAAGCGCCTCTTCAATGGCCCGGCGCTCCGTGATGTCGGTAAATGTCACGACTGCTCCGGCGATCTTCCGGTTCTTCAGGATCGGGCGGGAGTGGTACGAAACCGCGAAGCTCGTGCCATCCCCGCGCCAAAAGACCTCGTCGTCGACGACATAATCGCGGCCCTCGCGGAAGGCCCGCTGTATGCGGCATTCCCCGTCGGGCAAGGGTGTCCCGTCTGCGTGGCTGTGGTGCAAGATGGCGTGCAGATTCTTTCCGAGAAGGTCATGCGCATCGGTGTAGCGCAGCAGGCGCAGGGCCTCCGGATTCAGGAAGGTGCAGTTTCCATCCACGTCCATGCCATAGACACCCTCCCCGACCGAGTCGAGGATCATACGCACCCGAGCCCGCGCCTCGCGCAAGGCGGTGATGTCACGGGATACGACGATCACGGCCTCGACATGGCCTTGCGCATCGAACTCAGGGACGAGCCGTGCCTGAAAAAAGCGTTCCTTGCC
>JAJYDN010000048.1 GCA_021777535.1 Pseudomonadota bacterium
CCCAAATTGCGCGCGACAAGGGAAATGGCGAGACGGGCTCACTCGTAAGCTATTGTTTTTTCAGGGGGGAATTGGCGCGCCCTAGAGGATTCGAACCTCTGACCTTTGGAATCGGAATCCAACGCTCTATCCAGCTGAGCTAAGGGCGCACAGGCTCTCAGGATAACGCGAAAACGTGTTATCCGTCCAGGCAGATTCTGTCGGCGAACACTTACTGCGACTTCGCAGGCGGTTTCTTGGCCGAGTGACCGTGGGCTTCGAGTTCCGCAATCTGCCGTTCGAGGCGCTCGACGATTTCGCGCGTGCGGAGCAATACCGCCTGTTGGACTTCGAACTCTTCGCGCGTAACCAGCCGCAGACGCTGAAACGCCCCTTCAAGCACCGCCCGGACGTTCTTTTCGACATCCTGCCCAAGCTCCGGTGGTACGGCGGCCCGCGCCGTTGCGGCCAACTGATCCAAAATTCGTGTCAACATGGGGCTTAGTATATTACCTAATCGGTCCGCCGCACAGAGCCCTAGCGGCCGCGCTCGGCTTTCGTGATAATGGGCGCCGATGAAAACTCCAGTTTCGCTTTGTCGCGGATGCATACTTGTGGCCGGCCTCGCGTGCGCTCCGCTCGTTCATGCCGGCGATTTCCGGGCAAGCGCCTCGCTTCTGTCGAATTACGTCTGGCGCGGCCTAGCCGAATCGAATGGGTATCCCGTGGCGCAAGGGGCCATTGCCTATCACGGGCCCCTGGGGTTCTACGGGCGCGCATTTGCCTCCACCCTGGACTACCAGGGTGCTCATGAACGCGCGGATTTTTCAGCAGGTGCGCTGGAGATGACCAAGAGCGGTCTTGGCTTCAATGTAGGCGAAACCGCCTACCGCTTTGACGTCGGCCGTCTCGATTTTGCCGAAACCTTTCTGCGGTTACGTTTTGCTGGACTAAGGGGTGCCCTGTACGAAGACTGGCAGCATGACAATACTTACGTTTCGGCGGGCTACCACGCGGGGCTTGGCAGCGGTCTGTACCTGATGCTGCATGGGGGCCATACCTTTGGTCATACCGAGCCATCCTATAATGACTACGGGGTCGGGTTGGCCAAAATCTGGCGTCGATTTACGCTCGGTGTATTTGTGACCACGACAACCCTGCGGCCCTCCCGCCTGGATGATACGCGGGTGACGGTAGCGTTTACGCGCCGCTGGCGCTGGTAAAAAAAGACCCGGGCTCGTTCGAACCCGGGTCTCCCTTGTGAGGCGTCGGCCTCGCGGCTTATTTCAGGACCGTCTTGGTCGAGAATTCCCTGCCGTTGATGTTACGGAACGTGACCGTGTAGTCGCCGGCTTTCAGCTTCAGCGGCTTGCTTGGCTGCAGTGTGATCCACGCCTTTGCGCCCATCTTCGCCTTGAGACCATAGAGGCCGGGCCCGAACTTGTTGTAGATGTACACGTTCTTTATGTGTCCGGTTGCGGCTTGCGCCAGGGCGTTGCCACTCCACTGCTCAACCACGGTGTTGTGCGGCCCGGTTACGGTCACACCGACGATATGAGATGGCACCGCGGGCGTTCCGGCATCCAGATAAGCCTTCACCTTGATCGTCCCGTTGGGTGCGATACTGGCGTGGCTCAGCGTGATGTGATGCTTGGCCGGGCTGACGGGGCCACCATGGAAGGGTGTGAAAATGGAGCCGCGGAAGTAGTTATAAAAGGCCAGCGTAAACACAACGGCGATCGCTGCGAGAATCTTGCCCAGCTTCTCGTAGGTTGCTGCATTCAGTGGACCGCTCCCGAGGACGCGGAACCATCCGGCATCGGCGAGCGCGGGATTCTTCCTCATGAGGTAGCTGTCGATCGACCAGAAGCCACCGCCCGCTGCTATGATCGCGCAGCCCATGGAGAAGGTCGACACGGCCATCGTCCACTCATCGATGCATGTCGCACCCTGCCACCCGAAGATCAGCATCAGCGAAGCGCTCACCGTCAGGCTCACAAAGGCGCTAAGGCGCGTAAGAAAGCCAAAAATGAGGCCCAGGCCGCAGACGACTTCAACGACGCTGACTGCGACCAGGATGAAGTAGACGAGACCGGGGTGATGAAGAATATGGCCAATGAGGTGATTCAGCCCTAACAGCGCGCCGGGCATGCCAGCCTGGAATTTGTTTGCCATCCAGCTGTGCGCGTGGGGATTGAGCTTTTGCGGAGCATAGATGAATCGCCGTGTGCCGCCTCCCCAGTAAATCCAGCCCAGTACGAGCCGGACGGCCAGCACCGCCGCGCCGAGTGCGCGCAGCAAAGCGCCGCGGTCGTACGTTTGATTGCTTGCATATCGACTCATAGTCCACCTTCTCCATAATCTGTTTTTATGTAGCAACGCCGCGGCGTCCAGATATAACCGCGTCTCCGTGCCCGTACGGGAACGAATTTATGTCGATTCCAGTCCGAGCCTCCTCCAGCATTGCGCGACAAGACCATCCGCGCGGACTCATTATGAAGCGCGCGCCAGAGTTTGGCGACAGGGTCCTCACCGGTGCATCGCGCAGCCTTCATGTCCCCCGGCCTTCCTGTGAGCCAGTTGCGCGTTCTTCCCTCGCGCCCGGCTTTCAGGCCGTCTCTGTCAGGGGGCAATTCATCGACCAGGGCGCGGGGCATGCTGCTGCCTTGCTGCCGGCCCGTTACGGAGCATCGAAGACGCGCTCCTTTCCTGGAAGCGAGACGTTTGCGGGGGTTTTCTTATTCCATTCGCCCTGACGGAAGTAGTGCTTCAGGCGGGCTGCGCCTCGGCGTTTTCGATGGTTTCGCGATTGCGGTACCAATGCGCGCGCGTGAGCGGTAATCCTTCCAGATCGAGCCCCATTTGCAACTGAAAAACCACCAGTTCGCCGATCGCGAAAGAGGCCTCGCACGAAGCCAGATAAAATTCCCACATACGCGCGAATTCTTCGCCAAAACGCGCGACCGCCTCGCCCCGGCGAAGCTCGAAGCGCCGCAGCCACTCCCGCAGCGTATAGCGATAGTGGAACCGCAGGACTTCCACGTCCGCGATCTTCAATCCCGCCTTTTCTATCGGGGTGATCACTTCCGACAACGCGGGGTTGTAGCCTCCCGGGAATATGTAGCGTTCTATCCACGGGTTGGTGAGTCCCGGGGGACCCTTGCGCCCTATATGATGCAAGACGGCAAGCCCCCGCGGCGCAAGCCGCTGCGTGACACAGTCGAAGAACGCCCCGTAATTGGGCACGCCGACGTGCTCGAACATGCCGACGCTGACGATGCGATCGTAGGTGTTGCGGTGCTCCCGGTAATCTTCCAGGAGGAAGCGCACCTGTCCATCCAGACCCCTGTCCCTTGCCCGTTTCGTGGCCACGCGATGCTGTTCCTGTGAGAGCGTAAGCCCTGTCACCTCGACATCCGCATGCTGGGCCAGATACAGCGCAAGACCGCCCCAGCCGCTGCCGATGTCGAGGACACGCTGTCCCTTGCGCAGTTCAAGCTTGCGCAGCAGGTGCTCGCATTTGGCCTGTTGCGCCTGTTCAAGGCTCATGCCGGGATCGGCAAAATAGGCGCAGGAATAATGCATGTCCCGGTCCAGAAAGGAGCGAAACAAGGCTTCGTCGAGGTCATAATGGTGGTGGACGTGCGCGCGGCTTTTGCGCAAGGAATTCATTTGCTGCAGGTGGCGCCTGACGCGCCCTGGGAAGGAGATCTGCGCGTCGTCGGGTACGTTGCGCATCAGCAGCTCGATCAGGGCGGTCAGCCCCCGGGGGGCTTCCCAGCCGCCTTCCATGTAGGTTTGGCCGAGCTCGAAGGCGGGATCCCTGAGCAGGCGTCGCGGCACGCCAGGATCCCGGATGATCCATTCGGCTTCCGCGCCTTTCTGGCCGTAGCGAACGGTATGGCCGTCGGGAAACTGCACCGTAAGGCGGCCATGACGGATGGTTTCAGCCAAGATCCTTTCAAGCATAAGCAAACCCCGTAGGTCTAACCGAGTTGAAAGTAGACGGGTGTATGGCGCCACCCCGTCTCATGCTGACCGGGCCATTTTAACATCGGATGATGACAGGGCTAGGGGGTGCGCGGGGATGGCGGCCACGAGAGGGGGCCGGCCTGCGGTCCGCGCCGGTCGCAGGCCCTTGGGCAGGCGCCAATCCGCCTTTGCGGCCCGCCAAACCATTGACTCCCGTCGCGCCCAAGGTTAGCCTCGGCGGGCCGCCGGCGCTTGCCTTTAGCGCTGCCGAGTTTCCCCCTAATCATTCTGGACTTGGGCGCACGCCCTGGAGAGTCATGAGTATTGCACATATCCTCGGTTTCCCCCGCCTTGGCGCGGATCGCGAGTTTAAGAAGGCACTGGAGGCCTACTGGAAGGGCAGCATCACCCAGGAAGCCTTGCTGAAGACCGGTCAGGAGCTGCGCATGCGGGCCTGGCGCGCGCAGCAGGCCGCTGGCCTTGACTGGGTCACGGTGGGGGATTTCGCGTGGTATGACCATGTGCTCGAAACCAGCGCCCTGCTGGGCGTGGTGCCGCCGCGCTTTGAGTGGAAGGGTCCGACCGTGGACCTCGACACCTTTTTCCGTATGGCCCGGGGTGTCGCCCCAACCGGCAAGGCCACCTATGCCTGCGAAATGACCAAGTGGTTTGATACGAATTACCATTACCTGGTCCCGGAATTCCAGAAGGACCAGCAGTTTGCCGTCTCCTCGCCGCGGCTTTTTGACGATGTCAAAGAGGCGCGGGCGGCGGGCATGCCCGTCAAGGCCGTTCTCCTTGGGCCCCTGACCTATCTGTGGCTGGGCAAGGCCAAAGGCGAAGACTTCGATCGCCTGGGCCTTCTGTCCCGATTGATCCCGGTCTACACGCAGATCCTGAAGAAGCTCGCCGAACTGGGCGTGGAATGGGTGCAGATCGACGAGCCGGCCCTGGTTCTTGACCTGCCGGCCCCCTGGACCGCCGCCTACGGCAAGACCTACGAAACCTTGGCGGCGGCGGGACCCAAGCTCTTGCTTGCCACCTACTTCGAAAGCCTCGGCGCCAACCTGGAGCTCGCCTGCCGGTTGCCGACCGCAGGCCTCCACATCGATGTGGTGCGCGGCGCGGCGCAGTTGCCGGCGGTCCTGAAGGCATTACCCAAGACCAAACTGCTCTCGGTCGGTGTCGTGGATGGACGCAACATCTGGCGGGCCGATCTCGACGCCGCCCTGAAGGTCCTGCGCGAAGCAAAAACGCATGCCGGCGGGATTGCCGTTGCCAGCAGCTGCTCTTTGCTGCATACGCCGGTCGATCTGACACGCGAGCAGCGGCTTGATGTGCAGATCCGCAGCTGGCTTGCCTTTGCTGTGCAGAAGATGGCGGAAGTCGGTGCGCTCAAGCGCGGCCTCGACGAGGGCGATGCCGCAATCGGGGCGGAGCTCGCGGAGAGCCGCAAGGTGGCTGCCGACCGGGCGTCGTCCAAGCGCATTCACAACCCCAAGGTCAAAGAACGCATGGCGCGTGTTACCGCCGCCGATGCACGGCGCAACAAGCCTTACGGCGAGCGCCGGCCGCTCCAGCGGGCGCATCTGAACCTGCCCATGTTCCCGACCACCACCATCGGTTCGTTCCCGCAGACCGCCGAAATCCGCACGGCGCGCCGTGATTTCAAGGCCGGCCGCATCGATGCGGCGGAGTACGAGCGCCGTATGCGGGAGGAAATCCAGCTTGCCGTCCGCAAGCAGGAAGAGATCGGGCTGGATGTCCTGGTGCACGGCGAGGCCGAGCGCAACGATATGGTCGAGTATTTCGGTGAGCAGCTCGATGGGTTTGCCTTTACGGACTATGGCTGGGTGCAGAGCTATGGCTCCCGGGCGGTCAAGCCGCCGATCATCTACGGCGATGTCTCGCGTCCGCACCCGATGACGGTCGAGTGGGCCCGCTATGCGCAGTCGCTCACCAAGAAGCCCATGAAGGGCATGCTCACGGGTCCGGTCACGATTCTGCAGTGGTCGTTCGTGCGTAACGACCAGCCGCGCGCCGATACGGCATTGCAGATCGCGCTTGCGATCCGCGACGAGGTGCGGGATCTCGAGAAAGCGGGCATCCGCGTGATCCAGATCGACGAACCTGCGGTCCGCGAGGGCCTGCCCTTGCGGCGCGGCGACCACAAGGCCTACCTGGACTGGGCGGTGCGTGCGTTCCGTGTCGCTGCGGCAGGTGCCGCCGATGAGACGCAGATCCACACGCACATGTGTTATGCGGAGTTCAACGACATCATCGAAGCGGTCGCCGAGATGGATGCGGACGTCATTACGATCGAGACATCCCGCTCCGACATGGAGCTTCTCGATGCCTTCGTCAATTTCCGCTATCCAAACGAGATCGGCCCCGGCGTCTACGATATCCATTCGCCGCGTGTGCCGCCGACCGAGGAGATGGTGCGTCTCATGCGCAAGGCCGAAAAGGTCCTGCCGCCCGAGAATCTCTGGGTCAACCCCGACTGCGGCCTGAAGACCCGCGGATGGCCGGAAACGGAGGGCGCGCTGCGCAACATGGTCGAGGCCGCGAAAGCCCTGCGCCAGTAGATTTTCCCCATGCACTAGGATAGTGCAAGGCGCGCCGTCCGGTTCGCCTGTTTGGTGCAAAAGCACGCAAGGGTCCGTCCCAAAAGCCCGAAAAGGCTTGCGGGACGGGCCCTTTTTGTTTGGCACGCTCCCTGCAACGAGAGGCACGCGCTTTGGGCGCGCGGACAGAGGGGTTTATGACGACAGACAAAAGACCATCGATCGAGCGGCAGCGAGCTTCGCAAAAAGCCGCCCGGTCAACGCTGCTTGCACCATTGATGAAACCGCTTAAGGAGAACGACACATGAAACTCGTGACCGCCATCATCAAGCCCTTCAAGCTCGATGACGTTCGGGAGGTTTTGTCGGAGATCGGCGCACAGGGCATCACCGTCACCGA
>JAJYDN010000026.1 GCA_021777535.1 Pseudomonadota bacterium
TCCGATCTGCGGGTCCGCTACCTTGGCAAGGGCGGACTTGTCACGGATCAGCTGAAGGGCATCGGCGGGCTTGCGCCCGCCGAGCGTCCGGCGGCAGGCCAGATCATCAACGACCTGAAGCGTGCCCTGAGCGAGGCCCTGGAAGGCGCCCGGGCGCGGCTTGCAGCCGCTGCCGAGGCAAAGGCGGCGGCCCGCGAGGCCGTCGATGTGACGCTGCCCGGCCGCGGGGTCGACATCGGGGTCGGGCATCCGCTCCCGGAGGCCATGGAGCGGATCGGGGCGATTTTCCGGGATCTGGGCTTTTCCGTGGCAAGCGGCCCCGAGATCGAAGACGAGTTCCATAATTTCGAAGCGCTGAACATCCCGGCCCACCACCCGGCGCGGGCCATGCACGACACCTTCTATCTCGAGGGAGGGCGGCTTCTGCGCACGCATACGTCTACCGTGCAGATCCGCTACATGGAGCGTCACGAACCGCCCTTTCGCATCATCGCGCCCGGGCGCGTATACCGTTCGGATGCGCCTGATCCGACCCATAGCCCCGTTTTCCATCAGGTGGAGGGTCTTGCGGTGGGCCCGGGACTGACCATGGGGCATTTGAAGTCGGTCCTGAAGAAATTCCTGCAGGCGTTTTTCGACCGCTCCCTGGCGCTGCGCCTGCGGCCATCCTATTTCCCTTTCACCGAGCCATCCGCGGAAGTTGATATCAGCTGTCTGCTCTGCGGCGGCAACGGTTGCCGCGTCTGCAAGAATACCGGCTGGATCGAAGTACTGGGTTGCGGACTCGTGCATCCGGCGGTATTGGCGCAGGTCGGCATCGATGCCGAGGCGATGAGTGGTTTTGCGTTCGGCATGGGTGTGGAGCGGTTGCTCATGTTGCGCGACGGCGTGCCCGATGTGCGGCTTTTCTACGAGAATGATCTGCGTTTCCTGAAGAGTATCGGCACATGCGCATAAGCGAGGGGTGGTTGCGTGAGTGGGTCGATGTGCAGGGGGATTTCGCCGAGATCGAGCGACGGCTGAGCCTTGGCGGTTTCGAGATCGAGGAACGCGGGGCGGTCGGTCCGCAGGTGCCGCAGGTCGTGGTGGGAGCCATTACGATGGTGGCGCCCCATCCCGATGCGGAGCGGTTGCAGGTGTGCACGGTCGATGTCGGTGACGGTGTCGACCGCAACATCGTGTGCGGCGCCGCCAACGCGCGTATCGACCTGCGTGTGCCGGTCGCCCTGCCGGGCGCGAAGATGGGCGAACGCGAGATCACGATCACGGCGCTGCGCGGCGTGCGTTCGGAGGGCATGTTGTGCGCGGCCCAGGAACTCGGCGCATTCGGTGACGTGGGGCTCTGGGAACTGCCGGCCGATGCCCCCCTTGGACTGGCGCTCGCCGACTACATCGGCAATGAGCGGTTCCTGGATGTCTCGGTGACGCCCAACCGCGGCGATTGCCTGAGCGTGCAGGGAATCGCGCGCGAGGTTGCCGCATTGTGCACGGGGCGCATGCGTCCCGTGCGCCGCTATCGGCCCCGTGTGCGTGGCGAGGCCCCCCGGGCGTCCGTGTCGGCGCATGCGGGTTGCCGCCGCTATCATCTGTGCGAGATCGAGTTGACTGCGCCGCATGCGACCCCGTTCTGGTTGCGCGAGCGGCTGCGCCATCAGCGCCAGAAGGCGGTTGGTACGGTGGTGGATGTCACCAACTATGTGATGTTCGACCGCGGCCAGCCGTTGCACGCCTTCGATGCCGACGAGGTCGTTGGGCGGATCGAGGTGCGCTGGGCAGAGCCTGGGGAGATGGCCGTTTTGCTCGATGGCAGTGAGCGGCGGCTGGATAGCCAGGATCTCGTGATCGCTGACGCGCAGGGCGTGCTGGCCCTGGCCGGCATCATGGGAGGCATGCGTGGCCGCGTGACGGCAAAGACACGGCGGGTCTTGCTGGAGGCGGCGACCTTCGAGCAGACCGTGGTGTCACGCACGGCCCGCCGGTTCGGACTCACGACGGATGCCGCACTGCGTTTCGAGCGGGGTGTGGACCCGGAATTGCCGCAGGCGGCTCTTGCGCAGGCAGCGTGGCTCTTGCAGCAGGCCGGGGCGGCGCGGGTCAGTCCGCCCTGCGTCCTGCGCTCTCCCGAACGGGTTTCCGCAGCCGAAGGGATCGTGTTGCGTTTCGCGCGGATCGGAGCCTTGCTCGGGCTTGAGATCCCCGCGCTCGAGATCAAGCGCCTGCTGAAGGCGCTCGGCATGCGCATCACGCCCGTGAAGGGCGGCTACAAGGTCTGGCCGCCGAGCTTCCGCTTTGACATCAAGGCGGAGATCGATCTCGTCGAGGAAATCGCGCGGCTTTTTGGCTATGACCAGATCCCCGACCAGGAACTGCCGGTGGCCGCCGGAGTGCCGGTGCCGGACGGGACTCTGGGGCGCGTCAAGCGGCTTTTGAAGGACCGGGGCTACACTGAGGTGATGACCTTCAGCCTGGTTGATGCGGCCGACCAGGAGGCGCTTGGCTTTACGGATCCCGTGACCATCCGCAATCCGCTTGCGGGCCCCTGGGGGACCTTGCGGCGCAGCCTTCTGCCGGGTCTTTTGCGGGTTGCGCAGCACAACCGCAACCGCCAGCAGGCGCGCGTGCGCATCTTCGAGCTCGGCCGCTGCTATGAACGGCAGGACGGCGAGGTGCGGGAGGTGGTGCGTCTTGCGGGCCTCATTCTGGGGCCCCGGCATCCGGAGCTGTGGGGAAATCCGCCGGGAGCGGTGGATTTCTTCGACTTGAAGGGCGATGTAGAGGCCTTGGGCTGTCTGCTCGGATGGACCCCGGCGGCGGTAGAGCGCCCACAAGCCTACCTGCAAAGCGGCCAGTCGGCCGCGCTCATGGAGGGCAGGGAGGTCATCGGTCATTTGGGCGCACTGCATCCGCACGAACGGGCGCGCCTCGGTTTCGATGAACCCGTGTATGTTTTCGAGATGACTCCGGTGGCGCGCACCGCGCCGATCCGGGTGATGGAGCCGCCCCGCTTTCCGGCGATCCGGCGCGATCTTGCGATCGTGGTCGATGTGCAGGTGACCGCGGCCGACCTTCTGAGAATCACGCGCGAGGCGGCCGGCCCGCTTCTGCGCGAACTCGTCCTCTTTGACGTCTATCAGGGCGAAGGCCTTGATTTTGGAAAGAAAAGTGTAGCACTGGGCTTGACCTTGCAGGACTTCTCGCGCACTCTTAAAGATGAGGTTGTGGGCGATATCATGGCGCGGACCCTAAGCGCGCTGGAAACGGCTTGTGGGGCACGGCTTCGCTGACAGCAAGGATAACAAGAAGCACTGCGGCGGCAAGGGAAGGTGGCATGGCACTGACAAAGGCGGATCTGGCGGACTCGCTGTTTGCGGAGCTCGGGCTGAACAAGCGCGAGGCCAAGGAATTCGTGGAGCTCTTTTTTGAGCAAATCTGTCAGTCTTTGGGCAATGGGGAGGCCGTGAAGCTGTCGGGTTTCGGCCATTTCGGTGTGCGCCACAAGAACAGCCGGCCGGGGCGCAATCCCAAAACCGGGGAGGAAATCCCGATTGCCGAGCGGCGCGTCGTGACGTTTCGCGCCAGCCACAAACTGAAGGAGCGTGTCGACGCTCATGCGCGATCCCGCGGTTAATCACGAACTGCCGCCCATCCCGGCCAAGAAATATTTTACAATCGGCGAGGTGAGTGATCTTTGTGAAGTAAAACCGCATGTTCTGCGTTACTGGGAACAGGAGTTTCCCAGGCTTCAGACGGTCAAAAGGCGGGGGAATCGGCGCTATTACCAGCGTCATGAGGTCCAGCTCATCCGCGAAATCCGCAACCTGCTCTATATTGAAGGTTTTACGATCAGTGGTGCGCGCAATCGGCTTGCGCACCAACCTGGCGGCACAGAGGAGATAGGCAGCATCGAGCCTTCCCCGCCGGCTTCCGACCGCGATATCCTGAAGATGCTCGCGGAGACTCTGGAAGAAGTACAGCGTCTGTTAAGCGAGTGACACAACAACAATGAAAGCACTTATCGAACCATCCGAACTCCGCGCGTGGCAGGAGCAGGGCCGTCCGGTGGCCGTGTTCGACTGCCAGTTTGTCTTGAGCGATCCCCTCGAAGGCCCCGAGTTCTACGACGGCGCCCATGTTGCAGGTGCCCACTATCTGCATCTGGATGATGATCTGGCGGGTCCGCATACGGCGACCAGCGGACGTCATCCGCTGCCGCCTCCGGATCAGTTCGTGGCGACACTGGCGCGCCTTGGCGTGACTCGCGATATGCCGGTCGTCGTGTACGACCAGGATGCCGGTGTTTATGCAAGCCGCCTGTGGTGGATGCTGCACTGGATCGGTCATCCGCAAGCCTATCTCCTGAATGGCGGCCTCATGGCCTGGCGCAAGGCGGGATATCCGGTGACGGACGAGCGTCCACGGCCGGTGCCGGTGCAGTATGCGTTCAGTGGCGCCCGCAATGATCTCGTGGTGGAGACCGCAGATATTGTCGATGCGCACGCGCGGGCCAGGTGGATTCTGATGGATGCGCGGGGAGCGGCCCGCTTCCGGGGCGAAATCGAGCCCTTCGACCCTGTCGCCGGCCACATCCCGGGCGCGATAAACCACCCATTCGAAACGAACCTCACGAAGGCGCGCGCCCTGCGGTCGGCGGCCGACTTGAAGGCGGACTTCATGGCCCTGCTTGGTGGTCGCGCGCCGGATGAAGTGATCCATTATTGCGGATCGGGGGTATCGGCCTGTCATAACGCGCTTGCCATGTACGAAGCGGGCATGGGAATCGGGCGTGTCTATATCGGGTCATGGAGTGCATGGATCACGGATCCGGATCGTCCCGTGGCGCGCTAGGCCATTGCGATCAGGTATTCCGAAGAAAAAACCCGAAGGGAGCCATCATGAAACTGTACGATCTCGAGCGGTCGGGCAATTGCTACAAGATCCGGCTGCTGCTGTCCTGTCTTGGTGTTGCCTATGAACGGGTGGCGGTAAATATCGACAAGGGCGAGCAGAAGACCGAAGCCTTTTTGCGCATAAGTCCCCGGGGCCAGGTCCCGGTACTCGACGACAACGGCAAGATCGTCTGGGATTCAACGGCGATTCTCGTGTATCTCGCGCGCCGCTTTGGCGGGGAGACCTGGTTGCCGGGTGAGCCACTCGCCATGGCGCATGTGATGCAATGGCTCGCATTCGAGCAGAACGAGGGCCGCTACGGCACTTCGCGGGCGCGCGCGATGCTGTTGAAAATGCAAAGCGAGTTCGCCCGTACCGGGCAGTGGGACGAGATTGCGCGCTATACGCGCGTGGCGCTGCAGACCCTCGAGGGGCGGCTGAAGAATCACGCGTGGCTTGCGGGTGATCGCGCGACGATTGCCGATATAGCCTGTTATCCCTATACGGCATTGCTGGACCAGGATACGGCGGCGCTCGCGGAGGGATTTTCCGTTGCCGACTACCCGGCCATCCGGGCATGGTTTGGGCGCATCGAGGCCCTGCCCGGTTATATTGCCCTTCCGCGCCGCCCCGCGCCGGCCTGAGGGTAACGGAACGCGGGTGTTTTGGCCCGTTGCGCGCACGGGACTGTCGTGCCGGATCGAGGCCTCCGCACGCAGCCGTCCAGGGCCCCGCGCAGGGAGTTTTCGTGATGCAGCAGTTTCGTGCGGACGGCGTGTCAGCCGGGAATGGACTGCGCAAGCCACCATGCGCCACCACCCCAGGCGATCACCCACAGGGCTGCGCCGAGTGTGCTCCAGAGCGCATAGGGCTTGAAACCCATCTCGGCGCTGCCCGCAAGGTAGCCCTGCAGTTGCCGCAAGGGCACGACAAAGCGGCCGAGAATCAGAACCGGTGCGCCAAACCGGCGCAGCAGATCGTGCACCCGGTCGATCATTTTTGGCGTGATGGATAGATATCTGCCATGGCGCAAAAGGGCTGCATGGCCAAAGCGCGTACCGAGCGCATAGGCCGCGTAGCCGCCCGTGATGGCAGCCAGGATCGCGAGCACGATCACCTCATCGATGCCAAAGAACCCCTTGGCGGCGAAGAACCCCGCGGCGACCACCATCGCCTCGCCCGGCGCGAAAATCACCCCCATGTTCTCGGCGAAGAGGATGCCAACGAGACCCCAGAGTCCGTAGTGGTGGACGAGGGGGGTGGCGATCTGAATGAGGTGGGCCAGTACGGCCAGAAACCAGTGTGCCATGGCAATGTGCTGCATGGGAGATGTGCGAGCATAGCGCGTCTTGGTACCGGCAACCAGTGGGTACCGGCCTCATGCTGCCGGCTGGCTCAGCTGTTTGCGGCAATCAACGACGCGGCGAGCAGGCGGGCGGCCCGGCGCTCCCCGCTGGCGACAGCGGTGCGGTCGTCGCGCTGCGTAGCCCGCGTGAGCGGGTGCATCAGTGAGCGGCCTTTCGAGTGCAGGTCGATCTCCGCTGTCACGGACAGTCCCGGCCGCAGCGGGTAGCGACGCAAGCCCTCGGCCGGCAGGGCGATGCGTACGGGAACCCGCTCGACGATGTGGATGTAATTTCCGGTCGCGTCGTTTGGTGGCAGCACACTGAAGGCGCTGCCGGCGCCGGGCATGAGACCGAGCACGCGCCCTTTGTAGGCGATCCGGCGGCCCCAGTAGCGGCTGCGCAGATAGGCCCGTTGTCCGGGGCGCACTCGCGCCATTTCCGTTTCCTTGATATTGGCCACAACCCACAGCGTGCGCAGCGGAACGACCGAGAAGAGCCGTTGGCCCGGATGCACGACGGTACCCGGATACGCATACCGGGAGGCGACGTAACCGGAAACGGGCGCGCGGACGATGCGCCGTGCCCACAGTATGTCGGCAAGCTCCACGGCGGCCGCGGCCGCGCGCACGCGTGGATTGCTGGCAATGGTCGTATGATCGACGGCGGCCTGGGCGGCCTTCAGCGCAGCTGCGGTGGCTGCCACGGTGGCGGCGGCGGCGCGCACGGTGGCACGCTCGTCGGTGACGCGGATCGCCGCGATCGCGCCCGAGGGTAGCGCCTGTTCGTAGCGCGCAAGGTCGGTCTGGTCTTTGTGGAGAAAGGCGAGTTCGGCCATGCGTTGGGCGCGCAGGCGGCGAACCTCGGCAAATGCGCGGCGTACGCTACGTACGGTGGTCCCGAGATGTGCCTCGGCATGCTCAAGGCGTAGCTGCGCGCGGTCTGCCTGCAGTACCGCCATGATCTGGCCTGCGCGAACGAATTCTGTATTGCGCACCAAGACTTGACGGATAGTGCCTGGGGTTTCATCGTCGACAGGGACAATGCTGGCCTCGACATAGGCATCGTTCGTCGAAACATACCAGCGTCCGGTCCGGTACCACCAGGCATAGGTTCCGAGGCCGACGGCAGCGGTCACCAGGGCGATAAGCGCTGCACGCCGTGTCCGGCGGTCTCCTGTCCGGAGGGCGCGAAGAGGCCAATCGGTCATCACGGCGAATCCTCATGGTATCCGCCACCAAGGGCGGACGTGAAATACACCCATGCCTGGGCGTTGCGTGTCTTTCTGGCGGCAAGGCGCGCGCGGGAACGCGCAAGCGAGATGCGGGCGCGGATCACTGCAAGGCGGCCGGTCAAGCCCGCCTGATAGGCAGTTTCGGCGATCTGGGCCAGGTGTTCCGCAGCTTCCGTCGACCGCCGTTGGTGGCGCAGACGTTGGGAGGTGGCGCGCCAGCGGGTAAGCCGGTTCGTGATTTGCCGCACCGCCGTCAGGAGGGTGTGCCGGTAATGGGCCTGTGCGGCGCGATACAGTGCATCCTCGGCGCGCAGATGGGCCCTCAAGAGCCCCCCTTCGAAGATCGGCAGCGTGATGACCGGACCGATCGCGTGGGCGAGATTGCCGGGACTGAAGAGATCGGCGATGTGAATACTGTTCCAGCCGGCCAGGAGCGCGATGTTGATGTCGGGATAAAAGGCGGCGCGGGCGGCGCCAACGCGGGCGGCGGCGATCGTGACGGCAGCTGCCGCGGCGGTGATGTCGGGGCGGTGCGTGATGAGCGCAAGGGGCAAATCGCGCGGAATGACGAGTTCCATGCGCGACGGCAGAGTGGCTGCGATGCGGCGCCCAAATACGGATCCGCGGCCCGCCAGTGCGGCGAGGACGTGGTGTTCGATGTGCACATCGGCAGTGATCGTATCGAGCGCCGCGGCCGTCTCTGCGCGGGCGCGCTGAACGCGGTCGACAGCCTGCGCGGAGGCGAGGCCACACTGCCGCTGTTTCTCCGTCAGGCGCAAAAGCGCGGTTTGCAGGCGCTCTGCGCGGGCGACCTGGCGCATCCGCATGATGTCGCCGGCGAGCGCGAAATACTGCGAGGCGATGCGTGTCGACAGCAGCAACCGCGCCTGCGCCCGGTCGGCACGTTCGACGAGGGTTGCGCCAACGGCGGCGCGGATCCGCGCCTGCGTGCGTCCCCACAAGGCCAAATGGTAGGAGGCCATGAGGGGGTCGATCTCGGTGTAGAGCACATGGGTACCGTTGGCGCTGGTGTGCAGACCCTGGCGGGAAAAATAAGCCTGCATCATCAAGGCCTGCGCGCCCACATGGAGACGCTCGCCAGCCTGCGCGGCCGCTATGTCTGCCTGTGCCGCCGCAAGCCGGGCGGATGCTGCGGCAAGGCCGGGATTGTTTTTCAGGGCTGTCGTCACGAGGCGATCAAGCGCCGGCAGATGCGCTGCGGTCCACCAGGCCGTGTGCGGCCATGTGCCCATGCGCACGGGTGCATGGGCGCCGATGTCCGCCAGATCCCCCAGGATGCGGCCCCGTGCGGGCGCGTGGGGTTGCGCGGGGGGCAAGGCCGCGCAACCCATGAGGAGCAGACCAAGGGCTACCGGTAGCAGGGCTGCGCGCATCACGGTTCGACCAATTCGGCAATGGCCAGATCGATGTGCGCATCCGGTTCCGCAAACAGGGAACGCCCCGCGAGCATCGGGAGGGCAGCCAGGAGGGCGAAGGCGAGTGCGCCCAGATAGAAGATCTCGTTGAAGGCGATCATTCCGGCATGGTGTGCGATTGTGGTGCCGATCTGTGCGGCGGCGCGTGCGGGCGGCAGCCCCTGTGCGGCAAGATCATGTGTGGCGCGCTGTTGGGCACTCGTGGTGAAGGGGGCCGCTTCGCCGAGAAAATGGAGATGGAGGGCGCGGCGGCGCAGCCAGATCACGGTGAGTGCCGGGATGCCGAGCGCCTGGCCGCTTGTACGCAGTAGATTCAGAAAGGCGGCCGCCCGCAACTCACGCGCGCCCTGCAGACCCGAGAGCGCGATCGCCGCAAAGGGGGGGAAGAGGAGACCGAGGAACACCCCAGTCAACGCCTGCGGCCACAAAAGCGCCGTAAAGGAGGCCGTCCGGTCGTAGGACGACACCCAGAGGCTGGTTGCGCTCAAGCCGAGGAGCGCCACGGTCGCCAAAAGACGCGGATCGATGCGATGCACGACGCGGTGTGTGATGATGGAGGTAAATTTCGAAAAGATCGCCATCGGCAGGAGTAATAGTCCGGCGCGCCACGCCGAGTAGCCAAAGAGCACCTGAAACTGGACGACATAGAGGGCAAGCAATCCCTGGAACCAAAATGCCGTCAGGCACAGTGCCGCGCCGGCGATCAGGAAGTTGCGCCGTTTCAGCAGGCCTATGTCCAGCAGCGGGTATGCGGTCTGCCGTGAAAGCAGCAGGAAGGTCACCGCCGCGGCCACGGACAAGGCCAACAGGCCGACGATGCGCGGTGTGCGCAGCCAATCGGCTACCTCGCTCAGATTCAAGGCCGATTGCAGCGCAAGGAGCGTCGTCATGAGGGCGGCAATCCCGGGCCAGTGGATCGGTTCTTGCGGACATGGACTGCGCGCAGGCGGTGTCAGTGCGTGCAGCAGTAGCGCCGTCAGCAGGGCGACCGGGGCATCGAGCCAAAAGAGCGCACGCCAGCCAAGGTTATCCGTGATCCAGCCACCCAGTGCAGGTCCCAGGGTGAATGGCGTGATTGCGGCCAAGCCCCACAGGGTGAGCCCAATATGCCGCCGGTCGGCTGCGTAGTGCCGGAGGATCAGGGCGAGCGACAAGGGGATGGTCAGTCCGCCGGCGTATCCCTGTACCATGCGCGCGGCGAGAAAGGTGCCGTAGTCGTGTGTTGCTGCGCATGCGACCGCGGCAAGCGCAAAGCCTGCAAAAGCCATGAGAAGACTGCGGGTCTCGCCGAAGCGTGAGACCCACAGGGATGCGGTGGGAAAGGCGAGCGCCATCGCCAGGAAAAAATTCGATTGCGTCCAGTCGATGAAGGCCAAATTCACGCCGAGGCTGCCTGCCACGTGGGGAATCATGGGCAGGTAGGCGCCGGTATTGAAGAGGACCAGGAAATGTCCGATGCCGATGACGAAGTTCAGCCAGAGTACAGCCGCCGCCGGGAGCGGGGTATCGTTTGTGGACGGACGCGGCATGGGGTGGTTTTGGTCTTTTGCGCAAGGGCGACACGATGGGCGGGACGATATCGCGGGGCCACATATAGATCAAATCGGTTATAATGAGGCTATCCATAGGAGGAGCCGATGGGAGTCGATACCGAACTGCTGCTTACTTTTCTGACGGTCATGGAGACGGGCAGCATCAGCGCGGCGGCCCGCGCGCTGCACAGGAGCCAGCCTGCGATCACCGAGCGCCTGCAGAAGTTGACCCACGCGGTCGGTGAGCCGTTGTATGTCCGCGCGGGGGGTGGTATCCATCTCACGCCCGGGGGCGAGGCGTTGCTGCCGAGTGCCCGCAAGCTGCGGCATATCGCGCAGGAATTCGACGATATCGTGGTGCGCCGCCAGCGGCTGCGCGAGGGCCTCTTGCGCATCGTGGCGACGAACACGGTGGCAAGCTATTTCCTGTCGCACTATCTGGTTGCGTTTCGCGCCCGCTATCCGGATATCGATGTGCACATGCGCGGGGGCGTGATCGACTGGCGCGAAATCTCGGTACCGGACTGGGATCTTTTCTTTCTCGAGGGCGGTCTCGATCTCGAGGAACTGCCTTCCTACTACGCGGTAAGCCCCTGGCTGCAAGACGAGATCCTTACGGTGTTCCCGGAAAATCATCCGCTGCTGCTGCGGGAAGAGCTCGCCTGGCGGGATCTGCTCGCCTATCCGATCGTCTGGCGCGAGCGGTACTCGGGGATCCGCCGCACCATGGAGCGGGTGTTTGCGGAAGCGGGACTGGTACCGCGCCAATCGATAGAGGTCACGGGTGTGGAGGCGGTGGGTACCGCGGTGTCTGCCGGGCTTGGGATCGGCTTTATCACCGCAGCGGCGCTGCGCCGCCATACCGAATGGAAGGTGGTCGGGCGGCGGATACCGGCCCCCACGGGTATCCGCTGGACTCTTTACATGGCAAGCCCGCAGCCGACCCACCAGTCGCACACCATCCGCGCTTTTGTCGCGTTCATGGGAGACGCGGCCGAGCGGCTGGGCAGTCCGGCCTCGGCGCACATCGATGGCGGACAGTAGGGAATGGCCGGCGAACCGCGCAGCGCTTGGCGCGGACACGAAGAGGAAAAGAGCATGAGTACATCCATATTGCAGGGAGGCTGCCTGTGCGGTGCGGTGGCCTACGAGATCGACGGTACACCGGAAAAATTCTATCACTGCCACTGCCGCCGTTGCCGCAAGGCTACGGGAAGCGCCCATGCCTCCAATATTCTCATCGAGGACGGGACGCTTCGCTGGGTTCGCGGCGAAGACTTCGTCAGGATTTTCAAGGTCCCGGAGGCGAAACGCTTTGCGCGGCAATTTTGTGTGCAGTGCGGGAGTGGCCTCCCGCGTCTGGTGAAGGAGACCGGCTTCATCGTCGTTCCGGCCGGGTCACTCGACAACGATGTGCCGATACGGCCGCAGGCGCGGATATTCTGGGATTCGCGCGCCCCTTGGTCCTGCGGCACCGCGGATATTCCTGCTTTTGCGGAGTATCCGCCAGGCTGACCGGTCCGTCATGGCGGAGACGTTTCCGGATCGGCCGGGAAACGGTCCGTGAACGTGATTTCATGGAGGGGCAACTGGCCTGCGCGCGGCCGCGGGGCGCCTGAGGCCTTGCCGATCGCCACGAAAAGCCCGATGACATGATCGTCCGGCAGATTGATGAGGCGGCCCACCTCATCGAAATCGGCGAGATCCATGGGACACGAGTCGTAGCCCATGTCCCTGGCCGCCAGCATCATGGTCTGCGCGGCAAGCGCGCAGGATCGCATCGCTTCGTCACGCTGTGTCTGCGGGCGCCCCTCATAGTAAAGGTTGATCGCTTCGAGTATGCGGCTGCGTGCATCGGCCGTGGCGTTACGCCAATAACGGCGGGCATCCTTTTTCCAGGCGTTGACGTCGGCGCACAGGATGACGAGCAGGGAAGCCTCCGTGATCTGCGGCTGCATCGAGGCAGCGGCCTGCAGTGCGTCGCGTAGACCCGGGTCGCGCACCAGCAGGAAACGCCAGTGCTGGATGTTGAACGCGGTAGGCGACAGCATGGCAAGCGAAATGAGTTTCCGGATCTCCGCTTCTGTCATGCGGTGGGCGGGGTCGAAGCGCTTGACGGCCCGGCGCGTTTCCATGGCGGTTGTCGTATCCATGAAGAGTTCCTTTTTTGTTTGTTGACGGTGACGGATGCATGCTAGAGGATAATGTGCAAGGCTGTAAGAGCGCACAAAAATGTTGCGCTGGAACATTTTGTATACCGCGGAGGCGCCATGCGGCATAAGAGATACGACTGTAATCCTGGCTGTCCGGTCGAGGCCTGCGTCGAAGTGACAGGCGGCAAATGGAAGGGCGTCATCCTCTTTCACCTGCTGGGCGGTACACGGCGTTTTAACGAACTCATGCGGATGATGCCGGTCGTCACGCAAAGGATGCTTGCCCGCCAGTTGCGTGAGCTGGAGGCCGACGGCGTCGTCGTGCGCACGGTCTATCCGGAGGTGCCGCCGCGGGTCGAATACGCGCTCACGGAGTTTGGGCAGACACTGAAGCCGGTACTGAAGACGCTGCAGGAATGGGGGGTGCGCCATGTACAGGCGCTCACGGAGATCCGCGCCCCAGAGGAATGAGGCCGCCGTCTTACGGGGCGGCGGTGTGCGCGGGTGCCGTCCGGTGATCGCTATCGGCGGATGCGCCCGGGGCGGAGACGGCCAGGGCGGCCAGGCGCCCGATGCCGGTGGGCTCCTCTGCCGCGAACGGGACGATGGCAACGCGCGGGGCCTTGCCGGCAAGGACCCGTGCGATCTGCGACAGTTCGGACTCGGCGCGGTTTTGCAGGAGGGCCGAACGGGGATGGCTTGCGGCAAGCGACTGGTTGATGACCCAGGCAAAGGGAGTGATACCCGCGCGGTGCAAATCGTCCTGCAGGTGGGCCGCTTCGAGGACCGGGGTCGCTTCTGCGAGCGTGACGAGCAGCACTTTCGTCTGGCGCGGATCCTGCAGCAGGCGCATGGGGCTTGCCTGCGCATCACCGTGCCGGTGGCGGGCACTTTCACGATCGTACGCGCCGGTCGCATCGAGCAGCAGAAGTGTATGTCCGGTGGGCGCGGTATCCAGGACGACAAAGCCTGTGCGGGCGGCCTCGATGGTGCGCGCGAAGGCCTGGAAGACGGCAATCTCCGTGGTGCAGGGCGAGCGTAGATCCTCTTCGAGGAGGGCGCGCCCTTCGGCATCGAGGGATGCGCCTCGGGTGGCGAGCACGTGCGCGCGGTAGCGTTCCGTCTCCACGGCAGGATCGATGCGGCTCACTGTGAGATGGGCCGTGGTTCCCGCAAGTGTCGTGCCGAGGTGGGCGGCAGGATCGGAAGTCGTCAGATGGACGGGGTAGCCCCGGCGGGCAAGGTTCACCGCGATCGCCGCGGCGAGAGTGGTCTTGCCGACGCCGCCCTTGCCCATGAGGAGGATGAGCCCCCGGCCATCGGCCGCAATGGCATCGGTGAGCGAGGCGAGCGTGACCGTTCCTGCAGGTGGCGGCGGTGCCGCGCGGGCCGGCGCCACGGGCGCGGGCGCAGGGGAGAGCAGGGTGCGCAAGGCCTCCACACCCACCAGGTTAAAGGGTTTGAGCGGAATGTGGTCGCACGGCAGCGCCTGCAGGCCGGCGGGCAGTGCCGCCAGCGCCGCCTGCTCGCGTTGGGCGATGGCGGCGGCCAGCGGATCCTGTTCTCCCTCTTGTGCGGGCAGCAGGCCGTTTATGACGAGATGCGCGTGGGCAAGGCCGGCTGCGGCGAACTCGGCGCGCGTGCGCGCGAGTTCATCGAGCGCGGTGCGTTGTGCGCGGGCGACCAGAATGAAACGCGTACGCGCGGGATCAGCGAGCGCGAGGACGGCTGCCTTGTACTGGGTCCGCTGTTTTTCGAGTCCTGCGAGTGGACCAAGGCAAGAGGCGCCCGTGCCTTGTGTGTCGAGAAAGCCACTCCAGGCGCCGGGGAGCTTAAGGAGCCGGATCGTGTGTCCGGTGGGCGCGGTGTCGAAGACGATGTGATCATAGGCGCGGACCGGAAGGGAGTCGGCAAGGAGTGCCGTGAATTCGTCGAAGGCGGCGATCTCGGTGGTGCAGGCACCCGACAATTGCTCTTCGATGTTTTTGAGTACCGATGGCGGCAGGGCATCCCGCACGGGATCGATGATGCGGTTGCGGTATCCTTGCGCGGCGGCCTGTGGATCGATCTCGAGCGCATCCACCCGCTTGACGCCGGGAAGGGGCACGATCCGGTGACCGATGGTCACGCCGAATACCTGGCCGATGTTCGAGGCCGGATCCGTGCTGACAAGCAATACGCGGCGGCCCTGTTCGGCCAGTTTCAGGGCGCTGGCACAGGCGAGCGAGGTCTTGCCGACGCCGCCTTTGCCGGTAAAAAAGAGAAAGCGCGGTGCATTGTCCAGAAAAGTCATGCGATACCCCGGGGATCTAGCCGCAACTGCCGCCTGAGCAGCACCCGCCCGGCGCCGCTTCTTTGCCCGGGAACGGAAGATCTGCCCAGCGGGCCAGTTCGCCGCGATGTGGGTAGCGGCCGGCAAGCGTGATTTGCCCGTTCAGGAGGACGAGCGGCAGCGCCTCGGCGCCCGAGCGCGCAAGGAAGGCGGCGACCGTGGGATTCTGCGTGAAGGCAAGCGGCTCTTGCGCGAGATTGAAGCGCTCGATGTGGGCGCCGTTGCGCTTGGCCCACGCGACGGCGGCAGCGAAATCGACAAGGGCTTGGTCGACTTCGGTTCCGCACACTCCGCTGCTGCAGCAAAGGGGCGGATCAAAGATCTGGATCGTGTGCATGGTGTCGGTTCCTCAAGGCAAGGGAAGATCAAGAAAGACATGACCAGGCCTGCAACCTGCCGATGCGGTCGAGCTCGGCGCGCAGCGCGCCGCGGGCGTGCGTGCGCATCTCGGGAGGCAGCGCGTTGCGCGTGTGTGCAAGTGTCTCGGGTGGCAGAGCGAGAAATGCCTCGATACGGGCGCGCAGAATCCGGTAGGCGGTGTAGAAGGCAGCATCGATCTCGGCATCGGTGCCTGTTGCGTGCGCGGGGTCGTCGACACCCCAGTGCGTGCGCAGCGCCGGACCGAGATAGGCAGGGCAGGTCTCGCCGGCAGCGTTGGAGCAGACGGTGATGACGATGTCCGGGGTGACGGTGAGGCTGTCCCAGGATTTGCTGTGACAGCCCGTGGCGGAAATGCCTTCGCGGGCAAGCAGGGCGAGCGAGCGCGGATGGATTGCGCCGGTCGGTTTGCTGCCGGCGCTCATCGCGCGCAGGTCCGCGGGGGCCAGGTGATTGAAGGTCGCTTCGGCCAGAATCGAGCGACAGGAGTTTCCGGTACAAAGGAAGAGCACATTCATGGTTTTCGTGTCATCTTCAAGGAGGAAAGGGGCAGTTCTTGGGTTTCGCCAGGCGGCAGAAGGTCGGCGCACTGTTCCGGGTGACCTGCGCAGCATTCGGCCGTGATGTAAGAGATCAGGTCACGCATGAGGGAGAGGTTCGCCCGGTAGCGCTGGAAGCGCCCCTGTTGCTCGACAGTGAGCAGCCCGGCCTGGGTAAGCGCCTTGAAATGAAAGGACAGATTGGTGGCCGGCACATCCAGCGCGTTCGCGATCTCGCCGGCGACAAGGCCCTGCGGGCCCGTGCGCACGAGCAGGCGATAGATGTCGAGACGCACGCCGGAGGCGAGCGACTCGAAAAGAAGGCGGGCGGTATCTTTCTCCACGCTATAACTATAGATCGAATATTGAAGTATTGCAACCCCAGGATGCCTGCTGCGCCGGCGCACGGATTTCAGGATAATGGGCGGCGCGATGACGCGGGTAGCCGAGGCGGCGGATGCGGGACTTTTACGCAATGAAGGCAAGCTTGCTCTATGGGGGCGACGTGCAGTTCGATGCCTACGAGGGGCAGGTCGTGCTCATCGTCAACACGGCAAGTCTCTGCGGCTTTACGCCCCAGTACGCGGGCCTCGAGGCGCTCTACCGGAAATACCGTGATCGCGGGTTTGTCATCCTGGGCTTCCCGTGCAACCAGTTCGGGCGCCAGGAACCCGGCGATGCAGGGGAGATCGGGCGCACCTGCTACGCGCGTTACGGCGTAAGTTTTCCGATGTTCGCCAAGATCGAAGTCAACGGACCGCAGGCGCATCCGCTCTTTGCCTGGCTCACGGCAGTCCTGCCGGGGTGGCTTGGCGGGCGCGTCCGGTGGAACTTCACGAAGTTTCTGCTCGACCGCGAGGGGCGTCCGTTGCGCCGTTTCGCTCCCTACACGAAACCGGCTCAGCTGGACGCCGCGGTTGCGGCCGCCGTGCGGAGTCCGCCGTGACCTCGTCATGCGAGGCGATGGATGCGGCTTTCTATTTCTGGGAGGGCGAGACGCTCGTTCTGGATATTCTCGCGAGGCCCGGTGCGCGCAAGGATGCCATCGGTGCGGTGCAGGCAGGCAGACTCAAGGTGCAGATCGCCGCGACTGCCGAGTCAGGACGCGCCACGCGGCACTTGCTGATCTTTTTGGCCGAGACCTTCGGCGTGCCGCGCGCGGCAGTGACCCTGGTCTTTGGTGAACGCAGCGCGCGAAAGCGCGTGCGGATCATGGCACCGAGAATTCTTCCAGCCAATATTCCCGGGCGCATACCCCCGTCTTTGCTCTAAAGGTCGGAGGTGCAAAAGGGGCAGCGGCGCGCCTTGATGCTGATAACCGAGTCGCACCGGGGGCAGTTGCGGGTGGCCGGGGCCGGGGCTGGTTTGCGCATCCGGTTCATGGCGCGGATCAACAGAAAGACACAGGCCGCGACGATGACGAACGTGATCACCGTGTTCAGGAAAAGTCCGTAGTCGAGTGTGGCGGCGCCTGCTGCGTGTGCCTCGGCGATCGTATGGTAGGGTCCGGGGGATTTCGTGCCCCTCTTCAATACCAGGAAGAAATTTGAAAAGTCCACATTTCCGAGCAGGACGCCGATAGGCGGCATGATGATGTCTGCCACCATGCTCGTGATGACGCTGCCGAAGGCGGCACCGACGATGATGCCGACCGCCATGTCCACGACGTTGCCGCGCAGGGCAAACTCCCGAAATTCCGACCAGATTGACATGATGCCCCCTTGATTGTCCGGGACCGTCGCCGGGATTCACTCCCGCATGGTAGGTATCCCGTATTCGCTGTGCAAGAGGACGTCCGCCCTGGCGGCCGCCCGCCGGGCGGCCGCGGGGATGTTCCCCTACCTCCTGAAGACGCAGCGATTCCGTGCCCGGCAGCCGGGCAGGCACCCCCACGTTCAGCCGCCTTTGCGGCAGGAGGTACCATGTGGGACGGCGGGCGCGGTATCCACGGGGGTCCGCCGCTATCTCCTGGAATATCGGGGAATGGTCAGCCAGCCGGGCAGCGGCGCTTGCATCCGATCCCCTGGCGAGAGGGAGATTCCCGCGCCATTCTATAAAGCAGGCGGGGGCCTTATACTGTCCGCAGATTCGTGGCGCGACAGAATATCCGTGGCGGCGCCCGTGGCTTGCCCGCCCTTGCTTGTTGAGTCATCACATTATCGAAGGTGCAGAATGATGCAGGTTGGTCCCAGAGAGATCGTGAACCCATTTCGCCCCATCCCCCTCGATGTCCCGGAGGGCATGAAGCCAAATGAGTTTTTTAACAGTACGGAGAACCTGAACGATCTCACGAACAACAATGGTCTTTTGCGCACCGCCGAAGGCCTTCTTCTCTACCGGAAAGCCCTGGGTCACAGCAACGAGTTCGATACCTCGATTATCTACAATACGTCGCAGGCCATCCTGGATCCCCTGGGCCGGCCGGCGCGCCGCACGCAAGTGCCGGAACATGTCAAGAATATCTGGAACCGGATGAACGAGGTCATCATCTCTTACATGCTTGAACGGTATCCGGATCCGGAGGAGAGTCTCGTTTTGTCGGGAGAGGCGAGTCTCGATGCGACGTGGCCTTTGACCTCTCCGGGCGTTCCGAGCATACGGATGCTCCACAACCACTTTATCGTGTTCGATAAAAAGCAGTTGCGTGAGGCGCCGATAGCCGACCCCAACAACCCGAACCTGACTGATGGTGGACAAAACTCGCTGTTCCAGGCCTATATGCGGGATGTCTATCGCGAATTTTTCGGCGGCCTCGACCTCAATATCCTGAAGACCTGCGAGCGCGGGTCCTGCAAGATTGCACTGACAGGCTATCCGCAGGGCTTGCCGAGCTGGGAGGTGCAGGGTGGCATTGAATCCCTGAAGCATCCACGCTTCTGGAAGGAGTACGACACCATCCTGAAGGGATTTATCGATTTCTACCGCACGTTCTTTGGTCAGGTTTCGACACGCAACGCACCCTTGCCGCGCGACATTTATTTCCCGGAGCTGGTCGAGGAAAATCTCCTCTTCAACAACGAGTTTTTGAAGATTGCGAAAATGGTCCGCGATCACTGCATACGGGATGCGCGGTATGCGAGTTCCATTCGCTGGCAGCCGGCTTTCAAGCAGCTGGTCTACCGCAATGATAAAGGCAAGCTCATCGTTACCATCAGCCAGAATTCGGTCGGCAATGCCATAACGGAGCTTCTTGGGGTCGTGGTAAAGCGCGTACCCGATGCCGAAGCCTACGAAAAGACGGAACCTGCACTGATGGAAAAGCTCTTCGAGGTGCGGCGGCGCCTGATCGGCTTCGATCTGGGTGAAGGGATCGCTACGGACCAGTGGGGCGCGCAGTAAAGCCGGGGTGAAAACAGGGGTTCGCCGTATCCGGCCGGTCTGGCCGTAGGGGCGCGCGTGTGGGTCTGTTCCATTTCCGGTCCATGCGCCCGGAGGCGGAAACAGCCGGCACGGCCGTGGGCGATCCAATTCGTGGATCGACCTGGCTTCGGATCTCTGGGCAATGCCGATCAGACGTATCCGGCACATGCGGGGGCGTTCCAGGGCCCAAAGATCATCCTGACGCTGGCCCGGGGCGGATTCATGCGCGGCCTCAAGGGCGAGGGTGTCGCGGTGGAATGCCGGTTGCGCGGCGCCGGCTGCACCGCATGGATCGGGACATGCGCTGCGAATGCAGCCGGTTCCGGTCCCGGGTGTTCAGGCAAGCGTGCGCTTGAGCCAGTTTTTTATGGAGTCGAATTCGGCGGGGCAAGTGCTGTGTCCCATGGGGAATGTCTCAAACTCGACCAGACACCCATGGGAGGCGGCAAAACGCGCGGCTTTGCGGGCGAGGGCGAGCGGTACCAGTTCGTCGTCCGTGCCGTGGCCGATGTATACGGGGGTGCCGGGACAGTGGCACGATCCGGCGTGTAGCGCTTCGGTGGGCGGCAGGTAGGATGACAGGGCAATAACCCCCGCGAGCCGATGGGGGAAACGCAGGGCGGTGTAGAGTGCAATGGCGCCACCCTGCGAGAATCCGCCGAGGAGGATCCGTTCGCGCGGGATGCCGCGGGATTCCTCGCGCTCGATCAGTTCACGCAGCCGTTGCTCCGAGCGCTCGATACCCGCCTGATCCACTTCTCTTTCGAGATCGTCATGGAGGACGTTGTACCATGCGCGCATGGCGACGTTGCCAAAAAGGGCCACCCGTTGCACGGGTGCGCCCGGCAGGATGAAGCGGGTGGCAGCGCGCGGGCCTTGGAGGAAGCTTAGGAGCGGCAGGAACTCTTCAGGGGACCCCCCGCCGCCATGCAGCAGGATCGCGCTGTAGTAAGCCTGTGCTTGGGGTTCACGCTCTATAGGGTCCGGTTCGCCGTCGCTCATCGGGATCTCCTGCGTGGGCACCAAGACAGTATGCGCCTGTTCCGCAGGCTTACCGAGCCGTGTGGCGGGCGGCCTGTTCCGGATCCCGCTTGCGCCGAGTGCCGCTCGATCTTCATTGAAAGGGGCGGGCCAGGCGGTATCCAGTCATTCCCGAGACAAGCGGCATCCGGTTGTTTCCCGGCCTATCCCGTGCTCCACGCCCGCGGCCTGCGCATACCCGCGATTTTACAGGCCTGTTTCACATAGCCGTAGGGAAAAAGGCGAAACAGCGTGTCTTTCGCTTGCGCGCTCTCCTTCAGTTCAAGTGCGAGAAAGCGGATGACGTGGCGGGTATCAGGCGCGACCTGGTGTTCCTCCAGGTAGCGGCGCATGAAGTGGAGGACGTCCCAGTGAGCGCGGGTCAAAGTCAGTCCTTCCCGCGAAGCGAGAGATTCAGCGATTGCCTCGGTCCATTCCGCCGGATCAACGAGGTATCCCTCCTCGTCGAGTGCGTTATCTGTGTTTTTCCCCATGTAATCTCCCCTGGCCATTGCCATTGTGTGGATCCGGAAAGGCGCCCATCTTGGCGCGCTTCGGATGACTCTAGGCAAGCGCTTGCCGCGCGATCCTTGACCGCGGTCAAGGATGCTGGCCGGCGGGCGCGGCTGGCCGGGCGGCCGTTCTTGTTGTGGCACTGTACCGGGGAATATATCGGATTCTGTTCATGAGCAGGACTTTTTGCGCGACGGGCGTTTGCCAAGGAACCGGTAAACAACGGTCGCCCTGCCGTGGACAAGAAACATGCCAGGTTGACGGGTATGGCTCGCGAGGTGGAGACCGATACGGTTTTTGGGAAGAGCCGTTTTGCGCTCGCGGGATCCGGTGTAATGCACGAAATCCGTAGAGAACAATAAACCGCGCCCCTGTATCGGCGCGCTTCATCGGGTACCGGTAAAAATCGGGCGTTCCAGGCATATATAAGCGGAGATGTATAACATGTAAAGAATATGGAATAAAAACAAATGGAAATGTACGTCATAACGTCTACATTTAATGGTGGGGGAAAGTGTCGATCCGTGGCAAAGGGCTGAAAAGCCCGCCACTTTTGAACGGAGGACATGCACATGTTCAAGACGGAGGATTTCTGGGCCACCATTATCGGACTCCTGGCCCTTGCTGGCATATGGATTGCGTGGACGACGGGGTCTCCACTGGGGCACGACATGGCGGTAAATGCCGCCGGTCTCCACTGGCGCGCGTGGTCTCAGGTGGACGGGTTTCTGGCTTCGCATTCTCTCGATATGATCGTGCAGGTGAGTTTCTTTTTGGCGGTTCTCATCGGGCCCGTCATGCTGGCCGGGATCAATGGAGAGCGCTTTCTGGTGGGATTTCTCGGTCTGTTTGTGCTGGGTGTGTTGTCTTTCGCGCTGTCTGGGTGGGCGGATGCCGCCACCTTCGAATTGGAGCCGCCGGTGGTAGCGCTTTTGATCGGGCTTCTCGTTGCGAACACGATCGGGACGCCAGGGTGGTTGACTCCGGCGACCCGCGTGGAGATGTACATCAAAACCGGTATCGTGCTCCTCGGGGCGTCTTTTCCGCTGTCCTTGCTCCTCACGGGCGGCATGACGCCGTTGGCGCAGGCGGCCGTCACGACAGTCGTGACCGTTGGTGTGATCTACGGGCTTGGGCGGTGGGTGGGATTGAGCCACGAACAGTCGGCGGTGCTTGGGACCGGCGCGGGTGTGTGTGGCGTGTCGGCGTCGATGGCGGCGGGCGCGGCCGTACACGCAAAACGCCAGGAAATCTATCAGGCGATTTCCTTGGTGATCCTCTTTTCCCTCCTGTGGGTCGTCGCACTCCCGCTTGCGGCGCGCGCCCTGGGGCTTACGGCCGGTCAAGGTGGCGCGTGGATTGGCAGTTCGGAGCTGGCGGATGCGGCGGGGGTGGCCGCGGCGGCGAGTTTTGGCGGGATGATCGGGCATGCGGGTACGGCACTGCGCGCGTTCACGGACGTCAAGGTGATTGGGCGTGACATCTGGATTGGCCTGTGGGCGATCTTCTGGACCTTCACAAGCCGGGGAGAGGTACACACGGGTCACGAGAGCCTTCGCGGCGCGGCCGTGACATTCTGGCAGCGTCTCCCGAAATTCGTACTGGGGTTTCTCGTTGCCGCATTCACGACGAGCGTTTTGACGCGGAACGTCACGCCCCAGGTGCGCACGGGCATTTTGGGGCCGCTGGTCGGTCTGCGCAGCTGGGCCTTCGTTCTTTGTTTCCTGAGCATCGGGCTCAATACCCGCATCAAGCAGTTTTTCGAGATCGACAGAAGGACGTTTGCCGTCTTCGCTGTGGGAGTAGCCGCCAACCTGATTGTCGGATACCTCCTGTCATCCACGGTGTTTGGTCCAACGTGGGCGGCGTTTTGAATACGCGAACGCGGTGCGGGGATTGCCCGCACTTTGTGTCCGGGGCTCAGGCGGAGGCGCTTTTTCCGGGTCTTGCCGCGTTGTCTTCGATGACCGGGAGCCTGGCCTCCGGCATCGGGTTTTGCGTGGCGCGAGATGAGCTGCGCGGGATGGACGACGCGCCGGATCTGTCGAAGGATAGCCCCTGCCTGCGCCCGCTCCAGGGGTCTTGACGAAGCGGAGAACGGCGCGTGGATGGTCTCCGTCCACGCCCGCAGCGTCCCTGCGGGCCTGCGGACACCCGACTGCAGCAGGCAAGGCAGCACGGACCGGGCGGCTTGTACACCCGGGGCGTGCTAGGGGATAGGCCCGTATTTCCGATCGCCGGAGTCAGGCCGGGGATGAGTATGTTTGGATCCCGGGTCCGTGGCTGGCAAGAAGGGGTTTCTACGGGTCGGCAGGGGTACCAGGGGGATATTGAGCACAGGCTGGAGCGACGTCAGGAGAGGATATTCATGAAAATCTAATATGGAGGAAATCTAAAGTATTGTGGAGGTCGTCTAAACTACAGAATATCGGCCAGTTTCGTCCATCGAGGGCGTCGTGCCATGACGTCGCGTATAATCCAGGGAACTTCCTTGCCACTGAAAGGCCAAAGGAGTCGGCAGGTGGTTGGGAATGAAACGGAATAGCGTAAAAAAATAGGGTTGAGGAGGACGGAAATGTTCATAGTAGGCGAAGAGCAGGGCGTTGAATGGCTGGATGCGCAGACGCGACGCATCCTGACCGGCGACGGGCATGGTATCGACGTGGCCATCCAGCGCGCTGACGACCTCGATGAACGCTGCCTCGATTTCCTCGGACGGCGGTTTGAAGAAAACCCATCCGTGCATCCCACCGCACTGGACATCGCCTGTGGCTGTGGCGGGCAATCCCTGCGGATGGCGGCACGCGGAGCATCGGTGACCGCTGTGGACATACAGGATCATGCGGATCGTCTGGCGCGGGTTGCGGGAAGATGGCGCATGGGGAAGCCGCCCGTCTTCCACCGGGCCGACATGCGTAATCTGCCAGCTGATTTACCCGGGGCCCCGTATGATGCGATTGTCTGCCAGCGGGCCATTCACTACCTTCCTTATGCTGAAATTCTTGCGACGATAGGGAACTGGTCGCAGTTTCTGAAGCCTGGCGGACGGTTGTTCGTCTCGGCATCGGGGTTGGATTCGGAGATCGGGCAAGATTATCCAGGCCGGAATCTCCCCATCGAGAAACGTTTTGCGCCGCTTTCGCCGGAGATGGCCGAGCGCTACGACATTCGTCCGCCGGTGTGCCTCTATGAGACGGTGGATCTGCTGGATCTGCTGCACAGAGCCGGTTTCGGTGTCGCGGAGACCTTTGTGTCGCCTTTCGGGAACGTGAAGGCGGTGGCTTTCGTCTAGGCGCAAGCTCGCCTGCCGGATGGCGGCCGCTCCATCTGCGCGATGGATTGTGCAGGCATCCCGCGGGATGGAGGCGTGTCCTGGCAGGCCGCGTAACGGTGTAATCCCCGAAGCGTCCGCGACCGCTTCCCATCCGGGCGCGCGAAGTTCCACATCTCACATCCGCGTTTTCCGCCTGATTGGTTCACATAAACAAAGAAACGGCCGACACGGATGACGGGATCGCGCGCATCACATGGGCGCGTTGTCCGCGGCTGGAATCCAGCCCCTTGGTCCGGCCTGTCTGCGTGGTTTTGCGGCACTGTCCACATGAGCCCATCGCAGGTGCGTCGTGGACACGCCGGAGATTCACGCCGCAATCAGGGGGGTGAATTCTGCATGAAGTGAGCAAGGGTTTGGGGTGAAAGCAGTTTTATTTTGCCCCGCGCGAGCCGTATACAGCCCTTGTTTTCGAATGTCTTCAAAAGGCGGCTTAACACTTCCCGGCTGGTGCCAAGCTCTCTGGCCAGGGTTTGGTGCGTTATCTGCACGGTGTCGGTGTTGTGGCGGCCGAATAGCTGTCCCAGCAGACAGGCAAGACGCAGATCCAGGTTATAGAAAGCTACCTGCTCCATGAGTTGCATCATGGTGGCAAGGCGGCGTGAAAAGGCCGATAAAATGGCGGTACGAAAGGGATCCGAGTCGGCAAGGGCCCGCTTGAAGTGGGCCAGCGGCATGCTCATGACGGTCACCGCTGTTTCAGACACTACATGGGCGGAATACGCCATTGTATCCAGGAGGCTGCTTAGCGTCAGCACGCACAGTTCGCCTCCGTAAAGCCGGTAAAGGACGATTTCGCGGCCGTTTTCTGCGGTCTCATAAATCCGCAATGTGCCTTCTACCAGGAACAGGAAGTCAAGGCACGGTTGTCCCTTGCGGACAATGATGGTTTTCGCCGGTATGTCGAGACGGCGGCTTGCGCGAACGGCCGCGAGCCACGCCGGATCGCGGACAGAACGCAGGCCTGGGAAGGCAGAAAGCCACTGCGGGAGACCTTCAATGGCCATCAATGGGTCATGCGATTCTATCTGTTCCATGAGTCTCCGGGAGGCGTCACGGATAGCCAGCACAGGGCGCGCTATGGAATGGAAAATCAGGGAAAACCACCATTCACCTGTCCCAGTATAGTCGGACGGGAAACGCGTATCCAATGTGGAAGAAGGGTCAATTGATGTCCATTAGACAGAACTGTTATTCGTGGTAGATGGAATATAGATCGCTGGATATGGGTATTTACGGGGAGGATAGGGAGTGCACGCGGGTTTTGTGCAGACTCCAGCATGCAGAGGAATTCCAATATTACCGGGAGCAGGTGCAGGAAAACGGGAAAATGCCGGGCAAAGTCGAGGGTGCGTGGTGTGATGTGGTGCTACCGCCCCGGTCTCGTGCAAAGGGCCCGGGGCGGTAGAACGCATTGGTAATTGGCAGAACCTAGTTCGGCGGCAAGGAGGCCCAGACTGAGACTGTCAAAAGCCATCCCACTATAGAGATTATTACGATACCCCACGGAACCATGGCGAATCTCCTGTCGTGTGAGTGAATTGTATGGCTCTTCTCAGAACGGACCCTGATGGCCGGCCGGCATAGACCACATGAGTGCCGGTATGGCAAAGGTATATAGGGCGGCAAAGGTCACCACCCAACCCACGAGTTTTTCATTCATGCGACCCTGCATAAGGAGGCCCGCCAGATTCATGGCAATAAACCACACAAGGGCGATGGTGAAATGATATACCCAGGTGCCGCCTCCAGGTGCGGGTGTTGTCAGGAAAAAATAGGCGTAGGCGCCGGTCAGCCATCCAATGAAAATGGCGACGGCCCCAAGCTGCTTTTTTGGAATCGCAAAGATCTGTGTGAACCCGAGGACAATAAAGAAGAAGGCATACATGCCCGCAAGGCCCGTCACGATATTGGTAAGCGGCCCAAGTCCTTGTGCCAGCATCATGGCGATCAGGAACGGCCACCACATAAGACCGGCGACGGCGGTGATGATGCCGACACCCACTTCGCTTGCTTTCTTGCGGGCGGGGTCCAGGTGCATCAGGCCGTTTGCCAGGAGCGCAAAAGAGCCGATGTACATGATTGGCGCGATCCATTTGCCGATTGCGGTTGCATAGACGGGTTTGGCCGGCGTCATTTCCTTGGCGAGGGTCCCGACTTCCTGGGTGAGTGTCAGGGCATGAGAGGCCGCGGCGGCCGTGTGCGTGGCGGCATACGCATCGCCGCTCACGAACAACAGGCTACCTGCAGCAAGGGTTGCAAGCGGTGTAATGATCGAACGCGCAGATGAAAATGCGGGGGGCGCCACTCCGATGAACGGTCTGGTCACGTGTAGGTCCTCCTCTGGTGGTAAATGGTTCGAAGCCTGAGATGGGAACGGGTCTTGATGCCCGTACGTCCCATCTTGGCGGATATGAGTATGCTGAGGGGGCGTCACGGTGTCTGTGACAAACGTTACACAGCAGTGGGGCAAGGGAGCCTTGTGTGAGACTTGCCCCATGTACCGGGGCCCCGTCTGGTGTTGTGCCTTATTTCCAAGGGAATCGGAAGTAGAGGTTCAACGGTGACGGCGGCACCGTAGGCAGTGCGTGACTCGCGATGCGGCCCCGCCATAACTTGTTCCCGAGTCAGGGCATTCACATTGGAAGGCAAATCCCGTGTCCCATGATCTCTCCCCGGTTGCCTCAAGGGGGGTGCATCCGTCTGTGCGGCCATCGCCTGACGGGCGCGGTGCACAAGGCGCGCCTCGCGCGCACGCGATACGCGAAAGCCCGTTTGTCCGCGGCCTGATGCTGGGGGCCGGGCGCGCCCCGCCTTAAGGACGGGACATCATCGGCATGGCCGGCCGGGTCATGGCGACCGGGGGGCGCATGATCGCGGGTGGCGATACGAGGCTTGGCGCCATGCCCGAAAGACCCGCAGGCCGCGTGATCGTGGGATGAACGGCCGCGGTGGGCCCGATCACCGCCGATGGCAGACCGAAGGTCATGACATGGATCGGTGTCATGACCTTGGTGATCACGAAGTGGTCCGGCGCCGTGCGCAATGCGACGATGAAGGCCGGACGGCTGGTGGGAGGAGGCAGGGGGGTCCGTGCGCGCAGGGTCGAGTCCTCGTACCGCCACGCCATGGTCTTTCCGTGAAAATAGCCGGCGACGAGGATCCGTGCGCCGCGCGCATCGGCAAGGGTCGTGGCACCGCGTATCGCCGTGATGACGGGATGGCCCTCCCGGTACCATCCGCGCGCCACTACGTCATGGCCGATGGCAGGCCGGCCATGCGTGTCCGCGAGCCGGTAGCGCACCCCGCCGATGCGCGCCGACGTCGATGTCAGATCCTGAAGAGGGCCGCGGATCAGAAAGGGTTGCGCCACGGCACGGGGTCGTGGCGTGAACACATGCACGCGGGTGGCCTGCCAGATGCCGGGGGCACGGGCAAGCGCGCTCACCGCCACGTCCATACCCACCTTGAGATCGCCGGTGGCCGGCCGCACGAGCGTGTCCGCCGTGAGGTGGACCTTTTGCCCGAGGATTTGCAGGGTGCGGGCATGGCGCGATGATGCCTCGATGATCCCGATCAGCGCGTGCTGGACGCGTACGCTCGCCGCCGTGGCGCGCCGGGGGCGGATGTGGCCTTCGACAAACACCGTGTCGCCGCGGCGCAGGGCGCGGCGTACCGCAGGGCGCCCGTCGATGCGGTAGCGGGTCGCGGGCAGCAGGTGATACTCCGTTCCGTTTACAAAGATACTGCCAAATCGCTGGATGACGCCGATCGCGGTTACCCCGGTGCCGCCGATCCCGCCCCGTGGTTGGCCGGTGCCGCCGATCCCGCCGCCTGGGGCGGTAAAGCCTGTGAGCAGGGCGCACAGGACGAGACCGAAGAGACGGCGCCCGCGTTTAGAGGATCGTGTCATGAGGATTCATCCGCCGGGGAAGAAGGTTCTTCGTAATAGTAGACGCCGATGCGCAGGCGCCGTGCCTGTGGATCTGCGGTGGCGTCCGCTTCCAGGGGTGTCAGGTCGCGATGCAATCCCTGCAGCAGGCGGTCGGCCGCCGCCTCGATCTCCGGGCGCGCCGCATCGATCGCGGCGTGTGGCAACGCATCAAAGAAAAGCGCCCGTTCCAGGAACGGTGTATCCGTGGTCAGGTTGTGGAAGGCGCTTGCCATATGGTCGCCGACATTGTCGGCGAGAAACGCAAGTTTGTCATGCGGCACCTCCGGGACATAGGCGGTGCGCAGCAGCCGCACGCGGCCGTCGTCATCCAAAGTGGCGGCATGCGCCCGAATGAGGTCGTCCAGGATCGCACGCGGCCGCATGTCCGCCTTGATGCGCCGCGTCAGGGTCTCAAAGCTCAATTCTGTTGCGCTGCGGATGGGAAGGCGCTTTAAGCTGCCGTTGGCTTCGCGGGCATCTTCGGATGAGACCCAGGCCCCGATCAGTTCGGCTGCGGTGTGCGCCCCGCGGGTTACGCCCGTGGCCGGTGTGTGCTGCGTAATCAGGGTACGCAGGCGCTTTAGTTCCTTGCGGTGGATACCCGTCGCGAGACTGAGATCGCTGTCGGTCGGGAGTCGTCCCCAGTCGCGGGCGAGACTTTCCTCCACATAGACGACCTTGAGGAGGCTTGCGAGATGCGGAAAGGTGACGCCTTGTGCGATCAGGTAGCGCACCAGAGGGCGCAACAGGCGATGGACCGCTTGATTCAGGATGTCACTCATATGGTTTAGAGTATGACACAGACCCTTGACGTGGGAAAGTTTCCCACTATACTGGGAACCAGGCTCAAGGACTGCAGTGGCGGTTCGGCCAGTCGGTTCAACTTGTTCTGAGGAGGTGATACCCATGAAGAGTTCTATTGCAATGGTGGCGGCTTTGTCGGGGGTGATGGTGATGGCCGGCCCGAGCTATGCCGCCGTAATGTCCAGCTCGACCACGTCCACGACGACGACCACAACGAGCTCCACGCCACCCCAGAGTTCCAATGCGGCAACACCGGCCGTTCCGGGCACCGATGGGACTCCGGCCACACCGGCCGTCCCGGGCAATCCAGTGGCGCGCGCGGCGATTGCGCGGGCCCGGCTCATGCACGAGGAGCATGGGTTGAGCGGCGAGTATGCCGATACCGACCGGGACACGGTCACCCGTCCGACAATCACGCGTCCCGAGATCACCCGCCCCGAGATCGAGCGTCCCGAGATCACCCGCCCCGAGATCGAGCGTCCCAGCATGCCGTAAGGGAATCTATCCACACAGGCGACGACAATCGCCTGTGTGGATTTCCGCGGGCGCCTTACGGTGTCCGCATGCAGCATAAGACAACAAGGCTTATCTGCCGCAGCACCCGCCCGGCGTCTTCATCCTCCGGCGGCCACGGGGTGCTGTTTGCCAGTGATGATGCGCCCGCGCAGGTGGCGGGCCGGCGGCCTGCCGATCTCTTGCGTTGCAAGACAGAAAGATCTTCCTTATCGTCAACAGATATTCCATGCAAACGACAAAGGGGTGTTGCTTGAAGGCGTTGATAAAACGATGTGGGTCAGGTGTGGCGGGTCTGCTCGTGGCCCAGGGGGCAATGGCCGCATCCTGGACTCTGGGGGCGCTGCCTTCCTATTTTTCCGGGAAGTATGGTACGCAAAGCACCATCGGCATCCTGTATGTGCCGACTTATCTGCAGTATCGCAATTCCCAGTGGCGCCTGAAACTCACGGTACCCTACATGGCGGTCTCCGGTCTGCCGAAAGGGGCGTCGCTCAGTGGCGGCACCGTTGCGCAGCGGGGCGGCAGTGCGCAGACGGCGAATCCGAGCGGATTGGGCGACATCTGGTTTGCCGCCCACTACACGCTGTTGCCGGAGAAGGGGCTCATGCCGGCGATCGTGCCCTATGCCAAGGTCAAATTCGGCACGGCATCGGCCGCAGACGGGCTTGGCACCGGGCGCAACGATTATGAGGCGGGTCTCGGGTTCAATACGACCATCGGCACCAACGTGTTCCCGTTTGCGCACATCGCTTACCGGATCGTCGGCAGTCCTCCCGGCCAGTCGCTGCAGAACATCATGACGTTCAACGGGGGCGCGAGCATTGCCCTGTCGCCGCGCAGGATCTTTACGTTGATGTACGCCGGGGCGGGGTCGGAGCAGGCGGGCTACGCGGGGCCTGCCGATATCATTGCGGCGTGGAATTTCAATGTGACACGCGCCGGCACCGGGTTTCAGGTTTATGTGGACAAGGGCTTGAGCAGCGGCAGTGCAGATTTTGGTGGGGGCGTGGGCGGGCAGGTGGTGTTCTAAAGGTGCCCGCTATCGCGCCCGGAAGGTGGAGCCCTTTTTGCCACCCGTTCAAGGTACGGGAGGTCTTTGTGTTCTGTAACCGCCGTTTGGTCGCCTGAAGAAGATCACGGAGAAAAGCGCGTTTGGCCTTGTGTATCCGCTTGGAGTGACGGGGTGTCCACGCCGCGGCAACGGCTGCGCCGGTTGCGGCTCGCTGCCGCTGCGTACCATGAGGGAGACGAAGCGCAGGCGCGTAGTCCGCAGGACCCGTCGCTCGGCCGGTAATCGGCGCAGACCCGGGTGGGTGCCGTGGGGCCATCTTGCCCGGACGCGGGCCATGTGGTGCACAACGTGGGTTGCGTCGAGCTCGAGGGAGCAGAGGGAGGCTTGGCGTCACGCGTGTTGGGGCCGGCGCATGCTTGTCTGCTTCCGCCATTGCCATCACGCCCCGTCCGGTCGCTTGGCGGTATTCGATCCATGATCGGTACCCGCCCGGAATTTAACGGAGGTGCCCTAAGTGGATACGGGCAGCCTGGCTATTCAATAGACCGCTGGAAATGTCTCGACAAGTCGTATCCGGAATCCCTCCACGCTAAGAAGCGCCTTTACCGCAATCGTACAAGGCTGTGCTTCGACCTCTATCATGATTTCATCCCCCACCGTTGCAATGCTGTACATCCTGCATGGGCAGCGCCAGTGTCGGCGCTTTTAAGCCAACTCAAAATTCATGAGGGAGATCCACTGTGGGAAGTTTGCGGGGGTAATGTAGCGTCCCGGGCGCTTTAGATCCATTGGCAGGATATCAATCCGCGGACCCGCATGGCTCCACCCCGGATACAGCGCGATACCATTTTTCCGCGGCCGATGTCCCTTGCGGATGGCCGCTCGCTTGCGGAGCTCGCGCGGCCTTGCCGCCGGTCACATGGCGAAGCCCTGTCTAGTCACTCGTTTCCCGTTTCACGTGCTGTTGCCGTGGATTCCCCCGCCTTGTCGGCGACCACTGCATCCGGGCGTTGTGGGGACAGCCGCTGCTGTTCATTTTTCAGCGATTGCGCTGGGAGGTTGGTGATAAGCCACGAAGTGGTTGCCCTTTGCTCCCGGGATTTTGTGTGCCACAGGCGTAGCGGTGCGTGTCAAGGCAGTTGCCGCCTAAGTTATGCACTCTTGCGTTTTTCGGTTGAGGGATGGAGGGCCGCGTTTCTCACTGTCTCTCGCTCCGGGTTTAGTGTGACCACTGCGATCGGCGCCCAGTTGCGGGTTGGTCCCGACCAGCGACGTGGGTGTCTTTCT
>JAJYDN010000049.1 GCA_021777535.1 Pseudomonadota bacterium
GGAGGCCGGCGACTATGAGATGGTGACGGACGTGCTCGATGTCTGGTTCGACTCGGGTTCCACGCATGCCTGCGTGCTCGCGGTGCGCCCCGAGCTTGCCGATCCCGCGGATCTCTATCTCGAGGGTTCGGACCAGCATCGCGGCTGGTTCCAGTCGTCTTTGCTGACGGCGGTCGCCGACAAGGGGCGCGCCCCTTACAGGATGGTCTTGACGCATGGCTTCACGGTCGATGCGCAAGGCCAGAAGATGGCCAAATCCAAGGGCAACGGCATCGAGCCGCGCGAGATCACGGAGAGTCTCGGCGCCGACGTCCTGCGGTTGTGGGTGGCGGCGACCGACTATCGCGCCGAGATGGCGCTCTCCCAGGAGATCCTGAAGCGCGTCACCGACAGCTACCGCAGGCTCCGCAACACCGCGCGCTACCTGCTCGCCAATCTCGACGGCTTCGATCCGGCGGCCGGCTGGCTTGCGCGTGACGATATGCTGGCGCTCGACCGCTGGGCGCTCGCGCGCCTGGGTGGTCTCGATGCGGAGATCCGCGAGGCCTATGAGCGCTTCCAGTTTCATCTCGTCTACCAGAAGCTCCACCAGTTCTGCGTGGTGGATCTCGGGAGCTTCTATCTCGACGTCCTGAAGGACCGCCTCTACACCTCGCCGCGCCACAGTCTCGAGCGGCGGTCGGCACAGACGGCGCTCGCCCATATCCTGGAGGCCCTGGTGCGGTATTTCGCGCCGATCCTGAGCTTTACCGCCGAGGAGATCTGGCAGTACATGCCGGGCGCCCGCAGCGAGTCCGTCTTCCTCTCGACCTGGTACGAGGGCGCACAGGAGCGCGACGCCAAAGGCATGGAGGCCTGGGGACTGATCCTGTCGTTGCGGGCAGCGGCCGGGCCCGAGATCGAGCGGTTGCGTACCGAAGGGGCCATCGGCTCTTCGCTCGATGGCGAGATCGATCTCTACGTGGGACCGGAGCTTGCGGCCTTCCTGGAACCCCTGCAAGACGAGATCCATTATCTTTTCATCGTCTCGGCGGTGCGCGTGCACCCGATCGAGAAGCGGGGGCCGGACGCGGTGGCGACCGAGCGCGCCGATGTGTGGGTGCGGGTCACGCCGAGTGCGGATGGAAAGTGCGCGCGCTGCTGGCATCATAAGCCGGATGTGGGTCATCACGCGGCGCACCCGGCCTTGTGCGGGCGCTGTGTGGCGATCATCGAAGGGAAGCCGAAGCTGCGGAGGTATGCCTGATGTGGCGCTATCTCCTGATTGCGCTGGGTATCGTCGGGATCGATCAGGCGACGAAATACGAGGCGGTGCGTCACCTGGCAAGCGGGCCTGTGCGCGTGACGGGTTTTTTGAATCTGGCGCTCGTCTACAACCGGGGGGCTGCCTTTGGCATGCTGGCGCGCCAGGATGGCTGGCAGACCGGCATCTTCATCGCGATCGCGGTCATCATCGCCACCGCCATACTGGTTTATCTGTTTCGGGCCGGCCGGCGCGAACCGTTGATGGCGGTGGCGCTCATGCTGGTGCTGGGGGGTGCGATCGGCAATCTCATCGACCGCCTGCGCATGGGCCGGGTGGTGGATTTCATCGATTTCCATATCGGCCACTGGCACTGGTATACCTTCAACGTGGCCGACAGCGCCATCACGATCGGCGCGCTCTTGCTGGCGCTCGACGCCTTCCGTCCCCGCGGGCGGCACGGGGATAAGACATGAGCCGGATCGAAAACGGCGATGTCGTGTCCTTGCACTTTACCCTGTCGCTTCTGGACGGGACGCGGGTCGATGGCACGGAGGCGGGCGCGCCCTGGCAGATCGTGATCGGTCAGGGCGATATCCCGCCCGGGCTTGACCAGTGCCTGGTGGGACTTGCCGCAGGCGATCATGGGCGTTTCGTCGTGCAGGCGGCGGATGCCTACGGAGAGCGCGACGCGAACGCGCGCGAGATCCTGCCGCTTGCGCAGTTTCCGGCGGATACGCCTCTGGTTCCGGGCATGGCCTTTGGGTTTACGCTGCCCGATGGCCACGAGACCATGGGCCAGGTGGTGGCGGTGAGCGCCGCCGGTGTGGAGATGGATTTCAATCACCCGCTTGCCGGCTACGACCTCGTCTTCGAAGTCGATATCGTCACCGTCCGCACGGGGCGCGCCCCATGAGAAGCGCAGAAGGCAGGCCATGAAAAACAGAGGCCTTCAGGGCAGGCGGGGCCTGCATGCCTAAGCCGCACATCCTCGTGGCAGGCGGCGGTGTGATCGGCCTTCTGTGCGCCTATGAGCTCGCTTGCGCCGGGCGCACCGTCACGGTATTCGACAAAGGCGAGGCGGGACGCGAGGCCTCCTGGGCGGCGGGCGGCATCCTCTCGCCGCTGCACCCGTGGCGGTATCCGGCACCCGTGACGTGGCTTGCGCAGGCGGGCATGCGCGACTATGCGGCCCTGTGCAAGGTGTTGCATGCGCAAAGCGGCATCGACCCTGAATGGATCCCCTCGGGACTCTTGCGTCTGGGCGAAGACGAGGCGGATGAGGCGCTTGCCTTTGGGGCGCGGTTTGGCATCCCGGTGGAGGCAACGACGACCGGGCGCCATCGGCACCTCGTGCCCGGGGTGGCCGATGGACCCGCCTTGTGGCTGCCTGAAGTCGCGCAGGTACGCAGCCCGCGGCTTCTGCAGGCGCTGAAGGGGACTCTTGCGGCACAGGGTGTCGCGGTACACGCGCATGCGCAGGTGGAGCGGCTTCTCTGGCGGGGCAATCGCGTGGCGGGTCTGGTGGTCAATGGAGAAGAGGTGGCGGCCGAGACGGTGATTGTCACGGCCGGGCCCTGGAGCCAGGCGTTCCTTGCCGACTATGGATTATCGTTGCCTGTACATCCGGTGCGCGGCCAGATGATCCGCATAGGTTCCGTTCCGGGTCTCCTTAAGACCATGATTTTACAGGGAAGCCATTATCTCATTCCGCGCCGTGACGGATCTGTCGTGGCGGGCAGTACGCTCGAGGAGACCGGTTTCGACAAGGCCGTCACCGAAGAGGCGCGCGCTCAATTGCATGCCTTTGCCTGCGGCCTCGTACCGGCGCTGGCGGCCTTTCCGGTCACCCATCAGTGGGCGGGGCTGCGGCCTTCGTCGCCGGAGGGCATCCCTTTCATTGGCGAACATCCGGAGCTCAACCGACTATTTGTCAATACCGGGCATTTTAGAAATGGTATTGTTCTTGGACCCGGATCGGCGCGGCTCATGGCGGATCTGGTGTTGGGGCGGAGCCCCTTTCTGGATCCGGCGCCTTACGGGCTGGAGCGGGGTGGCAGGGATACACGATCAGCTTCTGGGGTGCTATACTAGAATGATTATGGATATGGCGCACGACGAATTAGTCAAGATTTTACGCGAACATGGGATCAATCCCACGGTCCAGCGTCTCGAGTTGGCCCGGCTCATGTTCGGGAAAAAGGTGCATGCGACGGCCGAGGATCTGTTTCATCAGGTCAATCGGGAAGAGGTCCATGTCTCCAAGGCGACGGTGTACAACACGCTGGGCGCCTTTGCCGAGCACGGGCTCATCCGGGAAGTGATCATCGATCCCACGCGCACTGTGTACGACTCCAACATGGAACCCCACCACCATTTCTACAACATGGAAACCGGTGAGCTGCTCGACATCGAATCCGATGAGATGACGGTGAAGGGGTTGCCACCGCTGCCGAGCGGAACGGAGATGGCCGGCGTCGAGGTCATCGTGAAACTGCGGCCGGCCCATGGCGGTCAGCGCCAGAGTTCCATGTAGTTTTCTGCCTCGCGGTTCGTTATAGTAGCCGCACACAGCCGGTGTAGCTCAGTCGGTAGAGCAACTGATTCGTAATCAGTAGGTCGGGCGTTCGATTCGTCTCACCGGCACCAATAAAATCAACGAGTTAAGCAATATAGCTTCGGTTCGGGAGCGCCATTTGCTGTAATGGCGCTGTAACCGGCCAGAAGAGTGCGCTACAGTGTCCCCGGAGGGAGCACCGAGGAATACTGTATGGCGTCGTTCATTCCACGTAAGGGGCCGGGCGGCCGCAAGGTCTGGCAGGCGCATATCCGGCGGCGGGGCTATCCTGCTCAGGTCCGCACCTTTGATACTAAGGCCCAGGCTGAGGCTTGGGCGGCCACAATTGAGTCCGAGATTGCGCGCGGCGTCTTCGTGTCGCGGACGGAGGCCGAAGCAACAACTCTTGGCGAGGCCCTTGACCGATATCTCGCGGAGGTGACACCACAAAAGCGCCGGCCAGAAAACGAGGCAGGCTTTGTTCGGCGGTGGAAGGCCCGGCCTCTTGCCCACCGAATTCTCGCCACAATACGCGGCAAGGATATTGCCACCTACATCCAGGAGCGTCGAAGCGACGGTGTCGGTGCCAATACGATTCGCCTTGAACTCGCGTTGCTCTCTCACTTGTTCAATGTTGCCCGCAAGGAATGGGGCATGGAAAGCCTGACAAATCCTGTAGAATTGGTTCGCAAACCCCGCCTACCATCTGGCCGCGATCGGCGACTGGTGGGTGACGAAGAAGCACGTCTTTTGGAGGCTGCCAGGAATTACGGCGGCGAGATCGCTCCTATCATCACTTGGGCCATTGAGACCGCCATGAGGCGCGGAACAATTTCGGCGATGAGGTGGGAGCACGTCAACCGCCAAGCGCGAACGCTACAAATTCCAGATCCCCGGCCGCAGAAACCAGGGCGGCCAAAACCGACTCCGAAGTTTTTGCCCTTATCCACGCGAGCACTCGCTATCCTCGATGCCCTGCCACGCCAGATCGATGGTCGGGTGTGGAGCATGCGGCCGGATTCTATTACTCAAGCCTTTGAGCGTGTCTGCAAAGCGGCCGGCATCGAGGGTCTGACCTTTCATGATCTGCGCCATGAGGCCGCGTCACGACTCTTTGAGAGGGGCTTAAATTCGATGGAGGTGGCGGCGATCACGGGCCACAAGACTTTGCAGATGCTCAAGAGGTACACGCACTTAAGGGCGGAGGACCTAGTTGGGAAATTGGGATAGCCGGTGCCACATTGGTCTGTGTTTTTCTTTGGTGATGGGAATCGCTACCAGTGGTAATAAGGGGGCCTATTGGGCACCGGCACTCTCGGCATGGCCTAGTTCTCGTTCGAGCTAAAGAAGCCGATCTCATCATATGAAGTAATGCCACTAAAGTTCGTGGAAGCATAGCTTTATATGCAGCAATCGCCAGTAGATTGGGCGCCGGCTGCTGTTTCGCTCCTAGTTGCCGCGCCGCCGACCCCGGTTTGCTGCCGCCGGCGTCGCACGCCCGCCGGCCTTCTCGCTTTCTTGGATCATAAACTCTTCGATTTGCACGTCCAACCAGCGGCGGAGGCGCCCGAATCGGACCGGTTGAGGCAAACGGCCATTGGCCAGGAGCGCTTCGGCAGTTCGCCGGCAAATTCCTAGGCGAGCGGCGACTTCGTTCATATTCATCATTTTCATCATGTACCCCTCGTGTGCCATTTACCCTGTAGTCTGAGGCAGGGGGAAGGGCTTGTGTCGGCGAACGACCCACTTAATGAGGCGGCGTTCGCCGTCGAGGCGCCAAAAGAACGGTAATCCCCCCATTTTTAGTTGCCGCGAGAAGTGGTGTCAGGCCACGAGGGCCAGCTTCTGTTTGGGGGTGATGCCTCCCAGACCCATGTTGGGCCGTTCGTTGTTATAAATCCAAAGCCACCGTGTGGCAAAGTCCTGCACCTCACGAATGGATGCGAAGAGGTATTGGCCAAGCCAATCATAGCGGACAGTGCGGTTGTAGCGTTCGATGTAGGCGTTCTGCTGGGGCTTTCCCGGCTGGATATATTGGATGCGAATGCCGCGGTTTTCGGCCCATGTTGTCAGAAGACCACTGACGTTTTCCGGCCCGTTGTCACACCGTATCATCGTGGGCTTTCCCCGCCACTCAATGATGTGCTCAAGTGAGCGGATCACCCGTTCAGCCGGCAGCGAGAAGTCGACCTCGATGCCAAGCCCTTCGCGGTTGAAGTCATCGATGACGTTGAAGAGCCGGTAGGATCGTCCGTCCTGCAGGCTGTCGTGCATGAAATCCATCGACCAGACCTGATTGATGGCCATAGGCACGGCCAGGGGTTCTGGCTTCTCGCGCACGATGCGCTTCTTAGGCTTGATGCGCAGATTGAGCTCGAGATCCCGGTAGATGCGGTAGACGCGCTTGTGGTTCCAGGCAAAGCCCTTCACGTTGCGAAGGTGCAGGAAGCAAAGACCAAAGCCCCAGTTGCGCTAATTGTGGGTCAGGCGCACGAGCCAATCGGCAATGCGGGCGTTCTCCTCGGAGAGCTTGGCCTGATAGCGATATCAGGTCTCACTGATGCCGAAGGCCCGGCAAGACAGCCGTACGCTCACCCCTTTACGGCCACACACGCTTTGGCCATCTCCCGGCGCTGAGATGGCCTTACCATTTTCCCTCGAGGGCCTCCTTACGGATCTCGGCCACCAGGCGTTCCTCGGCGTACATCTTCTTTAACCCATCTTTAACATTTTTCACGCCGATTTACACCTTCCCGGCACTCTCGCCAACGCTAAGCCGTTGATGTTTCGAGGACCCTGTTCGCGCGATCCGTTTGTAGTGCCATAATATTTCCGTGAC
>JAJYDN010000004.1 GCA_021777535.1 Pseudomonadota bacterium
TCTTTAGCCGACATCCCTTGCGGGTTGCCGACTGGTCTTTCATGAAGACCCGGCTCGACAAAAGCGCCCACACAAATTACTTGATCCGATTTTTTAAAGAACGCTTCCAGTCATCTGGAAGAAGCGCGCATTATACGCAGTTGCTTTGGTCCGTCAAGCGTTATTTTTCACAAAACTGCAATCGCAAAAAACGTCGCTTGCCGATCTGCACCAACCGCTCCGAGCCGGCCAGAAACACCATCGACTCGGTAGCACGCTCGCCGTCGACCTTCACCCCACCTTGGCGGAGAAGTCGCAGCGCCTCCGATGTGGTCGCCACGAGCTCGGCCGCTTTCAGCGCCCGGGCTATTGGTAACCCCTCAGGAGGGACGCCAAGTCTACGCTCATCGATCGTGCTTGGTAAAGCCCCCCGACTAAAAACATCGAGGAATTGCTGCCGGCTTTGATCCGCTGCCTCGGCACAATGAAACCGCGCCACCAGCTCATGGGCTAGTGCGAGTTTCACATCCCGTGGATTGCCGCCATTATTCACGAATTGATGCAGGTCGTCCAGCTCTGCCGGCGGGCGCATCGACAAAAGCGCGAAATAACGCCACATCACGGGATCCGGCAGGGACATGATCTTCCCGAACATGGCGGCGGGTTCGTCCATGACGCCGATCGCGTTATTCAACGATTTGGACATCTTTTGCACCCCGTCCGTTCCCTCCAGGATCGGCAGGGTGATGACGACCTGGGGCTCCTGGCCATAGTCCCGCTGGAGCTCTCGCCCGACAAGCAGATTGAAGCGCTGGTCCGTGCCGCCCAGCTCGACATCGGCATGCAGGGCAACGGAGTCATATCCCTGGATGAGCGGATAAAGGAACTCGTGGACCGCAATGGGCTGGCCTGCCTCGTAGCGCTTCTCGAAATCGTCGCGCTCCAGGAGGCGGGCCACCGTATAATGCGAGGCAAGCCGCACGAGATCGTAGGCGCTCATCGGGCCCATCCACTCAGAATTGAAGACGACCTCGGTGCGCGCCCGGTCGAGAACCTTGAAAACCTGCGCCTCGTAGCTTTGCGCGTTACGCGCCACGTCTTCCGCGGAGAGCGGCGGCCTGGTCACATTCTTCCCGGTTGGATCGCCTATACGGCCCGTGAAATCGCCAATCAAGAACAATACCGTATGCCCAAGATCCTGGAATTGACGCAACTTGCGCAGCAGCACCGTATGACCGAGATGCAGATCAGGGGCTGTCGGATCAAATCCGGCCTTGATGCGTAACGGGCGACCGAGCGCGAGCTTTGTGCGCAATTCGCCCTCTGAAACGATTGCCGCGGTCCCCTGGCGGATGACCGCCAGGGCGGCCTCGATGGATTCACTCAACGTCCTATCCTCCTTAGCAGCCACAAGGTTAACATAGCCGCATCGCTTTCACGGATGGACGACATGGCGAAACATTTCATTGGGCTGATGTCCGGAACCAGTGCCGACGGAGTCGATGCCGTGGTGGCGCGCTTTGGAGATCATCCACGGCTGCGTATCCTCGCGCACCACCACGAGCCCTACGGCGCCCCACTGCGGGAACGCATTCTGGGACTGATGACGCCGGGGGCCGATGAAATAGACCGCATGGGGCCGCTCGAAATCGAGCTCGCCGAGATCTTTGCCGCTGCCGCCAACAGGGTACGGCGCGCGGCGGGCCTGTCGCCAGGCGCCATCTCCGCCATCGGATCCCACGGCCAGACGATCCGGCACCGTCCGGGCGGCCCGCTCGCCTTCACCCTGCAGATTGGTGACCCAAGCCGCATTGCCGAACGCACAGGCATCACGACCATCGGCGATTTCCGGCGGCGGGACATGGCGGCAGGTGGCCAGGGCGCACCGCTGGTGCCTGCCTTTCATCGCTGGCTTTTCTGGGACAAGGAGCACGATCGCGCCATTGTCAACATCGGCGGGATCGCCAACGTAACATGCATAAGCCGCGATCCGTCGGCGCCCGTTGCCGGCTTTGATACCGGCCCCGGCAACGCGCTCCTCGACGGCTTCATCCGGCGCACTTTGGGGCTTGCGCGCGACGAGGCCGGTGCGTGGGCTGCGCGCGGGCACCTCCATGCGCCACTCCTCGTAACCCTCCTCGAGGAGCCTTATTTCTCGACACCGCCCCCGAAAAGCACCGGGCGCGAACACTTCTCGCTCGCGTGGCTCGACGAGCGGCTCGCTCACCACCCGGATGTGCCGGCTGAAGACATCCAGGCGACGTTGACGCGCCTCACCGCTGCAACCATCGTGACGGCCGTGCGGGAGACGCATGCGGACCAACTGTTCGTGTGTGGCGGCGGATCCGCCAATGACAGTCTGATGCGGGAATTGCGCGCGCTGTTCGACGGGACCGTCGACACGACGGCGGCCCTGGGGCTTGCGCCGGACCTCGTGGAGGCTACCGCCTTTGCCTGGCTTGCCGCCCAGACCCTGGCGGGACAGCCGGGAAATCTGCCGAGCGCGACAGGCGCAGCCCATGCAGCCGTCCTGGGGGGTATCTATCCGGCTACCGGAACCGCCCGCCCCTGAACCGGCCCGGGGCGAGCGTCAGCCATGCTGGCTGCGGTTGCCTTATACGGAGAAGGAAGAGCCGCACCCGCAGGTGGTCTTCGCCTGCGGGTTCTTGATGACGAACTGCGCCCCATCGAGGCCTTCCGTGTAGTCGATCTCGGCGCCCGCCAGATACTGGAAGCTCATCGGATCAACAAGCAGCGTCACACCGTCCTTGTTGATGCGCGAATCGTCTTCGTTGGCATGTTCATCAAAGGTGAATCCGTACTGAAATCCCGAGCAACCCCCACCCGAAACGAAGACGCGCAGCATGAGCGCCGGGTTGTTTTCCTCGTCAATCAGTTCTTTGACCTTGCGGGCAGCGCTATCCGTCAAAATCAGCGCGCTGGGTATCTCCATCACTTCTGTCTCGCTTGCGCTCATACGAACCTCCACATGATGGGAGCATTATCCGCCCGCCGGGGCCACACCGTCAAACCACACCCGGACGCTAGGAAATAATCGGCTCCACCCCGCCAATGGCCTTGAGCCGGGGCGCTTCCTTGTCTGCCTCATGCACAAGATTGCCGTTGAGCGTCGCGCCCAGCGCCATCTCCAGGCTCTTGTACACCATATCGCCGGTGATCTCGGCCTTGGCCTGCAGTTCGATGCGGCCATTCGAGCGGACGTTGCCCTTGATGGTACCGTTGATGATGAGGTGCGGAACCTGCACGTTGCCCGTTATATGTCCACGCTCACTCAGGATGAGGGTGCTCCCCTCGGCCTGGGCGGTCACATTGCCCTGGATCTTGCCGTCGACGCGCAGGCCACCGTTAAAGACGACATCGCCCTTGATTTCCGTTTGCTCGCCAATGAGCGTGTCGATGGTGTTGCAGGCCTTGTCGTTCGATTTCTTCCCGATCTTGTCCAACATAAGGGACCCTCTGTTCATGGAGTGGCAGTCGCCGCCGCCCACCCGTAGGTTCGTTTCTGCATCCCTGCGCCGGATGCGACTTGCACGGTGATTTGCGACGGCACAAAACCCGCAGGGAGCGCGAAGCGACCGTGCATATCACCAAAGTATTTAAAGTGGACGTAAAGCGGTCTGTCAACAAGGCTCGGGTCGGACCAAACTGATGGACGGCCTTGGGTTGTCCCCCGAACGGTCAACCGCACCGCCGCGTCGAGCGGGCGGTGGAAGGCAAAAGATTGAATGAGCACCAGATGATAGCGATAACCATTGGCCACCGGACGCACACTGAAGTGGTTGATCTGGACCCCGTGCCGTGGTGGCGCATCGAGCACGTCCTGATAAAAACCGACCTGCTCCTGCAATTTGGCGATTTTGCTGTTCGACTCCTTTAGCGCATCCGTAAGCTGACTGTAGGCCGCCGCGTCCGCGACGATGGTGTCGTGCGCGGCAGCGAGGCGCGATGCCAGTTTTTTCCGCTTGTCCTGCAGTTTCTCGATGTGCTGGTGAAGCCGGCTCACCTGGTCCCGCGCGGCAACGGCGTTGAATCCGGCCCTGTGCTCACCGTAGGTATAAAGGCCATAGGCCCCCCCGACCACAAAGACGACCACGGCAGCCGCAAGGCCGTAACGCAACTTTGCGGCCATACGCCGCCTTACGACAAGTTCGCTGGTCTGTTTGCGCACACCTTGCTCCCTCAAATGCCGTGATTATAAATTGGGCTTGGCACCCGCGAAGACCGGTCCTCCCGTCAACGCTACCGCTGAGCTCCAGGAACAAAATCTTCCTCAAGGGAAGAGTGCGATATCCGCAAGACCGAGCGTTTCGGGGAAACCGCACATCAAGTTGAAGTTCTGCACCGCCTGGCCGCTTGCACCCTTCACCAGATTGTCGATGGTCACGAGAACCACCAGACGATCGGGCAGCGGCTGATGCAAGGCAATGTGGCAGACGTTGGTCCCGCGCACCATCCGGGTGTCCGGATGCGCCCCCGCCGGCAGCACATCGACAAAAGGTTCGCTCCGGTAACGCTCCTCATACAGCGCCTGGATATCGAGATCACTGCGCAAAAGCCGCAGGGTCAGTGTGGCATGCATACCCCGGATAAGAGGGGCCACATGCGGCACGAAGACGAGATCGAGCGGCCCCCCGGCGGCCGCCGAGAGCCCTTGGGCAATCTCCGGCCGGTGACGGTGACCGCTCACATTGTAGGCCCTGACCGACTCCGACGCCTCGCAAAACAGCATCGGCACATGCGCGCCGCGCCCCGCTCCGCTGAGACCGGAGACCGCGCTTGCCACCAGCGTACCGGGATCGGCCAGGCCTGCCTCGATGACCGGCAGAAAACCCAGCTGCACAGCGGTTGGGTAGCAGCCAGGATTGGCAACCAGCCGCGCCTTGCGAATCCGTTCGCGATGCACTTCCGGCAACCCATAAACCGCGTCTGCCACCAGTTCCGGACAGGGGTGCTTCATCCCGTACCAGCGCTCCCACACCGCGATGTCCTGTAAACGGAAATCCGCTGCGATGTCGATCAGCCGCACACCTCGGCGAAGCAGGGCGGGCGCATGGGTGGCGGCCACGCCATTGGGGGTTGCGCTGAACACGACGTCACAACCGGCAAGCGCCTGCTCGTCGGAGGGGTCGCTGAAAACGAGGTTCGTATGGCCACGCAGGCTCGGAAACAGGGCTGCAACCGGCTTGCCGGTTTCAGCGCGGGACGTGATGGCTGTCACCTCGGCCTCGGGATGCCGCAACAAGAGGCGCAATAGCTCGGAGCCCGTATAACCCGTCCCGCCGATGATTCCCACCTTGACCATGCCGCCCCTCCAAAGGGCGCCATTGTAGTAGCGCAGCACCCCCCTGACAACGCGGCCGCAAACGCCCGCAGGTGATCTTTTCAGGAACTATACTCACTATAAGTCAGGAAAGACCTGCCCCCTGGACTCCGCCAGAAAGACGAGTGGATTGTGGCCACGCGGGATACCCCCGATCGTCGAGTTCCCCGTGACCTCTGTTGACGGGAAACTCCCCCGGCCTAACCGGTGGCCCATCCGAACGGATCTGAAGGAGAGCAGAAATGAGGAGACACGCCACGGCCGCCTCCCTCAAGGAGGGGGGGCCGCCGCAGACGAACCAACCGGGGCATGGGAACAACGGTTCGGCCGGATCGGCGCGCGCAGCCCTGATGCGTTGTGCGCAGACGGAGGCCGCGAACCCGTCGCCCGCCCTGATGCCCCGGCTAATCCGCAGATTCTGGACCATCTTCGTGATCGGTATTCTTGCCGCCGCGGCGGCCTTCGTCATCACCACCTGGAACGACCTCGACCGCTCGGCAACGCGCCATCTCGCATTCGCCGCCTCCATGGCCGCGCGACAGGAGTCGGCCTATCTGTACACGCTCGCAGGCCAGCTATCCCGCCTGCGCACCGCCGTGGCGCACAGGCGCCTACAAGCCCGCATACAGGCCTTGCTCACCGGATACCACACGCGTCACCCGCAAGACGCGGTAGCGGTCATAAAAGATCGCCTGCAGACCGACTCCGCCGGCATGCACTGGACGGCCGCCACCAGGGCCGCCCTCGGGCCCATCGACGAGTGCGCGCAACATGCGCATACATGCCTGTCGATCCCCATCATCCAGGGGCGCGAACCTGCCGTATGGCTGGCGCAATCTCTCGGGCCGGACCGCATTCTGCTGCTCGTAGAACCGCTCGCCGCCGGACCAGGCCTGGATACCTTCTGGCATTTCGCGCCGCCAGGGACCCGCCTCTTTCTCCTGAATCCCGCGCAGGATGATGCATTCCCCCTGGGGGCCACGGCGCCGGCCCTGTCAAGGCCGCTCGCGATAGCCGGCAAAGGCCCCCTGGGGCGCGCCCTTAAAAGCCATCCGCACCATCCAGCCGGCATCTTCCAGGATCTCACGGGCCGGCCGGATTACTGGCGGCTGGGCGCCTATCACCGCAGCGCCTATGGGTTTGTCGTGGCGGCCAGCGTTCCCCTCCGGACGCTGCTGGCGACGCTCGCGCACCGTCTGGAGATTCCCCTGACATTGATCGCCCTTCTGCTCGCAATGGGCACCCTCTATCACCGCTCCGCGGGCATTGAGCTCCATCGCGCCCAGACGGCGCGCACACGGGCAAACGAACAGCTGCGCATAGAGCGCGCCTTTGCCGAACAGCAGCAGGATTTCTACCAGGCATTGAGCGAGCTCACGCGGCTTATCGCCCATGATCCGGCACCCGGCGACCTCTTTTGCAGCGCATGCAGAATCATCATCGCCTACACGGACCTCTTGTTCGTATGGGCAGGCGAGGTAGAGCCATCCGGTCATATTCGTGTAGTGAGCTACGCGGAGAAAGAGGCGCTCGGCGTCGACTGGTCGCACCTCTATTTCAGCAGCGACCCCACGCGGCCGGAAGGCCAGGGACCGGCGGGACGCTGCGTGCGCAGTGGACAGATAGAAATATCTGAAAATATGCGAAAGGACAGGGCGTTTACCTCCTGGCGGGGAATTCATGACACGATCGGCACCGGCTCGGCCGCCGCCGTACCCATTCTGCGCAAAGGCCGCGTGACCGCCATGCTCGCCTTCGGTTCGAGACAGCCCTCCATGTTCTCGCCGCTCATCCACCTGCTGGACCGCCTGGCGAAAAACATTGAGTTTTCGCTGGACAACTATGAGCGCGCGCAAACCCTGCGGTACCAGACACATCATGATGTACTCACGGGGCTCTACAACCGCAGCTACTTTTATGGCGAACTAGCCCGCCACCTCTCCGAAACGCCCGATGTACCGCTTGCGATCGCGATTTTTGATCTCGACAACTTCAAGATCACGAACGACCAGTACGGTCACCAGATCGGCGACCAGGTTCTGCAACAAATCAGCCAGCGCCTACGCGCCCTGCTGCCACCTCAGGCTCTCGCGGCACGGTTGGGCGGCGACGAATTCGCCGTCATCCTGCGCGGCATGGCGACCCGCCAGGAAATCCTCGATACCCTGGACACCATGCGCGGGAGCCTCGAGCCTCCTTACGCCATCGGCGGCAACAAGACGGTCCGGTTGACGGCGACAATCGGTCTTGCCATCCACCCCGACGACGGCGCCGTCGCCACCGATCTCATCCGGCGCGCAGATCTCGCCCTCTACAATGCCAAAACCCTTGGACACAATTCCCTCGTGCCGTTTCGTTCGGAATTCGAGCGGCAACTGGTCGAGCACCGCGAACTTCAGGAGCGGTTCCTGCGGGATCTCGAACAACAGCGCCTGACCCTTCACTTCCAGCCGCAGGTGGAGATCGCCACCGGCCATGTCCGCAGCGCCGAGGCACTGATCCGCTGGCCCCAACCGGACGGCGCGATCTGGGTACCGGGCCGCTATTTCGCGGCAATCACGCACAACATGCCATTGATGCGGGCGCTCGACCTTTTCGTCGTACGGGAAACTCTGGCGGCGATCGGCACACTCGGCCACAACGGCTACCCGCTGCCCATAGCCGCCAACATCCACAGCGAGAACCTGCTGCATGCCGGTTTTGCGCAGGATCTGTGCGAGATTCTCGCGGCCCACCCGGACTTGAGCCGTGCGCTCGAGATCGAGGTCACCGAGAGCAGCCAGATCGTGGATCTCGAGAGCGCAAGCCGGACGCTTGCCGCCTGCCGAGGCCTTGGCGTCACCATCGCCCTGGATGATTTCGGGACCGGCTACGCCTCGCTCAACTACCTGCAGAAGTTGCCCTGCGACTACATCAAGATAGACCGCACCTTCGTCGACAGCATGGCCAGTGAAGTACGCAACTTTGCGATCGTCTCAAGCACCATCGCCGCCGCCGCAGTCCTTGGCATACCGACCGTGGCAGAAGGCGTCGAGAGTGTCGAACAGGGGCTTTTGCTGCGCGACCTGGGTTGCCGCTACGCCCAGGGTTACGTCATCAGCAGGCCTTTGCCGTTGGCGGACCTGCAGACGTGGATTGCGGCCTGGCGCGCACCCGCGGAATGGACAGAGCACGACCGTGGACCAGGCCACGCCGGATTATGGCGTGCGCGCGCCGGCCATAGTTCCATGATAAACGCCGCCCGCCGGGACCTCGAGCAGGGAAACCCGGCCCGCCCGCCCGCATCGGCCTGCGATTGCCCTCTCGACGGCTGGTTGTCCGCCCACGTACCGGGCTCCCTCCTTGCGAGCGAACATATTCGCGCCCATGTGGCACTCGCCGCCGCGTGCAGGGCAGAGACACCCGAACTGCCAAAGGCTCTCGAGGGATTGAGGCGCGCCGAAGAGGACTTGAATGAATTACTCCTTGGCCTGCTTTCCACGCACAAGGCCGGCACGGACGGTGGCCCATGACGGCACCGCCGTGGCCAGGAGCGCGGCAAGGATGCGCCCCGGCGAAACGAACCGCATCTTTGGCGCCGGCTGGTAACGGTCTTTCCGGTCTTCGGGAACCGGGTCGGCCGCCAGGAAGCCTGGCCCGCCCGTAGCGCGTCTTGCGCACCGAAAGAAAAGGGCCCGGGTTTGCGCCCGGGCCCTCGGTCGATTTCTATGGCTGGGGGACGAGGATTCGAACCTCGGTTAACGGAGTCAGAGTCCGCTGTCCTACCACTAGACGATCCCCCAAAACGGATTAGCGCTTGGAGTACTGCGGGCGCTTGCGCGCCTTGTGGAGGCCAACCTTCTTGCGCTCCACCTCGCGGGCATCACGGGTCAGAAACCCGGCCCGGCGCAGCGGTAAACGGAGGGACTCGTCATAAGCAAGCAGCGCACGGGCAATACCATGCAGGACCGCGCCCGCCTGGCCGCTGGGCCCGCCGCCCCGCACATTGACCTGCACATCAAAGCGATCGGCGGTTTCGGTTACGGCAAAGGGCTGACGGACCAGTGTACGCGCCGTTTCGCGCCCGAAATATTCGTCGACCGGGCGATTGTTGACCAGGAAGTTGCCCTTGCCCTTGCTGAGATAGACTCGCGCATTGGCGGACTTGCGGCGCCCTGTACCGTAATGCTTGGCTTCGGCCATAGTTCGTTACGCTCTCTTAAAGTTCCAACGGCTTGGGTTGCTGGGCCGCATGCTCGTGCTGGGCGCCCGTATAGATCTTCAGCTTGCGGAGCATCTGTCGGCCCAGGGGGCCCTTCGGCAACATCCCGCGCACGGCTGTCTCCAGGACACTTTCCGGTGCCCGGCCCTTCAGTTCCGTGAAGGTATAGGTCTTCAACCCGCTTTGGTAGCCGGAATAATGATGATAAAGCTTATGCTCCGCCTTGCGCCCGGTTACCTGAACCTTCTCGGCATTAATGACCACGATATAGTCGCCCGTGTCGACATGGGGCGTGAATTCAGGCTTGTGCTTGCCACGCAAACGCCTGGCGATCTCGCTGGCGAGGCGCCCGAGCACCTTGTTGGAGGCATCGACCACATACCAGTCGCGCCGGACAGTTTCTGATTTGGCCGAGAACGTCGTCATGAGGGTTCCGAGGCATGAATTTCGAAGGGCCGCATAGTACGGAGGACGGGCGGCGCTGTCAACCGGGCCCAAGTAAGCCTTGACCGCCTGCGCGCAATTAAGATATATAGGCGGAGAAAAAAAGAAGGCGTGGGGTTTAGCCACGCCTTGAACCACCACTAGGAGGATGGAGGAGTCTTTAGCTGCGGGAGGGGCCCAAATCCCCTCACCACTAAAGCATATAATTATTATCTTATATAGAGGGGAATATGTCAAGAGACATCCCCCTCTTTGTTTTTGGGCCCCATTCAAGGGGTATCGCGGCCGAGCCGGAGACGCTCGACGATGCGCCCGCCCACCAGATGTTCCTGCACGATCTCCTCGATGTCCTCCTCATCGACGTAGGTGTACCATACACCCTCGGGATAGACGACGAGCACCGGCCCTTCTTCACAGCGATCCATGCATCCGGCCGTATTGATGCGCACCTTGCCAGGACCCGCAAGACCCAGGGCCTTGATACGCGCCTTGGCATAATCCCGCAGATCCTGCGCCCCATGCTGCTGACAGCAGGGGCGATCACCCTCGCGCTGATTCGTACAGAAAAACACATGATGGCGGTAATACATGACGCTTCTTGCTCCTGATGCAGACAAGACCGGCGCGCATCATACACGCGCCCGGCGGATTATCGCGAATAGCGATCGCTGTGTGGCCTGTGGTCTGTGCCTGCCCGGCTGCCCCACTTATCAGCGCGCGGCCGACGAAAGCGAATCACCCCGTGGGCGGATCGCCCTCATGCGCGCCTACGCACTGGGGCAACTGAAGTCCACGCCGACTTTACGGGCGCACATCGACCACTGCCTCGGCTGCCAGGCGTGCGAGGCCGCCTGCCCAAGTCAGGTGCCATACGACACCCTGCTGACCGATACCCGCGCCCTCCTGGCTGCAGATGCATCGCACCCTTTTGGTCATCATACGCTTCTTCGCGCGACCCAATCGCCGCGCCTGCTCGCCGCTCTCTACGACGCTGCCCGCGCCGGGACGCAGACGGGTCTTATCCGCCTTCTGCCTTATCCCTTGCGGGCACTGCCGCGCCTGCCGCCGCGGCCCGCCTATCACCGGCCGCGGCCCGTTGCAGGCCGCCATGCGGTGAGCCTGTTTCTCGGCTGCAGCCAGCGCCTCGAGGGCGACGCGCTCGCGGCGACCCTTGCCATCCTGCGCTACCACAGATTCGCGGTATCCATTCCGCGCCGGCAAGGCTGTTGCGGCGCGCTGGCACGGCACGCCGGAGACGCCCACCTCGCCGCGCGCCAGGAAGCGCAGAACCGGCAGGCATTCGCCGACGGTCCCGGCCCGGTCATCGGTTTCACCAGCGGCTGCGTGGCGGCGCTACGGGCCGATCGTCAAAATGGCGATCCGCAGTTTTTGCAAGAAGTACAGGATGTCCATCAATTCCTCGCCGAAAGGGTACCAGCTGCCGACTGGCGCCTGACGCGCCTGCCGAAGGTCGTTGCCGTGCACGAGCCCTGCTCGCTGCGCAACGCGCTGAAGACAACCGAAGCGGTGTATGCGCTCTTGCGGCACATCCCCGATGCGCAGATCGTCCCTTTGCCCGAAAATAAAATCTGCTGCGGCGGCGCTGGCGATTATTTTCTGCGCGAACCGGTCATCGCGGCGGAACTGCGGACGGCAAAACAGAAGGTCATGTCGGACCTTAAGCCCGACCTGGTCGTATCGGCCAACATCGGCTGCCGCCTGCAGCTTCGCATGGGTGACGCGTCACCCATTCCGATCATCCATCCCCTTGTGCTCCTTGCCCGGCAACTGGGGAGCGCATCCACTATGTTAGACTGAGGTCATGAAGGCGTTTTCGTTCACAGACCGGATCATCGATCAGCTCGATCAAATGCTGCGTACCTTCACGCAGCCGATAACCGGCGACCCCTATCCTGGCAGCGTCCCGAAGACCACGGATACCCTGGACGACCCGGACCGGCGGGAAGTTGCACGCCTCATGCGCGTCAACCATGCCGGTGAAATGGCGGCCCAGGCCCTCTACCACGGCCACGCGCTGTGCGCCTCGGGTACCACCGTGCATGAGAGCATGCGGGCCGCGGCACGTGATGAACTCGCGCACCTGCACTGGACCACGGCGCGCCTGCGGGAACTGAAGGGACACCGCAGCTACCTCACGCCCGTTTGGTATCTCGGCTCCTTCGTGATCGGTACCGGCACGGCCCTCATGGGCGACAGCCTGAGCCTTGGATTCGTCGCCGAAACCGAGCGGCAGGTCGTCGCCCACCTGCAGGGCCACCTGCAGCGGCTGCCTGCGCGCGACCACAAGAGCCGCGCCATACTGGAACAGATGATCGACGACGAAGGCCGGCATGCGACACAGGCGGTAGAAGCGGGGGGCGTGCGCCCGAACTGGCTCTCGCGCACGGCCATGCGGTTTGCGGCCCGGGTCATGACGACAACGGCCTATTGGCTTTGACCAGTGGCCTCCGGCACCCAGAGAATCTGCACGACATTCCCGTCCGGGTCGCGGCAATAGAGACTGCGCGCCCCATCCCGATGTGTCCGCGGCGACGCATCGATCGTCACACCGGCCTGCGCCAGATGCTCCGCCCACTCATCAACCGCAGCCGGCGTATCGACCATGAAACCCAGATGGTCGAGTGCGCCGCGGCCAGCCCGCGGGCCACGATGGAGGGCCAGATTGTCCGCACCAAAGGACAGGTAGACATTGTCCGGATCCGGCTGCCAGACAACACGCATGCCGAGGATCCGGCCATAAAAATCGACCGCCGCCTCCAGATTCTGCACGGTGAGCGCCAGATGGCTTAGCCGCATGGGTTTCTCCTCAATCGCCCTCGGCGATTTCGAAAGAGTGCGTAATCTCCGCGGTCTTCTCCAGCATGATCGACACGGAACAGTATTTCTCGGCCGAGAGGCGAATGGCGCGCTCTACCGCGGCCTCGCCCAGATTGTGGCCGGTCACCACGAAATGAATGTGGATCCGGACAAACACCTTCGGATCCTCGGCCGCCCGTTCCGCGTCGATCTGCGCGGTGCACCCGCGGATCTCGTGGCGCCCCTTGCGCAGAATATGTACGACATCGAAAGACGTGCATCCGCCCATGCCGATCAGCACGAGTTCGGTCGGCCGTGGTCCACTATCGCGCCCGCCCAGATCGGGCGGACCGTCCATACGCACCACATGGCCGCTTGCAGTTTCTCCACTAAAGGCTGCGCCCCCTTCCCACCGCACCACTGCCTTCATGATAAATAGCCCTCGAACACTTGCGCCAACCGCATACCGGGATCATCCGCCACCATGAACGCTTCGCCTACCAGGAACCCCCTGACACCTGCCGCCACCAGACGCGCCACGTCCGCCGGTTCCCGGATGCCGCTTTCCGTCACCACAAAGCGCCCGGCCGGCACATCGGCACGCAGATCCAGAGTGGTCTCGACACGCGTCACGAAATCCCGCAGATTGCGGTTGTTGATGCCGATCAGGCCGCCCGGCAACCGCGACGCGCGCTTGAGTTCGGCCTCGTCGTGAACCTCGACCAATACATCGAGCCCCTGCTCACAGGCCGCCGCATAGAGTTCCTGGAGCCGTCCGTCATCAAGCGCCGCGACGATCAAGAGGATGCAATCGGCCCCCATCGCCCGGCTTTCCACCACCTGATAGGGGTCGATCATGAAATCCTTGCGCAACACGGGCAACCCGCAGGCCGCCCGCGCCGCGCGCAGATCATCTGCGCTGCCGCCAAAATATTCGCGATCCGTAAGCACCGACAGGGCGGCCGCCCCGGCCCGTTCATAGCTTCTGGCACAGGCCGCGGGATCCAGATCCGCCCGCATCACCCCGCGGCTGGGTGATGCGCGCTTGATCTCGGCAATGACCCCCACGCCCTTGAGTGCATGCTGCACGAGCGCCTGCGCAAACGGGCGCCGTGGAGCGGCATTTTTTGCATCAGCAAGAAGCCTCGCCAGCGGATACGCGCGCTGACACATCGCCACCTCGACCGCCTTGGTCCTCAGGATTCTCGCGAGAATGTCCGTCATGCGGCGGCTCTCGTGAAGGCCACGAATTCTGCGAGCTTGGCGGCCGCCGCGCCGCTTTTCAGGATCGCGCGGGCCTGCTCCACCGCCGCCTGCCAGTCTGCAGCGAGTCCGGCCACGTAGATGGCCGCCGCCCCATTCAGGATGACCGCCGTCGCCGCCGTGCCGTCGGTGCCCGCAAATACAGAGCGCAGAATCGAAAGACTGCTGGCGGCACTCCCCACCTGCAATTCCTCGATGCGGCCCTCCGGCAGACCCAATTCCTGCGGGGTGACCCGGTAACGGCGGATCACCCCGTCTCGCAGCTCCGCCACGTCCGTGGGCGCCGCCGGACTGATCTCATCCAACCCATCGGCCGACCGCACCACCAGCGCACACTCACTTCCCAGTGCCCGCAGGACCTGCGCAAAGACATCGAGCAGGTGAGGACTGAAAACACCTACGACCTGGCGGCGCGCACCCGCTGGATTGGTCAGCGGCCCCAGCATGTTGAATACCGTTCGTACGGCAAGCTCCTTGCGGGCAGCGCTCGCATGGCGCATGGCCTCGTGATGGCGGGGCGCAAAGAGAAATCCGATACCGACCGTCTGGATGCACTGCGCCACCCGTGCCGGTGACAGATCGAGCGTCACGCCGGCCGCCTCGAGCACATCGGCACTGCCGGACCGGCTGGATACCGACCGGTTGCCATGCTTGGCCACCTTGGCGCCGGCACAGGCCGCGACGATCGCCGCCGCAGTCGAGATATTGAAGGTCGATGCACCATCCCCGCCCGTGCCGCAGGTGTCGACCAGCCGGCTCGTGTCCTGGATTTGGACCGGCACCGACAGCTCCCGCATCACCTTCGCCGCCGCCACCAGCTCATCGACGGTTTCGCCCTTGACCCGCAGACCCATCAGTAGCGCGCCAATCTGCGCCTGCGTGGATTCCCCCGTCATGACGGTCGTCAGCGCCCGGCGCATCAGGTCCGCCGTGAGATCCTTACCCTCGGCAAGGACACGGATAGCCTCCTGAACCGCCTCCATCACGCGCGCCCGTTTTGCAGGAAATTCTGCAAAAGCTTGTGACCGTGTTCGCTCAGGATCGACTCCGGATGAAACTGCACGCCCTCCACGGGCCAGGTCTTGTGACGCAGCCCCATGATCTCGTTGTCGTCTTCGCTCCAGGCGGTAATCTCGAGGCAGTCCGGCAGATCTTCGCGCGCCACGACGAGAGAGTGGTAGCGCGTCGCCGTGAACGGGCTCGGCAGATTGGCAAAGACCCCCTGCCCGGTGTGCACGATGGCAGACGTCTTGCCATGCATGACCCGCTGCGCCCGTATGACCTGGCCGCCGAACGCCTGGCCAATGCTCTGGTGGCCCAGACACACGCCCAAAATGGGGATCTCCGCGCCAAAGCGGAGAATCAGGTCGAGCGAGATGCCGGCCTCGTTCGGTGTGCAGGGGCCAGGCGAGATCACGATACGCTCCGGATGCAGCCGCGCGATTTCCTCGAGCGCAATCTGGTCATTGCGCACCACCTTCACATCTTCGCCCAGCTGACCCAGGTACTGCACCAGGTTGTAGGTAAACGAGTCGTAATTATCGATCATCAGCAGCATATTGGGTCTATCCCCTTGATTCTGCTGGGTATCTAAGCTGATTGTGCATCATGATACCCGCTTATATACCCGCTTTTTAAGTTCCTTGGCCGACTTCAGCCATGATATTTTTTGCCCGAGACCCGGGCGATGCGGTGCCATCAGATCGTCGGCTTGCGCCAGCGCCAGCGGCTTGCGTATTGGGCGGGTTGGAGATGGATCAACATAGCGGCTGATTATTTCACAACGCGCGTCCGTCCTGCTAGCGTTGGCGGCTTCCTGACAAACACGCGGTTCAGACCAGGCCAGGCACCGCGATCGCAACCGCCTCGCTTCCCGCCAGTAAGCGCGAACCTCCCGTGGCAAGAACGCTCCACGAAGACTGTCCGTCACTTGGGGTCACGCCAAGCCGTTGACGGGCACCCAGGAAGCACACGTCTCATCGGCCCTCCCTCATGGCGCGCGTCGGAACTCACACCGTTCCCGCAGTTGCCGGGCACTCCACTGGACAACGATCCCGTCTGTGCCACCGGCATAGCTGCGGTGGGGCTAACGATCATGGCGGAGGTTGCCGCCACCGCGGACGATGAAAGAGATCTCCAGGCGAATGGAGGCCGATAGAGGTCGTGAGTGTTTTTTGGCGGCCTGACTCCGCCCCTTGGTGACCCGCCGGGCGGACTCGCACCGCGGATTGCCGCCTTGAAAAGAGTGTACGCCAAACACGCCGACGACAGACTTGTCGCCTTCAGGCCGCTTCAGCACCGGCACCACCCCTTCCGCTTCGCGGCCAAGCCGGCGGGCAGACAGGGAACTGGTGACACCGTACAAGCGCGTCATCGGTCTCGACATCCATCACGCGCAGATCACAACCTGTGCCTTCATGGCGCAATCCGATGGCGCGACGCACATGAAGCAACAGCAGTTCGGGGTGCTCAAGCCAGACCGGCGGGTCCTGGCGGCGTGGGCCGCGGCCTTAAAAGGCCCCCGACGGCGTGGTGACGGAGAGAACATGGGCATCTACTGGAAGGGTTCATATGCGGTGCTGGAGGCGGCTGGCATTCGCGCGCAGGCGGTGGGCGCGGCATGTGCAGAACATGCCGGGACGCAAGATGGACGTGGGCGATGCCCCGCGGTTCGCCATGGGGCATCCCGTCTGTTCGCTTGACCGCAGTCAAGGATACAGATCATGCAAACATTCGAATATCGCCACATGCTAATCGGTGAGAAAGGAACAATCATGTTTTGCTATCAATGTGAACAGACCGCAACACATTCCGGCAAGGCTGGCTGCGTCACGGTCGGCACTTGCGGAAAAAATGCAACGACCGCCGCACTTCAGGACGTGCTCGTCCATCAGGCGAAGGGTATCGCCCAGTATGCACGCCGGGCGCGCGCCCTCGGGGTCGCCGACAGGGATCTCGACGGATTTCTGCTGTTCGCCGTGTTCACGACCCTCACCAACGTGAACTTCAATGCCGCGCGCCTCCAGCAACTGATAATGGAAGCGGCCGGATGGCGCGATACGATCCGCAGCCGCTACGAGCAGGCCGCTTGCGCACACGGAGTACCAGTAGACACGCTGTCTGGCGCAGCGGCGTTTGCACCGGCCGCGGACCTCGCCGGACTCCTCGCTCAGGCAGAGACGCTGCCGCCGACCGGCAATCCTCTCGCAGGTCCCGATGAACAGGGCCTGCGCGCGGTGATCCTGTACGGCATGAAGGGCGTGGCCGCATACGCCCACCATGCACGCCGTCTGGGACATCAGGACGACACGATTGATGGGGACATCGAGGCGATATTCGATTATCTGGCTTGCGATCCCACGGACCGCGAGGAGTTGTTTGCGCGCGCGCTCGATGTTGGCCGCCTCAATGTGCGCGTGATGGCACTTCTAGACGCCGCCAACACCGGACGGTTCGGCAACCAGGAGATCACGTCCGTGCGCATCTCCCCCGTCAAAGGCAAGGCAATCTTGGTGAGCGGTCATGATTTTGAGGATCTGGCCCGGCTCCTCGAAGATACGAAAGACCTTGGCATCCACGTGTATACGCACGGGGAGATGCTGCCCGCGCATGCCTATCCGGCGCTGAAGACACACGCCCATCTCGCTGGAAATTGGGGTGGCGCATGGCAGGACCAGCAACGGGACTTCGCAGCGTTCCCCGGGCCCATCCTGATGACCTCCAACTGCCTCATCGAGCCCGCGCGCGCCTACCGCAACCGCATCTTCACCACCGGGCCTGTAGGATGGCCCGGCGTACGCCACCTGGAGCATGGCGATTTCGCGCCGGTCATCGCGGCGGCAGAGGCCTCATCCGGTTTTCAGGAGGACGGTGATGACAAGCGCATCACCGTCGGTTTTGGCCACCACACACTTCTCGGTGTTGCCGATCAGGTCGTGGCTGCCGTAAAGAACGGTGACATCAGTCACTTTTTCCTCGTCGGCGGGTGCGACGGGGCGGCCCCTGCGCGCAGCTACTTCACCGACGTCGCCACAAAGGCCCCCAAGGACGCCGTGATCATAACCTTGGGCTGCGGGAAGTACCGCTTCAACAAAGAGGCATTCGGAGACATCGGCGGTATTCCGCGTCTTCTCGACGTCGGCCAGTGCAGTGATGCGTACTCGGCCATCCAGATCGCCGCGGCGCTCGCCGAGGCCTTTGGTTGCGGCCTGAACGACCTGCCATTGTCTTACATGATCTCGTGGTTCGAACAGAAGGCCACTGCTGTGCTGTTGTCACTGCTCGCACTCGGTATCAAGGGTATCCACTGGGGACCGACACTCCCGGGTTATATGACGCCAAACCTTGTACAGGAATTCAGGGCGCGCTTTGATCTGCGGCTCATTGGTGACGCTGATAACGACCTGAAGGCCGTCCGCGCCTGAGAAGACCTGGATCGTGCCAGAAGGATAATCCGATGACGGAATTTGCCATCACAGCTTATACCCGCGACGGACAGGTGCTGTCGTTTCCCTGCAGCCGGGACGAGAGCCTGCTGGCGGCCGCGCAACGCCAGGACATCATCCTGCCCTCGCAATGCCGCAATGGCAGTTGCGGTGCCTGTACCGCGCAGGTGCGCACAGGCACGGTTGCGGCAAACGCCCCGGCGACGGATGATCGGCCTCTATCCAAAGCGGCGGCGAGGAACGTCCTTTTGTGTCAAGCGACGCCGCGATCGGCATTGATTATCGACTTGCCTTACGACCACACCTTCGTGCGTTTCGAGCCAGTCCCGGAACGCCTTGCCGAGATCACCGCGCTCGATGTGGTGGCGCCGGGCACGTACCATTTGCGGCTTTCTCTGGTGCGGGACGCCTACGGCTGTGCCGCCGAATTCGAGGCGGGCCAGTACATGGAGATCCTCGTGCCCGGCACGACGCAGTGGCGGGCCTACTCCCTTATGAACATCACAAACTGGGAGGGATGCCTCGAATTCGTCATCGCACGGCGCCCCGAAGGTCTTTTCGGACGCTATCTCGAAACGGCCTCCCTCGGTGACCGCCTGCGCGTGAAAGGCCCGCTCGGCGTATTCACTCTGCAGGAAAACGGCCTGCATCCGCGCTGGTTCATCGGTGGCCATACGGGAATCGCGCCGCTACTGTCCATGTTACGGCGCATGGCCGACTGGGGCGAAGGCCATCCCGTACGCGTGTACTTTGCCGTACACGACGAACAGGACCTGTTTTTGATGGATACACTCGAAGACCTGCGCCAGCGATTACCCGCGCTCGAGGTAAAAACCTGCGTGTCTGCGCCCGCCACCCGGGGGGCACACCAGGGCAACGTGATCGATACGCTCGACGCCGATCTCGCAACGGCCCCGGTACCGCCCGACTGCTACGTCTGCGGTTCACCCCGCCTCGTACAGGGTGTCATGGACCGGGTCACCGCACACGGCGTTCCGCGTGAACGCGTTTACTTTGAACGCTTTTCCGTCTGAGGTTGCCTTTTGGATACGGTCATCAAATGGTTTTTCGGATTCCGGCCGATCTGCGGTTTTCATGGAACCGGACCGCAGGGCCCGGCGGGATCGGGCAGGCAGAACGGCACACACCAGGTGGTGACGGAATGGACAAACGGCGCCGGATCGCCATGCTCCTTTTCGATCATCCATGGCATGGGACACCTGGCCTGTCCGTACCACCCCGTCTGGTGATGTGGATCCGAACACCTCGCGCATTCAGCGCGGCGAGCGGCTGCCATGCAGGCCATTTGCCGCCAACTGGGCTGCGCGGATCATGGCCCGTGCCTTGTTGATGGTTTCCTCCCACTCACTGGCCGCCACCGAGTCGGCGACGATACCGGCGCCGACTTGCAGATACAGGCGGCCGTTGCGGATAACGGCCGTCCTGATCGCAATCGCCATGTCCATGTTGCCGTTCCAGCCGATATAGCCCACCGCCCCGGCATAGACACCGCGCTTGACGGGCTCGAGTTCGTCGATGATCTCCATGGCCCGCACTTTCGGTGCGCCCGTCAAAGTGCCGGCCGGGAAGGTCGCGCGGAGCACATCGAAGGCATCGAGGCCCGGACGCAGACGCCCGGTGACGTTCGACACGATATGCATGACATGCGAGTAGCGCTCGATGGTCATCTGATCGGTCACTTTCACGGAACCCACCACCGAGACGCGCCCCAGGTCATTGCGGCCCAGATCGACGAGCATGACGTGTTCAGCGATCTCCTTCGGATCGGCCAGCAGCTCGCGGGCCAGCATCTCATCTTCCTGCGGATCCTGGCTGCGCCGACGCGTGCCCGCGATGGGGCGCACGACAATCTCGTCGCCATTACGCTGGGCGAGAATTTCCGGTGATGAGCCAACCACCTGAAATTCCCCGAAATTCAACAGATACATATAGGGCGACGGATTGATGCGGCGCAACGCGCGATACAGATCGAGCGACGTGAATTCGGCCGGCGCCGACAGGCGCTGCGAAAGCGCAACCTGCATGACGTCACCCGCACGGATATATTCGCGGCACCGTTCCACTGCCGCTTCGAATCCCGCGCGCGTAAATCCGGAGACGAAATCCTCCTCTGCAACCGGCCCCACCGGCACCGACCGCGGAGGCGCGAACGGTTCGCGCAGACGCCGCTCCAGCTCATCAAGCCGCTGCTGCGCGCGCGCACGGCCCGCGTCACCGCTCAATACATCGACATAGACGATGAGGGACAGCGTGCCCCGCAGGTTATCGAAAATGACGACTTCGTCGGTCAGCATGAAAAGCGCGTCGGGAACGCCGCTTTCGTCGGGCTTGCGGCTCTCGCCGAGGCTTGGCTCGATCTGCCGCACCATTTCATACCCGAAGTAGCCGACGATCCCGCCATGAAAGCGCGGCAACGCCGGATCATGGGCGACCGAAAACCGGTCCAGGAAATCGCGTACCGCCCCGAGCATGTCGTCCGTCTGGAAGCGCTCGGCCACCACGCCGTCACGCTCTACTTCGATGCGGTCACCCGTCACGCGCAGACAGACGCGAGCTGGTAGTCCGATCAGGGAGTAGCGTCCCCATTTCTCGCCGCCCTGAACCGACTCCAGAAGATAGGAATACCGGCCCTGCGCGAGCTTCAGGTAGCAACTAAGGGGGGTATCGAGGTCGGCGAGTACCTCCCGGACAACCGGGACGCGCGTGCCGCCAACTTCAGACTGTGTTTGCGTGTACTCTGTCATGATGATCCTTCCTCAAGGGACAATGGGCTCGTTCATATCCCCCAAGGCACCATCGTTCCATCATCATGACAAAGCCCTCTGTGTCGCCGAGCCGCCATCATAACGTAAAAGATCCACCAGGCGCGCCATATCGTGCAGAGTCGCAACCGGTCCCAGCGTGGCGAGATCGACGCCATGGTTATAGCCATAACGGACACCGATCGCGCGCATGCCGGCCGCCTTGGCGGCCTTCATGTCATTAGCCGAATCACCGACCAAAACGGCATCGGCCACACCGATGCCCAGGCGCTCGCAGGCGATGAAAACCGGCAACGGATCCGGCTTGACCCGCGCCACCGCATCACCGCCAAGTACCACGTCGAAATAGCCGCGTAGCGCCAATGCGGTCAAAAGCGGCTCGGTGAAGCGCGCAGCCTTATTGGTCACACAGGCCAGCCGGAAACCGGTCGCCTTGAGATTTTTCAAAGTCGCCGCGACATTCGGATAGGGCTGGCTGAAATCGGCCACATGCTCCTCGTAGACATCCCCGAACACGACCTCCGCTTCGCGGAAGAGCCTTTCGTCGGGTTCCGCGAAGCGCTCGCCGGTAAGGGCGCGCTTGATGAGGCGCGGAATGCCGTCGCCGATCCAGCCGGCCACGGTCGCCTCGTCGAAGGTCGCCCGGCCCAGGGTCACGAGCATGGCATTGGCCGCCTTCGTGATGTCGGCGGCGGTGTCAACGAGCGTTCCGTCGAGGTCGAACAGAACTGCGGCAGCGGAGATGCTCATGAGATCCGGGCGAGCTCGGCACGCATCTGGGCTATGGTCGCCCGGTAATCCGGCGTACTGAAGATGGCCGATCCCGCGACGAAGGTATCGGCGCCCGCAGCGGCGATCTCGCCGATGTTGTCGACCTTGACGCCACCGTCGATCTCCAGGCGGATCGGACGTCCGCTGGCGTCGATGCGCTCCCGGACCTGCTTCAACTTCGTCAGCGCGGAACGGATGAAGCTTTGCCCGCCGAAACCCGGGTTCACGGACATGATGAGGATCATGTCGACCTTATCCATGACATAATCGAGATACGACAGGGGTGTTGCCGGGTTGAACACCAGGCCACACTTGCAGCCGCACGACTGCACGAGACTCAGGGACCGGTCGATATGCTCAGTCGCTTCCGGATGAAAGGTGATATAGGTTGCACCAGCCTTGGCGAAGTCCGGGATCAGGCGGTCGACGGGTTTGACCATGAGGTGCACGTCGATGTCGGCCGTTACCTTGTTCTTGCGCAGCGCTTCACAGACGAGCGGGCCAATCGTGAGATTCGGCACGTAGTGGTTGTCCATGACGTCGAAATGTATGATATCGGCACCCGCCGCCAACACGTTATGGACCTCCTCGCCCAACCGCGCGAAGTCCGCCGACAGGATGGAGGGCGCAATCTTGAAGTCTCGCATCTGGTTCCCCTGGCCAAAGCTGGCAATGTACCCGATCGAGGAGCGTTTTGCAGCACCCGTCTGCCATCGGGCAACAACGGCCCCATCCGGTGGTCTATAAAATAGAGTTTCCAGACAAGCGAGGACGACCCATGCAGATAGGAATCATCGGTCTTGGCAAAATGGGCCTCAATATGGCCAAGCGGCTGCTGGCAGGGAATCATGACGTTGTCGGCCTCGACCACCATGCGGAACACCGCGCAGAGCTCGCCGCAGCCGGCGGACGCGGCGCAGAAACCCTCGATGAGCTCGTGGGCGCCCTCAGCGCTCCGCGCACCCTCTGGCTCATGATCCCGGCGGGCGCGCCGACCGAGGAAACCCTAAGCCTCCTGCAAAGCCGCCTCGGCCGCGGTGATCTCGTGATCGAGGGCGGCAATACCTTCTACAAGGATTCCATCCGGCGCGCCGAGACCTTCGCCGGCCTCGGCATCGATTATCTGGATACCGGCACCAGCGGGGGCGTATGGGGGCTCCAGGTCGGTTACTGCCTGATGGTGGGCGGGACGGAAGCGGCATTCCGCCGCGCAGAACCCTTGTTCTCGGCCCTGGCGCCGCCCGCGGGTTACCGGCATGTCGGTCCGAGCGGCGCGGGCCACTTCACCAAGATGGTCCATAACGGCATTGAATACGGCCTTCTGCAGGCCTATGCCGAGGGCTTCGAGCTGCTGAATGCGGCCCCCTTTCCGCTCGATCTGCCGGGCCTTGCCCATCTTTGGAACCAGGGCAGCGTGATCCGTTCCTGGCTCCTCGAGCTTTCGGAAAGCGCGCTTGCCGATCCGGGCTTTGCGGATATCGGCGACTACGTGGAGGATTCGGGGGAAGGGCGCTGGACGGTGGCGGAGGCCATCGAGCGCAATGTACCGGCACCGGTCATCACACTGTCACTGCTCACGCGGCTGCGTTCCCGGCAGTCACATGCGTTTTCCGGCCGCTTCATCGCCGCGCTGCGCCGCGAGTTCGGAGGGCATAAGGTGCACTCATCATGAGCAGCCAACCCGAACCCTGCGTGCTTCTGCTGTTTGGTGCCACGGGCGATCTCACGCGCCGCAAGCTGCTGCCGGCCTTGTTCCAGCTGCACCTGCGCGGGCAGCTGCCGCAGCACTTTGCGGTGCTCGGAGCAAGCCGCCAGCCACTCTCGAACGAACAGTTCCGCACCCTGATGCGGCAAGCCTGCATCGCGTTCTGCCCGGCGCCGCCCGATGATGCGCAGTGGAATGCCTTTGCCGAATACCTCTACTACGAGGCCGGCCACTTCAGCGACCCCACGCTCTTCCAGCGGCTCAACATGGCGCTGCGCGATATCGATCACCGCCACCACACGCGCGGCAACCGGCTCTTCTATCTCGCCACCTTGCCGAGCAGCTATCCCTTGCTCGTCAAGCAGTTGCGTGACGCGGAAATGGTAAACCGCGCCATCGGACACCCCTTCACCCGGCTGATGGTGGAAAAGCCCTTCGGGCGCGACCTCGCCTCGGCCATCGCCTTGAACGACGAGATCGCCGCCGTCTTCCGCGAGGACCAGGTCTACCGGATCGACCACTACCTCGGAAAGGAAACGGTACAGAACATCCTCGTTCTGCGCTTCGCCAATGCCATCTTCGAACCGCTGTGGAACCGCATCCATATCGACCACGTCCAGATTACCGCCGCGGAGAGTCTTGGCATCGAAGGCCGCGGGGCTTACTACGAAGAGACCGGGGTATTGAGCGACATGGTGCAAAACCATCTGCTGCAGGTGCTGAGCCTCGTGGCGATGGAACCCCCGCTGTCATTTGACGCCGACGCGATCCGTGACAAGAAAACCGAGGTGTTCAAGTCATTGCGCCGCTTTTATGGCGCCGAGGACGTGCTCGCGGTCACCGCCCGCGGCCAATATGGACAGAGCCTCGACGGACACGTGCCTGGCTACCGGAACGAGCCCCTGGTGGATCCGCAGTCGCCCGTACCCACATTCGTCGCGCTCAAGGTATTCATCGACAACTGGCGCTGGCAGGGAGTCCCCTTCTATATCCGCACGGGCAAGCGGCTCGCACAGGCAACCACGGAAGTCATCATTGCCTTCCGGCAGATCCCCTTCTGCCTGTTTGGCCAGGATCAGGTGTGTTCCCGCATCGCGCCCAACCAGCTCATCTTGCGTATTCAGCCGCACGAAGGCGTAAGCCTCGCTTTCGGCGTCAAGGCGCCCGGCGCGGAAACGAGCGTGGACAGCGCCCACATGCGGTTTACTTATGGGACCCATTTCGACGGCGCCATGCCGCTTCCTTATGAGCGACTGCTCACAGACTCCATGCGCGGCTACGCAGCCCTCTTCGCCCGCCGCGACTCCGTTGAAGAAGCCTGGCGCTTCATTACGCCGATTCTGGAGACGTGGGCGAGCCATCCGCCCGCGGACTTCCCCAACTACGCCGCCGGCAGCGAAGGCCCCACATCGGCCTTCGACCTCCTGGCCCGGGGCGGGCGGGCCTGGCGGCCTCTCGGGGAGGGATGACGTGCCCCTTGTCATCGGCGACAGCGCCGAAGCACTGGCAGGGCTGCTCGCAGACCACTTTCTCTGCCGCCTGCAGGCGGCCGCCTTCCGGCGGCGGACGCTGCGCGTGGCGCTATCCGGCGGCCACACACCACAGGGTTTCTACCGGGAACTCGCCCGGCGCAACGCCGAGTGTCCCTGGTCGTCGATGGAGATCTTTTTCAGTGACGAGCGCGCCGTCGGTCCCGATCACCCCGACAGCAATTACGGCATGGCTTTCCGCACCTGGCTGCAGGCAGCCCCTGCCACGGCCGTCATCCACCGCATGGAAGGCGAGAGGGGCGCGAAAGAGGCGGCGCACGCGTACCGCCGCCTCCTGCCGGAGAATGAACCGCTGGATCTCGTTCTGCTCGGTCTCGGGCCCGACGGTCACACGGCCTCGCTGTTTCCCGCAGACGCCGGGTGGCGCACACCGGAACCGGTCTTGGCCGTACCCGCGCAGGGCAACCATGGTGCACGCATCTCGCTCGGACTTCCCACGCTGGTCGCGGCCCGTGAGCGGTGGCTGATCGCCCAGGGTGCCGACAAGATTCCTGCCTTGCGGGATGCCCTTGCGGGGGGTGGGCACACACCTGCCGCCGAACTCATGCGCAAAGCGCCCGTCACCGCCTGGATCGACCGGGCGCTCGCCCAGGGACTCTGTCCTTGAAAAAAACCGGCGGTCAGTACTGATTTTGATCGTGCAGCGATACCGTCACGTCAAAGCGCAGTGCGTGGTGCGGCATGTGCTTGGTAAAAGGCGGATAGAGCCGCTCCTGCACCGCTGCGAGGCAGGCCCGGTCGATCGGGCCAAAGCCGCTCGACCGCGCGACGCGGGCCCATAAAAGCCGGCCGCGTGGCGTGAGCTTGAAGGCGATGACCGCGCGGCCAGAAAGACCCAGGGCCCGCACCGCAGCCGGTACCCGCAATCCCTTCTGGATCCGCGTCCGGATCATCACGGCATAGCGGTCGACCGCGGTAGCGGCCTGCTCGGGACTTGCGACCGGCATTGGGGGCGGCGGCTGTTTCGGTAGGGGCTTGGACCTTGCTACCGGCTTCTTGGGCACCGGCCGCGGAATGGGCACCACATGATGGACAATATGCGGGCGCGGCTTTACTACCGGTTTGGGACGCGGCCGGACGATGGGTTTTGGGTGGGGGGCGAGAATCACCATGTGGATCTGGATGGGTGCACGACGCAGCCCGGGAGCCGGTTGCGGCATGAAATAGCCATGCAGCAACCAGACCCCGACGGCCAGGATCTCCAGCAGCAGCGCAATACCGAGCGCCCGGCCGAAATGGGATCGGGGCATCGCATCGAAGGAGCCCGCGACGAAGGCGCTCACAATGGCCCCCTAGGCTTGCGGTTGAGTGGCAATACCGACGCCCGTGATGCCCGCCTTGCGGCAGGAATCCATCACGCGCACGAAATCCTGAAACGGCACGTTTTTCGCAGCCGCGATGGTGACTTCCGGCTTGCGGGCCGCCTGCGCCGCCAGATCCTGCTCGAGTGCCGCGCCGGTCAGGACGATCCCGCGGATGCGTATGGCACCGCTGCGGGACAGATCGACGAGGATCTTCGGCCGTGGCAGGGTCTTCGCCGTCGTCGACTGGGGCAGCGCCATGTGCATGCCCTGGTCGGGGATCATGCGCAACGTCAGGATCATGAAAAACACAAGAAGGAAGAACATGACGTCGATCATCGGGATGAGTTCGATGCGACCCTTCCTGGTCTCGAAATAGCGAATCTTCATGCGCGGTTCCTGGTCATCCTTACTGGGCGGTAGCCGTCTTGCGGGCCGATGCCGGGGCCGGACGGTCCTGTCCGCCGAGCAGCACCGGACCGCCGTCCTGGCGGTTTACCAGCATCGTCTGCACGAGATCGAGCTGATGCAGGATCACGCGCACCTTGTTGTTCAACGCATTGAAGGCGAGCAGGCCCAGCATGGCGACGAACAGGCCCGACGCGGTGGCGATTAGCGCATCGGCGATGCCGCCGGTAACGGCAGTGGGCGCCTTGCCCGCAACCGACAATACCGAAAAAGCATGGAACATGCCGACAATGGTGCCGAACAGGCCCAGCAGCGGCGCAAGCGTGACGATCGTGTCCAGTACCCACAACCGCCGGTCAAGGGTCGGCGCTATCCGCAACGTAGCCTCGTCGAGACGGGCGGCGAGCTGGGTCGTGGAAATCAGGCCGGCATGGCGGGCGGCCACCTCGAGCAGGCTGCCCTCGGGCAAGTCCGCGGCGTCGTCGGCAAGGCGCGCCAGATCGGCGCGCGTGGTCTCGCTGTGCGCACCCAGCGCCGCCACCACGCGGTCGCCGCCGAGCAATGTGCGGCGCAGATACCAGAAACGGTCGATGATGACGGCCAGGGTCACCGTGAGGATGCCCAGCATGATATAGAGGACACCGTCTGAGTAATTCGCAAGATGAATGAGATAGCGCAGCGTCATGGCACATCCTCCGCAGGTAATGGGCGCAGCCTAACGGCTACCCATGAACGGATGACGACGGGAACGTGACAGCAATGTGACAATCGGCAATTGACAGCGGCCCCATGGAACGGATAGAACCTTTCCGGACTGCAACCGGCAGGAGGGAATCATGCCATTGGTCCTTGTCATCCATGTATTGGCGGCCGTCATCTGGGTGGGCGGCATGTTCTTCGCGCACCAGATCATGCGGCCCGCCGTGCAATCTCTCGAGCCCGCCGTGCGATTACCTTTGTGGTCGCGGACCTTTGCGCGCTTTTTCCCATGGGTATGGGCGGCCGTCATCCTGCTGCCGGCCACCGGCTATTTTCTGATGGACCGCTGGTTCGGGTTTGCGCGGGCGCCACTTTTCGTGAACCTGATGCAGGCGGCCGGCATCGTGATGATTCTCATCTACCTGCATGTGTTCTTCGGGCCCTACGGACGCCTGAAGCGCGCGCTGGCCGCCAATGACCTGGCAGTCGGTGCCCGTGCGATCAGCCAGATCCGCGTTCTGGTTGGCACCAACACCGTGCTCGGCCTTGTCACGATTGCCATCGCAGTCGCCGGCGGCCACTAGGGCGTAACCGGCCACCTCGCGCTATCATAGGCGTTTTTGCGTAGAAGGCGCCCATGCGATCACGTGAACCCGCCATAGGCTTCGTCAGCCTCGGCTGCCCGAAGGCTGTCGTCGATGCCGAACACATCCTCACCCGCCTGCGGGCCGAGGGCTACCGCACGGTAGGCGATTATGGGGAGGCGGACCTCGTCATCATCAATACGTGCGGCTTCATCGACAGCGCGGTGGCCGAATCCATGGACGCCATCGGGGAAGCCGTACAGGCAAACGGACGGGTCATCGTGACGGGCTGCCTCGGCAGCCGTGCGCAGACCATTCGCGCGCGCTACCCCGAAGTGCTGGCCATCACGGGTCCCCACGATGATGAGGCCGTGATGGCGGCAGTCCACCGGCATCTGCCTAGACCCCATGACCCCTTCCTCGATCTCGTGCCGGCGCAAGGGATCCGTCTTACGCCTGCCCATTACGCCTACCTGAAGATCTCGGAAGGCTGTAACCATCGGTGCCGGTTCTGCATTATTCCCGCGCTGCGCGGCCCCCTCGTAAGCCGTCCCCTGGGCGAGATCGTCAAGGAAGCGGAAGCACTGGTGCGCGCCGGTGTGCGCGAAATCGTCATCGTCGCGCAGGACACAAGCGCCTATGGCATGGACCTGAAGCACCGCGTCGCTTTCGTTGGCGGCCGGGCCGTTCGCATGTCGTTTCTGGAGCTTGTCCGGGAACTGGGGCGCCTCGGCGTATGGGTGCGCCTGCACTATGTCTACCCGTATCCGGCGGTGGAAGATATCCTGCCCCTTCTCGATACAGAAGGGGTCTTGCCTTATCTGGACGTACCCTTCCAGCACGCGCATCCGCGCATCCTGCAGGCCATGCTGCGCCCGGCCGGGCAGGTGCACCCGCTGAAGTGCATCCAGTCGTGGCGGGCAATCCGTCCCGACCTCGTCATACGCAGCACATTCATCGTGGGCTTTCCCGGCGAGACAGAGGAGGAGTTCTCGGCGCTGCTCGATTTCGTCGGCGACGCCGGCATCGATCGTCTCGGCGCCTTCAGCTATTCACCCGTGGAGGGGGCAGCTGCCAACGCGCTGCCCGATGCCGTTCCGGAGGAAATACGGGACGAGCGCCTGGGGCGCCTGATGCAGCACCAGGCCGCGATCAGCGCGGCCCGCCTCGCCGCCCGTGTCGGCCAGGACTACGATGTCCTCATCGACGCGGTCACGGACGACGGCCTCGCCGGGCGCAGCTACGCCGAAGCGCCCGACATCGACGGCATCATTTATGTGCAGGGAAAGGGGCGGCCCGGCGAGCGCGTGCGCGCACGCGTAACGGGCAGCGACACCCACGACCTTTTCGCGACCGCTCTCTAGAGGGCGCCCAAGGGGCCGCCTGCAGCGCGGCGCGCCTAACCGAGGCTGTCGCGGACCTTTTCTAGCTTCTGGCGTACTTGCCAGCCGAGTTCGGTGACCTGCGGATTGCTGACAAGGGCCAACACCGACACGGGATCCATGAACGACACCTTCGTCTTGCCGCCCGGCCGCTCCTGGACCACGACGTTGCAGGGCAGCAAGAGACCGATCTCCGGTTCGGCCGTGATGGCCTGGCTGGCGAGCGCCGGGTTGCAGGCGCCCAGAATGGAATAACGCGGCATCTCTTTGCCCAGTTTCGCCTTCAGGGTGGCGCTCACGTCGATCTCGGTCAGCACACCAAAGCCTTCTGTCTTCAGGGCGTCGACCACCTTCGCGCGAACGTCGTCGAAATTGCCGCTTACCGTCGTGTCAAAACCGTAGGCCACCTGATTTTCGTCGAGCATGTCCCTTACCTCATGCATTTTTGTTGTGTCATTAATAACGATGGCCCGGCCACGGGATGGGAGGACCCTCACCCAATATGGCGGCGCCGAAACGATCACCAAGGGCCTGCTCCAGCGCGGCCGGGATCCGGCCCATCAGCAGCCCGGCATGAAAGTGGTAGAGGTGCAGCCGGCAGGCGACCGGCTCGTGCAGACCCCGGCCACGGGATGCGAAGTCGACCCACGCCATCAATGGGAAATCGTTGATGAGTGAGCAGACGACCCATTGCTTGCGCTCGAGAATGACACGCACGCGCAGACCGGGCAACGGGATCTCACAAGGGTCTTTGAAGCGCCGGAGCGCGAGCCGCACGCTGTTGAAACAGCGCGCCTCAATCAGCTTCGGCATCGTCCTGATCGGCGTCACATCCGTGAGATCGAACGCCATGAGCACCTCACTGCCTGCCTGCGTGATCCAGTATCCCACAAATCCACGGCGGCGGCGACGGACGTCAACGTGCCCTGCAAACGATAACGCCGCCCGGAGGCGGCGTTATCTGGTCCCTGATGGCCGGGATCAATTGACGCGCGGATTGAGCTCCCCGCGCGCATAGCGCTTGGTCATCTCTTCGAGACTTATCACGCGGATCTTCGAGGCCTGCCCGGCGCAACCGAAGGCCTCATAGCGGGCCTTGCAGATGTCCTTGCCGGCCTGCACGGAATCCTTCATGAACTTCCGTGGATCGAAGTTCTTCGGGTTCTTTGCCAGGTTGCGGCGGATCGCGCCGGTGATCGCCAGACGCAGATCGGTGTCGATGTTCACCTTGCGCACACCGTACTTGATGCCCTCCTGGATCTCCTTCACCGGGACACCATAGGTCTCGCCGATGTCGCCACCGAACTCATGGATGATCTTCAGCCACTCCTGCGGCACCGAGGAGGAACCGTGCATGACCAGATGCGTATCCGGGATCCGGGCGTGAATCTCCTTGATGCGGTTGATGGCAAGGATATCTCCCGTCGGCGGCCGCGAGAACTTGTAGGCGCCATGGCTCGTGCCGATCGCGATGGCGAGCGCATCGACGCGGGTTTTCTTGACGAAATCAGCCGCCTGTTCCGGATCGGTAAGGAGCTGGTCGTGAGAGAGCTTGCCCTCCGCACCTGAACCATCCTCTTCGCCCGCCATGCCCGACTCCAGCGACCCCAGGCAACCCAGTTCGCCTTCCACGGACACGCCGACGGCGTGCGCCATGTCCACCACGCGCGAGGTCACATCGACATTGTACTGGTAGGTCGAGGGGGTTTTCATGTCGTCTTTCAGCGAACCGTCCATCATGACGGAGCTGAAGCCCGAACGGATGGAGCGCTGGCACACCGCCGGGCTCGCGCCGTGGTCCTGGTGCATGACGATCGGAATGTTCGGATATTCCTCCAGCGCGGCGAGGATCAGGTGGCGCAAGAACGGTTCACCCGCGTAGCTGCGGGCACCAGCCGACGCCTGCACGATGACCGGGCTATCGGTCTCTGCGGCGGCCTGCATGATGGACTGGATTTGCTCCATGTTGTTGACGTTGAACGCGGGCACACCGTAACCGTGTTCCGCCGCGTGGTCCAACAACTGACGCAGGGATACCATGGGCATGTTGCTCTCCTTAAACTTTTCTCTCGGTAGTGATAGGTAAGCTCAGTCGCTCGCGGCAAATTCTCCAACACGAACAATCTTCATCGTGTTCGTTCCGCCCGGCTTGGCCAGCGGTTCGCCAATGCTCAGGATGGCAAGATCGCCGTCGCGAACCGCCCCGCGCCTGCGGAGCTCATCGATCGCTTCGGTCATGATCCGCATCGGATCGGAGGATGTCAGTGAAAAACCCACCGGATAAACACCCCGGTAGAGAGTCACCTTTCTACGGGTTTCCACGTGCGGCGTCAAGGCATAGATCGGTACGGCGGAACTGACGCGGGACATCCACAGTGCCGTCGATCCGGACTCCGTCAGCGCCGCAATGGCGCGCACGGGCAGGTGGTTCGCGCTGTACATGACCGCCATGGCGATGGCCTGATCGACGCGCTCGAAATGGTTGGCCAGGCCGTGCATGGAGTAAATCGCCTCGTCTTCTTTCTCGGCCTCCCGGCACACCCGGTCCATGGCTGCCACGGCTGCCACGGGGTGTTTGCCGCTTGCCGTCTCCGCCGAAAGCATCACCGCATCGGTGCCATCGAGGACGGCGTTCGCGACGTCGGACACCTCGGCACGCGTCGGAATGGCGTTTTCGATCATGGACTCCATCATCTGGGTCGCCGTGATCACCACCTTGTTCATCTTCCGGGCCAGTTTGATGATGCGCTTTTGAACGGGTGGCAAAGCGGCGTCACCGATCTCGACACCGAGATCGCCGCGTGCAAGCATGACGACATCCGAGACGTGGATGATTTCCTCGATGGCCTCGACCGCTTCGGCGCGCTCGATCTTCGCGCAGATCCCGCCGCTACCACCCGCGGCCCGTAGCAGCGCGCGCGCCTCCTCGACATCCTGCGCATTCCGTGGAAAGGAGATCGCCAGATAATCCGCCTGCAACTGGGCGGCCCACTTGATGTCCCCGCGGTCTTTATCGGTGAGGGCTTCGGCGGACAGTCCGCCACCCTGGCGATTCACGCCTTTGCTGTCGGAAAGCTCGCCCCCGACGACGACGCGGCAGATGATCTGGTTGCCGGTCACCTCGTCGACCCAGAGTACGACCCGTCCATCATCGAGGAGAAGGGTTGCGCCCCGCGCCACATCATTCGGCAGGGCCTTGTACGTGACGCCGACACGGTTTTCATCGCCTTCCTTCAGCGACATGTCCGCATCGATGACGAAGCGCTGCCCTTCTTCCAGGCGGATGCGCTTGTTCTTGAACCGGCCAATCCGGATCTTCGGACCCTGCAGGTCGACGAGGACCCCGATCTGGCGCCCGTGCGCATTGGCGCGGTCGCGGATCATTTCGACCCTGCGGGCATGCACCTCGGGCAAATCATGGGAGAAGTTCAGACGGACGACATCGACACCCGCGACAATCAGCTTATCGAGTACCTTAGGATCATCCGTTGCAGGACCGAGCGTGGCGACAATCTTGGTTCGACGTTGCATATCGGTTACGCACCGCCGTTGGCGGCGCGCACTACAAAGGCCTGGCTCATACCATCTCCACGCCGGCGCGTTGCCGCGCCGGCACACTTCTACACATTACCCTGCCTGCGCGTCAGTCCTGGGCTCGTTCTTCCAGGATCGCGACAGCGGGCAAGACTTTGCCTTCCAGAAATTCCAGGAATGCACCACCGCCGGTGGAAATATAGGAGATCTTTTCACCGACGCCATACTTGCTCACAGCCGCCAGCGTGTCGCCGCCTCCTGCGATCGAGAACGCCGGACTCGCGGCGATCGCCTGGGACAACGCCTTGGTGCCGGCACCGAACTGATCGAACTCGAACACGCCCACCGGGCCGTTCCAGACGATCGTCCCCGCCTTCTTCAGAAGCTCCGCGAAGGCCTGCGATGTCTTGGGGCCGACATCGAAGATCATGTCATCGGCAACCACACTCCTGGCATCCTTCAGCGTGGCCTGCGCGGTGGCGGAGAATTCCTTGCCGCACACCACGTCGACCGGGATGGGAATGGATGCGCCGCGCGCGGCCATGTCCTGCATGAGTTTCTTCGCGGTGTCGATGAGGTCGAGCTCCGCCAGGGATTTGCCGATTGGCAGGCCTGCCGCAGCCATGAAGGTGTTGGCGATGCCGCCCCCGACGATCAACTGATCCACCCGCTTGGCAAGGCTTTCCAGCACGACGAGTTTCGTCGAGACCTTGGAGCCGCCGACAATGGCAACGAGAGGCCGCTTCGGATTTTGCAGCGCCTTGCCGAGTGCGTCGAGTTCGGCCGCGAGCAACGGGCCGGCGCACGCGATCTTCGCGTACCTGGCGACACCATGCGTCGAGGCCTGTGCACGATGCGCGGTGCCGAACGCGTCCATGACGAACACGTCACACAGAGCGGCCATCTTGCGCGCCAGATCCTCGTTATTCTTCTTTTCACCCTTGTTGAAGCGGACGTTCTCGCACAAAACGACGTCCCCATCCTTCATATCGGGTATGCCGTTTAGCCAGTCCGCCACCAGGCGGACTGGCTTGCCGAGAAGCTTGCCGAGATGATCCGCCACGGGCTTCAGTGAATACTTTTCGTCCGGCACCCCTTCTTCAGGGCGGCCAAGGTGCGACATGAGCATCACGCGCGCACCCTGTGACTGGGCCATGCGGATCGTGGGCAAGCTCGCCTGAATGCGCGTGTCATCGGCGACGGCGCCTTCCTTCAGGGGAACATTGAGATCTTCCCGGATCAGGACCCGCAGCCCCGCAAGTTTCAGATCCGCCATCTTTTTGATGCGCATCGGACGCCCCCTAGCGCGCCTGCATGAGCGCGACAGTCGTGTCGAGCATGCGGTTCGAGAAGCCCCACTCGTTGTCGTACCACGCGAGGACCTTGACCAAGGTGCCTTCCATGACCTTCGTGAGGCTCGCCTCGTAGATCGACGAGGCCGGATTGTGATTGAAGTCGATCGACACCAGAGGCTTGTCGTTGTACGCGAGAATGTTCTTCAGTTCGCCGTTCGACGCATCCTTCATGATGCCGTGGATCTCTTCCTTGGTCGTGGTCCGCTTGGCCGTGAAGGTGAGATCGACGAGCGACACGTTGATGGTCGGGACGCGCACGGCAAAGCCGTCGAGCTTGCCGTTCAGCTCGGGCAGCACGAGGCCGACAGCGGCCGCAGCACCCGTCTTCGTCGGGATCATGGAGTGAGTGGCCGAGCGCGCGCGGCGCAGGTCGCTGTGATACACGTCGGTCAGCACCTGGTCGTTCGTGTACGAGTGCACGGTTGTCATCAGGCCGTGCACGATGCCGATCTTGTCATTCAGCGGCTTCACAAGCGGCGCGAGACAGTTGGTCGTGCACGAGGCATTCGAGATGATCGTGTCGCCGCTCTTCAGAGCCTTGTGATTGACGCCGTAGACGATGGTGGCGTCGATGTCCTTGCCGCCGGGCGCCGAAATGATCACTTTCTTGGCACCGGCCTGCAGGTGCGCGGAGGCCTTTTCCTTGGTGGTAAAGAACCCCGTGCACTCATGGACCACGTCAACCTTCAGCTCCTTCCAGGGCAGCTGCGCGGGATCGCGGTTCGACAGGACACGGATCTTGTCGCCATTGACGATCATGTACTCGCCCTCGACGCTGACCGTGCCCTGGAAGCGGCCGTGGACCGTATCGTACTGCGTCAGGTGCGCATTGATTTCCGGGCTCCCCAGATCGTTGATCGCAACGATCTCGATCTCCTTGTTGCGGCCCGCTTCGTAGATGGCGCGCAACACGTTGCGCCCGATCCGACCATAGCCATTAATCGCAACTCGAATTGCCATTCCCACATCTCCCGATAAATAAGAAATTCGTGTGAAGAAGTGGCGACCGGGTGGAATCCGGCCGCCACGCAATCATTTCAGCAGCGTCTGCACGGTCTCGGTGACGCGCTCGACCGTCAGGCCGAAGTGCTCGAACAACGCCTCTGCCGGCGCCGATTCACCAAAGCGATCGATGCCGATAACCCGGCCCTCGAGACCAACGTACTTGCGCCAGTACGCCGTCACACCTGCCTCGACGGCGACACGCTTGCGCACGGAGGTGGGCAACACGCTCTCCCGGTAGGCTGGATCCTGGGCGTCGAAGACTTCGGCGCATGGCATGGAAACGACGCGGACCTTGTGACCGCCCGCCGTCAACTTTTCGAAGGCCGCCATCGCGAGCCCGATCTCCGAGCCCGTAGCGATGAGGATGGCGGCCGGGGTGCCCTGGCAGTCCGCCAAAACGTAGCCGCCGCGGCTGATTGCCTTCACGGTGTCCGCAGACCGCTTCTGATGGGCCAGCTTTTGCCGCGAAAAAACGAGCGACGTCGGCCCATTGCGGCGCACGAGCGCCTCCCTCCAGGCCACGGCGGACTCGACCGCATCCGCTGGACGCCAGACCGCCATGTTGGGAATCATGCGAAGGGTCGCGATCTGTTCAATCGGCTGGTGAGTGGGACCGTCCTCACCAAGACCGATGGAGTCGTGGGTATAGACAAACACCACGCGTTGTTTCATCAGAGCCGCCATGCGCAAGGCATTGCGCGCATACTCCGAGAACATGAGGAAGGTACCGCCGTAGGGGATGAAGCCGCCATGCAGCGCAATGCCGTTCATGATGGCGGACATGCCGAACTCGCGCACACCATAGAAAAGGTAGTTTCCGCCCGGATTCTCGCTGGAAACACCCTTGCAGCCACTCCACATGGTGAGGTTCGAGCCGGCCAGATCCGCACCGCCGCCCATCAATTCCGGCAGATGGGGCCCGAAAGCGTTGAGCGTATTCTGCGAGGCATTGCGCGAGGCGATGCTCGGAGCCTTGGCGTCGGTGTCGCGGACGAAATCTTGCGCCATCTGCTCGAAACTGACAGGCAGATCGCCGGCCATGCGGCGCAGGAACTCCGTGGCAAGTTCGCCGTGTTCTTTGCGGTAGGCCTCGAAACGGGTCGACCAGGCCTGTTCTGCCTTGGCCCCACGGGCACGCGCATCCCATCCGGCATAGATCTCGGCCGGAATCTCGAAGGGCCCGTACGGCCAGCCCAGGCGCTCACGGGCTGCAGCAACTTCCTTGTCGCCCAAGGGGGCGCCATGGCTGATTTCCTTGCCTTCCTTGTTCGGCGCGCCCAAACCGATGATCGTCTGACAGCAGATCAGTGACGGCTTGTCGGTTACCGCACGCGCCGCTTCGACAGCGGCGCGGATGGCCTCCGGATTGTGGCCATCGACCACCGGCACGACATGCCAGCCATAGGCCTCGAAACGCTTGGGTGTGTCATCGGTGAACCAGCCGTGCACCTCGCCATCGATGGAGATCCCGTTGTCGTCATAGAAACCAATCAGCTTGCCAAGCCCGAGGGTGCCGGCCAGCGAACAGGCCTCATGTGAAATGCCTTCCATCAGGCAGCCGTCGCCCATGAACACATAGGTGTAATGGTCGACCATCGTGTGCCCGGGGCGATTGAACTGCGCCGCCAGCGCGCGCTCGGCAATGGCCATGCCAACCGCGTTGGCGAGCCCCTGGCCGAGCGGCCCCGTCGTCGTCTCGACGCCCGGCGTATACCCATGCTCGGGATGTCCGGGAGTCTTCGATCCCAGCTGCCGGAACCGCTTCAGCTCATCGATAGATAAATCGTAGCCGGTCAGATGCAGGAGACTGTAGAGGAGCATCGAGGCATGGCCGTTCGACAGCACGAAGCGATCGCGGTCCGCCCAGGATGGATTGGCGGGATTGTGCTTTAGATAGTCATTCCACAGCACTTCCGCGATATCGGCCATGCCCATCGGCGCACCCGGATGCCCCGAGTTGGCCTTCTGGACCGCGTCCATGCTCAGGGCTCGGATGGCGTTGGCAAATTCGCGGCGACGGGCGTCCGTCTTCGCCGCCTTCGAGTGGCTTTCAGGCTTTACTGACATGATGGATCCTCAGAAAAACTCAATCCTTTACTCGTAGTGACCCGACGCTGCCTTCAGCAGGTGGTAGGCCACGAGCAACTGCGTTAGCGCAAGTGGATGGGATCTCAGGCGCTCGCCCGTGGTCCCCGTAATGTCGCCGATGCCTTCGTGACGCAAATGATGGTGCTCGCCCGGGATGTGTTTCCACAAGAGGTCTTCGAGCTGCTTGGCCTTGCTGTCGCTGATGGTGCCGTCGATCTCGAGCCGGTCGACGGGCAGGCCCATGTCGCGGTCCAGTTCGAGATGGATGCCGTTACCGCTGCCATGCTCAAGAACTTCCGACAGATCCGGATGCGGCAGGGTTGGCCGCAGGATCAGGGAGACGTTCAGGTGCGCACCGGTTTCTTCCTTCTTGTCCGCAGGCGGCCAGAAGCAAATCACCATGTCGGCCCACTTGCGCTGCGGCCGGATGAAAGCTTCCGAATCCGGCTCGCGCATCTTCATTTCCTTGGCGACGGCCTCGGCGGTATGACCACGCTTTTGCGTATCCCGCTTCATTTTCCACTGGTAACGCAAGTCTTCCGGCGGTGCCAGATACAGCTTCACGTCGTAGGAATCGCGCATCGCCTTCGTCGTGTAGCCGAGCAACCCTTCCACGATGATGAACTCTTTCGGCTCGACATAGCTCGGCGGATCGAAATCGCCGGTGGCGTGGTTGTAATGCGGCTTCAGAATGGGCCTGCCAGCCTTCAAAAGCTCCAGATGCTGCTCGATGATGTCGAGGTAGTTGCAATCCGGATGCAAAGCCGTGATCTTCTTCTCGGCGCGCTGGACGCGGTTGTAACGGTGGTAATCATCGGTGCAGATCGTCGTGCACCTGTCTTCGCCAATAACCTTGGCGATACCCCGAGTAATAGTCGTCTTACCGGCGGCTGAATCGCCGACGATCCCTAGGAGGATCGGTCTTTTACGCATCACACTGCTCCTCGATGAGGTCGAGACGCCACGGCGGGCACCCGCTATGCCCCCATGGTGGCCATCCCACCGCGCACCGTCTGCATTGAATCAAAGTTGTCACCGGCCCTAGAGTCACGGGACCGCGCAACGATATAAAAAAACCCTTTGGCTGGCAAAGCGCACTCGCCAAGGGGTACGGGTTCGTAAGCCACGCGCACAAGGCCGCGGGCCCAAGATAGCTCCTGAGCCGTTCATTTTCGCTCACCCGTGCCCGTTGGGCAATAGCCCCGTCTGCAAACCTCAGGCATTGTGCGCAATCCAGGCCCGCCAGCTTTCGTACAGATCCGGATCCTTGGCCGCGACGGCAGAGCAGCTCGAAAGACGATCGTAAGGGATAGGCTGGGCAGCCAGGGTCTCCGCGACGCCGCCTGCCTCTGCCAGAATGAGACTGCCAGCCGCGTAATCCCAAAGCTTCTGGCCTCCGTGTAGATACAGATGGAGCCGGCCGGCCGCAAGCCAGCACCAATCGAGCGCACAGGCGCCGAGGCTGCGCTGGGAGGCATAGGGCGGATCAACGCCAAGGCGCCCGGCCAGGCGCGGCGCAAGACGCTTGAAATCGACCGCGGCGACCGACCGCCGCAGCGCACGGTCACCGCGGTTCGTGGCCAGCTCTGCGCCGTTTAGCCAGGCCCCGCCGCCACGGATGGCGGTGAAACATTCGCGCCGGTTCGGATCATAGACGATGCCCAAGGTGGGTTGGCCGTCTTGCAAAAGAGCCAGGGACACCGCGAAGAATGGCAGCCCGTTGACGAAATTGGTCGTACCGTCGACCGGGTCGAGACACCACACGCCGGCTGGCGAGGCCAGCATCTCCGCCTGCATGTCGGCGGTCATCTCCTCGCCCAGGAAGGCGAATTGCGGCCAGCGCCCGCCCAGCTCGGCACCAAGGCGCGCCTGCACCGCCGTATCCGCAGCGGTCACGAGGCTGCCATCCTCCTTGACAGAGAGCTTTGCGCGGCCGAAGCGCGGCAGAATTTCCTGATCTGCCGCGTCCATGATGATCTCCCGCAAGAGACGCAGGGCAGGAATGGGCTCGAAGTGCCCGGCAGGCGTAGCCATCAGTGCGCGGCTTCGCTCGCCCACTTGATCGAACAGCCCATGCTCGGCACCTGCTCTCGGGGACCCTGACCCGTCTCAGCCACCTGCTTCATGGCCTCGAACAGGTCGCGGCGTGCGCCGGGTACGGCTTCCTTGCGGCTCGCGTCGAGCCGCCCTCTGTACTGAAGCTGAAGGTCTGCATTGAAACCAAAAAAGTCGGGCGTGCAGACCGCGCCGTAGCTGCGCGCCACTTCCTGCGAAGCGTCGTAGAGATAAGGGAAGGGATAGTGATACTGGGCCGCAATCCGCTTCATGTTATCGAACGAGTCTTCCTCGTAGTCGGTCGGGTCGTTCGACATGATGGCCACACTGGCGACCCCAAGCGCCCGCAGTTCACGGGTATCGCGGATCAACCTGTCCCGGATGGCCTTCACATAGGGGCAGTGATTGCAGATAAACATGACCAGCAGCCCGCGGGGGCCCCGCACATCCGCCAGCCGCGTGATGCGCCCGTCCGTGCTCGGGAGCGCAAAATCGGGTGCGGACCAGCCGAAATCGCACACCGGTGTTTGCGTACTGACCATATGACCTCACTTCCGGACTCAAAAACAGCGCTGCATTATGGCACATTCGCACAGGGCGCTGTCTATACCGCAATCGGGCCTTTGACCTCTTCTATCAAGCGGAAAGGCCCGTACGGACGCCGCGGCGCGGATCCTCATGTCGTCTTGGCGGGATAGAAAAGTTCGCGGATGGTGGTGAGATTGGGTATCGCGGCAGGGCGGCCATCCAGCACCAGAGTCACCGAAAAGAGCGGATTTTCGTTTCCGGTATTCGTCATCAGCGCCATCGCGTCATCCAATACCCGCGGCTGCGGTTCGGCGCTTGTCAAAATGGCGAAGAACTCTCCGGCGTTGCGGCCGGCCAGCGGATAAAACACCGCGACCCTCGAGCGGCTGTTCGCTTCGATGCCTTCGCTCCAGAGTTTCGTGATATCGCATACAGTAACCGGCCGTGAACGCCAGTTGATGAGGCCGGTGATCCACGGCGGCGCAAGCGGCTGCTCGACGACATCCCGCAGCGTGATGATTTCAGCCACGAGCGCGCTCGGCAACAGCAGGGACCGCTCGCCTATCGGCAGCAGCAGACCATGTACACGGTCATTGCGCATGGCCATGGCGGCGCTCCTCGTAAAGAAGATGGGCGATCAGGCCCCTTGTGGAAAACACCAGTGTCAGCGTCCCCGTCTCCATTGCGGCCGCGTCAAAGAGTGGCTCGCCACCAGGCGGCAACGGCCCCAGGGGGAAAAACGGCTCGACACGAAGATGATCGACCGGCACGAGCCGCAAGTCGTCCACCAGAATGCCGACACCGTGTTCAGCAGTGTTCAGGAAGATCGCGCGCGTCCACGGAGCATCGGCGACCGGTTCCATATCCGCATCGAGGGAAAACGCTGGCCATGCCACCCCCTGGACGACACGCTGCGCAGCCGCAAGCCCGACCGGCTTCACCAGCATATTCTCCCTGGGCTCGATCACAAGCAGCGGTGTATTGGCGAGGAAAAACGTGCTGCTGCCCATACGCAGCTCGATATAGTGACGGATCGGCGCGCCAGGTGGGTTCATGCGCGGCCCCTTTCCAGAAGTTCATTGATGTGTCTGCATACATCGTCTTCCTGGTAGGGCTTGCCCAGGTAAAGATCCACACCGAGACTCAGTGCCCGCTCACGGTGTTTATCGCCTGAACGGGAGGTAATCATGATGATCGGAATATGCCGCATTTGCGCGTCCCCGCGCACGCGCGTGGTGAATTCGTAGCCGTCCATGCGGGGCATTTCGATGTCGACCAGCATGATATCGGCAGGATGCTCGCGCAACTGCTCGAGTGCATCGACGCCGTCTTTCGCCGTCATCACATCGAAGCCCTGTTTCTGCAGGAACCGGCTCGTCACTTTGCGTACCGTGAGCGAGTCATCCACGACCAGCACAACACGGCGGCGGACCTGTTCGGCGGCTTCTGGTTCCACCGGTACCGGTACCATCTTCACGACATCTTCGTCGACCCAGAGTCCCGGAATATCCAGAATCAGGATGACCCGCCCGTCGCCGAGGATGGTCGCGCCGAGCAATCCACGAATTTCGGCGAGCTGCGGCCCAAGCGACTTGACCACCACTTCGCGCGTGCCGAACAAGGCACTGACGGCCACCGCGACTTCGCGGTTATCGAGACGCAGGAGAAGAACGGGCACCTTGCGCTGCACGAGCGATGCCGATGCCACACCAAGGCGCAGACCCAGATCCATGAAGGGGTAATCCTGTCCGCCATAGCGCAGGGTCTTCTGGGCTCCGGTCATGGCGTCCTCTATGGCAGAGCTTGGCGCTTCGACGATATTGACGATCGCGGCCAATGGAATGGCGAACATCTGGTCGCCGCATCCCACCATCAGGGCCTGCGTGATCGACAGCGTGAGGGGCAGGCGGATGGTGAACGTCGTGCCCCGGCCTTTGTGCGTTTCGACCGTAATGGCGCCGCCAAGTTTTTTCACCTCATTGTGTACGACGTCCATGCCCACACCGCGCCCGGACAAATGCGTGATGGTGGCCGCCGTGGAGAACCCGGGCAACAGGATGAACTGGACGATCTGTTCGTCCGTGAGAACGGCATCCACGGGCATCAGTTCGCGCTCGATCGCCTTCGTGCGTATGCGCTCGACGTTCAGGCCCTGCCCATCGTCGCTGAAGCGGATCACGATCTCGCCGCTTTCATGCAACGTCTCGATGCGGATGGTGCCGGCGGGTGGCTTGCCGAGACGCGCCCGCTCGGCGACCCCTTCGAGACCGTGGTCTAAGGCATTGCGGACCATATGCTCGAAAGGTCCGATCATGCGCTCGAGCAGGTGCCGGTCGAGCTCGACTTCCGCCCCCGACAATACAAGCTCGGCCTTCTTGTTGAGTTCCTGCGCGGTCTGCCGGACGATCTGGCGCAGCCTATGTGCCTGCGTCGCGAAGCTGACCATCCGCGTACGCATCAGACCTTCCTGCAGTTCGGTGTTCACGCGCGCCTGCTGCTGCAGTACCACTTCCGCCTGACTTACCACCGCATCGAGAGTCCCATGCACGGTGATCAAGTCGTGCATGTTTTCCGTGAGACCGCGCGTAAGCTGCTGCAACCGGGTATACCGGTCGAACTCCAGAGGATCAAAATCGGCTAATTGGATGTTCTCGCCGACAGCCGCCCGGAAACCGATCTGCGATTCCGCCTGGATTTCGAGTTCGCGGATCTGGTCGCGAAAGCGCCTCACGTTTCCACTCATCTCCGCCAGATGCTCGCGCAGGCGGAAAATCTGCTGCTCCATGCGCGATCGGGCGATACTGACCTCGCCCGCATAATTGACGAGCCGATCGAGCAGCGCGGTCTTTACGCGGACCTGGCTCGTCGTATCCGGACGGAATACCTCTTCGTCCGGCGCCGCAGCCGGCGCCGTGGTGGGCGCCGCCGCGGCACCGGCCGGGCTTTCGTTCAACTGGGAGAGCAGGTTTCGTTCGCGATCGACATCGGCTGGCGGCCGTTTGTCGATAAACGCCTGATAGAGATCGTCGAGACGCGCGACCGCTTCGTCCAGTACATCCATGAGACGCTCATCGCGGTTGACGCTGCCGTCTTCCACGCGCCGCAAGAGATCCTCAGTGGCGTGACTGACCTCACCGACCGTGATGGCCCCCGCCATGCGGGCAGCGCCTTTCAGGGTGTGCAAGATGCGCTTTAGGTCGCTCAGATGCAAATCGTTGGAGACGTTGCTGCGCCACAACGCAAGGGCAGAGCCCAGATTGTCGAGCAGATCGCGGGCCTCGTCCCTGAAAATCTCGCGCAGCTCCGGATCGATTTCCTGTGCATCCTGGACGCTCGACGGGATCTCGGGCAGAAGCGGCGCCAGAGCCGGCTTTTCGGCCGCGGGCGCTGTTGGCGCCTCCTGGACGGCGCCCCCTGGCTCCGCACCGGCCTCGGAGAATCCTGAATCCTTTTGCTGCCACCAGGTAATGGATCGATCAGCAGCGCCCGCGCCGACGAGGCGCTCGAGACGCGCCTCGAGAGACAAGAACTCCGTTCTCAACGGCGTCTCCTGCAAATCCGCCAGGAAACGGGTCACGAGCTCCACAAACGCCGCAATGGTGGCGATCCCCTCGCGATCGAGGACTTCATCGCGCGATGCCACGGCCTGGAAGTAGCGTTCGAGCGCGGCGCCGCTGTCGGCCATTGCGAGCAGGGCCACCGACCGGGCACTTCCATGCAATGTATGCGCGGCCCGCAAAAGCGGCGCCGTGACAGGACTCCCCTCGCCCTGCTCGGCTGCAGCCTGCAGAATGGCGAGGTGATCGCGCATTTCGGTGACAAAGATATCCCGCAGCAGCGGATCGTTATCGAGAATGGAGCTCGCGCCCGATGGTACCGGCACGGTGGCCGTCGCGGCGGCAGCCGGCTCCTCGAGGGTACCCGCCTTATCAAGCGGTTCACGCGCAGACTTGGGCGCACTTTCCAAAACGCTTATCAGATCTTCGGGCGGCGCCTTTGCAGACACAGAGATGGGGCTTGCGGCAACCGGCTCCAGCGGCACCGGCCGATTGTCGGCAAGGGCCTGCAGTCCGGCGCGCAGGCTCGCCATTTCGGGCATGGGACCATCGTGCTCGAGCGCATCCACCCAATGCTGAACACAGGCATGCGCGAATCCCACCCAGCGGACGATGTCGTCGGTCGACGCCAACTGGCGGGCACGCACCCGGTTCAACAGAGATTCGGCATCGAAGGCGAGCTCGGCGATCTCACCGGCCTCGACCATGCGGCCACTACCCTTCAGGGTATGGAAGGCGCGTCGCGCCACGATCACTGCCTCTTCGTTGTCGCGCTGCGCCTGCCACTGCGGCATGCTCTCGTCGAGCTGGCGGAGCGCTTCGTGGGCATCCTCCAGAAACACCGGGAGGATCTCCGGGTCGATCGGGGGACGCGCACCGGCTGCGGCCCGCGCCGACACGGGCACCGAACCTGCAGGCGGCGCCGTATCGGGCCCCATGGCCGCTTGCAGACTTGCCACCACCGCCGCGAGCCTCTCCGCAGGCAAGGGGTGGCCGCGCTCGAGGCCGGTCACCTGTGCCTCCAGCGCACCGACACCAATCGCCACCGCCTCGGCGCGCGCAGGCGACAGCGGCACGTCTCCGGTCGCCAACCGCGCAAGCAGCTCACCCAGATGCTGGGCCACGCCGGCGGCCGGCGGATCACCGGCAACCTGGAACGCGGCCCCCACCTGACCCGCGAGCGCCGGCAAACTCTCGATCAGCGAAAACTGTCCGGCGTCAGCCAGGAAGGCCGTAAACTGTGTCTCCAGGCTCTGGAGGTTGACGCGTATCTCCGCACCAAGGGATCCGATGAGGCGCTGCATCTCGTACTCGCTGAGCGTGCCTTCGGATATCTCGATACCGCCCATGTCGGCCGGCACCGCATAGAGGGCCTGCAGGGCGCGCCGGCGGTCTTCCACCGGTCCCCGCCAGCCCACCCGCCCCGTTGGAATCTCGTGGATGGCGGATTCGACCTGCAGAAGCGCCTGCGCCATGGTCATGGCGGCAAGGGAGGATCTGTCTACATGACCTTCATCCAGCGCGCGGCAAAGATCCCGAAGATCGCCAGCCAAATCTTGCAGCGGAGCGATGCTGAGCGTCCCGAAGGTTTTGGCCATCTTGTCCAGCCGCTGCGCGAGTTGCTCGGCAATCGCGTGACCGTCCTTGGCATCGAAATAACCTGACAGCAGTTCCTGGGCGAGGTGGACCTCCTGCTCAAGCGCGCTCGTCACGGAACGCAGCGCATCGAGGGCCGCCACCGGATAGGCGTCTTCCGCAATCGTGAGGCCAAACGCCTCGCGGATGGCATCCGCATCCGCCCCCGTTGCCGTACTCTGACTGATCGCGAACAGCATTTCCCGGCTGAGCCGTTCGTAGGTTGCGCGGGCGCTTGCCTTGTCCTGACCGTCTGCACTGCGTTTGAGCTGCTGGTCGAGGCGCCCGAACATCTTCTTGTGCTCAAGCGCAGGCGGATTCTCTGCGGCCACGATGTCAACGAAGGCGGTGGCGATCCACAGGCACTGGGCTGCGGGCATGAAGGCCGCTTGCGCACCCCAACTGGCGAAATAAGGCTTCAATTGCGCAAGTACCGCCGCATCGGCCTTCTTTAGCCACTGCACGAGAAGCGCCTGAAATGCCGCACGCTGCTCGAGGAAGGCGTGCCCGAGCGCCGCCTCGTCGGTAACTGCCGGGCGCGGCGAGCGGACATCGAGGTTTGGGGAGAAAATAGAAAACATGTCTGCCGGGGGCAACCCGCGCGCGGCGCGCAGGTCATTCAGAAGCGGCAGGCAGATTTGGGCGAGAACACCCCGCCGGGATTGCGCGGCGTCGAGCACATCGGGCATCGACAGAACGAACCTGACCAGCGGCTCGAGACGCGCCGGGCTCGGTGCGTCGGCGCTCGCGAGCAGCTCCTCCGCCAAGGCCTCGGCTTCACCGATCAGTTCGGCCAGGTTGTCGAACTCGACCATCTTCAGGGTGCCAGCTATCTGGTGCAGATAGCTGGCACAGAGCCGGAGCCTCGCATCGTCGGCGCGGTTTTCCGTGAAGGCCTCAAGCGCCTGGCGCGCCTTTTTCAGAGTCTCATCGATCTCCTCTTTGACCCAGCCGAGAGTCCCCAGATCGACGCTGCTTGTGGTGGCCATCATCCCCCCGGTCTAAGCCAGGTCTCAAACCGGCAACTTGAAGCCCGCCACCGATGCCTGCAACTCGCGAACGAGATCCGACAGTTTCGTGATCGATTCGGCAGTCTGCTTGGTTCCTGTCGATGTCAGAGCCGTGGCTTCCTGAATGTCACCCATGCTATGGGACACCGTCGTTGCCGTTTCGGATTGGGTATGGGCATCCTTGGCGATACGCACGATTAGGCCGGACAGCTGTTCCGACACCGACTCGATTTGTCCCAGCGCCTGCCCGGCCGCATCGGCAAGACGCGTACCTTCGACCACGCCGTTAGTCGCCTTTTCCATCGACGCTACCGCCTCGTTGGTGTCGGCCTGAATCGTCTTCACCAGATCGGCGATCTGCTTGGTCGCCGCACCGGAACGCTCGGCAAGACGCTGCACTTCATCCGCCACCACCGCGAAACCGCGGCCCGCGTCTCCCGCCATGGCGGCCTGGATTGCCGCATTCAGCGAGAGGATGTTCGTCTGCTCCGCAATGTCATTGATGAGCTCGACGATTTCACCGATCTGCTGCGAGCTTTCACCCAGACGCTTGATGCGCTTGGCGGTCTCCTGAATCTGCTCGCGCATCTCATCCATGCCTTTGATGGTGTTTTGCACGGCCTCCGCGCCCCGCTTGGCGGTCAACACCGAGCCGCGCGCCACCTCCACCGATTGTCCGGCGCTTTGCGACATCTCTTCCATGGATTTGGCCATCGCACGCATGCGGTCGGTGGTCGCGAGAATCTGCTTTGCCTGCCGGTCCGCCGCTTCGTTCAGTTCGATAGCCGTCTTGCGGCTACGGTCGGACGCCATGGCCACTTCCTGCGCCGTCGCGTTGATGCGGTACACGACGTTGCGCATTTCCTTCACGGCATAATTGATGGAGTCCGCGATTGCGCCCGTAATCTGCTCGGTTACCTGCGGCTGAATCGTCAGGTCACCATCCGCCAGATCGCCCATCTCGTCGAGCAGCTTCAAAATCGCGTCCTGCGTTTCGCGGTTCTGGGCCGCGCTTGCCCGGGCACGCGCACGTTCGTCACCGACCAGTCGCGAGACCAGCAAGGCGAAGAAGACCAGCGCAAGACCGGTCGCCGCATAACCGACGAATTTCTCGAGCTGGCGCTGATGCGCGAGAGCGCCGTACGCGGCCACGAGCTTGCGGGCATCGGCAAGGTCATGGTTACTCTTGCGGATGATCATGGTGCCAGCGCGCTGCGCCACGAAGAGCGGCGTGGCATCGCCAAGGATGCCATGCACGGCTTCGTCCATGGCCTGGAAGGCCTGCTGGGCCTCGCCAAATTTCTTCGCTGCCGAGGGCGGCAGCTGCGGAGCGAGTTGCGTCTGCGTCTGCTTGAAGAGTTTGGCGTCTTCGCCGAATTCCTGGGCCGCGACGGCCGCGGAGCGGCCACCCTGGGCGAACAGGTTGACCTCCATGGTGATGCGCTGGCTCAGCATGCCCTGCCGCGAACCGAGATAGATAAGCTGCGGCGACATGTGGGCGCGCATCCCGGAGGTGACGATTTCATCCCACAAGGCAAGCAGAAGCGGCGCGGTCTGATTGACTGTGGCCACGTAGTCATGCATCTGCAGGGCGGGGTCTTCCTGCTTCAGGATGTGATCGACGCGTCGGCGCAGAATGGTCCACGACTTCGAAACGCGATCGAGGGCCGGATGCACCGCCACCGGGGAAGGCGGCATGCCGATGGCGCCGTTGCCATCCTGCAGGCTCACGATGATGCGCTGGAATTCGTTACGCGAATGGCGCAGGTCACTGAACGCATTCTCTTCGCCAAGCGTTGCGGCGGCCGCGTCCTTCGCGATGCGCTGAGACAACATGAGCAGCTGGCTTGACTGCTCGATGTAGTTGGAGTCGCGACTGGTCTGCTGTGCCACGGTGTAGAAGAGAAACACCGCCGCGGCCAGCGCAACCACCAGGAGCGTCAGGATGACCGGGACCCCGGCAAAGTGGCCCAGATTGAGCTTTACCGCAAGCTTCTTGCGGACCGGCTTGGCCCGTCCCCTGGGCTGCATCTCGACGTATTGTTCGCCGCCGCCAACCGCCAACTCCTCGGTTGGCTGATCCAGAACGGCACCCTTCTTCTTTGAGAGTCTCGCCACCATGTTCTCAACCCCTAGTAGATTTTGCGCTCATGTCGCACACGATCCGCTGGCTGTGGCGCTATCCGCCGACGATTCAGGCCGCGACGTGCTTGAAGGTCAGACTATCCGACAACGAGAGCAGATCAAACACACCCCATAAAACATTGTCCTGTAGATACGCCGTCTGGACATGCATCAAGACCGCATTATCCAGTCCGGCGATGTCGCGCCGATCCCGCTCGACATCGAAATGTTTCAATCCCGAAACCTCGTTTACCAATAAACCGGTGCTGAGATCACCCACATGCATGACCAGCAGGCGCCCCTTGTCGTCGGCGGGCACCGGGGCCTTCCCGAAAAACTCCGCGAGATCAATGATCGTCAGCAAAGTGCCGCGCACGTTGGCGACGCCCTTGACCCAGCGCTTTGTTCCCGGAACCCGCGTCACGGGAGGACGCGGCAGAATTTCTGCTATCTGGTCGAGAGAAACGAGCAGCAACGCGTCATCCAGCCGAAAGCTCAAACCCGTCCACAGGGGCGCCGCTTCGACCTGTTCGGGCAACCGCGGAGCGAGCGCACGGACCCGGTCTTGCATCTCGACAAGAAGGGTGAAGGCCTCGCGTTGCGTAACGTCGGTCACAACGCCCTGATCTTTTCCAGCAGCTGGCTTTCGGCAACCGGCTTGACGATGTAGTCGCGCGCCCCCTGGCGCAGACCCCAAGCCTTGTCGGTCTCCTGACCCTTGGTGGTACAGATAATCACGGGAATGCCGCTGGTCGTGGGATTCTTCGTGATCGTACGGGTCGCCTCGAATCCGCTCATGCCCGGCATCACCACGTCCATCAGGATCAGGTCCGGACGAAACGTCTTCAGTTTCTCGATACTCTCCTCACCGCTGCGGGCCGTGGTAATCGTAAACCCGTTCCGCGTCAGCATCTCCTGCAACAGATGCAGCTCTGTGGGCGAGTCGTCAACGACAAGAATGCTCTTTATGGTCACCTTCTACTCCCTTGGTCGTGCGAATCGGCCTCTGACCTGAGTTTGCGCTTGGCATTTAATGTACGTACTTACTAATCACATCAATCAATTCTTCTTGCGTAAATGGCTTGTTGACGTGTTCCTCCGAACCCGCGATCTTGCCGCGGGCTTTGTCAAAGAGACCGTCCTTGCTCGATAACATGATAACCGGAATGTGGCGAAATTCGCGGTTATTCTTTATAAGAAGGCATGTCTGATACCCGTCAAGCCGCGGCATCATGATATCGACAAAGATGATATCGGGTCGCTGATCCGTGATGACAGACATGGCCTCGAAACCATCACCAGCCGTGTAGACCTCGTAACCGGCCTTTTTCAGTAACGCCTCTGCAGTCCGCCGGATCGTATTGCTGTCATCAATGACCATGACCTTGATACCCACAGACACCTCACTTAAAGCCGGGCACCGAATCCGGCATGCAATTATTGCACCCTACTTGTTTTACTAGCATACAGACGCCGCGAAATCCAATTCAAACCCAGAATTGGTGTGAAATCCGACGGGGGGCAGGCTTACCGTGGATTCTAGCCCACTACCGCGCCTTCACCAAACCAGCGCCCCCCGGCACGGAGCCGTTACGCATTGCTTGACCTTTCGGCAAACAGGTAGGATAAAAACCTTCCCTAATCTGACGGGACCAAGCCCATGGGCGCCGAACAACTTCAGGCCGTGCCGCACCTGACCACCGCGCTCACCGGCCCGCTTCTCGAAATCGAGGAACGCCTGCTTGAGCGGGAGACCCCGATTGAGCAATGGTTTCACGAACGATGGCTGGCGACACCCGCGCCGTTTTACGCATCGGTCGATCTGCGCAATGCCGGTTTCAAGCTCGCGCCAGTCGACACCAATCTCTTTCCGGCCGGCTTCAATAACCTGAACCCGGCGTTCCATCCGCTCTGCATACAGGCGCTGCAGATCGCAGTCGAGCGCCTCTGCCCGAAGGCCTGCCGGATTCTGCTGGTTCCGGAAAATCACAGCCGCAACACCTTTTATTGGGAAAACATCGGCGCCCTGGTGGAACTGCTCGAGCGCGCGGGCTATCAGGTGCGGGTTGGCTCGCTCCTGCCGGAACCGGCCGGCCGGCAATCCTTCAGCTTGAGCGGGGGGCGGACCATCTCGGTCGAGCCGATCGAGCGAACCGGAGACACGGTTACGGTGCAAGGCTACAAACCCTGCTTCGTGCTCCTGAACAATGACCTGTCGACAGGAGCGCCCGCCCTCCTGCAGGGCATCGCCCAGCCCGTCGTGCCGGCAACCGTCATGGGCTGGTGGAACCGCCTCAAATCCAATCACTTTACACACTACCGCGGGGTCGCGGCCGAATTTGGCGAGTTTGTCCAGATCGATCCGTGGCTGATCGATCCTGTGTTCCGCCGCTGCGGGCACATCGACTTCCAGAAACGCGAAGGCGAGGACTGCCTTGCCGAAAATGTCCACACGGTGCTTGAAGAAGTACGGCTCAAGTATCGCGAATATGGCATCACCCAGGAACCCTTCGTGATCGTCAAGGCCGACAGCGGCACCTATGGAATGGGCATCATGACGGTTCGGGACGCAAACGACGTGCGGCAGCTAAACCGCAAACAGCGCAACAAGATGGCGGTCATCAAGGAAGGACAGACCGTCCAGCAGGTTCTCGTCCAGGAGGGCGTCTACACCTTCGAGACGCTGGGCGATGCGCAGACGGTGGCCGAACCCGTCGTCTACATGGTGGACCGCTTCGTGGTCGGGGGCTTCTACCGCGTCCACACCGCCCGCGGTGCCGACGAAAACCTGAACGCCCCCGGCATGCAATTCCGGCCACTGGCGTTTGCGGATTCCTGCTCGTGTCCCGACAAGAAGCGCTCACCCGATGCAAGCCCCAACCGCTTCTATGCCTACGGCGTCCTCGGGCGGCTGGCAGCGCTTGCGGCCGCGCGCGAACTCCACGCTGCGATGGCCCCCAATCCATGAGCCGCAGACTGGCCGTGATCATGGACCCGCTGGGCGGGATCAAGGGGTATAAAGACACGACTGTCGGCCTGCTTCGGGAAGCGGCCCGGCGGGGCTACGAAATATACTATGCTGAACCGGGCGATCTCAGCCTGCGTGACGGAAAGGTCCGCATCGCCGCGCGCAGCCTCGGGGTCGGCGCCGACGACCACGCCTGGTACACCCTGGGTGCGCCCGCGCACGTGACCGCGGAGGATCTCGATGTCGTTTTGATGCGCAAGGATCCGCCGTTCAACATGGAGTATGTCTATGCGACCTACCTGCTCGAATTGCTCGAACGCGATGGCGTGCTGGTAGTAAACCGGCCCCGCAGTCTGCGGGACGCCAACGAAAAGCTCTTCACGGCCTGGTTTCCGGACGTGACGCCGCCGACACTCGTTACCCGCCGGCAGAAAGATCTGCGCGGTTTCCTCGCCGAACAGGCGGATATCGTGCTGAAACCGCTCGATGGCATGGGGGGCGCCTCGATCTTCCGGGTAAGGGCAAACGACCCGAACACGACTGTCATTTTCGAAACCATGACCGCCCACGAGGAACGCTTCGCCATGGCGCAACGGTACCTGCCGCAAATTGCCGAGGGCGACAAGCGCATCCTCGTCATCGACGGCGAGCCGGTGCCCTATGCGCTGGCACGCATCCCGGCGCCGGGCGAAAGCCGCGGCAATCTCGCCGCGGGCGGGCGTGGTGAAGGGCGCGCCCTGAGCGATGCCGACAAGCGGATCGCGGCGCGGGTCGGGCCCGTGCTGCGCGAAAAAGGGTTGCTGTTCGTCGGTCTCGACGTGATCGGTGACCACCTGACCGAGATCAATGTGACGAGCCCGACGGGTATGCGCGAGCTGGACAAGGCATACGCTCTCAATATTGCCGCACGTCTATTTGACGCCATGGAAACCCGCCTGGGATCGGAACGCTAGGCCATGCGCGCGCACCTGTCGGATCATGACCGTCTGGGGGTGGCCCTCTTCCTTGCCGGCCTCCTCCATGTCATCGTCGTCCTCGGCGTCCGCTTCCGTGACCACGTCACGGCGGCGCACGGCCGCAGGCTCGACGTGACTCTCGTGCAGGCCCGCAGCAACCGGGCACCCCGTCACGCAAAACGCCTGGCGCAGGTCAATGTGGCCGGCGGCGGCGGTCAGCACCGCCAGCATATGGCGCGCAGCCCATTTCGCGCCAAACGGCAAGGCGGCGGCGAGCTCGCCGCACACATCAGGCAGCAGAACACGACGCCGGACGCGCACTGGCACCTGATCGTAAGCCGCAACCAGCCGCTTGAGCTGCAGCTGGCCCCCGACCGCCCCTGGCAAATCAACGCGGCGCTCGCTGCCGATCTGGGCATGAACCGGCGGTTTCTTGCCGAACAGGCGCGGTTAAAGGCGGAGATCCGGCGGGATTGGCGGGCTTTCCGCGCCGCCGGCCGTGGCCGCGGCGGCGTTACGGCCCGCCAGTTCGCCTATGCAGGATACATCAGCCGCTGGACGGCCCACATGGAACGGATCAGCAACGGCCGCTACCGGCAGGTCCTGGTTGCGGCCCACGCGCACGGCACGCTCGTGCTCGACGTGGCCATCCGCGCCAACGGCACCCTGGAATCGGTACGGGTCGTGCGCCGGGGGCGCTCGCCCGTCCTGGCCCGCATTGCCAAAAGCCTCGTCCGTCAGGCGGCGCCTTTCGCCCCCCTGCCGAAAGTCGCAGGGCTGCCGCTGGCGGTGCTGCATGTCGTCGAAACCTGGCGTTTCCGCGGTCACCATATGACGAGCATGGAACCTGCGGTTTCGAGTGGGACGTAGACAAGGGTCGCCTTGAAAGGTCAGGGCGCCTCCCTGATACTAGCCCCATGTTCGAAACCGAGACGCTTGTCAACCATTTCCTGATCGCCATGCCGAATCTTGGCGACCCCAATTTTTTCCGGACCGTGACGTTCGTCTGCGAACACGGCATCGAGGGCGCCATGGGTATCGTCATAAACCGGCCGATTGACCTCACGTTTCGCGAAGTCTTTAGCCAGCTCGGCATCGAGGCCGATTCCTGTGCGCGGCTCGACGACCATGTCTACCTGGGCGGCCCCGTGCAAAGCAACCGCGGATTCGTCCTCCACGAACCGCTCGGCGCATGGGAATCCACGCTCGCCGTGAGCCCAACGCTCGGCGTGTCGACTTCGCGCGACATCCTGGCCGCGATCGCCCGCAACGAGGGCCCGAGCCATTGCCTGCTGGCGCTCGGCTATGCCGGATGGGGACCGGGGCAGCTCGAGAAGGAGATGGCGGAGAACGCCTGGCTGAGCGGACCCGCGAACCCCGAGATCCTTTTCCGGACGCCGACCGACGCCCGCTGGGCATCGGCAGCCCATCTGCTGGGCGTCGACCTCGCCAATCTCTCAGGCGAATCCGGCCACGCGTGAAGCCAAAGACCTACCTGGCCTTCGACTACGGCACCCGCGTCATTGGCATTGCGGTCGGGCGCTATCCCCCGGGGCGGGCGGAAGGCGCCGGAACGGTGAGCGGGCTTGCCAACGGCCCCGACTGGCGCGCCATCGAACGCCTGATCGGCACATGGGAACCGGACAGCCTGGTCGTGGGGCTACCCCTTAACATGGATGGCTCCGACAACGAGATGACAGTCGCTGCACGCCGTTTCGGCCGGCGCTTGGACGGACGCTACCATATCCCGGTATACTGGGCGGACGAACGGCTGACAACGGCAAGCGCGCGCGATCAGGTCCTGGCCACGGGCGTCCCGCGGGGACGCCGGAAGGCCGCCCTCGACACGCTGGCCGCGGTCACTATATTGCAGGCCTATTTCGATGACCTGCCACACACGAGCCCGGATCACCGAGGCCCGATAAAAGAATGACTGTTGATATAGAAGATGCCCTCGCGCGCATGGCGGACGGCCTGCGGACCCTCACCCCGCGGCGGCCGCTACTGATTGGCGTGCATACAGGAGGTACATGGGTAGCCGAATGGTTGCACCGGCGACTCGGCCTCGCCGAGCCCCTCGGCAGCCTCGACATATCCTTTTACCGCGATGACTTCAGCCGGGTCGGCATGAACCCTCAAGTCAAGACCTCGCATCTGCCCGTAAGCATCGATGACCGTCATCTCGTGCTGATCGACGACGTTCTCCATACAGGCCGTACCGTACGGGCAGCCCTGAATGAATTGTTCGACTACGGGCGGCCGGCGTCCATTGCGCTCGCCGTGCTGATCGAACGGGACGGGCGCGAGTTACCCATCCAGCCCGACATCGTCGGCGCCCGCATCAGGCTCAAGGCGAATGAGCATGTAAAGCTCACAGGGCCGGACCCGCTCGGCATCAAGATCATGGAGAAAAGCGATTGATCGGTGACATTCAGATCGACGCAGAGGGGCGGCGACGCCACTTTTTGACCACCGAAGGCATGCCGGCGGAAACCATCCTCGGCATCCTCGATACCGCCGAATCGTTCATCAGTGTCGGCGAACGCGAGATCAAGAAAGTGCCGCTCTTGCGCGGCAAGACCGTCGTCAACCTCTTCTTCGAATCCAGCACACGCACACGCACGACCTTTGAGATCGCCGGCAAGCGTCTGTCGGCCGATGTCATCAATATCAATACCTCGGTGTCGGCGACGCAGAAAGGCGAGAGCCTGCTCGATACCGTGCGCAATCTCGAGGCCATGCACATCGACCTCTTCGTCGTACGGCATCCTTTGAGCGGCGCAGCCGACCTCATTGCGCGTTCGGTGCCAGAGCATGTACATGTCGTCAACGCCGGCGACGGACGCCATGCCCATCCCACCCAGGGCCTGCTCGACATGTTCACGATCCGCCGCTACAAGGGGGATTTCCGGCAGCTCAAGGTGGCGATCGTGGGCGATATCCTGCACTCACGGGTTGCCCGGTCGCAGATCCATGCCCTCACGGCCCTTGGCACCCGGGAAGTACGCGTGATCGGCCCCCGCCCGCTGTTGCCGACGGCTGTCGAGCGCCTCGGCGTCCAGGCATTCACCGACTTCGACGAAGGGCTGCGCGGCGTCGACGTCATCATCATGTTGCGCTTGCAGCGGGAACGCATGTGCAGTGCGCTCATCCCCAGTGCACGCGAATATTTCGACCTTTACGGACTTACGCCCAGACGGCTGCGGCAGGCTGCGCCTGAGGCCATTGTCATGCACCCCGGCCCCATGAACCGCGGCATCGAGATCGATTCGGCGGTGGCCGATGGACCACAGTCCGTGATCCTGCCGCAGGTGACCAACGGGATCGCCGTGCGCATGGCGATCCTGGCCCGTCTGGCGGGAGCCACACAACCGGAGCCGAAGACACCGTGAGCCTACGCCTGAAGGGTGGCCGCCTCATTGATCCCGCAAGCGGCCGTGACGAAGTCGCCGATCTCCTGATCCGCGATGGCCGGATCGTTCCGGACAGCGCCCCGCAAGCCACGGATCGCGTCATCGACGTGAGCGGCCTTGTCGTATGCCCCGGACTCATCGACCTGCGCGCCCGGCCGCGCGAACCGGGCGCGGAACACAAAGCCACGCTCGAAAGCGAGACGGCGGCCGCCCTCGCAGGCGGTATCACCATGTTCTGCTGTCCGCCAGACACGGACCCTCCGGTCGATACACCGGCTACTGCACAATGGATGACCGACCGGGCCCGTGCCTTGGGTGGGGCCCGGGTAGTCCCGATCGGCGCGCTCACCAAGGGGCTTGGCGGCACGGCGCTTGCCGACATGGCGGCGCTGAAACGCGTCGGTTGCTGCGGCATGAGCAATGGTGCGCTGCCGGTCAGGGACTCACGGGTGCTGCGCCATGCGCTCGAATATGCGGCAGGCCTTGGCATCACCGTGTTTCTGCAACCGCAGGATCCCTGGCTTGCCGACGGGGGGGTCGCCCACGAAGGTGAAGTGGCGACCCGTCTGGGGCTTGCCGGCATTCCGGTAACGGCGGAAACCGTCACGCTTGCGCGTGACCTCCTGCTGATCGAGCAGACGGGCGTGCGCGCCCACATCATGGGACTATCGGCGGCGCAGTCCCTGATGCTACTGAAGGATGCGCAGGCGCGCGGCGTCGCGGTCACGGCCGATACCGCGGCCCACCAGCTGCACCTGACCGACGAGAACATCGGTTTTTTCGACACGAACTGCCATGTGCGGCCGCCGCTGCGCAGCGCACGAGATCGCGCCGCCTTGCGGGAAGCGGTCAGGGACGGCTCACTCTCGGTCATCTGCTCGGATCATCAACCCCATGAAGCGGACGCCAAACAGGCCGCCTTCAGTGACTCGGAGCCGGGCATCAGCGGCCTCGAAACCCTGCTGGCGCTTAGCCTGCGGCTGGTACACGAAGGCGTGCTGCCGCTTTCGCATGCCCTGCATCGCCTGACGGCCGGACCTGCGGCCGTCCTCGGACTCACCGGACATGGCCTTGCGGCCGGCCATGTTGCCGACATCTGCGTGCTCGATCCGGCGGCCGAATGGGTGCCTTCTGCGCAGACCCTGAAAAGTCAGGGCCTCAATACACCCTTTCTCGGCCAGACCCTGCGCGGGCGCGCGATCCTTACCGTGGTCGGCGGCGAAGTCCGCTACACGCAACGGAAACTTTCAGGAAACGCGGGCGCATGAGGCGGTTCTGGAGTCCGGCGTTCCAGGAGATGCGCCCGTATGTGGCTGGCGAGCAACTGGCGATCCCGGGCCTCGTCAAGCTGAACACCAACGAAAACCCCTACCCGCCCTCGCCGAGGGTCCTCGCGGCGATCCGCGCGGCCGCCAACGCGGACTTGCGGCTTTATCCCGACCCGGAAGGCCAGCCACTAAAGCAAGCGCTTGCCAAGCGCCACGGTCTTGCGGTCGATGAAGTGTTTGTCGGCAACGGGTCGGATGAGGTGCTGGCACTCGCGTTTCTGGGGCTTTTGCGCCAGCCGCGCCCGATTCTGTTTCCGGACATCACCTACAGCTTCTATCCGGTGTATTGCCAGCTGTTCGGTATCGCCTACGACAATCCGCCGCTTGGCGCCGGTTTCGAGATCCGCATCGAGGATTACCGGCGCGACAATGGCGGCATCGTACTGGCGAACCCCAATGCGCCGACCGGGCGCGCCCTCGACCGGACAGCACTGCGCCGGCTCCTTCAGCACAACACCGAGTCCGTCATTATCGTCGACGAGGCCTACGTCGACTTTGGCGCCGACAGCGTCGTCCCGTGGATTCGTGAGTTCCCGCATCTGCTCGTGATCCAGACCCTGTCGAAATCACGCGCCCTGGCCGGACTCAGGGTCGGTTTTGCCTTTGGCGACTCCAACCTGATCGATGCGCTGCGGGTGGCCAAGGATTCCTTCAATTCCTACCTGCTCGACCGTCTTGCCATCGTGGGTGCCGTTGCGGCCATTGAAGACGAGGACTATTTCGAGGAGACGCGCCAGCGTATCATCGCAAGCCGCGCGCGCCTGACCCGGGAACTCGAAGTCCTCGGCTTTTCCGTGATTCCCTCGTGCACCAATTTCGTTTTCGCCACGCACCCGCGGCATGACGGCGCCAAGTTGCAGGCTGAACTCAGGCGGCGCCACGTACTCGTCCGTCACTTTGCCAAACCGCGCATCGACCAGCACCTGCGCATATCCGTCGGCACGGACGCCGAGTGCGATACGCTTCTAAAGCATCTTGCCGACATCCTAAAAGGCATCAGCCCGTAAGGATATCCAGCACACGGGATCGTGCCGCTGGCTGCGCCTTAAGCCAGGCGCCGGCCGATGCCGCCAGCCGTGCGCGCAGGGCCGCATCGGCAAGCAGGCGCCGGCACTGCGCCACCAGACCTTCCTCGTCATCGCAGAGCTCGGCAATCCCGGCCCGGATCACCGCCTTGACAAGCGGATCCTGGCGATGTGGCCCGATGAGCAGCGGCCGCGCGGCCGCGAGCGCCGCCGCCACGTCGGTGGCGCCGCCCCGCAGGGTGCCTCCCACGACGATCAGGTCCGCACAGTCGTACATGGCGCGCCGCGCTGGCGCATCTTCGATGTAATAAACCCGCGTCTTTGGCGGCACTTCGGAGGTCAGGAGACGCTGCTGGCGCGTGGTCTGCAGGTGGTATTTGATCGCGTCCCGATAAACCCCTTCATGGCGCGCCGGATCGGCGGGCGCCAGGGCCATGAGACCGCTGCCCGTCGCGGCAAGCTGCAAGAAAGCGCCGTAGGCAAGCGGCTCCTCCCCCTCCGTGGTGGCCGCAAAATAGAGGACCCAGCGGCCCGCTGCGCGCACCGCATCGAACCGCGCGCACAGGTCGGCCACAGGCACCGATGGCGCGGGAACGGAGTCGATCAGGGGGTCTCCGGTAACCTCTCCACCACCAATGCGCGCCTGCTGGACGGCGCTTGCCACCAGAACACGCCCGAGGACCTGCAGTTTAGCGCTTGCACCGTTGATCCAGATGGCCCGGTCCGGGCAGGTCGCCGCCAGCGCGCGCGTTCGCAGCGTATCCTCGAGCAGCACAAGCCGGCGGGGCTTCAAGCGGTGCACGACGCGGGAGGCGCCGATGCCCGGCATGCGCAACCAGGGAACCGTGCCCGCATACGGCGCCTCGTCCACGAGCACCAGACCAACCGGTGCACGCGCCTTCAGCGCGTCCAGAAACCCCTGCGCCTCGGTAGCCGCGGCGGCCGTTGCCACCACCCACAGCGCATCGGCAAGCGGGCTCCTGCCGGGCCAGAACCAACGATAGGCGGGCATCAGCGGCGCGGTCATGGTCACCAATGGACGAGGTGGACGTCGGGCAGGGCGCGCCCCAGACAGAGTTCGCCGACTGCACGGAACCGCTGCGGGAAATCCGTGACATGGAACTCGTGATGCGCAAGCCTTTGTTCCACACAGGCAAGGTCCGATGCACGCAGCACCTCGTCCACTTCGGCGGCGGTGGTCGACGCGGAGTCGATCAGCGTCACCTGGTCACCGGCCAGCCGCCCGAGAACCGGCCTCAGCAAGGGATAATGGGTGCAACCGAGCACGATGGTGTCGACGGCCGCCGCCAACACGGGCGCCAGGTATTCGCGCGCCGTAAGGGCCGTCACCGGGTGATCGACCCACCCCTCCTCCACGAGCGGCACGAACAGGGGGCAGGCCTGTGAAACGATCGTCAGATCCTGACGGCAGGATTCGAGCGCCCGGACATAGGCGCCCGAATGCACGGTGGTGAGCGTGGCCAGGACGCCCACGCGGCGGTTACGGGTGGCACGGGCGGCCGCTGCCGCCCCGGCATCGAGCACATTGATCACGGGCACCGGCGACATGTCCGTGATGACGTTCATGGCGACGGCCGCCATGGTATTGCAGGCGACCACCAGCATCTTCACGTCGCACTTCAAGAGAAAGTCCGTGATCTGCGCCGCATAGCCCGCCACGGTGGCAGACGACTTCACGCCATAGGGCACCCGGGCAGTGTCCCCGAAATAGACGATACGCTCATGCGGCAACGCCGCCATGAGCGCGCGGACGACCGTCAGGCCACCGACCCCCGAATCAAACACGCCGATCGGCCGATTGCGCGCCACCGACAAGGATACCCCCTAAAAAGCCGCCCGGAATGACCGGCACGGAATCCCGGACCGCCCCGGCTGCATTCGCCGGGACGAAAACCCGCTCGTCGCAATGAAATCGGGGTGACAGAAAAAGACCGCGCAGCGCCCGCACGGGGCGCCCTGGTCATCAGAACGTGACGTTGCGCAGCGATTCTCCGAGCGCCCCTTCCTTGGCGTCCTTGCTGTGCAACTTGATGCGCAGCCGCAGATCGTTTTGTGAGTCCGCATTGCGCATGGCCTCATCGTAATCGATCATGCCGCCCTCATACAACGCAAAGAGCGCCTGGTCGAACGTCTGCATGCCGGCCTCGGTCGATTTCGCCATCAGTTCCTTGATGCCGTGGATTTCCCCTTTGAGGATGAGGTCGGCAATGAGAGGGCTGTTCAGCATCACCTCCACCGCCGCCGCCCGCCCACCCTTGTCCTTGCGCGGGATCAGCCGTTGGGAGATGACGGCCTTCAGGTTCAGCGACAAATCCATGAGAAGCTGTCCGCGGCGATCCTCCGGAAAGAAGTTGATGATACGGTCGAGTGCCTGATTGGCGCTGTTGGCATGCAAGGTCGTCAGGCACAGATGCCCGGTTTCGGCAAAAGCGATGGCATAATCCATCGTTTCGCGGCTGCGCACCTCGCCGATGAGGATCACGTCGGGGGCCTGGCGCAAGGTATTCTTCAGGGCCGTGTCGAACGAATCGGTGTCGACGCCGACCTCGCGCTGGGTCACGATACAGTTCTTGTGCTCGTGCACGAACTCGATCGGATCCTCGATGGTAATGATGTGGCCGTTCGAATACTCGTTGCGATAGCCCACCATCGCTGCAAGCGATGTCGATTTACCGGATCCGGTGGCGCCCACGAAGATCACGAGCCCGCGCTTCGTGAGCGCGATCTCCTTCAGGACGGGCGGCAGATTGAGCTCTTCGAAATGCGGTATGCGGGTCTCGATCTTGCGCAAGACCATGCCCACACGCTGCTGCTGCCGGAAGACGTTCACACGAAACCGGCCGACATTCTGCGGACTGATGGCGAAATTGCATTCGTTGGATTCCTCGAATTCCGCGCGCTGCTCTTCGTTCATGATGCTGTAGACGAACTGCCGGGACTGATCGGCCGTGAGGGGCTGCCGCCCGACCGGCGTCAATTTGCCGTCGATGCGCAGGCTCGGCGCCACGCCCGCCGTAATGTAGAGGTCGGAGGCGTTCTTTTCCTTCATCAACCGCAATAAATCGAGGAAACCCACGCTACCTCCGGACCGCTGTCGTCGCGGTACCTGCCGCCTGTGTGGTGAAAGAGTCCTTGTTCGCCGCCTTCGTGCGCGCCTCGTCGACCGATATGGCGCGGCTGCGCACCAGGTCGAGCAGGCACTGATCGAGCGTCTGCATGCCCACCGACTGACTGGTCTGGATCGCCGAGTACATCTGCGGAATCTTGTTTTCACGGATCAGGTTGCGGATCGCCGGTGTCCCGATCATGATCTCGTGGGCCGCGATGCGGCCGCCGCCTGTCTTCTTCAGCAGCGTCTGCGAAATGACTGCGCGCAGCGATTCCGACAGCATGGCGCGCACCATGTCTTTTTCGGCGGCCGGGAATACATCGACCACGCGGTCGATGGTCTTTGCGGCTGAGCTCGTATGCAGGGTACCGAATACGAGATGGCCGGTTTCCGCCGCCGTCAGGGCGAGACGGATGGTCTCGAGATCACGCATTTCGCCGACCAGAATGACGTCCGGGTCTTCGCGCAACGCCGATCGCAGCGCGTTCTCGAAGCTCAGTGTGTCACGCTTGACCTCGCGCTGGTTGATAAGGCAGTTTTTGCTCGTATGGACGAACTCGATCGGATCCTCGATGGTCAGGATATGTTCATGACGCGTCTCGTTGACATGGTTGACCATGCCCGCGAGCGTGGTCGACTTGCCGGAACCGGTGGGACCGGTGACGAGCACGATGCCGCGCGGCTGGTCGGCGATCTGCTTGAAAATCGCCGGCGCGTTCAGCTGTTCGAGGGTCAACACCTTGGATGGAATGGTCCGGAACACCGCCGCCGGCCCGCGATTCTGATTAAAGGCGTTGACACGGAAACGGGCGATATTGGGCAGGTCGAAGGAGAAGTCGCATTCCAGCCGCTCTTCATATTCCTTCTGCTGCTTGTCGTTCATGATGTCGTAGACCATGTTGTGGACGAGCCGGTCGTCCAGCGGGTCTACGTTGATGCGCTTGACGTCCCCATCGACGCGGATGAGGGGCGGCAATCCGGCCGACAGATGAAGGTCGGAGGCGTTTTGCTTAAAAGCGAAAGCAAGCAGTTCAGCGATATCCATTGTGTAACCATGCTGAATAAGGGAGGCTACTTGAAGTATAACGGCCACGCGCGCCGAGACAAGGCCGCCCTTTTACTCGCGGCCGTGCGGCCTTACACTAGAGCGCTCGTATGCACAACACGAATATCGGCATCATAGGCGCCGGCAATATGGGGCGCGCCCTCGCAGCAGGGCTGGCCGCGACGCCGGGGGCGCCGCGCGCGTGGCTTTACGACCAGAACGACGACACCCGGGCACTGGCGGCCGGGCAGGGCCTGACCGTAACCGCGACGCTTGCCGAACTCGTAGCGCAAGCCGACGTCCTGGTGCTGGCGATCAAGCCCCAGCATGTTCCGGCGCTTGCCCGCGGCCTGGCACCCGGTCTGGCGGCCCGCAACCCGCTGATCCTGTCCGTGGCGGCGGGAATCCGCACGGGGGCGCTGCGTCACTGGCTGCAGAGCCCGCGGGTCGTGCGCGCCATGCCAAATACGCCCGCACTGATCCAGGCGGGCGCCACCGCCCTGTATGCTCCGGCCGACATCACACAAGAGGATCGGACCCGCATCGAGATGTTGCTGCGGCCGGTATCGGCGCTGTGGTGGGTCGACGACGAAGACCTCATGGATGCCGCAACCGCGGTATCCGGCAGCGGACCCGCCTATTTCTTCCTGGCCATCGAGGCGCTGACGGCGGCCGGCGTGCACGCCGGATTGCCGGAAACAATGGCAGGCGAACTCGCCACCGCCACCGCGCTTGGCGCCGCCCGCATGGCCGCTTCGGGCAACGCCCCACCAGCGACGCTGCGCCGCCAGGTCACCTCCCCCAACGGAACCACGGAGCGCGCTATACATTCCTTTATGGATCAAGGATTTATGAAGATTTTTGAGGTCGCCGTAGAGGCCGCCCGCGCCCGCGCGGCCGAGCTCGGCCAGGAACTGGGCAAACTATGAGCTATCTGAGCCAGGCACTGGCGTTTTTGATCGAGACGCTGTTTGGCATGTATATCTTCCTCGTGCTGCTGCGCTTCCTCCTGCAGCTCACCCATGCCGACTTCTACAATCCGTTTTCGCAGTTCGTGGTCCGCCTGACCAACGCGCCGCTCTTGCCGCTGCGGCGGCTGATCCCGGGCTTCATGGGGATTGATCTCGCGTCGGCCGTGCTGCTGCTCATGCTGGAGGCCCTGAAAGTAGCGCTCTACGCGCTCGTCCAGGATGTGGTGCCCCACCTGAGCGGGCTGCTCATCTTGAGTTTCGCCGATCTCATCCGCATGACTCTCTACGTTCTCATCGGGGCGATCTTCGTGCGGGTCCTGCTCGGCTGGATCAATCCCTACGGGGAACATCCGCTCACCGACCTGACCGTTCATCTGACGGAACCGTTCATGCGGCCGGCGCGCAATCTGCTGCCCCTCATTTCCGGCATCGACCTGTCGCCGATCATCGTGGTCATCGTATTCGAGCTGGTGGACATCCTCGTCGTCGGCCCCCTGCATCAGCTGGGCACCGCGCTACTCTGATGCGGCTGCGCCGGTTGGTCGGCGAACTGCTCCTCGGCGGCGCCCTGGTCTTCGGTCTCAACACCTACCTGGCCCGCCGGGTGCCCGACACCGCTCCGCCGCTGCCGCCGGCGTGGCGCGGAACCACCCCCGCACTCGGTCACGGGCAGGTCGTCCTCGTGGATTTCTGGGCCAGCTGGTGCCCGATCTGCCGCGCCGATCAGGCGGCGATCCAGGTAATCGCCCGCCGCTATCCGACCGTGATCGTCGCAACCGGCTCGCCACCGGCCGCGGTGGCACGCTTCGCGCGCGCACATCACTGGCGCACCCCTGTCATACTCGATCCACACGGGACACTGGCCCGCCGCTACGGGGCCGGTCGGCTGCCCACTGCCATTATCGTGGGCGTGCACGGGCACATCCGCGCAGCGGCGGTGGGCTATGCCACCACCGCCGGCCTCCGGCTGCGCCTGTGGTTGGCGCAGCATGCCCCGCTAGGCTGAATCGTCCGAATGGTCGCGGAATTGGCGCCGGTAATACCAGCGCTGTATAACCACAAGGATCGCAGCCACGCCGAAAGCCGCAGCGGGAAACAGCGCATACGGCCACTGCAGCGAACGGAAACTGAACCATGCAGCCAAGGAGTACGCAAATGGCAGGCTTTCATAAACCGGCTTCGGATACATACCCTCTCCCCATACTTCCCCCTGATGCCTAGATTAGCAAGACTTGTGCCGCACGTCTTCTGTTTCGGGACTTTGGGCGCAGATTGCGGGAGCGGGCGGGATTTCCGATATACTACGCACTCACAAAGGGGGTTCCATGGCTACAGTACAGGCGACAAAAGAGAACTTCGAGAACTTGATTGACAGTAACGCGTTTGTGATTGTCGATTTCTGGGCACCCTGGTGCGCACCGTGCCGCGCCTTCGGCCCCATATTCGAGGAGGTATCCGAGCAGCACAAGGATATCGTCTTCGCCAAGGTGAACACCGAGGTCGAACAGGAGCTCGCGGCCCACTTTCAGGTGCGCTCGATTCCCACGCTCATCATCTTCCGCGAACAGATCGTCCTTTTCTCGCAGCCTGGCAGTCTGCCGCGCAAAGCCCTGGAAGAAGTCATAAGCCAGGCGCGGGCGCTCGATATGGATGAAATCCGCCGGGAAATAGCGGAACAGTCGGCGCACGAAGATCATGACCATGAGGGTTGTTGCGGGCATGATCACGGCGATGGCGCTCATCATCACTAGAGCATTGCAGACCCATCGGGCAGCCAGTACACTGCAGGGCTTTCCCGGACTTCGGAACGCGTGAAAGCCATACCGCCCGATTCGGTGGGACTCGTAACCCCGGCCAGACTCCGCGTCGAGCAACCGCTCGTTTTGAGCAGCGGCGGAGTTCTGGCGTCGTATGACCTCGTCTATGAAACCTACGGGGAGCTGGACCACGCACACAGCAATGCGGTGCTGATCTGCCACGCCCTGAGCGGCAGCCACCATGTGGCCGGTTACCACAGTGCCGACGACGCAAAGCCCGGCTGGTGGGAACAGCATGTGGGCCCGGGCAAGAGCATCGACACGCGCCGTTTCTTCGTGGTCGCCTGTAACAACATCGGCAGCTGCTATGGCTCGACGGGACCCGCCTCGGTCAACCCGGCCACCGGACGCCCCTATGGACCCGATTTTCCGATGGTCACCGTACGCGACTGGGTCGAGTCGCAAGCCCGGCTCGCCGACGCCCTCGGTATCACCCAGTGGGCGGCCGTAGTCGGCGGCAGCCTGGGCGGCATGCAGGCGCTGCACTGGGCGATCGACTATCCGACCCGGCTACGCCACGCGATCATCATCGCGGCCGCACCGAAACTCACGGCCCAGAACATCGCGTTCAATGAAGTCGCCCGGCAGGCGATCCTGACGGATCCCGATTTCCACGGCGGCCGCTTCTACGATCACAACACCGAACCGCGCCGGGGTTTGCGCATCGCCCGCATGCTCGGCCATATCACGTACCTGTCCGACGACATCATGCGCGAGAAATTCGGACGGGACATCCGCGGCGGCAAGCTGAACTTCGACTATCAGGTGGCCTTCGAGGTAGAAAGTTACCTGCGTTACCAGGCCGATACGTTCGTCGGCCGCTTCGACGCGAATACCTACCTGCTGATGACCAAGGCGCTCGATTATTTCGATCCGGCCCGCGAAACCGACGGCGATTTGTCGCGGGCCCTTGCGCGCGTGCAGGCAGCGAGCCTTGTCTTGTCGTTCACGAGCGACTGGCGCTTCCCGTCGGCGCGCTCGCGGGAAATCGTCAAGGCCCTGCACGACAACGATCTCGATGTCAGCTACGCGGACATCAAGGCCCCTCACGGGCACGACGCCTTCCTCATGCGTATCCCCCGCTATGTCGACATTTTCAGGGCCTACATGGAGCGGGTGGCCGTCGCATGAACAACCAGCGCCTCGACTTCAGGATCATCGCCGACTGGATCCGGCCGGAAAGCCGCGTCCTCGATCTGGGCTGCGGCGACGGCACCTTGCTGCAAACCCTCGCCCAGACGAAGGGCGTAAGCGGCTATGGCATCGAACTCGACGACGACCATGTGACTGCCTGCATCAGCCGGGGCATCAATGTGATCCAGACAGACCTCGACGCGGGACTGTCGGAATTTGACGACCGCTCTTTCGATTACATCATCCTGTCGCTCACGCTGCAGGCGGTGAAATATCCCGAACGGCTGCTGCGCGAGATGCTGCGGGTGGGCACCGAAGGCATCGTCACCTTCCCCAACTTCGGTTACTGGGCGAGCCGCGTGCAGCTTCTGGGCGGGCGGATGCCGGTGTCGCGGGCATTGCCGCACCAGTGGTACGACACGCCCAATATCCACCTGTGCACGCTGCAGGATTTCGAGGATCTGTGCCGCAAGGAAAACATCCTGGTCCTCGAATCGGAGGTCGTCGATCACGAACACCGTCGCCGGCTGGGATTGCGTTTGTTCCCCAACCTCCTCGGTGAAATCGCACTGTACCGGTTCCGGCGTGCCTGAACGTACCGACCCGGGGATGCGCCGACGGCTCTTCTGGGTGGCCGTACTCTACATTGCGGAAGGGCTGCCGTTTGGCCTGTTCTCCGATGTCTTCCCCGTCGCCTTCCGTGAACAGCACGCCTCGCTCGCGCAGATCGGCGTCATCAGCCTCCTTGGCCTCCCCTGGACCCTGAAATTCCTGTGGGCACCGGCGGTCGATTATTTCCGGAATCACCGCCTCTGGATGCTGGGAGCCGATCTGCTGATGGCCCTCGCCCTGGCCGATCTCGCGTTCGCGGCCGGCGTCGGACATACCGCGCTGATCGCGATCGGCTGCTTTACGATGCTGTCGTCGACCAACGATATCGCCATCGACGGCTACACCCTCGAGCTGTTGAAGGTGGGCGAGATGGGCGTGGGCAATGGTCTGCGCATCGGCTTCTACCGGGCCGGCATGCTGACGGCGGGGCTCGTCCTCATTGCAAGCTCCTATCTTGGCTGGCGTGTGGCCTACGTGCTTGCCGCGGCATTGCTGGTCATAGATGGCCTCGTGTGCCTCAAGGCCCCGCGCGAGGCGCATCGCGACCACGCGGATCAGCAGTCGGTGGCAGCCGAACTGCGTTCACTCTTGCACCGGCCACGCGCGCTGGCGCTTGTGCTGGCCCTGCTGATGGGAGCGCTCTGGCTTTTGAACGATGCGCTGCACTGGACCCGCGCCGTACCCCATCTTTTCGTCTATACGGGATCCCTCTTTGCGGCGGTGTGGCTTGTCAGTCTAACGCGGCGGCAAACGGCCGTAGGGACCGGCGGGCCCCTCTTTGGCGCACTGCTGGAGATCACCGGCCGCCCGGGCATCTGGCCGGTGTTTGCCTTCATTCTCCTCTATAAGCTCGGCGACAGCTCGATTGGCTTCATGATTAAGCCGTTCTGGGTCGACCGGGGCTTCAGTGCCGCGCAGATCGGCATCGTCTCGGTCATGCTGGGGATCGGCCTGTCGGTTCTGGGTGGCCTGATCGGCGGCCTCGTGACCGACCGCATCGGCATCTACCGGGCGTTGTGGGTGTTGGGCCTGTTCCAGGTGGCACCGAATCTCGGCTACGCCCTGTGCGCGCACTGGCTGCCCCGGCAGGCACAAGGGCTGCCGATCCCGCTTGCCCACGAACTGCTGATCTACAGCGTAAGCGGACTCGAGTCCTTTGCGGGGGGGCTCGGAACAGCGGCATTTCTCGCATTCCTTATGGCCATCGTCCGCAAACAGCGGGCGGCCACCGAATACGCCCTGCTGTCCTCGCTCTTCAACATCAGCGCGCGGCTCGCGGGTTTTGTCAGCGGTTTTGGTGCCCATGATCTGGGATACGGGGAGTACTTCTTCCTCACCTTCTTCCTTGCGTTTCCCGCCTACGCCTTTCTGCCGGCCGCCCACCGCATGCTAAAACAGATCCAGGAAGGCAGCGGCAATGGCGATGCCGCGCCGGCACACTGAGCCCATGCTGCGCGTCGTCTCTCTCAACCTCAATGGCATCCGGGCCGCCGCCGGCAAGGGCTTTTTCGAGTGGCTCGCCCATGAACAGCCCGACATCGTCTGCGTCCAGGAGCTCAAGGCAAGGAAAGCGGATCTCACCGACGAAATGCGCACCCCCGACGGCTATGAAGGGGTTTTCCATTTTGCCGAGCGGCCGGGTTACAGCGGCGTGGGGCTTTATTTCCGGCGCAGCCATGCGCCTGACCGCGTGGCCGAAGGGATCGGGGTGGCCGAGTTCGATGCCGAGGGGCGCTATCTCCAGGCCGACTTCGGTGCCCTGTCGGTGGTATCCATCTATGTACCCTCCGGCTCGAGCTCACCGGAACGCCAGGCGGCCAAATTCCGCTTCATCGAGGAATTCACGCCGCAACTGGAGAGACTCGCGGCAAGTGGCCGACACATTCTCCTGTGCGGCGACTGGAACGTCGCCCACACCCGGCAAGACCTGAAGAACTGGCGCAGCAACCAGAAAAACTCGGGCTTTCTGCCGGAAGAACGGGCGTGGCTCGACCAGGTGTTCGGGCCCATCGGCCTCGTCGATGTCTACCGCAGGCTGTACCCGGAAGCGACGGGCGAGGGCTATACGTGGTGGAGCAACCGGGGCCGCGCGTGGGACAACAACGTGGGATGGCGCATCGACTACCACATCGCCTCGGCGGAGTTCGCCACCCGTGCACGGCGCGCACGCATCTACCGCGATGAACGTTTTTCCGACCATGCACCGCTCATAGTCGAATATGATTACCCATGAGGTCCACAGCATGCCGATCGATGCCAACGAGCAGGAATTTTTTGATCTCGCCATCCACTGCGGCGCGCTGCGCTTTGGCGAATTCACGCTGAAATCGGGACGCGTCAGTCCGTATTTTTTCAACGCCGCGGCATTTTCGTCAGGCGCGGCAATGGGTCATCTGGGCCAGCTCTACGCGCGGGCCATCAAGGCGCACGGACTTCTCTATGACATGGTCTTTGGTCCCGCATACAAGGGGATCCCGCTCGCCGTCGCCATCGCCATCGGAACGGCGGGTCAGTTCGGCATCGACAAGCCGTTCGCCTTCAATCGCAAGGAGGCCAAGGATCACGGTGAAGGCGGCAGCATCGTCGGGCCGCCGCTTGCCGGGCGGGTGCTCGTGGTCGATGACGTGGTGTCCGCGGGTACATCGGTTGGCGAGTCGGCGGCCCTGATCCAGGCGGCCGGGGCAACGCTCGCCGGTGTCGCGATCGCACTCGACCGCGAGGAACGGGGGCGCGACGAGCGCTCGGCCGTCCAGGAGATCGAAGAGCGCCATCGGATACCTGTGATCCGCCTGGCCCGCCTGTCGGGATTACTTGCCTACCTCGAAGGCCGCCAGGACATGAGCGTCCATGTACCCGCCATCCGCGCCTACCGGGCGCGCTACGGCGTAGCGGTCTGACGGCTTGCCGCGGGGGATTCCGCTCCCGGAGAGAACAGAACTTTCTGACGACGGGCGGGCCGGCGGAACTTAAAAAAGCAGCCGCGCGCCGACTGCGATGGTCACGATCTCGAAGGCGGCCTTGATCCACCGGTTGCCGCGGCCAAGCGCAAAATGCGCGCCGGCGTAGCTGCCGACGAAGGCGCCGACGAGAAGAGGGGGTAGCCACGACCATCTGACCGCGCCGAACGCGCCGAGAGTGGCCGCCCCGGTCGCGTTCCAGCCGATACCGACGAAGGTGAGCGTATAGGCCACTGCCCGCTTGTAGTCGAGACCAAACCAGCGCACCAGCCACAACGTCGAAAAAAGCCCGGTACCGGCCGTAATCGAGCCGTTCAGCAGGCCGATCACGAAAAGAACGCCGGCCCCGATGGCGAGACCGGCGCGGTCGCGGTGGCGAGGCTCATGCTGCTGCCCCATGTCCCGCCGCGAAAACGAGTAAAGTCCGAGCGTCATAGTCAACAATCCGAGCGCCAGGCGCGCCGCGTGTGCCGGCACGACCAGCACCGCCAGGGCGCCGGTCAGGGCGCCCGGCACGCCCGCCGCCAGCATGATGACGAGCAAGGTTCGCTCGAATGGCGTCGTGCGCACGTAACGGGCGGCAGCACCCAGTCCAAGGGCGACACTCGCGACCTTGTGCGTGGCGAGCGCCTGCGGGAAGGGCAGGCCGAGCAGCAGCAGGGCCGGCAGCTGGATGAGCCCCACCCCGCCCCCCGCCATGGCCGCAAACCCGTTGGCGACAAAGGCCACCACAAACAAAATGGCGGCCTGCGTCATTGACTGAGCCATGAACCTGCCCTAGGTTTTCCGTCATGCGACGCGTGCGATGGTATCACTGGTTGACGCTGATCGGCGTGTACCTGCCGTCTGCCGTGGTGGCCGCCATCTTCAAGTGCAAGGGCCCGGACAATCATTGGTATTACAGCGACCACCGGCCACGAGGGTGCTACGGGCGCATTTTTCTCGTATCGGGCATTGCCGGTGGGGGCTCCCCGGACCCGGGGCGCGCCCCTTACGACCCCCGGATGAGCCTGCCCGCACTGCGCGCCGACCGGCAGCACTGGGCCCGCACCCTGCGCGCCCTGCTGGCCACGCCCGTACCCCGGAACAGGCAACTTGAGGGGCACCGCGCCGATGCCATAGAACGGATCCAGATCAGGCTGCATTACGATACGACGCAGATCAAAATACTCGACCGCCGCCGCTGAAGCCGCCCGTCAGAGCTTAGAACGCGTCTAGTACACGGATGGCCGGGCATCATCTTGCCGACGCGCCGGAAAACACGCACAATGGGCTGCCCCGGACGGGCGTGCGTTTCTTAAGTATTTTCTTACATTGTTCTTTTTTGAGATAAGCAGATACTTAAGTAAGGTGCTCCTAAAATAAGCACGCTTTATGCGGCTCAGCGGATTACTAATTAGTCTTCGCTTTGACTTGCGTTTACATTCGAGCGGCCAAAATTGGTGTGAGCCGTCCTGAACCGCGGGTGTTCGCATTCTCCTAACTGAGGAAACTTCGTAATGTCCAAACTGGTCAGACCGCATGGCGGCTCGGGGCTGAAGCCCCTTTTGCTCGAGGGCGCGGCCCTCAAAGCGGAACAGGAACGCGCGAAGACACTTCCGCGCGTTGCGCTCAGCTCCCGCGAAGTCGGTGACGTCCTGATGCTTGGCATCGGCGGATTCACCCCGCTCGACGGCTTCATGAATCATGCCGACTGGCGCGGCGTATGTGACAACATGCGGCTCACCAACGGCGTCTTCTGGCCGATCCCCATCACCCTCTCCACCGACGAAGCAACAGCCCAGAACATCAAGACCGGCAGCGAAATCGCCCTCTTCGACAAAGAGTCGAACGAGATCATGGCGACGATGAAGGTCACCGACAAATACACGATCGACAAGGCCCATGAATGCCAGACGGTGTACAAGACCACCGACGCGGCGCATCCCGGCGTGAAGATGGTGATGGACCAGGGTCCCGTCAACCTGGCCGGCCCCATCAAGGTTCTTTCGCAGGGCGAGTTCCCGACCAAGTACGCGGGCAGCTACATGACACCGGCGCAGACCCGGGCGCTGTTCGAGAGCAAGAACTGGTCGACGGTGGCGGCCTTCCAGACCCGCAACCCGATGCACCGCTCCCATGAATACCTCGCCAAGATCGCAGTCGAGATCTGCGACGGCGTCCTCATCCACTCTCTCCTGGGCAAGCTGAAACCCGGTGACATCCCGGCGGAAGTGCGTTCGCGCGCCATTGCCAAGCTGATCGAGGTGGCATTTGTCAAGGATACGATCGTGCAGTCGGGATATCCTCTCGACATGCGTTACGCAGGTCCGCGCGAAGCGCTCTTGCACGCGCTGTTCCGGCAGAACTACGGCTGCTCCTACCTGATCGTCGGGCGCGACCATGCGGGCGTTGGCGACTATTACGGCCCCTTTGATGCACACAAGATCTTTGACCAGATCGAGCCGGGCTCTCTGGAGACGAAGCCCCTCAAGATCGACTGGACGTTCTGGTGCTACAAGTGCGGCGGCATGGCGTCGACCCGGACCTGCCCCCACACGGAAAAGGACCGCCTGCTTCTCTCCGGGACCAAGCTCCGCAAGGCGCTGTCCGAAGGTCAGGATGTTCCGAACGAATTCAGCAGGCCCGAAGTCCTTGCCATCCTGCGCGAGTACTACGCCAACCTGAAGGATGATGAAAAGGTAGAAGTGAAGTTGAGTGGACACTCCGCCAAGTAAAGAGGCTGGGTGGTTATTTTTATGTGGTGCATAGTTCCAATACAACGGGAGTCATGATATGCCAACTTTTGTTCGCACGGAAAAATGCGATGGCTGCAAGGGTCAGGACAAGACCGCTTGCATGTACATCTGCCCCCACGACCTGATGCTGCTCGACAAGGACGGCTCGAAGACAGGTCACGCCATGAAGGCATTCAACCAGGAACCCGAGCAGTGCTGGGAGTGCTATTCCTGCGTGAAGATCTGCCCGCAGAATGCGATCGAAGCGCGCCACTACGCCGACGTCGTGCCTCTGGGCGGCTCGGTGCAGCCGCTGCGTGGTTCGGACTCGATCATGTGGACGATCAAGTTCCGCAACGGCACGATGAAGCGCTTCAAGTTCCCCATCCGGACGACGGCCGAAGGCTCGATCAACCCGTACGGCAACAAGCCGAAGGCGGATCTGTCCAAGATCGGCGACATCGGCGGCACGGCGCTTTTCACCGAGGCGGTCGCCTACCCGACTGACCGCAGCCAGCTGATCCGGCTGAAGTAAGGCGGTTTTTCTAAACTATCCGGCCGTGACGGGGAGAGATCCCGGGCCGGGGTCTAAAGGATGAAATATGTCAACAGAAGCCACATTCGGTAATCCACAAGTCATCGAAGAAACCGTCGATATCCTGCTGATCGGCGGTGGCATGGCCGCCTGCGGTGCCGCGTATGAAATCATGCGCTCTACCGAAGGCACCGGCCTCAAGGTGAAGCTGGTGGACAAGGCCGCCATGGACCGCTCCGGCGCCGTTGCGCAGGGTCTGTCCGCGATCAACACCTATCTCGGCGGACAGGATCCGTCGGATTACGCCCGCATGGTCGCCAACGACCTGATGGGCATCACCCGTGACGACCTGGCCTACGACGTGGGCCGCCATGTCGACGACTCCGTGCACCTCTTCGAGGAATGGGGTCTGCCGATCTGGAAGCAGCCGGGCGACGAAGGCAAGTCACTGAAGGACGGCGGCAAGCCCGTACGGTCCGGCAAGTGGCAGATCATGATCAACGGCGAATCCTACAAGGTGATCGTCGCCGAGGCCGCCAAGAAGGCGCTCGGGATGGACAACATCCAGGAACGCGTCTTCATCGTGAAGCTCGTCAACGACAAGAACGACCCCAAGCGCGTCGCTGGCGCGGTCGGCTTCTCGGTACGCGACCACAAGGTGTTCGTCTACAAGTTCAAGGCCTGCCTGCTGGTGGCCGGCGGCGCGGTGAACATCTTCCGTCCGCGGTCGGTCGGTGAAGGCACGGGCCGCGCCTGGTATCCGGTGTGGAATGCCGGTTCGACCTACGCGATGGCCGCCGAAGCCGGCGCCGAGCTCACCATGATGGAAAACCGCTTCGTGCCCGCCCGCTTCAAGGACGGTTACGGCCCGGTGGGCGCCTGGTTCCTGCTGTTCAAGGCCAAGGCGATCAACGCGTTCGGTGAAGTCTACATGGACCGCAACAAGGAGATGCTGAAGCAGTATCCTCCGTACGGTCTGGCTGCCGTTCCCGCAAGCTGCCTGCGCAACCACCTCATGCTCCACGAAATGAAGGAAGGCCGTGGTCCGATCTACATGGACACCCCGACCGCGCTGGCCAAGCTTGCCGAAACCATGACGCCGAAGGAAATCAAGCACCTGGAAGCGGAAGCCTGGGAAGACTTCCTCGACATGTGCATCGGCCAGGCCGGTGTGTGGGCCGGTGAGAACATCGAGCCGGAGAAAAAAGCTTCCGAGCTCATGCCGACCGAGCCTTACCTGCTCGGCTCGCACTCCGGCTGCTCCGGCATCTGGGTGTCGGGACCGGAAGATCTGGGTGCGCCGGACGACTGGCACTGGGGCTACCGCTCCATGACGACCGTCAAGGGCCTTTTCACCGCCGGTGACGGCGTGGGCGCCTCCGGTCACAAGTTCTCCTCGGGCTCGCATGCCGAAGGCCGTATCGCCGCCAAGGGTATGGTCAAGTTTGCCCTGGACAACAAGGACTGGAAGCCGGAACTCGACACCCCGGTGAGCGAGCTGGTCGAAGAGATCTACCGTCCTGTGCGGACCTACCTGCAGCACAAGGACTACACCACGGCGATCGACGTCAACCCGAACTACATCACGCCGAAGATGCTGCAGTTCCGCCTGCAGAAGATCATGGACGAGTATGTGGCCGGTGTGGCGACCTGGTACCAGACCAACGCCAAGATGCTGGGCGTTGCCGAAGAGAAGCTCGAGATGCTGAAGGAAGATGCACTGAAGATGCGCGCCAAGGATCTCCATGAGCTGCTGCGTGCGTGGGAAAACTACCACCGCGTGCTGGCCGCCGAGGCGCACATGAAGCACATCCAGTTCCGCGAAGAGTCCCGCTACCCGGGCTTCTACTACCGGATGGACTTCAACATCGTCGACGAGAAGAACTGGAAGTGCTTCGTCAACTCCACCTATGACCGCAAGACCAAGAAGTGGACGGTATTCAAGCGGCCTCACGTGGACCTGGTGTCGAAGCCGACCGCCGGTCATTAATTCTTCCTTATATAAGCGAAATTGGAGTATTATTGGGGGGCCCTTCGGGGCCCCTTTTCTTTTTCCCCCTTTTTTTCCTGAGGGCGGCATGCCCGAGGATGACATGAGCGACGAACCCGAAATCGTACTTCCGTCCAACCCCATCACGCCAACCAAACTGGATCTCGACAACGACTTTCAGTTCGCCTGTCATCCCGGCGTCTCCTGCTTCAACAAGTGCTGCCAGAGCATCGACATCCAGCTCACGCCCTACGATATCCTGCGTCTGAAGGCGCGCCTTGGGATCACTGCGCGCGAATTCCTCTTCCGCTACACGGTCCCTTTCGAGATGGACGGGCAGGGTGTGCCCGGGCTGAAACTCAAGACGCGCGATGAAACGACCGCGTGCAGCTTCCTCACCGATGAGGGCTGCAGCGTCTACAGCGACCGGCCGACGGCCTGCCGCTACTACGCCCTCGGTGTGGTCTCGATGCGCAAGAAAGACAGCCCCGTCGATGAGGATTTCTATTTCGTCGTCAAGGAAGAGCATTGCCAGGGCCATGCCGAGCCCAAGACACAGACGGTTCGTGAGTACCGGCAGGCGCAGGGCGTGGAGAGCTATGACGAACTGAATCGCGAATGGCGCCAGCTGGTCTTGAAGAAACGCTCCTGCGGTCCGGTAGTAGGCAAGCCTTCCGATCGCAGCCTGCAGCTCTTTTTCCTCGCAAGCTACGACCTCGACGGCCTGCGCGAATTCCTGCAGAGCCCCTCCTTTCAGGAGGCCTACGAGATTGACGCGGCGATGCAGGAGCAATTGCGCACAGACGATGTGGCGCTGATGCAATTTGGCTTCCGCTTCCTGAAGCACGTACTGTTCGGCGAGAAATTCCTGACCGAGAAACCCGACGCACTGGAAAGGCGCGTCGCGCGCCGCCGCGCTCGCGAAGAGGCGGAACAAAAGGCGGCTGGCACCTGACAAAAGGTGTTGTGCGCACGCCGCGTGGCGCTTCTCGCGCGGTATGTGCTTCCCTATACTCGGGTGTCCTAGAGAGGTCTTATGGACAAGGCTCCCGAGTATATTTTGCCCCTCGACGGACCGGTCTGCGCGCGGAGATTGGTGCCGTGGCTCAAGGCGCGCGGGTACATAGTCCTGCATACGGCGGTAAGCGTGGACGGCATTCACCGCATACCTGCCCTGCGTACGCATAGACCGCTCCGGGGCCCCGTGCGCCCGCGTCCGCTGCGGATGCGACGGCCCCCGGCCGCTTCCGCATTGCTGTCCGCCCTGCCGACGCTCATTGCGGCACTTGCGGATGCGCGGGGACTCGATCAGGTCATAGCGCAGGCGCAAGCGGGCATGTGCGCTTTCCCGAACGTGCGCAGCGCACACCTGCACTTCGATCGTGGACACCGTATCACCCCGCGCCAGGACCCTTCACCCGCGCCGTATGCGGCGACCCTTGCCAATCGGCGGCGGCCGCCAGCCATCCTGTCGGCGCACAGCGAAGCGCGCGATTGCTGGATCACGCTGCGTCTCGCTGACGGCTCCCGGACCCTCGGTTGCCTGAATCTCGTGGCCGGCCCCGAACTCTTGTTCGGCCATGGCCCGGAGCTTCTGCGCACGGCGGCACACAGCATCAGCGACGCGCTCGAACGGGAACGCTGGCGCGCCCATCTTAAGCGGCTCCACGATCTCCATTCCCGGCGCACGACAGAATTGGTGGCCGAGATCGGCGCCCGCCAGCGGGCCGAGGCGGAGCTGCACCGCTTCACGGTGGCACTCGAACAGGCGGGCGACTCGGTATTTCTGATCGACACCGCAGGTGTCATCCGCTACGTCAACCGCGCATTCGAGCAACTGACCGGATACGCGCGCGATGAAGTAGTAGGTCATACGCCCCGCTTGCTGCGTTCTGGCCTGCAGGAATCGGGCTTTTATGACCGTGTGTGGCGCGAGATCCGCAGCGGCCGCACGAGCCGCAATGTCTTCATAAACCGGCGCAGGAACGGGACGATCTACTACGAGCAGGCCACGATATCGCCTTTGCACGACGAAAGCGGGGGGATTTCTTATTTCATATCCACCGGCCGCGACATCACAGACTACCTGGCCACCAAGGAGCGGCTGCGCCATCTGGCCGACCACGATGCCCTGACCGGGCTTGCGATCCGGCCGCGGCTTGCCGAGCGCATCGGAGAGGCCATTGACGCAGGCCATCCCTTCGCCGTCATGACGCTCGATCTCGACCGGTTTCAGCGCATCAATGACACCTTCGGACCCCTTGCGGGCGATGAAGTGATGCAGGAGTTCGCCAACCGCCTGCGTGAGCTTGCCAGTCCCCGCATGACGCTCGCCCGGCTTGGCGGCGATGAATTTGCAGGCCTGCTTGCCTCCGTGAACACCCGGGCCGAGGCGGCGCTTTTTGCCGAGCAGCTCGCCGCCGCCGTCATCGACCCGTTCATCGTCCTGGGCCACGAACTCTTTTTGACGGTCAGCATCGGCATCAGTCTCTATCCGGATGACGGCGCCGACGCGGAGTCGCTTTTGAAAAATGCCGGCAGCGCCCTGGACCAGGCGAAGTTGCGTGGCGGCAATACGCATGAGTTCTACAAGACGGAGATGAACGCCCGCGCCCTCGAGCAATTGACGCTCGAAGGGCAGCTACGGCGCGCCCTCGAACGTGATGAACTGGCACTTTTCTATCAGCCGCAGGTCGATGTCGCCACGGGGGCAATCATCGGCGTCGAGGCGCTCATGCGCTGGCAACAGGAATCGGGTGCCGTCGTGTTGCCATCGGGATTCGTGCCGCTTCTCGAGGAGACGGGTCTCATCATTCCCGCGGGCGAATGGGCGCTGCGGACCGCGCTGCAGCAGGTCGTCAACTGGCGGGATGCCGGACTTGGCGAGACGCGGGTATCCGTCAACATTTCCGGGCGGCAATTTCACCACCGGGCGCTGCTTGCCACGCTATCGAGCGTCCTTTCCGCCTACCCGCAGGGCGCCAATCTGCTCGAACTCGAACTGACCGAATCGGTGCTCATGGAGGGTGCCCGCAACACCATTGACATGCTGACCACCATCGACGAAATGGGTGTGCGGCTTGCGATAGATGATTTCGGCACGGGCTATTCCTCGCTCAGTTATCTGCGCCGCTTCCCCATCAGCGCCCTGAAAATCGACCAGTCCTTCGTCGCTGACCTTGCGCGCGAGCGTGACGGCGGCGCCATCACGAACGCCATCATCCAGCTTGGGCATGAGCTGTCACTCGATGTCATTGCCGAGGGTGTAGAGACGGAGTATCAGCTTCTTTTTCTCCGCAACCACAAGTGCGACGTGGCCCAGGGATTTTTGTTCGGCCCTCCGCTGCCCGCAAGCGACATCACCGATCTCCTGCGGGCGCGCAACTGATCCCCGCGCGGCCCACCCGTTGACGCCACCGTGACGCGCTTCCTATCATGCGCAGATCACTGGAGGAATTTCATGCGCGCCCTGGCACTGCTTATCTTGACCGGCTTTCTTGCTCCTTTTGCGGCACACGCCGCCATGCGCATGACAATGCCCATGGCGCCAGCACACCTGCCACCGCAGGGCCTGAAAGCCCCGACGCATTCGTGGGGCCAGGCGCGCACCCTGTTGGCCCACTCACTGCGCGAGGGTCACCGAACAGACGCGACCGTGGCCTTCAAGGGGCGACATATCCGCATCGTCGTCGTGGCCAACGCGCCGCATCACCCCGACATGACCTTTGAAGCGGGCGGACTTACCGACCCGACACTTTCGGTTACCGCCGGCGCCCTGGTGACGGTCACGCTTCTCAATATGGATCACGGACCCGGCATGTCGCATGGGATGACGGTGACTGCCACGCCCCCTCCCTACCCGGTCGTGCCCACCGGCGCCATCAAGGCACGGATTGCGCAGACCGGCTTGCTGGCCCCATCTACGTCCCCTCGTCTCCGGGCCGCCCGCTACGCAATCGGGGTCACCACCTTTCGCATCGAGCGGCCCGGCACCTACTACTACCTCTGTCCGGTGCCGGGTCACGCAAAGGCCTTCCGCATGTACGGCCGTCTGCTCGTCACCGGCCAGGGCAAAAAGCACGCCTGAGATCTGCCAGAGCGGACACCAAGGGCCTGCCGGGGGCCCAACACGCCCCCCCGGCGGGCCCGGCACCTCAGCGCCGCTCCTTCAAAAAGCGGTCGAGATCATCGGCGCCACCCACATGCTGGCCGTCGATGAAGATCTGCGGCATCGACGTGCGATTTGTGACCGCGCGCAAGGCGCGGCCTGACACGTCACGCTCGACCACCACCTCCTCAAAGGACATGCCATGTCGTTCGAGCAAGGCCTTGGCGCGCGCACAGTGGGGGCACCCGGCCTTGGTGAACACGAAGGCGAATCCGGGCTCGCGGGCCTCGGGATTCACGTAGCGCAACATCGTGTCCGCGTCCGAGACCTCAAAGGGATCACCAGCTACCTCAGGCTCGATGAACATCTTGTCGATCACACCGTCGCGTACGAGCATCGAATACCGCCAGGAACGCTTCCCGAAGCCGAGATCCGACTTATCGACGAGCATACCCATGGCAGCCGTAAACTCCCCATTGCCATCGGGCAAAAAGGTGAGCCGATCCGCCTTCTGGTCCTTTTGCCATTCATTCATGACAAAGGCATCATTGACGGACACGCAGATGATGTCGTCGACACCGTTGGCTTTGAAGACGGGCGCGAGTTCATTGAAACGCGGCACATGGCTCGTCGAGCAGGTTGGCGTGTAGGCGCCGGGCAAGCCGAACACCACCACCGTACGGCCCCCGAAGATCTCTTCGCTCGTCCGGTCCGCCCACGCATTATGGGTGCGCGTACGAAAAACCACACTCGGAACCCTCTGTCCTTCGCGATTTGACAACATGGATGTCTCCTTGATGTTTGTGGGGTCAAGCCCCGCTGGAGACACAGAATACGCAAGGCCCGGTAATTGGTACAATGAATTGTACCTACGAGCATGATAGTCTTTGTCAATGACCCTGACGGAACTCCGTTACCTCGTTGCGTTGGCTCAGGAACGCCATTTTGGCCGGGCCGCGGCAGCGTGTTTCGTCAGTCAGCCGACGTTGAGCGTTGCCATCCGCAAGCTCGAAGACGAGCTCGGCGTGGCGGTGTTTGAGCGCAGACCCAATGAGGTGGTCTTGACCCCGATAGGGACCCGCATCGCCGCCCAGGCCATGCGCATCCTCGACGAGACACGCAGCCTGAAGGCGCTTGCCGAATCCGGGTCCGATCCGCTGGCTGCGCCGTTGCGCATCGGCGCCATCTACACCGTAGGACCCTACCTCTTCCCGCGGCTCATCATGACGATGCGAAACGAGGTCCCGCGCATGCCGCTCATCATCGAGGAAAATTTTACCAGCGTGCTCGCCGAACGCCTGCGCCAGGGCGATCTCGATGCCATCATCGTGTCCGAGCCCTTTGCGCAGACCGGGTTCTCCATCGCGCCGCTCTACGATGAACCTTTCCTTGTCGCCTTGCCTCCGGCCCATCCGTGGACTGCGCGCACCGAGATCGCGGCAGCACAACTTGCCGAAGAGACGACCTTGGTGCTCGGTGCGGGCAACTGTTTTCGTGATCAGGTACTGAAGGTCTGCAGTACGCCCGCAAGGGCAGAACCCGGTGAATGGCAGAAGACTCTCGAGGGCGGCTCTCTCGAGACGATCCGTTATATGGTTGCAAGCGGTGTCGGCATTACTGTCTTGCCGTGTTCGGCGGGCCGGCAGGAGGGCGCGGACACACTGGTGGCATTGCGGCCTTTTGCGCCGCCGCAGCCGAAACGGCGTGTCGTGCTGGCCTGGCGTGAACACTTCCCGCGCCCGCAGGCCATCGATGCGCTGCGCTCCGCGATCCATGCGCATTTGCCGGCCTGTCTGCAACGGGCAGCCGGCTCCGGCATCGCGTGAGCCTTGCCGCGCACCCTCGGGTAGCGTTTCCGTTTTCGGGCAGGGCCGATACGGGGCGCGGATGTCTGCCATATCGGCGCGATTTACGTTCACCGCCAGCACCTTAAGGATTTTTGGTGAAACATGACCAATCACATGACCAACTGGAGAGAGTATGGTCACCGTGACGTTGGCGGAAGCGAAAGCCCACCTGAGCCACCTTCTTCTTCAGGCCGGGACGGGAAAGGAAACCATCATCACGCGCCGTAGACCGCCAGTGGCCCATATCTCGCCCATTTTGAAACCCAGGCGACCCGTGAAATCGCTCACGCAATTTCGTAGCCGGATACCGCGTTGGCGGAAATCCAGCGCCGGGTTGCTGTGCGAAATGCGTGACGAAGACCTTTGATGTTTTACCTCGATACGAGCTTTGTGGCCCCGCTCATCCTCGAGAAACCCTTGAGCGGAAAAATCGGGGACGTTGTGGCCAAGCCTCCCACGGGCGCGCTTTTCATCAGCCATTGGACGCGTGTCGAGTTGGCCAGTCTGATGGCCCGCGAGGTCAGAATGGGCAGCCTAGCGCAGGCCAGCGCGCTTTCGGTGATTGCCCAGTCTGACGAGCTGGTGGTTGATTCCTTATCAGGCGCTGACACCGGGCGTTTCAGCTTATGAACCGGCCAAGGAGTACGTCCAGCACTTTTCTCTGGTCGTGACTGGAGACACGGGCATAGGCGATGGTGCAACGCAGCTTCCGGTGCATGGAATTGCCCGGACGCCGCCGCGCCAGGTTGTAGGACTGACGGTCGCCAGGCGCACTCGCCGGGAATGAGCTTTCCTTCGCGCTCCCCGCGCCCCTGCGTTTACGGCGCGGCGTCCAGGAGCTCGGCGCCTTCGTGGATGCGGACCATCCTGCGAGACATGCCCGAAATGTGCACTACCGAGCACAAACACGCGATTAACGAATCGGCAGTTCAAACCTCGCCGTGGGCGGCGGGGCATACTTCAGACTGGTGGCTGCTGAAATACACGCGGGCCGCCGCTTGCGGGCGGGGACAACGGGGCCTTGCCGGGAGTTCGCGTTTTTGCTAACCTTTTCCGCATGGCCTATTCCCTTCACTACTTTCACGCGAGGGTACAGGCCGTCATCGAGGCGTGGCCAGGGGATGTGCTCGCGGATTATGCGCGGCTCGTTGAACTGCTGGTTGAATATGGCCCTGACCTGCGCTTGCCGCATTCGCGCGCCATGGGCGGTGGACTCTTTGAGTTGCGCCCACGGGGGCGATCCGGGACCGGCCGCGCACTTTACTGCTTTTTGACGGGGCGGCGCGTGATCGTGCTGCACGCATTTATTAAGAAAACCCGGAAGACACCCGACCAGGACCTCAAGAAGGCCCGTGACCGGATGAAAGAGGTAACGCAAAATGGCTAAGCTGAAGCATGAACCGGTCGCGCACGACCACAAGCGATTTCTGGAAAAGGCCGCGAAACGCAAGGGGTTCCGGGAAGCCTACGAGGCGCTGGAAACGGAGTATTCCCTTGCGCATACTCTGTTGGCGGCCCGGATTCGCGCCGGCCTCACGCAAGAGGCGGTAGCCGATCGCATGGGGACCACCAAAAGCGCCATCTCGCGGCTGGAAGGCGGAACGCAGCACACACCCTCCGTGGCGTCCCTGAAAAGGTACGCGGAAGCCGTTGGCTGCACGCTCTCCATTACCCTCGTGCCCAACCCACAAAGATGACCGTGTGCGCGGGCGCCGTTACGTCTTGAGATACCGCGTTGGCGGAAATCCAGCGCCGGGTTGCTGTGCGAAATGCGTGACGAAGACCTTTGATGTTTTACCTCGATACGAGCTTTGTGGCCCCGCTCATCCTCGAGAGACCCTCGAGCGGAAAAATCGGGGACGTTGTGGCCAAGCTTCCCACAGGTGCGCTTTTCATCAGCCATTGAACGCGTGTACAGAAAAGCCCAACCGCAAGGGTTGGGCTCACTGTTTGGTTTATATGGTGGGCCCGCTAGGATTCGAACCTAGGACCAAGGGATTATGAGTCCCCTGCTCTAACCGGCTGAGCTACAGGCCCAGCGGACCTTACATATCGAGGAAACTGCGCAGATGCTCCGAGCGGCTCGGGTGACGCAGCTTGCGCAGGGCCTTCGCCTCGATCTGCCGGATGCGCTCGCGCGTCACATCGAACTGCTTGCCGACCTCCTCCAGGGTGTGGTCGGTATTCATGCCGATACCAAAACGCATGCGCAGAACCTTTGCCTCACGCGGCGTAAGCGTCTCCAGAATATCGAGCGTGGCGGTCTTCAGGCCGGCCACGGTGGCGGCATCCGTCGGCGCCATGATGCTCGTATCCTCAACGAAATCACCCAGATGCGAATCCTCGTCATCCCCGATGGGCGTTTCCATCGAGATCGGTTCCTTGGCGATCTTCAGGACCTTGCGAACCTTGTCTTCCGGCATATCCATGCGGACAGCCAGCTCTTCTGGTGTCGCCTCGCGCCCCATCTCCTGCAGCATCTGCCGCGAAATGCGGTTGAGCTTGTTGATGGTTTCGATCATGTGCACCGGGATGCGGATGGTTCGGGCCTGGTCGGCGATCGAACGCGTGATCGCCTGCCGGATCCACCAGGTCGCGTAGGTGGAGAATTTGTAGCCCCGGCGGTATTCGAACTTGTCGACCGCCTTCATGAGACCGATGTTGCCTTCCTGGATCAGGTCGAGGAATTGCAGCCCGCGATTGGTGTACTTCTTCGCGATCGAGATCACAAGCCGCAGGTTGGCCTCGACCATTTCCTTTTTCGCACGACGGGCCTTGGCCTCACCGATCGACATACGCCGGTTCACTTCCTTCAAGTCGGCAACGGGCAGGCCAGCGCGGATCTCGATGTTCGCCAGCTTCTCCTGGGACTGGGTAATGGCTTCCAGATGACGCTCGATCGCGTCGGCATTGCCTTCGAGGCCCTTGCCGATCTTCTTGATCCAGCGGATGTTGGTCTCGTTGCCCGGGAAACCCTTCAAAAAGGCCTTGCGCGGCATGCGGGCCTTGCCCACACACACATCCATGATGACCTTTTCCTGTTCGCGCGCCTCTTCTACGAGCGCCCGCACCTGCTCGACCAGGCGATTGATCTGCTTGGAGACGAACTTGATCTCCATGAATTCAGCAGCGAGCCTCTCCTGGATCTTCTTGACGTCGGGGCTCTTGAAGCCTTTCTTTTCGATGGCCTTGATCATGGCCGCATAGTGCTTGCCGATACGTGCAAATCGCGCAAGCGCCTCTTCACGGTCGGGACCTGATTCCTCTTCCGCGTCGACACTGCCCCCTTCGTCCTCGTCTTCGTCGTCGCCCACTGCGGCGGCGACTTCCGGAACCATTTCCTCCGGCGGCTCCCCGGCGCCCTTGGCATCAACAAAATCCACGACGAGTTCGCCCAGGCGCATCTGTTCCTGCTCGACCAGTTCCATCATGCGCAAGACTTCGGCAATCGTCGCCGGGCACGTCGCGATCGCTTCCGTGCTCTGCCGGATGCCGTCCTCGATCCGCTTGGCCAGATCGATCTCGCCTTCGCGGGTCAACAGCTCGACAGTACCCATCTCGCGCATGTACATGCGCACGGGATCAGTCGTGCGTCCGAATTCACCCTCGACCGCCGATGCGAGCACCTGCTCGGCCTCTTCGACGACCTCTTCGTCATCGGGAGTCACCGGATCGGTCTTCATGAGCAAGGTGTCGGGATCCGGCGCCTGATCGTAGACCTCGATCCCCATGTCATTGATCATGTTGATCACGGTCTCGATCTGATCGGCATCATGCACATCCTCGGGGAGGTGGTCGTTGATGTCCCGATAGGTCAGAAAGCCCTGTTCCTTGCCTTGGATGATGAGCTTCTTCAGCTGAAGTCGTTGCGTTTCCTGATCCATTAAGTCAACCTTTGAGGGGGTCGAGCCCGAAGTAATTGTTAAGTATATACTATGACCGCGGCGCACGCTTCCCATTCATTCAGGAAGCATCGGCTGCGTCCGTCCGCCGATGAGCGGCCAGACGGGCCAGCTCCTCCTGTTCGCTCTCGGACAAATTGCCTTTCCGTATCAAATCCTTATAGCGCTTTTGCGCGATCTCCCGCTGGGCCTGCTCCGACAGGCGGCCCATGATGGCCCGCAATTCGAGCGCCTGGTCGGCAACGAGCGCCGGGTACTCCCAGGCAGCAAGACGCGACAGCACCTGGTAATGCGGGCTGCCGCCAAACCGCTCGACGACAGCTGCCGTCGAAAGCCCTGGCGCATCCCGCAGGACGGCCGCCACCGCCATCAGGACATCCATGCCCGGCCGCTCGAGCGTTGGCAGTTCACCTATCTCTCCAATGAGGGCGGGCGCCTGCAAAAGCAAGGCAATCGCCTGGCGGACTAAAGATGGAGAGCCTTTCGGAGAGAAGGCGGCCTGCGGTGCGCGAACCGGTTTGGGCGGCGCAGGCGCAGGTGTCAGCGCTCGCACACGGTCCGTGGCAAGTCCCGTAAGCTCTGCGAGCCGCGCCATCATGATCTCGTGCAGGGCACCCTGCGCGACTTTGGACAGCAAGGGCTTGGCGAGTTCAAAGAGGCGGGCACGGCCATCATCCCGCGTCAGATCGACTTGGCGCGCCAGGCTCTCGAAGAAGAATTGCGGCAGCTCAATGGCCCGCCGCAACCGCCGCTGAAACCCCTCCGCGCCCTCGTGCCGGACGAGGGTATCCGGATCCTCGCCCTCCGGCAGAAAGAGGAAGGTGACCTGGCGCCCGTCGCGCAAAACCGCAAGTACCTGCTCGAGTGCCCGCCAGGCGGCATCACGCCCGGCACGGTCACCGTCGAAACAAAACACCACCTCGGGCGCAAGACGGAAGAGCCGCTCCAGATGCTCGCGGGTCGTGGCGGTCCCCAGGGTCGCCACCGCGTTGGCTATGCCGTGCTGAGCCAGGGCGATCACGTCCATATAACCCTCGACGACCACCGCCCGGCGTTCTGTCTCGATCGCCTTGACCGCCTGCGGCAGCCCGTAGAGTTCGCGCCCCTTGTGAAAAAGGGCCGTCTCGGGCGAGTTCAGGTACTTGGGTTCGCCCTTGTCCAGTATCCGGCCACCGAAGCCTATGACCCGGCCCTGGAGATCCTCGATCGGAAACATGATGCGGTCCCGGAAACGGTCGTAATGACCGCCCTGCTCCCGGGCGATGACAAGGCCTGCCCGTTCAAGGGTCTTGGCGTCATACTGGGAGAGCGCACCGATCAGCCCGTCCCATGCCCCGGGCGCATAGCCCAGGTGGAAGATCTTGGCGATGGCGCCCGTCACGCCGCGCCCTTTGAGATAGTCATGGGCACGGCCGGCGGCGGCATGGTGACGCAAGGCCTCCTGGAAATACCGGCTGGCCTCGGCCAGCACCGGCCGCAGATCGGGGCCTGCAGGCCGCACCGGCGCACCCTCGGCCGGCATCTCCAGACCGCCGCGGCGCGCAAGCTCGGTCACCGCCTCCACAAAACTCAGGCGCTCGTACTCCATCAGGAAGGTGATGGCCGTGCCGTGCACGCCACACCCGAAGCAGTGATAGAACTGCTTGTCTGCGCTTACCGTAAAGGAAGGTGTGCGTTCTTCGTGGAAGGGACAACAGGCCTTGTAATCCTTGCCGGCCTTGCGCAAGGGCACGCGCGTACCAATGAGTTCGACGATGTCTGTGCGCGTAAGCACCGCATCGATGAAGGGCGAAGGTATCCGACCCGCCATACTGCCCCCCCGTTATGCCGGGACCGAAGGCCTGCGCGTTACGCGAGACGTTCCTTGACGCGGCCGCTCACGGCCGCCATGTCGGCGCGGCCCTGCAGCTTGGGCTTCAGGTAACCCACCACCTTGCCCATGTCTTTGATCGACGCCGCCTGTGTGTCGCGAATGGCCGCCTCGATCAGGACATCGACCTCTGCGGCCGTAAGAGGGGTTGGCAAATAGCTCGTGAAAACCGCCAAGGATGCCTGCTCCTTGGCCACCAGGTCCGTCCGCCCTGCCCCTTCGAATTGTGCAATCGACTCCTGGCCCTGCCGCACCAGCTTGTCGATCGCCTGCAACACGCCCGCATCATCCAGCTCGACCCGGTCGTCGACCTCGCGCCGCTGGATGGCGGCGCGCAACAGGCGTATGGCCTCAAGCCGCGGCGCATCCCGCATGCGCATGGCCGCCTTCATGTCGTCGGCGATCTGCTGCTTGAGGCTCATGACCGAACCCTAGAAGGGCCGGCTGGTGCGCATCGCAACCCGCGCGATTTTCTTCAGCTCGCGCTTGCGGGCGGCGGCCGCCTTGCGCTTGCGTACCGCCGTGGGCTTTTCGTAGAACTCCCGCCGGCGCACTTCCGCAAACACCCCCGCCTTCTCACACGACCGGCGAAAACGCCGAAGAGCGACCTCGAAGGGTTCGTGCTCCTTGACCCGCACAGATGGCATAGACGCTATACACCTCGAATTTTGGTTAAAAGAAACACCGGAAACGGGCGATTGTAGAGTATGGCGCCCCGTTTGTACATCCTGCCCCATTGCGGGACCCCCAAAAGACCGGGACAATCACGGCGTGCGGATCCTTGGCATCGAAACCTCCTGCGACGACACCGGTGTAGCCGTCTACGACAGCGCGACCGGGCTGCGCGCACATGTCCTCTACAGCCAACTCGGCCACGGGGCTTTTGGCGGGGTAGTACCCGAACTGGCCTCACGCGACCACATCCAGAAGCTCGCGCCGCTCGTCCGCGACGTCCTCTCCCGGGCCAGCCTTGACCCGCACGGCCTCGACGGCATCGCGTACACGGCCGGTCCCGGCCTTGCCGGAGCGCTCCTGGTCGGCGCCTCGTTTGCGCGCGCCTTTGCCTTCGCCCTCGGTATCCCGGCGCTGGGCATCCATCACCTCGAGGGTCATTTGCTCGCCCCCTATCTGGAGGCCGATGCGCCCGCTTTCCCGTTCCTTGCGCTCGTGGTATCCGGCGGCCACACCCTCCTTGCGGACGTCGCCGGCGTCGGCCGCTACCGTATACTCGGCGAATCCCGCGATGACGCCGCCGGCGAGGCCTTCGACAAAACCGCCAAGGCCCTGGGACTTGGCTATCCGGGCGGACCGGCGGTGGCCCGCAAGGCGGCCGAGGGCCGCGACTGCGGGATCATGCTGCCCCGCCCGCTCACGGACCGGCCCGGGCTCGAATTCAGCTTCAGCGGCCTGAAGACTGCCGTGCTGCGCCTGATCGGTGAGGAGCCGCTCACTCCTGCCCGGCAGGCCGACATCGCCCATGCCTTTCAGGAGGCGGTGGTCGACACCCTGGTGACCAAATGCGAGCGGGCACTGCGCATCACCGGTCACAGGCAGCTCGTGGTGGCAGGCGGCGTCGGCGCCAACCAGCGGCTCCGCGAGCGGCTAAATGGCGCCCTGGCGGCCCTGGGCGCGCGCGCCTACTATCCGCGCGCCGAATTCTGCACCGACAACGGGGCGATGATCGCCTACGCCGGCAGCCTCCGGCTTGCCGCGGGCGCCCCCGACTCAGGACAGCTCGGTGTACACGCCCGCTGGCCGCTTGCCGAGCTCAGTCCGCCTTAGCGCCGATCTTCGTTTCGGTACCGTTCAGGAGATTGCGGATATTGCTCCGATGCCGCCAGAGCAAAAGCGCACTCATCACAAGCGTGGCCAGTCCATAGGGCACGCGCGACGCCGGGACCGCGAGCACGACCAGAAAGGGCGCGGCAATCGCCGCGGTCAACGCAGAAAGTGACGAGTAGCGGAAGACGATCGCGACGAACAGCCAGACGCCAAGCAGGGCGAGTCCCCCGACAGGACTGATGCCAAGCAAGACGCCGAGCGCCGTAGCCACTCCCTTGCCGCCCCGGAACCCAAAAAACACGGGGAAGAGATGGCCGGCGAAGGCGCAGACGGCAACAATGGCAATCACGACGGGCCCGGCCCCCAGTCCGCGTGCCAGGACAACCGGCAAAACACCTTTGAGCACGTCGCCCAATAGGGTGATAATGGCGGCCTTCTTGCCGCCGATGCGCAGCACGTTGGTGGCGCCCGGATTGCGGGAACCGGTGGCGCGCGGATCGGGAAGGCCGAGGGCGCGGCTTACGAGGACGGCCGTCGACACCGACCCCATGAGGTAGGCGAGAACCGGCAAAACAAAGGCCAGAAGCGACATATGCAGAACGGCATTCCCCCAGACAGGTTGGATATCGTGTATTTACACGATCTGAAACTGAATTGCATCATCGGCATCTGGGAGTGGGAACGCCACACGCGCCAGACGGTACTGCTCGACCTCGACCTCGGTGTCGACATCCGGCAGGCCGCCCTTCACGACCACATCGATGACACCGTCAATTACAAGACAGTCGCCAAGCGGATCGCGGCCTTTGTGGAAGAGACGCCGTTCAAGCTCGTGGAAACACTCGCGGAACGGATTGCCACCCTCGTGCTGACCGAATTTCCGGTACGCTGGCTGCGCCTCAAGATCAACAAGCAGGGCGCCATCAACGGCGCCGCCGCGGTGGGCGTCATCATTGAGCGCCAGCAACCCGCGCCGCCTTCCTGAAGGAAACCGCTCAGAGGACGACGGAGCGGCCGCCATCGACCGCCAGTATCTGGCCGGTCACATAGTGGGCATCGAGCAGCAGATAGGTCACCGCCGAGGCGATATCCGCGGGCGCGCCAATCCGTTTCTGCGGCACGCGGCTCAGGATCTCCGCCTTGATGGGCTCCCCGATCTCGCGCTCCGGCCACAGAATGGTCCCGGGCGACACGCCGTTGACGCGCACATGGGGGGCGAGCTCGCGGGCAAGCGCCTTCGTCAGCATGGCAAGCCCGGCCTTGGCCGCGCTGTAGATGGGATAGCCCTTGAGTGGCCGCTCGCTATGGATATCGATGATGTTGACAATGGCGCCCTGGTGGCGCTTCAACTCACCGGCCGCAGCTTTGGCGATAAAAAAGGGCGCCCGCAGGTTGGTCGTCATCAGGTCGTCCCATTGCGCAAGCGAGGCCTCCGCCATGGGGGTTGGATAAAAGCTCGATGCGTTGTTGACCACCGCATCCAGCCGCCCGAAGGCCGCGATCACTTGTTCGATCATGCGCGATGGCGCATCCGGATCGAGCAGGTCGGCGGCGACGAGGGCCACGGAACCCCGGCGGTCTTGCTCGAGCGCATTTTGCAGGGCGAGCGCCCGTCCATGCGAGCGGCTGTAATGGATTGCCACGGAAAGCCCGCGCGCGTGCAGGAGCCGGGCAGTGGCCGCGCCCAGACGATGCGCAGCCCCGGTCACCAGCGCGACTTTTTGAACCCCCTGCATCCCGGACATCCCCCTGTGTCAGAATAGGACCACAATAGCCGTTGAATCCGCGAAACTCTATATGCCAGAAACCGCCACGCCCCCGTGGGCCGCCCTCGCCCCCAACCAGCAGGAGACGCTCGCCCGTCATGTGCAGATCCTGCGTGAGCGCCTCTTGCGCACAGGGGGCGCCATGCCCTTCGCGGAGTTCATGGACATGGCGCTCTATGACCCGCAGATTGGCTATTATGCGCACGAGACCGTGTTCGGCGGCCACGGCGACTTCGTCACGGCACCGACCCTGTCACCGCTCTTTGGGCAGTGCGTGGCCCGTCAGTGCGCGCAGATCCTTCGGGAGACGCCCGGTGTCCTCGTGGAAGCGGGCGGCGGCACGGGCCGCCTGGCCGTCGACATGCTGCGGACACTGGAATCCCTGGAGGCCCTGCCTTCCCGGTATGTGCTGATCGAGCGCAGCGCGCGGCGCCGGGAGGAAGCCCGCACACTCATCGGTCGCGAGCTCCCGGACCTTGCCGGCCGCATCCTCGTTACCGACACGTGGCCTGCGGTCACGGCCTCCGTGATCGTCGCCAACGAACTGCTGGACGCCCTTCCGGCAGAGCGCTTTCGGGTCCATGGCGGACAGGCGCACCCGCTGTCCGTGGGTGCCGACGATGAGGGCCTGGGCTGGCGCGTGGGAGCCGCCGATGCACGACTTACCGATGATCTCGCGACCGCCGGCTGGCCCGAGGGTTACACATCCGAGATTTCATGGAACGCCCGCCGGTGGGTGGCTGATGCGGCAAGCCATGTGTGCGAAGGCGGCCTTTTGCTGCTCGTCGATTACGGCTTTCCTGCGACCGAGTACTACCACCCCCAGCGGGCGGACGGCACGCTGATGTGCCATTTCCGGCATCATGCCCACAGCGATCCCCTGATCCTGCCGGGCCTGCAGGACATCACTGTGCACGTGGATTTCACGGCGATGGCCGATGCCGGACGCGCCGCCGGACTCGCCCTTGCCGGCTATACGAGCCAGGCGGGGTTTCTGCTGTCGCTTGGCATCGCTCCGCGCACGCTCGACTTCGACCGCGCACACAGGGAGGACGTGGCGGCCATCAAGCGGCTTACGCTGCCGCATGAAATGGGCGAACTTTTCAAGGTGATGGCGCTCACGCGCGGAGAGACCCGGCCGCTTGCGGGTTTCCATCTGCTGGACCGGCGCGCAGCGCTCGGCCGGCGCTGATTCCTAGGCGCCGCGCAGCCGCAGATAGATCTGGGGTAGCCGCTCGGGAAGTTCGTTTAGTTTGTCGATCACGACGTAATGACCGCGCCCGAAGATGCGCTCGAGATAGGCGCCGCCACCGGGATCGAGCGTCACGCAGAAGGCATGGATGCCGCGATCGGCCGCTTCCTTGATGGCCATATGCGTATCTTCGTGCAGATAGCGCCCGTCACCGCCGTCATCGTAATCAGCCGGGCGTCCATCTGACAGAATGAGAAGAAGCCGGCGGCTTGTGCCGGCCTGTGCAAGCTGCGCTGCGGCGTGCCGGATGGCGGCGCCCATGCGGGTGGCAAGCCGGCCGGACAGGCCGCCGAGGACGGCGCGCTGATGGGCCGTCAGGCGCTCGCCGAAGGATTTTATCGGATAGAAACTTACCGCATCGCGGTACTTGGACGCGAAGCCGGCAATGGCGTACGGATCGCCGATCTCCTCCAGGGTGACGGCAAAGAGCAGCAAGGCCGCCTTCAGGCGATCGACTACCTGGCCATTGCCGTCGGCCGCCCGTTGCATGATCGAGGTGGAAAGATCGGCAAGCAGCAGTACCCCGGTGTCGCGGGCGAGCAGGCGGCGCTCGCGGTATATCTTGGCCGGTGGCGACATGCCGGTGCGCCGCTCGGTCACGTAGTCCACGGCGGCATCGAGGTCGAGTTCCCCGCCCTCGAGCTGACGGCGCAGCGGCGTCAGCCGTTGGGGCTTTTCCGCCTGAATGGCACGGCGCAACCGCCGCAAAAGCCCTGCGTTCTGCGCCAAGAGGCCCTGCGCGCAGGCCGCATCGGTTTCGGTAAGCGCACGCTCCTGCACATGCGCCCAATCCCGGCGATAGGCCTTTTCCCGGTAATCCCATTCAGGGTAGGCGGTACCGGTGGCCTGCTCCGCCCTCTTTGCCGGACGCCTCTGCGAACGGCTCGCGGGTTGCGGCCGGCCCACACCGACGCGGCCACCCGAGCCGCTCGTGTCTTCGGGCGGAATTTCGAGATCCGGATCCTGTCCGCCTGTGGCCTCGCGCTCGGCCCGGGCAGCGGCCTCGGCGGCCGGACCGCCTTCGTTCGCCTCCGGCTCCGGTGGCTCTGCGCCGAACGGATCCTTGCGCGGATACACCGGCCGCTGGCTGTTCGGCGAGCGTCCCGGCAGATAGGCGGCCTGCCGATCCGCAAGCGTCACGGCCGGCCAGCCGGAGGCCGCGTACCACGCGCGCGCCAGACGAAACGCGGTCAGGATGTCGGCGGCCTCGCCGGCAAGCAGCGACCAGGGCTCCACGAGCGGACGGCGGCCGACGAGCATCTCGAGGCTCGCGACCGCGGCCTCGAAATAAGGCCGCACCGCACCGTCGGGGACCACTTGCGCCAACGCCAGCAGGCGCGGCACATGATTCGGCAGGCGGGCCTGGATGCGGGCATCGATGCGAAAATCCTCGAACAGGTCAAAGAGCAGCTGGAAGCGCGGCATGTCGTCGCCAAAGGCGGCAAAGAGCGGCCGCCAGGTGATCCTCTGATCGGCGTCGAGAGGCGGGTGCGCCATCCCCATTTCGGAAAAGAGGGCATCGAGCTGCTTTGCGTCATAACTGCCAAAGGCGAGGTGCCCGGTGTGATGCAGGAACGCTGCCAGCGCCTCTTCTCCATCGGGAAAGGCCGCCGGCATGAAAAGCGACTGGCCATCCGTTTCGATGAAGGGCCGCTTGCCGATGCGCACGCCAAGGGACCGCAGAGGAGGGCTTGCACCGAACACCGCCTGCGCGACAAGACCCAGGAACCGCTCGTGCTCGTGACTGCGGAATCCCGGTGACTCTTGAAGCAGGGCCTCCTCGCTGTCTTGCCCTTCCAGCCTGAAAAATGCTTCACCGCGCAGACGCCCGGCGCGCAAAATGTCTGCCCCACGCTTCGCCCACGGCGCTACGGCCGCCGCCCCGAACGCATCGCGCACATCGAGCGCGCCCGGCAACGCAAGGCCCGCGGGCAGGCCGCGCGCGCAGACGAGCTCGTTGATCGGCGTGATGAGTTCGTGCAGGCCAGCGAGCCCGCGGCCGCCAGCGAGCCGCGCGGGTGGGAGCGAAAAGTAGATCTCGGCGCTTTCCAGGTGGGTGCGGGCGAACGCAAGGCCCACCGCCCCCCACTCGAGGACGCCGTCTGCGCCAAACACGGCATGAGCTTCCGCAAACTGTGCAAGGTAGGCGGTCAACGCCTTCCATGACCCTCGAAAGGAGATGAATGCGCGGGCCTGCCCTACCCATCCGCCGGCCCCCCCGGTCACTCCGGCAAGCCTGGCACTTGCGCGCCAGAACGCCTTACCGGCGTCGCGATCGAACAAAAAGAGGTCGCGGCCCGCAAGCGCCCAGTCCGCGAGACCTTGCGGGCCGAACGGCTCGATGGCGGTCATCGCCGCCTTCATGTCACGGCTGGCCACGAAGCTCAACTCGTCGAGCTCGGCCAGCACTTGGGCTACCGTAAGCCCGGGGGCGTCCGTCATGCGCCGAAATGGGCCTTGATGATCTCCCGCAGCGCCTGCGCGAGATCGAGATCATCGGTAATGGGGCTTACGAGTGCAGCTTCCCCCGCCTCGACAGGCGCCAGACCCGCGGCGATGAGCGAACCGGCATAGACGAGGGAACGCGTCGAACTCGCCTCGTCCAGGCCGTGGTCTTTCAGGGCGCGTGCCTGTCCCGCGATCGCGACCAGGCGGCGCGCTACATCACCGTCCAGCCCTTCCACTTCCGTGCGCACGATGCGGGCTTCGGTCTCGGCGCCCGGGTACTGGAAACTGATGGCGACGAAGCGTTGCTTGGTCGAGGGCTTGAGATCCTTCAGTACCGTCTGATAGCCCGGGTTGTAGGAAATGACGAGCAGGAAATCCTCGTGCGCCTCGATCTCCATGCCGCGTTTCTCGAGCGGCAGTCGCCGCCGGTGATCCGTAAGTGGATGAATGATGACCGTCGAATCGGTGCGGGCCTCGACGATCTCGTCCAGGTAGCAGATGGCGCCGGCCTTCACGGCCCGCGTAAGCGGGCCATCCTGCCAGACCGTGGATTCGCCCTCGAGCAGAAACCGGCCGATGAGATCGGCGCTCGTCAGGTCTTCGTGGCACGATACCGAGACCAGCGGACGTCCCAGGCGGTGGGCCATGTATTCGAGGAACCGGGTCTTCCCGCAGCCCGTCGGCCCTTTCAGCATCACGGGCAGCCGTTTGCGCCAGGCCGCCTCGAAGACCGCGATCTCGTTGCCCTGTGCTTCGTAGTAGGGACTGCGTCCTTCCGGCGGTTGCACAATGTCGCGCTCGACGCCGCGCAGGCGATCAATCAGGCTTCTCATGACATCCTCTCTGACAAAAAGCACACATCGCGGCGCCGGCAGGACTTTAGACCACAGCATCCTCAGCCGGCGGCGGCCGCGTCAAGGCGGCAACCGCCATCACGCGGGCCTGCCGCACGCTACGGGCGATCGCTTCGCCGCGCAATCCTGCACGCGCGAACACCGCCCCGGACACCGCCGCGCAGGCCCGTTGGGCTGCGCGCAGGAAGTCCGCCTGCGGATAGGCCCTCTGCGCGCGCCCGAGGCGCCCCCGCGCATCGGCCATGCAGGCAAGCAGGAATTCCTCCCAGCGCTCGGGGCGGCGCGTGGCGTCAAGCGCCTCGATCAGGCGCACGACCGTGAGCGGCTTCAGTTCGAGCGCCCGATGGACGGTGAGATGGTAGCGGGTCACCGCCACCGCCACCGCCCGCCACTCGCCGGGCGCCCGCAACCGGTCGCACAGTTCCATGACCACCCTCACCCCGCGCACTTCGTGGCGCCGGTGCGAAGGCCATTCTGCGCGTGGGGTCAAGGCCTTCCCGACATCATGCACGAATGCCGCAAAACGCACCCGCGGCTTAGGCGACAATGCGCATGCGGCCATCAAGGCAAGCCGGGTGTGTTCGCCCGTATCGATCTCCGGATGGTAGCGCGCCACCTGCGGCACGCCAAACAGGCGATCGATCTCCGGAAATTGGACGCGCAAGGCGCCTGTCTGCCGCAGGACGTCGAGGAAGAGCTCCGGGTGGGGTTCAGCAAGCGCGCGCTCGAATTCGGCAAAAACCCGTTCGGCAACGAGATGATCGGCCTCGCCCGCCTCGACCATGCCGCGCATGAGCGCGGCAGTCGAGGGGGCGACACGAAAACCAAAACGCGCCGCGAAACGGGCAACACGCAGGATGCGCACCGGATCCTCGCTGAATGCCGGGCTTACGTGGCGCAGAATGCCGGCCTGCAGATCAGGGAGTCCGCCGTAAGGGTCGATGAGCGTTCCGTCGGCGGCGCGCGCCATGGCATTGATGGTGAGATCGCGCCGCGCGAGATCATCTTCCAGTCGCACCGTCGGATCGGCATGCACCACAAAACCGCGATAACCAGGCGCGACCTTGCGCTCGGTGCGCGCCAACGCATACTCACAGTGGGTCTCGGGGTGCAGGAAAACCGGGAAATCGGCGCCAACCTGCCGGAATCCCCGCGCAAGCATCTCTTGCGGTGTGGCGCCCACCACCACATAATCGCGGTCGATCACGGGGCGGCCCAGCAGTTCGTCACGGACCGCACCGCCGACGAGATAGATCTCCATTGGCGTCCCAGGGATTGTGTCAATGCGCCATTGTAATGATTTTGCGCGCGCGCTGCTTCTCGCCGGCAGCGCGGCTCTCGGTGGCTGCAGCAGCCTGTCCTATTATGGCCAGGCCGTCGGCGGCCAGATGGCCATCCTGGCGCGCGCCCGGCCGGTCACGCGGGTCATGATGGACCGGCACACGGCATCCGCACTGCGCGCGCGGTTGCGGTTTGTGCACGGCGTGCTCGCATTTGCGCGAAAGAACCTGCACCTGCCTTTGCAGGGCGACTATCAAAGCTATGCCAACTTGCGCCGTCCCTACGTCGTCTGGAATGTGTTCGCGGCGCGTCCGTTGTCCTTGCGTCTGCGGCGCTGGTGCTTTCCCATCGCGGGCTGTGTGGCCTACCGTGGCTACTTTAGCCAGGCGGCCGCGCGGCACTATGGACGGCGGCTTGCCCGCCGGGGTTATGACGTCTATGTGGCGGGTATCCCGGCCTACGCAACTTTGGGCTATCTGCCGGACCCTCTCCTGAATACCTTCATCGGCTACCCGCGCACGGTCGTGGCGCACATCATCTTCCACGAACTCGCCCATGATCTCCTCTACGTGCCGGGCGCGACCACCTTCGACGAATCATTCGCCGACACCGTCGCCGACATCGGCGTCGCCCGCCTGGTCGCCGCGAGCGGCAACGCGGCCTGGATGCAGCGCTACCGCCGGCGGCAGGCCCATGCGCGGGTTGTGCGGGCGCTTTTGCTGGCAACCCGCAGGCGGCTCGCGGCCATCTATGCAAGCCGCCGACCGGCAGCATGGCGGCTTGCCGAGAAGGCACAGACGCTCGCGGACCTGCGTCAGGAGTTTCGCCATGTGGCGCGGCAATGGGGGGGAACGGACGGCTACGGATCCTTCTTTGCACAGCCGTTCAACAACGCCCTGCTCGGTGCCTATGGAAGCTATGCCGATCTGCGGCCGGCCTTCCGCCAGCTGCTTTGGCTTGAACAGGGACACATGCGGCGTTTCTACGAGACGGTCCGCTGGTACAGCAGACTGCCGGCACGGTTACGGGACCGCGCCTTGCGCAGCCGCGCAGACCTAGTCGGCCTGCCGGCTCTTCAGCAACTGCAGGGGCAACCGGTCGTGCAGCACGGCGCGCAACCCATGTGCACGCAGCGCCCGCGCCTGCCGTTCGCGATCGACCACGGGTCTCACGATAAGTCGTAGACCTTTCAGGTACTTGCCGTTCATGGCGGTCACGGCCAGGCGGGCTTGACGGTCATCCACGACCGACACGAAGGCGTAACCGCGCGCCTCCGGCCGATCGCCACCCTGGCTCAGGTGCATGAAAACAATATGGCCGAGTCCCTCGAAAATTACCTCGAGGTCGGCTTCTGTAACGGTCTGCGCCAGATTGCCGACGTAAAGATTCATGCTGTCCTCCCGAGGGGGCTCGCTTTGGCTGCTCGTGTATTTTTACCTTAGCAAAGGGTCCGGGAGTCAGGAAGCCGCCGCCAGTCCCTTTGTCTGGCGCGCTCGGCCGTATGTCAGCAGGTACCCGGGTCCATCAGATCGGCCTTAAGAACCACCTCGAAATCCGCCTGCGCCATGCCGAGATCGGAAAATCCGGGATGGGCGCCCCCGCACACCGAACCGGCAGCCAGCATCCGCAACTGCTCGCTGGAGAAGGGCTGTCCGCCGAACAGATCCCCCAGGCGCCCGAACAGGGCCCCCAGGAAACCCGGCATCGGCCAGACCCGGCGCGGGCGGCCGGCGATCAGGCGCACGAGCTCGATAAAGGAAAAACTGCGGGGTCCGCACAATTCATAGGTTTTTCCGTCGCAATGGGGATCGGTGAGCGCGCGCTCGAGGACCGCTGCGACATCGAAGACCGCAACCGGGCTCAAACGGGCTTCGGGAACCGGCAAAAGCAAAAAGGGCAACCGCCGCAACAGCCCCCGGAACCGGCAGACGAAGTGATCCCGCGGCCCGTAGATCAGGCTCGGCCGCAAGATGACCGCCCCCGGCGCCGCCGCCCGCAGGCGCAGCTCTCCCCGCCCCTTGCTTGCCAGGTAGCGGCTGCTGGCCCCGGGGTCGGCGCCGAGCGCGCTGATATGCACCACGCGCCCTGCGCCCAGATGCACACAGCGTTCGGGCAACGCTTCGTGAACGCGCCCGAAATCCCCGCGCCGCGACTCGTTCAGGATGCCAACCAGGTTCACCACCGCCGCACACCCGCCGAGCGCATCCTGCAGATCCGTATCGCGGTGGATGTCGCCCGCCCGGAGTTCGAGGCGTGGCAGCACAAGGAGATCCCGATGGCGTTCCGGGTGGCGCGTCACCACGCGCAGCCGGTAGCCCGCTGCATGCAGACGGACGATCAGCGCGCGCCCGACAAACCCGGCGCCGCCCAGGATGAGGATGCAGTCGCCTGGCCTAGCCGCCATTGGCGGCGAGCTCCACTGTAGGCGGCACCGGCGCCATGCGCCTGTTGAGGGCGTCGGTCTGCCCGGTCAGCCGGTATTCATAAACCGCCGTGAAGGCCATGACGTCCTTGACATAGTCCCGGGTCTGCTGGAAGGGAATGGTTTCGACCCAGATATCAGCCGGCATCGCGCGGCGCACGGGCAGCCATTGCGCGACCGCCGTCGGGCCCGCATTGTAGGCGGCCGTCGCGACCGGTTCCTGGCCCATCTCGCGACCGAGCACATCCGACAGATAGTGGGTGCCGATATCGACGTTGTTCGCGACATCGACAAGATCGCGGTCACTGTCGACGGCCAGATGGAGTTCGCGCGCCACCGCAAAGCCGGTTTGCGGCATGAGCTGCATGAGCCCGAGCGCACCCACACAGGAGCGCGCATGCAGCATGAACGCGCTCTCCTGGCGAATGATTCCATACACCCACGCCGGATCAATCGCATCCGTACGGGCGTCAGCGACGATCAGGCGGTGATACGCCAACGGGAAGCGCAGCGCCAGGGCATGCTTCGCGTGGGTGCCCGCCAGGGTCATGATGACGGAGGCGTGCCAGCCCCAGCGGGCCGCAAGCAGCGCTGCGGCGTGCATGTCCCCTGCGGAGGCGCCGCGCAAGCCACTCAACCACTGCGCCCACGCCTCGCCGTACTGATGGAGAACGTAGAGTTCGTGCGCCGCCCGGATCTCGGGGAGCGCCGCGATGCGTCCCACGCGTTGCGTCGACACCATCAAGGGCACGTTTCTCAGGTTGTAGGCGACACCGAGCCGATCAGCGGCAAGGAAGCCGTAATAGCCGAGATGATGCGACAGTGCCACCAGCATCCGCGTACCCGCATGCGGATGACCGGTCTTCAGCAGGGCCCGCGCCTGCCAGTAGCGCCATTGTTTCTTGTTGCGGGCCCAAACCGGCAATCCCTGGATGAAGGTCAGCACCTGCGGCCATGCCCGCTCCCGCAAAGCCGTGCGGATCTGCCAGCGGCGCACCGGTCCATAGGGTGTCTCCGGCTTGACTTCGGCCAGCCACTGCAGCGCCTGCGGCAGATGGTCATAGGCCGCAAACAATGCGACCTGACGAAACACGCGGGGCTCTTCCTTGCGCAACACCGGATGGCGAACCAGGAGACGCTGCCAGACGGTCATCGCCAGCGCGGGATTTCCTTCAGCGAGAGCCACGATGCCGGCCCGGACGGTTCGCCGCGCGCGCCGCCCCGCCAGGGAATAGCCGACATGCTGGAGCGTCCGGTAGGGATGCGCCTGCATCAGCAGCCAGCGCCGTGCCCACACACGCTGTGGGGGCGCAAGATCACTGGCAAGCCGCGCGACCAGCATCGTATTCTGGGTGCCCATCGCGTGGCGTGTCCGCGTCCACAGCAAAGCCGGCGTCACGAGGCCCTGTGCATGAAAGGCCCGCGCCAAAGGCCGGCAGGAGCGGGGCAGGCTGTGACCCGAGACCCAGAGGGGCTGAAACGCCTGCATGACCGGTTGATGCAGCGCCGCCTTCGCCGCGAGCGCATCGCAGTACAGCGATACATCGCCGTCGAGCGCGGGCGTATAGAACGCGAGGAACGTTTTGTAGCGGTGGTGATGTGCAAGGGAACGAAGCCACGCCACCCGCAGCCGCCCCGCCACGGGCAAGGCCCCGTCGCGGCCCAGAAAACGCGCAACCGCCGCCGGCCTGTCATGGGCGAGCCGCCGCATGAGTGCGTGATAGCGCAGGTAGGGACGGAGTATATAGCCGCGTTCTTCGTTATAGACCTGGCGGAACCGGTGGTAGCGGCCGGCGGACAAATACGCGAGGGCGCGCAGATAGCGTGCTCGCTCCTGTGCCAGCGGCGCCGCATGGGCGAAGCCGGACCAGACCAACACAAAAGCGGCGACAACGACAGTGATGGCGCGCACGTGTTTACGTCATGAAATGCCTTCGGCAACTATACTTGAGCTACTGGCGGCGCGCAAAGGACTCGACCATGATCTTTTACAGTATAAATCCCGCAACCGACGAACGGTTGAGCGAGGTGCCCGGCACGAGCGCCACCGAACAGGAGGCGATACTCGCGCACGCCGCCACCGCCGCCCAGGCCTTCGGCCAACAGCCCCTCACGGAACGTACAACGCTCCTCGACAACGTGGCAGCGACCCTTGGCGAGAATCGGGACGCCTACGCCCGACTCATCACCGAGGAGATGGGCAAACCGATAACCGAGGCACGCGCGGAAATTGACAAATGCGCGCTTGCCTGCCGCCATTATGCGGCCCATGCAGCCCGCTACCTCGGCGACGAAGCGGTCGACCTGGGTGCGGCCGCGGGCCGCGTGGCCTTCCAGCCCCTCGGGGTCATCCTGGCGATCATGCCGTGGAACTTCCCCTTCTGGCAGGTGTTCCGTTTCGCGGCCGCCGCGCTCGTCGCCGGCAACACGGCGGTCCTCAAACATGCCGCTTGCGTCCCCCGCACCGCACTTGCCATCGGCGACGTGTTCCGCCGCGCCGGCGCCAGCGAGGGCGTCTTCCAGACACTGCTCGTTCCTTCCACCGCCATCGCGCCCATAATTCGCGACGCACGCATCGCGGCCGTCACGCTGACCGGCTCCGAAGCCGCTGGCCGGAGCGTTGCCGGCGTGGCCGGCAGTGCCTTGAAAAAAACGGTGCTCGAGCTGGGTGGCTCGGACGCCTTCATCGTCCGCGCCGACGCCGATCTTGAGCGCGCGGCCGCGGCAGCCGTTGCCTCGCGCTACCAGAATTCCGGACAAAGCTGCATTGCCGCCAAGCGGCTGATCGTCGTCGGCGATGCCGCCGAACCCTTCCTCGAGCGCTTCGTCGCGCGGGCCGCACAGCTGAAGTCCGGCGATCCGCTGGCGGAGGACACACAGCTTGGGCCGCTGGCACGCCCTGACCTGCGCAGCTTCCTCCATGGCCAGATCGAAGATGCGCTGGCGGCGGGTGCGCGCCCGCTGCTTGGCTGCACCCTGCCCGCCGGACGCGGCGCCTTCTATCCGGCATCGGTTCTCGACGGCATCCGTCGGGGCATGCGCGTCTACAGCGAGGAGACCTTCGGGCCGGTGGCGCTCGTCATGCGCGCCCGCGACGACGATGAGGCCGTGCGGCTGGCCAACGACAACCCCTATGGTCTTGGCGCCAGCATCTGGACGCGCGACACGAGGACTGGCGAACGCATGGCGCGCGCGCTTTCCTGCGGCGCGGCCTTCGTCAACGCCATCGTGCGCAGCGACCCGCGGTTGCCCTTCGGCGGCGTCAAGGCATCGGGGTATGGACGCGAACTCGCCGCCTACGGGCCACGTGAATTCGCCAACATCAAGACCTTGTGGATCGAGTCCTAGGCGGCAGACGCCGCCCAGGGCCCTCCACGGCTAGAACTGGAGTACCAGGCTTCCGCTGTAGAGTTGCGTGTCGTTGTTCGGAATGCGGAACTCCTGCCACTCACCGCGCACCGCCACATACCGGGTGAGATCATACTGCAGGCCCGCGCCATAATCCGGGTGGAAGCCGTTCCACTTCCTCACCAGCGACGTCGGCGTGGCCGTGCGCGAATGGAAGCGCCCGGCACCCGCCTCGCCAAAAAGACTCAGCTTATGCACAAGCGGGATATTGATGATGCCGTCGAAGTTGTAGCCGCGATCACGGACCGTCGTCACACCGATCGGTGTGGTGACGGTGCTCTCGCCGAGATTCTCGTAGGACGCCTGGATGCGGAAGAACGGCCCGAACGCATACCCGACGAAGGCCTTCCAGGCCGCATGTCCGCGATCGCGGTTCGTAAACGGCACGACCAGCGTCTGCGCAAAATCCCTGTTGTGCGCGAATCCACCGCCGGCACCGATATACGGACCGGAATCAGCGAGCCAGTTGGCAGAGGCCACCGCAGGTGCGGCCAGGGTCGCCGCAAGCAGGCTTACCGTCACAAACTTTCGTGGGTTGGCCATAAGATCTCCTTTCGGAAAGGCCCGATGGGGCGGCACCATGCCGCCGAGTTACCGCGCATTGTAGTGCGCGGACCGTGGCCAGGCATCCGCCTTAAGACGACAGAAGGTTTCTTTTCACGATCCGATGGAATGGGCCAATAACAGCTTTAAATAAGCTGTTTCGGCAATAGCCGGATGAACGGGGTGATCGGGTCCCTGGCCGCCTTCCCCGATGAATTGCAGCGGGCGCCCGCTGCGCACGGCAGCCTGTCCGACGATGCGGGCAAGCTGATCACGCGCGAGATGATGGGAACACGAGGCCGATGCCAGGATGCCGTCGTCGCCAAGCACGGCAAGCGCCGCCTGATTCAGCCGCTGGTACGCGACAATGCCCTCGTCCTGATCCTTGCGTCGTTTGATGAGGGCGGGCGGATCGCACACGATAAGGTCGAAGCGCCGCCCTTCTTCCCGCAAACTCTTCAGCACCGCCATGACGTCGCCTTCTTGCGTGCTCACCTTGCCGCCAACACCGTTGGCGGCGGCATTCTCCTGCGCATAGGCAAGCGCCCGCTGGGACGCATCGACGAGCATCACCTCCTGCGCGCCGGCCAGGGCGGCCTGGATGCCGAAGCCGCCGACATAGGCGAATAGGTCCAGAACCCGCTTTCCCTGCGCATAGTGCGCGATACGCGCACGGTTTGCGCGCTGATCGTAGAACCATCCCGTCTTTTGGCCTTCGCGCACAGACACGCGGAAGCGGCCGCCATTTTCGATCACCTCGGCCTCGGCGGGGGGCGTGCCCAGCGCATCCTCCACCACGCGCGGCAGTCCTTCGAGGACACGGCTGCTGGTGTCGTTGCGCAGGAGAATGTTCGCGGGACGCACGACGTCTTCGAGCGCGGCGATGATATCCGGCAGGAGACGCTCCATGCCCGCGGTGGTCACCTGCGCCACAAGCGTGTCGCCATAGCGGTCGGCCACCAGTCCGGGCAGCCGGTCGGCTTCCCCGAAGATGAGCCGGTAATAGGGGCCGACGCCGAGGCGCTCGCGCCAGTGCAATGCCGCGCCAATGCGGGCGGCAAGAAACGCGCGGTCGATGCGTTCACGGGGATCGGCCGACAGCAGGCGCACGCTGATGAGCGAATGGGGATTGATGTAGCCGACCCCCAGACGACGGCCGCTGCTGCTCTCGACGAACACCAGGTCGCCTGGCTCGAAGCCCTTGAGCGGGGTCGCGCCGGTATCGATCTCGTTGCTGAAGATCCACAGATGGCCCGCCCGCAGGCGGCGGTCTTCGCGCGGCTTTAGCCGTATGATGTTGTTGTGCATGCCGCGCATTATATAGGAGGGGCGGCGGCGGCGCAGAACCGATACAATACAGGCTGCTTCTTGGGAGAACCGATGGCCGCGCACCAAGGCAGACCTAACGCGCTCATACGCGAGACAAGCCCCTACCTCCTGCAGCATGCCTACAATCCCGTGGACTGGCACCCATGGAATGCGGAGACGCTGCGTCTCGCGCGCGATCTCGACAAGCCCATCCTGCTTTCGATCGGCTATTCCGCCTGCCACTGGTGTCACG
>JAJYDN010000050.1 GCA_021777535.1 Pseudomonadota bacterium
TTGCGGTCGACCCGGCCGACCATATCCGGTGAGCGTTCGGCGAGCGCCCGGAATTCCTGCTCGCGCCGGTGCAGCGTCCCTTCGGCGCGCTTGCGCGCGACCGCTATGGCGAGGATGTTTGCGGCGGTCTGGAGAACGTGGACGTCATCCTGGGAAAATATTCTCGCGTGCGCCGTGTGCGCGCCCATGACGCCGTAAGGGCGGTCGGCCGGACCAATAACTACGCTTATGCCGCTTTTGATGGCGTGTTTATGGAGCAGGGGAGGGCCGCTGAACCGCGTCTCCGTCCGGAGATCCTCGACGATGATGGGCTGGCCCTGCATCAGCGTGAAGCCGGCTTGGGACTTTGGTCCTGCCGCCACGATTGCCTGCCCGACCAGACCCGGTTTCCAGCCGACCCCCGCGCGCAGAAGGAACTTCCGGCCGCCGGGCAGGAGCTCCAGGATCTTGCAGAACGGGGTATTCAGAGTCTCTGCGACGCGGCGCACCAACTCATCCATCAGTGCCGCGATGTCGGTCGCCTCAAGCGCCGCCTGGCCGAGGCTTGCGAGTTGTGCCTGCCGCCAGAGTTCGGCCTCGATTCGAGCCCGCGCCTCGCGCAAGGCGGTGATGTCACGGGATACGACGATCACGGCCTCGACATGGCCTTGCGCATCGAACTCAGGGACGAGCCGTGCCTGAAAAAAGCGTTCCTTGCCGTCGGGAGCGGCGTGGCTGTACTCGAAGGAGCGTTCCTGTGCGCTTGCAAACACCGACTGCACGTTCTCGGTCCATCGGGACCGTGCCTGCGGCGGCCAATCGAGCGCGCGGATGTCTTTCCCGGCAAAATGCCCCGGCGGCTCACCCGTCGCCCGCTCTATCGCGGGATTGATGTAGAGCAGGCGCAAGTTGCGGTCGACCCGGCCGACCATATCCGGTGAGCGTTCGGCGAGCGCCCGGAATTCCTGCTCGCGCCGGTGCAGCGTCCCTTCGGCGCGCTTGCGCGCGGTGCTGTCTTCAGCGAAAACCACAACGCCCCCTGTTTCGCCATTCTCGCCTTGCCAGGGAAACATGGACAGCTGGAGCGAACGCCTGGCGCCTTCGGTATCGGCCGATATCTCCGAGGCTTCCTTGACGGTCTCCCCCGCGATGGCTCTCTGGCAGAGGCCCTCCCACCAGGCGGCCGGTCCAGGGTGCACGTGATGGCGGTCGAGGTCGGCAGTGGCGGTGTATCCTTCGCCGAATTCCGCAAGCCAGCGTTCGCTCGCCACTACATATTTCATGTCACGGTCGAGCAAGGCGATGCTCACCGGTGCGTTGGCGACCAGAGCGCGCAGCAGCGACCCGCCCTTTCCCGTTCCCGATAGCGCATGGGCGGTCCCCTCTTGGTTAATCAGGGGCGGTGATGCGCTTGCGTTCTCGGGCTCGGTCACGCTCGCTCCTTGGCGACGGGGCATCCCTGAGACCGCTTCTCTGCGCGAGAGTAAAAGTCCACAGGTATGCGATGGATTGCCATCCGTCGATTCCATCGTACCGGTCGCATCCAAAATTCTACTCGGACTCGAAAAGACGAACAACGAACATGAAGGTATCCGGCAACGGCGGCCGTGACGACAGGCATGACAGGGACCTCATCCGTTGGCAGGCCACATCCGCGAAAATGATCCCGCGACGGAATCCTGCGGGAGCCGTCTCATCGAGTGGTGTACGCAATATTGCTGTGGCGATTGCGTTGTTGCGGGCGGCCCGCGTGCGGGATCACAAATGCATCGAGGCCGCCCGGAAATGCGCGGACTGAACCGGCGGGGATGCGCACGGTCGTGCGCGTGTCGTGTTTCGCGCACAAGGCAGCGGCACGGAACAGACCTTCCCTTTCGGGAGGCGTTTCCGTCCCCGGGTGGATGGTCTCGGCATCCGTTTTCGTTGTCCACTTTCAGTCCGGGAGAGTGTGCAGCGCAGATCGTGAACGCGGCAAGCCCGTGTAATCGCGCGCCCGCGGGATGGGGAATCCGGGTTCGCCGGGACCGGCGGGTCCCGGTTGGTGACCGCCGCATACGAGCGGTCCGGGCCATGAGTGCCCGGAGATGCGCCGACGCGCACGGCGGGGGCCGTCGGGTGGCCGCTTTGTGCGAGCGGCCTTAACGGGACAGGCTTCCTGTTTGGCATGTCCGCCGCGGGTCACTGCCCAATACGCTCTGTACGGCACGAGACATCGTCGGGACGGGATGTGGTCCATGCGCAAGATCGGGGTGTCGATGTGTTTGCTGCTCGTGTGTGTGGGCGTTTGCGCAAAAACCGCGCGGTTTACGTTTTTCCGGATGGAAACGCCGTTGCAGCTCGACCATATCCTGACGGGGGAAAGGCGGTTGTTTCTTCCCAGACGCGAGCGGCCGCCTGGATACCGGTGGCCTGTCTCTTACAGGGCGAGGTACGCAGTGGTTCTCTACAAGGTATCCTACGTCTCTGTCGTCCCCGAGCGGAAAGGCCGCCCGATCGTGGCGACAGGGCTCCTTGCGGTGCCGATCGTGAAGGATGACCGGTCATTGGCCGTTGTCTCCTACCAGCACGGCACCGTGTACGGAAAGCACGCAGTTCCTTCGTATGCGTTTTCAAGAAAGAATCCGTCCGGATATGCCCAATACGCCGGGGCCTACGAAACCAGGCTTATGGTCGCCCAATACGCCGGACAGGGATATGTCGTCATGGCCGCAGACTACTTTGGCCTGGGGGATTCCAGGCAACCGGAAGCGTATTCTGTCAAGGGCAGCGAACAAGAGGCATGCATGGGATTATACAGGGCCGTTAAATCGTTCCTGGCCACGAAGGGCATACGCGAGTCCCGTCTTTTTCTCGCGGGCTGGTCGCACGGAGGTCTTGTGACGACCGCATTCCTGGAAAAACTCCAGGCGCGCCATATCGCCGTCGCGGCAACGTTTACGGCCGCCTCGCCAAACGATCCGTTTGCGGCGTTAAGCGCATGGATGGACCAAAAGGCGCGCATTGACGCAGTGCGTCACGTCACGCCGCTTGCCTTGACGGTCTTTTCTTTCCAGCATTACTACGCGGTGCCGGGTCTGGCGAGATCCGTCATCAGGTCCAGGTACTACACGCTGCTGAAGCGCATTTATGATCGTGATTACCGGAGCAGACAGGCAAGGGACAGGATCTACGCAGCCATAGGCGGCAGCAAGACGGGTTTGCTCCAGTTTCTCAGGCGGCGGTATGCCAGTCCCGCGGTGTTGGCCGATTCGACGTTTGGAAGGCTTCTGGCCAGGGCGGAGACCTATCGGGAGGTATTTCTGTCCCCGGTGCGCATGTTCTATGGAACCCGGGATGAAGTGGTCCCGGTGGCGCTGGCAAAGCTCGCCGCCGACTACCAGGAAGCCATGGGCAGCCATATGATCCGCATGATCCGCGTGCGGGGCGGCAATCATCGCGGCACATTTCTGACCGCGGTATCCCAATCTCTGGCCTGGTTCAGTGCGCTGCGCAGGCGATGGGCGCCGGAGCCGCTACCCCGGTGACGTAAGGGGATTGCGGTACGGCATGGAGGTGCGTGGGCTCTTCCGCGCAACACCAGGATCAGGGCCCGGCCCTGCCTGTATCGGTGGTTTGTGTGCGCAGATGGCGCGGAATGGGGGCGGGCATGTGTCAGCGGGGTAAATAAGACCCCGGTGGTTGAATCTACCGGGGTTTCATTTACAACCCGATTTTAGATGGCCCCGCTAAAACGGAATGTCGTCATCAAAGTCGTCACCGCCCTTGGTGCCGCCGGCAGGCGTCTCCCGCCGCGCGCCCCCTTGGGCTGGTGGCGGCTCGTAACCCATGTCGGGTCCTGCATCGCTTGCACCTGCCGGTGCGCCGCCACGACCACCCAGCATCTGCAGTTCGTTGGCGACGATCTCCGTCGTATACCGGTCGTGACCCTCCTTGTCCTGCCATTTGCGTGTCTGCAGGCGGCCTTCGACGTAGATCTGGGCGCCTTTCTTCAGGTACTCCTGCGCTATTTCGGCAAGCTTGCCGAACAGGACGACGCGGTGCCATTCAGTGCGCTCCTGGCGTTCGCCGGTGTTGCGGTCCTTCCAGGACTCGGCTGTCGCAAGACTTAAGTTGGCCACGGCGCCACCGCCCGGTGAGTAGCGGATCTCGGGGTCTTTGCCGAGATTGCCGACCAGAATGACCTTGTTGATGCCTCGTGCCATAAATGTGTCCTCGCCAGTGTCGATTGGCCTTGCGCCGCCATTTCAGGCGGGTGGCCTAGTCTAGACGTTTGAGTTGCTTGGGGAAAGCAGGGCCCGGTTGTTCTCCGGTCCCTTGCTGCCCGTTATCCGGTGAAGGCTTTCAGGTCGGCCTCTTTGAAGATCTTGGGATCGATCTTGAGATAGGCAAGTCCTTCATCGGCGACCAGAACCACCTCGGTGACCCCGGGCAGCGCCGAAAGATCACGCACGATGCTCGCGGATCGCGCCCGTTCACGGTCGATCCGCAGTTCCCGGCTTTGCAGCAGGGTGGGTTCCGGGGTTCTCGCCGCCAGGCCGAGCCAGACAAGGAGGACCGCAAGGGAACCGATGAAAACGGCCTCGGCACCAAAGCCCTGCGCGAGGGCGCCGCCAAAAAAACCGCCGATGAAGGCGCCGCTGAACTGGGAGGTACTATAGATCCCGATCGCGGCCCCCTTGCTGTGCGCTGGCACCAGGCGCGAGATGAGCGAGGGGAAAACGGATTCCAGGAGGCTAAAGCCTGTGAAGAAGAACCACATGCCGATGGCGAGCGCGATGACGTTGCTGTGTGCTGCGGCATAGATGCATTCGGCGAGCGCCAGCAGACCTACCGCACCCAAAACGACTTTCTTCGGTGCGCGGTGCCCCATGTGAATGAAGGGGCCCATGGTCAGGAATGCCGCGCCGATGACGGGCAAATAGATTTCCCACTGCTGCGCGAGCGGGATCCCGGCCGTGCCGACCAGCGTGCCTGGCAGCACGACAAACAGGGCCGTTAGCGTCATGTGCAGAAAAAAGATCCCCGCATCGAGTGGCCACAGCCGCCGGTCGCGCAGGATGTCGCGCAAGGCCGCTGGCGATTCGAATGCAAGCGGGCGCCCGGGGTTTGGTACCTTCCACCACAGTACGCCGATGGCGGTCATCGCGAGCATCGCGGTGAGCTTGAAAATTCCCGGTACGCCAAGCGGCCCCAGGAGGGCTGGACTCAAGACCATGGACAGGGAGAAGGCTGCACCAATGGTGATGCCGATCGCTGCCATGGCCTTCGTGCGCTGGCTTTCGCGGGTAAGGTCGGCCGTAAGTGCCATGGTTGCCGCCGAGATCGCGCCTGCACCCTGCACGGCGCGCCCGAGGATGAGTCCCCAGATGCCATGGGCGAAGCCCGCGACGAGGCTGCCGATGGCAAACACGAGCAGGCCCGCGCTCATCACGGCCTTGCGGCCGAACAGGTCGGAAGCCATGCCCGAAGGAATCTGCAGAAGGGCCTGGGTGAGACCGTATATGCCGAGCGCGAGACCGACGAGAATGGGGGCGTGCGGCGCGAGCGTCCCCGCATAGGGCGCAAACACGGGAAAAACGAGAAAAAGTCCGAAAATCCGGAAGCCATAGATGCTTGCGAGCACGGCCACGGATCGCCGTTCGAGCGGGGTCATGGATGCCCGGGAGTCCGGGGGACGGGTTATTGCGCGTCGCGTCATGTTTTTGCCTTGCATCGGGGTGGGTCGTATAGTATCCAATTTGCCTTGGGCACGAAAAGCATGGATCTGATCCGGCTGCGCGGTGTGCGCACGCACAATCTGAAAAATCTCGATCTGGATCTGCCCCGGGATCGCCTGATCGTCATCACCGGTCTTTCGGGGTCCGGCAAATCGTCCCTGGCCTTCGACACCCTCTATGCCGAAGGGCAGCGCCGCTACGTCGAATCATTGTCCGCCTACGCGCGGCAGTTCCTGTCCTTGATGGCCAAGCCCGATGTCGATCTCATCGAGGGCCTGTCGCCCGCCATCTCGATCGAGCAGAAAAGCACATCGCACAATCCGCGATCTACTGTCGGTACGGTCACGGAAATCTACGATTATCTTCGCCTGTTGTTCGCGCGCGTCGGCGAACCGCGCTGTCCGACGCACGGTACGACGCTGAACGCAAAGACCGTGACGCAGATGGTCGACGAGGCGCTGGCGCTCCCCCCGGGCACCAAGGCGATGGTGCTTGCGCCGGTGATTTCGGGCCGCAAGGGCGAGGCGGCCGCCAAGCTCGATGAGCTGCGCGCAAAAGGCTACGTCCGCGCCCGCATAGACGGCGAGGTGGTGGATCTGGCAGCACCACCCGCCCTTGCCAAAAACCTGAAGCACACCATCGAGGCGGTTGTCGATCGCCTCGTCCTGCGGTCGGGCCAGGAGTCGCGGCTGTCGGAATCGTTCGAAAACGCACTCAACCTGTCCGAAGGATTGGTAAGCCTCGTCATTCTCGGCGACGACGGCAAGCCGGTCTCCGAGACGCTTTTTTCGGCGCGCTACGCCTGTCCACAGTGCGGATACAGTCT
>JAJYDN010000051.1 GCA_021777535.1 Pseudomonadota bacterium
GCCGGTCGCGGGTGGCGAGGATTGAGAAGGACTTGGGTGCAGACAGCGTGATGTCCGTGCCCATGCGCGCGGCTTCGGCGCGGCCGCCCCTGGTGGTCAGATCCGTACCGTCCGGCAAGCGGCCTTCCAGAAGTGCGATCAATTGCTCCCGCCCCACTGCGCCCTGGAGCCCCAGGGCCGCGGCACCCTGGCCGAGCCAGCGCGAGGGGGCGGCGCCGGAGGAGTAGTAGCCCTCCCGGGCGCTGGCCTGATCTCCGGCCTCGGGGGGATCTCGGCGGTGCTCGAGATAGTCGGCGATGCCGGCGGCCGGCCCGCCGGATTTGATTGGCTTTACGCGCAGCATCCGAACCCCTTCACTGAGTTGATGAAGCCATTTCAGCAGGAAGGGCCGGCGTGTGAAGACGCGGGACACGCATACCACCTTCAGGTGCGTATGTGTGGTCTAGCCCACCTTCGGTGGGCGTCGCCAACCCGTAGTTACATTGTCGTGGCCCCGTTGCCAAACCGTTCTCTAAGTGTTGCGAGGAAACAAAAAGGCGACCGTGGCTTCACATGAAAGAGACATTTGGCACACTGGAACTGCACGGCGGCGCGCCGGTGCTACGGATGCGAGACAAAGGCGCGACAAAGGAGGAACGGATAGGAGACATGCAACCATGACGATACAAAATAGAGCGGTGCGGCCGGTGCGGCTGGCAGCGCGGGTCGCGCCCTATCAAGAGGCTGTCGATGCAGGTCGGCGCGCGGGTCTGACATGGGGCGACCTAGGGCAGATATTCGGCGTCTCCGCGCGGGCGATGGCCGCAGCCTGCAAACGCGCGCGCCGCTACCAGGTGGCGCAGCTGGCGCAGCTACCACTGCCGGATCCAGCACCAAAGCCTACACAGGAGCCGGTCGCCGTCTTGCGACCGCCGCTGACAGCAGCCAAGCCGGAGGCGACCGCTCACACGACGCGAACGCCCTCGCCGGCGGGCGCCGGCGGTGGCTTTAAAAACCTTAACAGGGGGACTTAGCAATGGAAAAGACGATCCTCATTGTGCATGGGGACAAGGGTGGCGTTGGCAAAAGCACGCTCGCGGCCCTTTGTGTAGATTACTGCATTGAGCAGTTTGGTGCCTGTGCGGTGGTCGAGGGAGATGCGAAGATCGACGACGTAGCGCGCCGGTTTGGCGGCACGCTTGGTGTGGATGGATACCTCGTCGATCTCGCTCGCGCGGACGCGAGCGAAGACGCTGCTGTGCGCTTGTTCGAAGAACTCGAACACGCGAACGCGGCGCACGTGGTCATCAATACGCCGGCGAGTGCCTCATCCACGATTGACGCCCAGGCCGATCTTATTGTGCCCTCCGCGCACGAGCTGGGCTACCAGGTGGTCGTGGCATGGCTTGTCGGGGCGGGCGAGGACTCGGCCCGGCTGGCGGGAGAATCGTCACTCTGCGCTGCGGCCGATCGCAAAGTGGCGGTCATCAACGATCACTACGGCGTGGCTGCCACAAGCATCTGGGGACGCCATGTAGCGCGTACGGCCTGGCTCGACACCGGCGGCACCGAGGCGCATCTGCCCGACCTGACGGAACGCGTGGCGGAAATTGTGCGTGAATCCACCGGCCGCCCCTCGCTTCTCGCCGCGCCGGCATCCGGTTTGCCTGTCATTACACGGACAGTTATCAAACGCTGGGTACATGCCGCGTGGGACGGCCCCTGCGCTGAGATCTTTGGAGGTCGGCGGGATGACTGAGTCGAACGTTATGGAGGTGGCGCTGAAGGCCACGGCCACGCCCGACAAGGCGGCCGAGCTGGCAGCCACGGCAGCGCGTCTTGGCATTCAGCCAGACGACCCCGCATGGGGCCTTGTGCTGCTTGCCGTGGACGTCGCGCAGGCGGCCGTCACCGCCGGCGCCGCAGCGTCGCGCATCGAGACTGCCACGGCATCGGTGTCCGATGCCGTCTTGCATGCCGCTACCGCCGCCGGGCGGGATACCGCAGGAGTGATCAAAAAGGAAGTTGTCGAAGGCGGCGCGGCACTTGTAAGTGCGCTCGGCATCGCAACAAAAAAGGCAGCTGCGGGGCTAGCGCGTGCGGCCGCTGCGCAAGGCCCTGCGATCATTGACGGGTGGAAGCGGGATCTGGCAGACGCAGCCCGGGAGGAGGCGCGGCTGGGGCAGTGGAATAGCCTGACACTGTCGTGGGCTCTCGCGGTCGTGCTGCTGTCCGCCGGGGCGATGCTTATGTACTTATACCTTCGAGGGTGACTATGGAAGACATTGAAAAAGAGATTTTGATGCGCAGTCTCGCCCATATAGAAAAGACCATGGCGCAGCTGCACGATGACGTGGATGAGTTGCGCGAGCGGCTGGTGCGGTGGGAGGATAACGAGCCGGAGCGCGACCGCCACTTTGGGCTCGTGCCCATGGGGCAGGAGTTGGTTCTGCCCAAGCCGCCGCGGTGGCGCCGGTTGCTCGCCGCTTGGCGGGGGTAATTGCAGGGGGCGGGCGACCACCCTTTTTTCTGGGAGGAAAGCTGGAGCGAAGGTGGCACCTCAACGTCCGCCGGCGAGCTGCTGGCCGATATGCGCCGCGAGCGCCCCTATACCGAGCTCCAAAACACAAGCAGCTTGTGCCACAAGCAGCTTGTGCTGTTATACCTGTTGGGGTCCCTTCGCAGGAGGCCTGCGTAGGGCTGTACACCCCGGCACTGCCAGCTATAGATAAATACTCCAGAGTGCCGGGATGTACAGCAAAGGTATCCCGCGTCATCCCTTGATGACCGTGTTTTTCCCAAAAAACAAGGCCGTCGCAGCCGTTATCGGTCTGGATTGGGCGATCGTGGGCACTGAAAGCGGGGCCAAACGGCCAGCGTACGCATAGGCGCCCAATGGGCGACTTCGCCAGCCCTGCGCGATCGTGTTTTTGGTGGGAATCGGTGGGGGGCTATGGCCCCTGGGCGGCCCACGGCCCGTCAGCTAGTGGCTCGTGGGCGCAGGCCCACAGCAGCAATTCCGTGGCCGGTGCGCGGCCAGCGACCTCCTGCAAGGCCGCGCCAGCATCGCCGCCGTGCTTTCCAAGCAGCTGCGCTGCGGTGGCGATCAGTGCCGCGCAGGCCTGCGTGAGCGTGATCCCTCGCGCGAGGGCGGCGGTTTTTATCTCCTCAAGCACGCAATCGAGCGTGGTGTTTGATATTCGCCGGCCGCCGTAGCGCAGGACAAAATCCGACAGCGCCCGCCTCGTCGTGTGCTCGTTCATATGAATCACTCCCGCCGCCACGGCGGCGCGCGTCTTGATGTTGTCAGCCGCCCGCCCCTCACGCTCGTGCCGGAACCCATCGATCTTGATGCCGTGGCCGACCAGCGGGAGTAGTCCGTAAATCTCGACAGTGACAGGCTTAGTCCGGCGCACGGCCCGCAAGCGGCCTATCGCCTGGGCTACATCGACGGCCAGACGGTCCAGAAGCCAGGCCCTGGCATCCGGAACGCTGGGTAGGCGGGCGGCGCTGCGGACGCGCCAGCCGTCGATTTCTACTAGTTGGCCGGCCTCTGCCGACCCATCCCAATCAGCCCATTCCACCCCGACGGGGGCGAGCGCCGACCGGTCCGCGAGGTATTGCAGGCGCTGGTCGCGGGGAGAGAGCAGGGGCAGACCATGGAGTACGAGCCGGTCCTCGTTCTTCCAGTCGTTGTGGGCTTTGTGTACGCCCCAGTGCCGGATGCCGGTATTCTCGATCAGCGAGGCCACGGGCTTGTGTGTGATCGCCACCGCCCCGGCGCGCACCCGCTCAAGCGCCCGCGCCTCGCGCTCGGCCCCGCCGTTCGCAAGCCCGCCCCGGCCATGGAGCCGGGGGCCATACTGAACGACTTTGAGTTGCGGCTGCTCAACGCGCACCGTCGCGACTGTGCCGCCCACGACCTCGACCTCTTTGACTTGTCGAATACTCGGCGTGGCGTCGAGTAGCAAGCCGCCTCGCCGTATGATCTGTTTCCAAAGCGCGCCGGTGGTCATGCAGACGATCGTGCCTTTCTCGAAGAAGGCCGTGCCAGCTTTCAGGGCCGCACCCAAGGTCTCGATCGCCCTCAAGGGGATGACGGGGGCCTGCGCATGGCGCAGGTCCACGAATTCAATGATCGTCGCGTCGATATGCCGCGCCGCCGGTGGCACCTTGGTCGCCAGCCGCGCCAGGTCATCTAACCCTGTGATCTTGTGCAGGTCCCGGTCGGCTGGTGCACTCGCCAGCGCCAGGGCCAGCCGGTCGAGTTCCGGGGCGACGGCGCGCACCCAGGCGCGGGCTTTCTCCACCCCTCGCAGCCGAGCCCGGGCGTTGCCGGTGTCCTGGTCGAACCGTTCCGCGGCGTCGATTTCAGATTGAATCCGCCTCGTCTTTTCATCAAGCAGAATGTCAGCGCGAGTGACCCCGGCGCGCCATTCAGAAATGTGCGCGGCTTCTATTACAGTTTGTATATTGACTGCTGGCGATTCGTCGCAGACAAGGGCGCGACCAGTCAAGGAATTCGCTTTGTTCGCGGGGTCTGCGCAGTACGAGTACAAAAGGCTTTCTTCCGCGCCTGCGCCGTGCGCCGCGACCATGACGCGGTGATAGACGCTGGACCGGAGGGCGGGCATGTACTCACACGGATCATCCGAATCTGGCGCGCCATGCGGGCAGTCCAGGCAAGCGTGCGCATGAGGCGCGCGGCGACGATCGGTCAGTGCCGACACAGTGACGAATCGCTTGCAGTTGTCAGCGTCCCGGCCTTTATGCAGGAGCGCGCCAGGAATCTGCGCAGCGACCGTCCGAGCATGATCGAGCGTCGGACATAAGATCAGAAAAGCCCGCTTACTCCGCCTTATGGCCTCAATGAGAATATGCGTTTTTCCCACGCCTGGGGTTACGTTGATCACAACCGGCGCAGCCTCATCCCCACCCTGATCTTCCCATTTCTTGATGGCGTCCCGGACCTGGATTTCTGCTTTTACAAGATCAACCACTTCTTGAAAAGGTGTGTGTGCGGTTTTTTCCCAGGGTATCAGGGGCATGATCTTGCCGCCCTTGGGTAGCGTCGGCGGCTCCGGGTCGCGCAGACCTGCGGCCAGTGCCGCGCGCACGGCCTCCGGCCCCTCGCGCTCAAGGATGTCGGCCCAGTCAGTACCGGGCGAGCCGGGCATTGTGATCTGGATGCGCGCGTCGGGGTGGCGCAGGAGAATCCGGCGGGCGGCCGCCGTAGCGGCCTTCTCCCCGGCACCGCTCTTGTCATGATCAGCGGCGATGATGACCTGTTTGTATCGCTCCGTCAGCGCCACGGGCACGGCGGCCAAACCCGCGGTGTCAAACAGCACGGCCACAGCGCACCCGGTAGCCGTCGCCACCGCGCACCCGGTCACCTGCCCCTCGACTATATAAAGGGTCGGATCGTCGATCATGGCGGGTTGGATGATGAACCCACCGGACACGCCACGCCAGATGTGGCGGCCCAGCATCTTTTTGTTGGCATGACCCCGGCCCCATTCGCGTTGCACGCCGATGAGGTCGCCGTGGGCTCCGGTGGCGAGGTCAAAGATCGGCCAGACGACGCAGGCCTGGTCTTCGCCGTCATGCCAAGCGAGACGCGCCCGTGCGCCCGCACGTGCAGCAACCTCACGTACGCCACGCGATTCCAAGTACGGATTTGCACCAAGTGCGCTCGCCGCTTTCCAGAAGGCCCGCGCGCGACGGACGCGATCGGAAGAGTCGTCCCGCCGTGCCACCGCGGGCGCAGAGGCGCGCCACACGCGCCCGGTCGGGGCGTAGATCCCCAGCCGTTCGCAAAGCTCGCCCCACCGCCCGTGGTCGCCGGTAGTATGGTCATGCCATCCGCCGGTTTCACTGATGGCAATATTGTAATCTTTGGAGTTACGCCACTCAGCGCGCACCCGCGTCCAGCGGCCGGATGTTCTGTATTGGATCCCGGCGGCGTCCAGTGCGCTGCGCACATCGATGGCGGGGGCGCTCATGCGGCACCCCCAAAACCCAAACCCCGATCAGGGGGGAGAGGCGGCGCAGTTAGGCGTCGGGGTGGATCCCCACCGCCGTCGCCGGTCCCGTCTGAGGTGCCGGCACGGCGGGCAGCTAGGGAGCGGCGAGCGCGGACTCGGATGCGTCTTGAGGTGCGTGTCGGCCTCGGCGCCGGCGTGGCTGCCCCGACAGCCCGCCACCGGCGCAAAATCATCGCCATGAACCGGCGGCGGCGGGGGTCTGAGACGCGATGGTAAAATGTAGCCGCCCACTCCACATCGATACCTGATGGCTTACTCACCTGCCGGGGCTTTTTCATGCCCCAAGCCCGCCGCGCTTTCTCGGCGCCGCCGTGCCCGCGCCTTTTGTTTTTTTCGGGCGCCCGGGCCGAGGCAGGGATTCCCCCGACCGCAGCCAAGCTTCGACTGTCTCCCTGTCCCAGACCCAGCGCCGTGCCCCCGGGGCGCGGAACGCGCC
>JAJYDN010000052.1 GCA_021777535.1 Pseudomonadota bacterium
CCCGAGTAGGCGTGACGCAACCGCTGCATGGCGGAGAGCATGTCGGCTACCGGCAGCATGGCCAGCACGTCATCGCCGCCGGCGTAAATCACCCGTCCGAGGTGCTCCTCCTCCACCACGTGGCGTACCACCGTCTGCGAGAAATCGTTCAGCGCGCCGGAGATAGCCAGGTGCCGATTGGGGGAAATGGGGCGTTTTTGTGTGCCGTAACGGCGAATGATCTCTTGCCTCGCCGCATGTTCGTCGAAGCCTTTTTGTACCTTGGGATGGAGGCTTTCGCAAAAGCGGATTGTGTTATTTTCGTCTCCTGAGAGAATGGCGCCCATGCGGTCGCCGTCCATCATGATCAGGGCGTAGTAGGCTTCGAGCTTGATTTCTTTTTTATCGGCTGAGCCCCGCGCCAGGGCCTGACGCACCTGTCGCGCCACCCTCTCGTAAGCCTCATTATCTTCGCTGTCGCGCTCACGCGCCGCCTCAAGGAGTCCAGGGATGCGCTTGGCCTGCTCGATCGCCACCTTGTTTTTATGTCGCATGAGTCGGCGCGGCAGGGCTACGCTCTCGGCCTCGTCCGTATTTAGGTCACCGGTAATCAGGCCACCATTCTCCACCCACCGGTCGAGCTGATGCGCCAATGCCATGGTGTGCGTGGAGACAACGAACCGGCCGCCGGGGCTCCGGTTACCTCCCTCGCCAGCCCGCAATGCCTCGCGGACTTCCTCGGCAAAGATTGTAGGCCACAGCCGCTTGATAGCCGCCAGAGCGCCCAGGTGTTCGCCCTTCCTGGCCCAGGCCGGCTTGTGCGTTGACACGCGCGTCCATAAGGTGTCCTTGCAACTGCCAGGCGGTATGGCAAGCTGCGCGAGGTCCGTGGTTAGCCACTCCCCTTCGCCGGTGAGCGAGCAGCGCCAGCCTTTTTGTGAGGTTTGGCCGAAAGGGCGTGCGGCCTTGGCGGCGGCCATCACTCGCTCGGCCAAGTCGTACACGGCCGGATAGAGGACTCCGGGGTTGGGCGCAAAAAACGTCGTGTTGTCGCCCCAAGCAATGTCCTTTTGCAGCACCTGCCAGGCGGGCGTGTCAAGGAAACCATGGGGCTTGCCTTGGCCCCCGCCGAAGAACGGCGCCATCGCTTCGGACAGGGTCGCGACATCCAGGTCGGTTTGCTTTTCGATATTACGCGCGCGGATAAGCGAAAACGGAACAGCCGCCCAGTGCACCTCGGGAAAGCCTTCGATCTGATCCTTCATCTGCTCGTAAGGCGTGGCCGTCTCACCATCGAGGCCTGCGACATCCAATAGACAGGAAACCACACCAGCACCCGTATTTCGCAGCCACTTGCGCGCCGCCTCCGTGACCTTTTGGGCGATCTGCCGTATCTGGCTTGCGGGAACCACCGCAACGAAGCGATTGGGCAGCGCTGCGGAGAACAGCGGATTAGCATCAGTTGCCCCCCACATCCATTCGCAGTCCTCAAATAATTTATGGGGCAGGTTCATTTTATCGCGCAGCCAGAGGTCGACCTGCGGAATGCCACGGAGGCGGGGAAACAGGACGGCATCCGGGCCGAGCGATTCGCAGACCGGGCGCATAGCCTCCCAAGCAAGACGCGAGAGCAGGTGCGACCCGGCCCATAGGTCATCCATCTTGCGAGCGGCGGCAATGAAAGGCTGCACCGGGCCGATGGATACGGCCAGCAGCGCGGCCTCGCCCTCGGCATCGGCCGCGAAGGCGCCGGCGAAGGCGGATGTCAGGTCGAGATGATCCCAGATCGAATGATCGGGGATACGGGTGTCGGCGGGCAACAGTTTCCATAGTTCGCCGAGCTTGCCGAAATCTTCATCCTCCGCGAGGTCCGGGCCGAAGCGCCAGAAGGCCAGCAAGGCCTTGCGCAAGTCCTGTGGGGCTTCAGCCTGCGCACCCAACGTGGCCAGGATTTGCGAGAAATGCGCGAAGCTACGCTCCTTGATGTCATGAATGTCCGTTTCGCTAAGGCCGCCTGGTAGTTTGTACTGCTCGCCGGTCAGCGGGTGAATCAGGACAGGGTCTTTCGCCCAGCGCACTTGGGCCCAGTCGGCCACCTTGAGCGTCTTTCGGTTGCCGCTTGCCGTCGTGACGGTGATTTCCTGCATCGGCCACTGCGGTCGATCAGCGGCAGCCGCCCACCAGTCGGCGCGCTGGACGTGGCGATAGATGGAAAGCGGCAGGCCTTTCTTGAAAATCACCCGCGATAACACTTCTTCGTTGTCCGGGTCGATGTGCTCTGACGGCTGGTCGAGTCCGAGCAGTCGCTTCAACGCATGCGACGTGCCACCTTCATGCCCTTCCGGATCACGCAGCAGCACCAGCGCTTTTTCCGCGGGGTCGTGAATGCGGGCAGCAAGTTTGGTTTTCCAAATCATATCGTCGGACATGGTTTACTCCGGAATACGCGTCAGTTGCTGCCCGGGGTCATCGAGAAAGGCATGCACTCGTTGCCAGACATTCTCAATGGTCCGCCGGTCGGGCTGGAACGCTGCAGGTGGCAGGTGCGGAACATGGACAACCACTCCGATCACTTTTCCGTCGACGGTGGGGCGCGCCTTAAAGCGAAGAGCGTTCGGAAGGCGCGCGCTGCCATCCCAAGCGGACGTCTGGTGTCGTGTGATTGGGTAGGATAGCCAGTGTCTCGACAGCGGCGCCCGGTGCGGTGGGCGATCATTAGGAAACCTGAATTGTGTCCGTAGACCGATTTTGATCTCGGCGAGCTTTTTCATGAGATCTTTCCAGTCATTGGACATCTGTGTTTGCCAGATTAGCGCTCGTTCGTCTTGGCCGATGGCGCAGGGCCAGTCCGTGTTCAGGCACATTGTCCACTTTTGGAGAGGAGCAGAATGCCCTTCCAGGGCCTTCTTTGATTCTTCGTTCTCCGGTTCGAGCGAGAGCGAACCCCAACCATTGCGGCTACGGCCACCCAGAGTGCCATAGTGGTGCATCAACCAAAGGGCGCGGCCGATGCGTGATTCGTTGTCATCCGGTACGGCAAGCGAGATCCTTGCAGATTCACCCGCTTGTATGGCGGCTTTGGCCTTGAGCTTCGGCTGTCGTTCGCCTCGTGGCAACGTCAAAGGGCCGTAGCCCAGGTAGAGATCGCTGCCCACTGCCTGGTGAACTTCGGGGTGCAACACAGAGGGCAGCCCCTGCCAGCGAATCAACTTGCCTATACCCCAACGATCCAGCCTCATGCGTACCTGGCTCTTGCGTGCTGCAACCTTGTTGCCTTTATCATCGTGGTCGCTCTCTAGCCAGGCATGGCCAAATAACAGCCCCTCCTCCTGCCGCATATCAGCAATATCCACGTCAAAATTGTGATCCGCGGCATACGCCACCCGCCACCACTGCCGCAACAGTGCCTTGAATGGCGGCGTCCGCCACTGGCCTGCCTGTTCAGCGTTACCAAGGAATGCGGGGGTGATAAACCGGACCGTGTATTCGAGTTTCTTCATCATATACTCTCCACGGAGTAATTATTGTCGTGCGCGGCGCCTTTCCGTTGCCTGACAAACTTGCCGTTACGCATCGTTGTCCTTCAAAAGCTCGACGTCGTCGAGCGCAAGTGCTGGGATTTCGGGTAGTTGCGAGCCAATGATGCCGGCGAGCGCCCCGTACATGCCGGTGGTGCTGCCGATAACGCGCTCGATCTGCTTTTCGCGCTCCGCCCAGTGTTTCATCATGGCGCGACGCTCCCGGTCGAGCTGCCCGCGCATGGCGGTGAAGGCCTCGACGATGGTCTCCACGCGGTGGCGGAATTCATCGCCGGCCAGATAGGCATAAAGCATCTCCATCTTCTCGTTCTTGCCCTGCGAGGCGGCGCGGGCAAAGGCGACCTGCTGGAGCTGGTCACGCAGGGCCACGGCAAGCGCCGGGTAATGGGTGAGATCGCACACCCACACGCCGTCCATCCGCGCGAAGCCGCGCACGCCGTCAGGCAGGGCGACACTCACAAGAACGGCAAGGGCGGCGCCCGCCGCGCGCTGGTCGGCCTTGAGCTTGTCGAGCCACGCGGCCTGCCAGTGCTTGGTGTTCTTGACTTCCCAGACCAGCGCCCCGCAGGGGTTGAAGGCCCCATCGCGTACCTCGTGAATGAGGTCCGCGCCGCTCATGCCCTTGGGAACAGGGCGGATCGCATCCTGCGGAAACTGGCGCTCCAAGGCCTCCTGGATATCGATCTCCAGGACCTCGCCCTGCATCTCCTGTGAACCCTGCTCGCTCTTGCGCTTCAAATCGTCGATGACCTGCTTCATGCCATCGATCTGCTTTTCTTTTTCCTTGAGCTTTAGATCCTGCTCCTGCCCCAAGGTATGACGCACGACCTGCTCCCACTCGGCCTTCTTGGCACCCAACTGCCGAGCCACCTCGAGATCGAGTTCCCGGGCACGGGCCTCCAGGGCCTCGGCCTGCTGGCGCAGGGTGAATTCGGCTTTCTCAGCGATCTGACGCTTCCCTTGCTCCTCGGCAAGCCGCGCCTCCAGACGCTCGCGCTCGAGCGCGGCATCGGTCTTTGCCTTGTGTTCGGCCTCGGCAAGCCGGGCCTTCAGGGTGGCCTCGGTCTCACGCCGCAGCCGCTCCTCGACCTCGAGCCGTGCCCGTTCCACGACCTGGGCCTGGGCACGCTCGAGTTCGCGGGCCTTTTTTAATGACTCGATCTCGCGGGTCTCGGCCGCATGGGCCTTCTGGCTCGCACCCTCGAGAAGCTGGTTCAAGGTCTCGATCTGCGTGGACACCGCGTGCTCGGCGTGCGCCCGCGCCTCCGCAACCGCGGCCTTCAGTCGCGCCTCATGTTCGGCCTCCAGCCCCGCATGCCACTGCGCGGTGAGCGCCTCGCTCAAGGGAAATTGATTCCCGCAATGCGGGCAGGTTACCAGGGTGTCGGTCATGGCGTCTTACTCTCCGCGGTCGGAATAGAGGCCATTGTCGCACCCGGCGGATACGCGCCGCCGGCCCCGCAAACTTGCCGAGCTAACCGGCGACCGGACCTCTCATGCGCCCCCCAATCCCCGCCTGGACCGGCGCATCGGTTGCGATTGACTACTCTCTTGCCTTTTGTGGGTGATGCGGAGGAATCGCGGCGCATGCCCCTTCGGGAAAAGAGGTTGCGAGCGGCCGGCACGCCGATATCCCTGATTTTGCGGAAACGACACACCTGAGAGAAATGCGGGGGGTGCGCCGCCACACCCTGGATTCCCGTGCGCCTCCCGGCCCCCGACCACGGGTCGCATCCGTGAAGCGCAACGAGGAGGGCGCGTGGCTTCATGGTGACTCGCTCATCCGGCGCCCATGATATTCTTGCGGGTCCAGGGTATCCGTCACGGCGATGCGATAGCCTCCAAAGCCCATGGTCGTCAGATGGCCGGCATGAACCCACTGTCCGAGCCATACATAAGGCCATAAGGCGGCCGGCATGTCGCCCGGTAAGACCGCCACACCGACAATGCCTCCGATACGCATCAGTGCCTTCTGGCGCGAGGAGTAACGCCCCTCCTCCTTCCAGTGAAGTCGTCGTTCCCCCAACTCCACGCCACGCGCCAAGGCCATGAGCGCCGCAAAATCAGTTTCGAGCGGCGCCTCCCCATGAAACTCCATGAGCATCGAGATGCGCCGCAACAGGCTTCCGAAGAGATCGGCGAACGCGAGCGCTTCGGCGGCGACAAACCGGCCTTCGCGCTTGACGCGCAAGGGGGTCTCGAAGATCAGGCTTGCACCCGATAAAGGCATGGCGAGGTTGTCTGGGGTCTTTGGTCCTGCCGCGGACAGGGCCTCGCCCGGCGCGTAGATGCGCGCGCCCGGCGCGCTGGGTCCGGCCATGGACTCCTGAACCACTTCGGCAAGCACCAATCGGCCGCGACCGCGCCCGATGCCATGCTCGGCGCCACGCGTGAGGGCATGGATCAGATACGGGAGGTGCTGGTTGCCGCGCCCGACGAGGGTCAGACCGATGGCCACGGCCTGCCCGGGGGCGATGTTCTGACCATCGCAACTGCGGGTGTCCAGGATGTAGGGGTGCGGCACGGTGCGGTAGCGGCGCATCTTGCGACTTGCGCGCGGCGGCGGTGTTTCGAAGATGTAGGGGTAACTGCAGGAATACTGGAGAAGACAGCCGGCACACACTGGCGCGCGTGTCACACATACGGTGCGCTTCAAGGCATGCCCCAGAACACCCCTCCAGGCCGACCCGGCCATCGCCGGAAACACCACCGCGTCCTCCGCGACAAACGAGAAACGGTAGCGCGCGATCGGTAGCACCGGGACTGGGAATCGCGCGGATTCCGCCTCTTTCGGCGACAACGTCGTGCTCATCCCCCCTACCTTATGAATTTATAATTCGAGCGGCATTATCGAGGCGGTACGCCCAATAGGCATACATTAGTCTCAGGGGCCGACTGTCGCAAGGACCGGGGCCCATAATACGGTCACATCCCTGAA
>JAJYDN010000027.1 GCA_021777535.1 Pseudomonadota bacterium
TGAATTCGTCACTGGTACGCTTGCGGGTCATCTTCCCGATTGGTTTCTTGGCTTTCATTCATTCACCTCAGGTCAAGAGTGTATTCTCTTAAACCGGGTGTCCGGGAAACTGGGGGAGGATCACCCTGCTTAGCCGCCGTGATTTACTTGCCGGAGACTGAATGTGCTTTCGATAAAGCGACGGTCAAGCCAATCCGGGATCCCGGATTGTCGGGGACAACTTTTAGAAGTTTGGCGCAAAGCGGATAAGGCAGGCGAGACCGCGCAAATTGTTTCCAGTTCTGCCAGTCCGTTGGATCTGAGCGCAATGCGGCTGCGAGCATCATTCGACCGTATTCTGCGCCGCTTGCCGCGCGAAACAGTATTTTGGCGCTTCCGCGCAGCCAGTCGGCACGCGCCCGCATAAAGCGCCGGTGGTTTGCCGGGTCGGCAGGCTGATAGTACGCATCCCTTACCTTTTCAAAGAAAAGAGTGGCATTTTTAAGGGAATGCCAAGGGTAGGCGTTTCGGTCGCGCCAAGAGAGCTCTGCGTCAGAATGACTCCGCATGGTTGTCAGCGGCTCATCGATATACGCGAATGGTCCCACGCGAAACATCCGAAAGGAAAAATCCGTATCTTCCAGCCAGAATGGGTTGAGACGTTCATCAAACAGGCCAATCGCAATGGCGGCATCCTTGCGAAACATCATGCTGGTCTGGTCCGGGTCACAGAAGGGAATATGGAGAATGTCGGCCCATGCGGGTATGCGCGGACGGCGGTGTTTCTCTGTCAAAACAGCGCCATCGTGACTGCAGTAGGAGATCGCGGAATAGGTAAAGACCGCCTCCGGGTGATCGAGAAGGCTTTGGACTTGGCGGGCGAGTCTCGTCGATGCCATCAGATCGTCGCTATCCAGAAAGGCGACAAGCGGGGCCTTGGCCTCTGTGATGCCTCGATTTCTGGCCGAGGCGTTGCCTTGTTTGGGCTCGTGGATGACGCGCACTTTTTGCGGATGGCTGGACGCGTATTCCTGGGCAACCTTCCGGGCTGCGGGGGTCGCATTGTTATCCACGACAATAATCTCGAACTCGGTAAAACTTTGACGTAATACCGATTCAATGGCCAGCGCAAACTCCCAGTCATAACGAAAAATGGGAATAACAACGGAAACGAGCGGCATACTCCCCCTGCGGCTTTTGTGCATGTGTGTTGTCGCCGATATCTTAACTCCTGAGGGGAGCGGCCTGCTTGGCGGGGCTCGAAGGCGCCGCCCCCCCGGTTCCATTTCCCTTCAGACCCGGGCACGGAAAAACCCGGGCAAAGAAGGCGCGCGCCGCGCAAAGCCTGCCAGATCCGGTTCGGCTATCCTGTACTCCGGGATTCATGCCGACCAGCTGCGCGCGTGTACGGCGTATCCAGCGCATCGGATGCGGGCCGGGAGGTCGGGAAGCTCTCTGTAACGTGCAAACGCGAAGCGCCCCTTGACAATACCACTAATCCGCAAAGACAGCGTTGTCGCGCCACCCGGGGTCAGGAGATGGTGGCAGCCGTTTGCCGGGCGATCCGTCACCCCGGACGGTACGTCGCATATGCTGGAGAACGTCATGCCCGTGGCCAAACCAAAAGTCGCCGCATGCAACGACACGGGCCCGTGCAGTGCCGGCTATCCCTGGCGGTCGCCGCTTCCGTTGAAGGACGCGGCAGCCAGGGCCTCCGAAAAAGAGATGTCGACCCGCGGGATGGCAGACCGCATCCCCTGGAGACGAGACCCCTGCCGGATAATGGTCAGCCACCGGCTTGCCTCAAGACACCGTCAATCGCTGCGCGAGCACCTGGCGAACGAAGTCGTTGTAGGGAGATGCATCGACGATCATTTGGGCTATTCGCGCATTCATGTGCCGCTCGTCGATCCCGGCATGGACGGCCGCCCGCATCAAGGCGTCGTGCGCATCCAGTACATCAAGCCCCGTTATCTCGTAACCATGACCAAGCGCTATCCAGCGCAGCGCCGCCAGCCCCGCAGAAATGGCGAACTCCGGCTCTTTCTCCGCAAAATCCCGCGCCGCGCGCGTCAAGGTGCGCGGATCGGTCGGACTCGCGCTCGCCAGGTCGATGGCCTCCCGGAACAGACCGGCATCCTTGGCCGCCGCGAACCACTTGCCCTCGGCACCTGGTGTCGAGGCGGCCAGGTCGCGCAGGATTCGCTCCGGTTGATACCCGGGATATTTCTTGACGATGGCCCGGAACGTCGCGAGGTTGGTCGTGCATTGATTCGCGTCGATCGCGTAGCGCCGGTAGGCCTCCTCGGCAAGGCCCGACGACAGCAGGATCTCCTCGCACACCCGTGCAATCTGCCCGCCTGGCTCGTTCAGTCCGCGTGATTCCTCGGCGTAGCGGATCGCCTCGGCCTTCTTGCCCTGCGCGACCAACGCCCTCACGCCCCAGCGCCGGTCATGCCACCACTTGAAAGGTGCCTTGTCGATCAACGACAACAACTCCCCATGGCGGCCCGCCGCATACAGGGATGCAAGGCACGCACTGGTGCCTTTGAAAAATCCATGGCCAGGCGCGTGCGGGCTCCAGACACGCTCGACGATGGGCAGGAACTCATCGGCCCAGGCACCGGCCAGCTCCGGCGTGACGCAAAGCTCGCCCCAATAGTCGCCCAGTGCTTCGATGTAGGGCACGCCATCGTCCTGCAGCGCTTCCCACAGGCGCTCCAGCCAACGCTGGCGGATATGCGTATCGACATTGGCTTTCGCAACGATCGGGACGAGTGTGTCGATGGCCTTGTTGACCGCCGACCCGAGCGCGCCGGAGGAACTGTCGACCTGTTCGAGCGCCGGGGACAACTTTTCGAGAAACAGCACCGCTCCCTCGGCAGCCAGAACCGGCTCCTTGCGCGCGACCTGCTTGATTTCCGAGACGGCTTCCCTGATGCGCTGAATCGGCGCGGCGGAACGCCAGCCGAAGACATGACGGCGGAAACGGGTCGCGAACTGCCATTTGTGGGTTGCTGCCATCACACATTCTCCATCACTGCGGCTACCTGCCCTGATACATCATCGTCTGCGACCGGCCCGTCAGGCACTGGCCGATGGGGCTGCCGCGCATCCGCATCCCTGACCTTCGCCCGCTCACCGCGCGAGCCGGATGTCCCTGGCGGCCCGCACATCCCGGTCGGGATCGGGATATCGGCCCCGCGGGACCCGCAAGGGCCGGCCGCATTGCCGGGCAACCCCGGATCCGCGGATGTCCTGCGTGCGCGCAAACACCGGCGCCGACCTTTCAGAAGTGCGGCTTCTGATTGGCCGCCTGATAGCGGCGCACACCGTCCATGATCTCCGTGCAAGCCTCCCCGGCGCTCACCCATCCCTCGATCTTTACCCACTTGTTGGGCTCGAGGTCCTTGTAGTGCGCAAAGAAATGCGCAATCTGATCCAGCAGAAGAACCGGGAGATCCTCCAGCTTGCGGTAATGCCGGTAGGAAACACACAGCTTGTCCACCGGCACCGCGACAATCTTGGCGTCGGCACCCTTTTCATCCTGCATCTTCAGCATGCCCAGGGGCCGGCACGTGATCACCGACCCACTGATGAGGGGCACCGGCGTCAAGACCAGGACATCCACCGGATCGCCGTCTTCGGCCAGTGTGTGTGGGATGTACCCATAGTTGCACGGGTAGTGCATGGCCGTGTTCATGAACCTGTCGACGAACATGGCCCCGCTTTCCTTGTCCATTTCGTACTTCACCGGCGGGCCGTTGGCCGGTATCTCGATGATGACGTTGACAGTCTCGGGGACGCCCTTTCCGGGATTCACGCGATCAAGATTCACAGGACCTACCTCTGCGCATTGGACGGGAAAGCTGATGAGGCGGCCATGCCACGAAAGCGCCGCCCGCCGGTCTCTTTTTCAGTTTATGGCCTTGGGCGGATACATGTACGGAAGGCATTCGGTGAAAAACTCGCCCTTGGCCCGGTCGCGCAACCGCTGGGGCACCGAGCCGCGCACCTCCACACTCACGGTGGCCGGCGAAATATCCACGATCAGTACCGCAGGCGGATCCCAGCCAAGCGGGGCCACATCGGGTATCCCCCCGCCCTCCGGCGGGGCCGCCGGTATGGGTTCGTCCGGCCGGGGCCCAAAATGGCGCTCGGCCGCAATCATCATCTTCGCCAGTACGTCCATCACGTCGAGCGTAGCGCTGATGTCGAAACGGAACACGATCCGGGCCCAATCGTCGGGCAAGGCCCGCACAAGGCCCGCGGTGATCGCCACACCATTCGGAATGCGCATGAGCTGCCCATCCTCCAGCCGCAATTCCGAATAAAAGAGATTGATGTCCCGGATGACGCCGCGATACCCCTGGGCCCGCATGGAGTGCGCGTAGGTTTCGGCCATCATCGGAAACTGCCAGGCAACGATCTGCACCTGATCGCCAACCTCGAAGGGCTTGAACAGCGCAACGGCCAGCCCCCCGAAGAAATTGGCGAAAAAGGATTGGCCGGCCACGCCCAGCATCACCGAGATGACGGTGCCGCCCACCACGAGGCCGCTCAGCGTTCCACCAACGGCAAAAATGGCCACCAGCGCAAGAAACGCGTAGAGAAGCAGGCGCGTCAGATAGATGCCCGTGACCGTATCTTGCCAGGCAAGATGCCTTGCCTGACGGGCCTCGCCATAGTGGATCACCTCGATCCGCTGCGCACGGCCCCGCGCCATCGCGCCCTCGATGTCGCGGATGACGCGCAGTCCGGCAACCACCACGACAATCGCCTTCAGGACCGTGATGAGGCCGTGTTCAATGTGGTAGTGGTCGCGCGCCCACGCGAGCGCGTAGAGTAGCGCCGCGGCGAGAATCACCCAGAGAATCGTGCCCACCGGCAACATCCGCCAGAGGCCCCCGATCTGCGATTTCCGCGGCATTTCAAATTTGGTCATGACCCCAGTATATCGCGGCACCGGGATCAACCGAACCCCGATTTGAGGGAAACCGCGGGCGCCGGTCTGCCAATTGACGGTGGCTCATCATTGCAGTAGGGTGACGCAAAGCGTGAGGGTCTATTGTGAGTGAACTGCCACCCCTTCCCGACTTCGAGGCTGCGCTCGCGGAGCTCGAACAGATAGTCAGCCAGATGGAGAGCGGACAACAGACTCTGGAAGAGGCGATGTCGGCCTTTCAGCGCGGCATGGAACTGTCTAAGCTGTGCGAAACAGGATTGAAAGAGGCCGAACAGCGCGTCGAGCGGCTCGTCGCGGACGACGGCACCTATCGAGTTGAACCCTTCAAACCCAGCGAACGTAGCTAGTGGATCACATTTCCGAAGCAGCGCTCAAGCGCTACCGGGACCGCGTGGAAGCGGTCCTGAATGGTCTATTGCCCCCGGCCGGCGAGAGTCCGGGTGAACTGCACAGCGCCATGCGCTACGCGACCCTGGACGGCGGCAAGCGCCTGCGTGCCTGCCTCGTCTACGGAACAGGCGAGGCCATGGGTGCGCCCCTGGACGCGCTCGATGCGCCCGCGGCGGCGGTCGAGCTGATACACGCCTACTCCCTGATCCATGACGATTTACCCTGCATGGACGACGACGATTTCCGGCGCGGCAAACCGAGTTGCCACAAGGCCTTTGGCGAGGCGATGGCACTGCTTGCGGGTGATGCCTTGCAGACTGCCGCCTTTGCAACGCTCGCCGGGGCGGCGAACCTGGGCGCACAGACCCGCGTCGACATGGTGGCGGCTCTTGCCCGCGCTTCGGGTGCGTACGGCATGGTCGGCGGCCAGGTCCTGGACCTCATGGCCGGCCTCGACGCCTCCCTGGATGAACTGGAAATTCGCCACCGGCGCAAGACCGGGGCCCTGATCCACGCCGCGGTACGGCTCGGCAGTCTGGCCGCGCAGGCAGACGTCCCCGCCGCCCTGGACGATTACGGCATGGCGCTTGGCCTCGCATTCCAGATTGCCGATGACCTGCTCGACGTCGAAGGCGAAGCGGTCGTCGTCGGCAAAACCGTGGGGGCCGATGCGGCGGCCGGGAAGGCCACCTTTCCCTCACTCCTCGGTATCAGCGGCGCCCGGCAACTGGCCCAAAATCTGTATCAGCAGTGCCTCACGAGCCTTCAGTTCCTGGGTGATGACGGGCGGTTCCTCGCGGTCATTGCGCACCGGGCCGTCGAGCGAGATCATTAAGCCATGCGTGCGCCCAAGCGGACCTTACTGGAAGGCATTGATTCGCCGGCTGATCTGCGTCGCGTGCCGGAAGACAAACTGCCTCAGCTTGCCCAGGAATTGCGCGATTTCCTGATCGCGGCAGTGAGCCGCACAGGCGGCCATCTTGCGGCAGGCCTGGGGACGGTGGAGCTCACCATCGCGCTCCATTACGTCTTCGACACGCCGGACGATCGCATCGTCTGGGACGTCGGCCATCAGACCTATCCGCACAAGATACTGACGGGCCGCCGCGACCACATGCACACCTTGCGCAGCGCAGGCGGCCTGTCGGGTTTTCCCCGCCGGCCCGAAAGCGTGTACGACACCTTTGGCGTCGGCCACTCGAGCACATCGATCAGTGCCGCGCTCGGCATGGCGGTCGCCGCCGCCCGCAAGCGGTCTTCCCAGCAGGTCGTCGCCGTCATCGGCGATGGGGCGCTGACCGCAGGCATGGCCTTCGAGGCCCTGAACAACGCGGGCGACATGGACGCCAATTTGCTCGTCATCCTGAACGACAACGACATGTCGATATCCCCGAACGTCGGGGCGCTGTCCAATTATCTTGCACGCGTACTGACCGGGCGTGTCTACTCGAGCGTGCGCGAAGGGAGCAAGACCGTATTGAGCACGATCCAGCCGGTTTTCCAGCTGGCCAAGCGCGTCGAGGAGCACATCAAGGGGATCGTGACGCCCGGCACATTGTTCGAAGAGCTCGGCTTCAATTACATAGGCCCCATCGACGGGCATGACCTGGCGAGCCTCGTCCCCACGCTGCGCAACATACGCAGCCTCACGGGACCGCGGTTTCTGCATGTGATAACCCGCAAAGGCAAGGGGTACGAGCCCGCCGAAGGGGATCCCTGCGTCTATCACGGCGTCACGCCGTTTGATCCGTCGACCGGCAAAATGGAAAGCAGGCCGAGCGGGAAAACCTTCACGCAGGTCTTTGGTGAATGGCTATGTGACGAGGCCGAACAGGATCGGCGTCTGATCGGTATCACGCCGGCAATGCGGGAAGGATCGGGGCTCGTCGAGTTCTCCAAGCGTTTCCCGGACCGCTACTTCGATGTGGGCATCGCCGAGCAACATGCCGTGACCTTCGCGGCCGGGCTCGCGTGCGAGGGCCTAAAGCCGGTGGTCGCCATCTATTCGACCTTTTTGCAGCGCGCCTACGATCAGGCCATCCACGATGTCGCCATCCAGAACCTGCCGGTCACCTTCGCGATCGATCGCGGGGGTCTGGTCGGCGCGGACGGCGCCACGCACGCCGGCAGCTTCGATCTGAGCTACCTGAGATGTATCCCGAATTTTGTCATCATGACACCTGCCGACGAGAACGAGTGCCGGCAGATGTTGCACACGGCCTTCTGTCACGATGGGCCAACGGCCGTCCGCTATCCACGGGGAACCGGGCCGGGTATCGCCACGCAGAACGCGCTCAGCGTGATCCCGCTTGGCACCGCCGAGATACGCCGCAGCGGCACGCGCGTAGCCCTGCTCGCCTTTGGTACGCTGCTTGGCGCAGCCCTCGAGGCCGCCAGCGCTCTGAATGCGACCGTGGTCAACATGCGCTTCGTCAAGCCGCTCGACACGGCCACCATCACGGCGCTGGCCCGCAGCCACGAGCTGCTTGTCACCATTGAGGAAAACGTCGTGGCGGGAGGCGCCGGCAGCGCGGTCGCCGAATTCCTCGCCCACCAGCAGATCACCGTGCCGCTTTTGCACCTGGGATTGCCGGATGAGTTCCTGGAACATGGTTCACCGAAACAGTTGCTGGCCGAGTGTGGCCTCGATGCCGCGGGCATCCGGCGGCAAGTGGAGGCCGTTCTTCCCGGTCTTGCCCGTATTTCAGAATCGGCTTAAAATCGACTAATTCACTCAGGATTCTCGCCATGACCGCCGATTCTTCTCCAGCGGGGACGACTTGCATCGCCGATGTGCAAAACAGTCCCGACTCGCGCCATATCGCCATCGATAAGGTGGGCATAAAAGACATCCGTCATCCCGTGCGCGTAAAAGACCGCAGCCAGGGCGAGCAGCATACCGTTGCGATGTTCAACATGTACGTGGAGCTGCCGCACAACTTCAAGGGCACCCACATGTCCCGCTTCGTCGAGATACTGAACCAGTACGAGAGGGAGATTTCGGTCGAGTCGTTCCCGCACATGCTCGCGGAAATGGTCGTGCGCCTCGAGGCCAATGTGGGACATATCGAGATGAATTTCCCTTATTTCGTGATGAAATCGGCCCCGGTGTCGGGGGTCCGCAGTCTCATGGACTATCAGGTGAGCTTCGTCGGCGAGATCCGCGGCGGCCAGCACAGCACGACCGCCAAGGTCGTGGTCCCGGTAACCAGCCTGTGCCCCTGCTCCAAGGAAATATCCGAGCGCGGGGCCCACAATCAGCGTTCGCATGTCACCGTGAGCGTGCGCGCCAACCGGTTCGTCTGGATCGAGGACATCATCGACCTCGTCGAACGGCAGGCGAGCTGCGAACTGTACGGCCTGCTGAAACGCCCGGACGAAAAATTCGTCACCGAAAGGGCCTATGACAACCCGCGCTTCGTCGAAGACATGGTTCGGGAAGTGGCGAGCGTCTTGAATCAGGATGACCGCATAGATGCCTATACGGTGGAATCGGAAAATTTCGAATCCATCCACAATCACTCCGCTTACGCCTTGATAAACCGGGATAAAACGCTCGATTCCGGGCGCTCCTAGGGGGCCATTGGGGCACTCCCCTTGTCGCTTTGCGCGGGCTCTGTTAGCATGCTAATTATTAGCCTCGGAAGGAGCTGTTATGGGCCTGCCCCAGGAATCCTTTGCCGGAATCCTCCATGAGACCGCGCGCCTGTGGCGCACAGAACTCGATCGGCGCCTGCGCCCGCTGGGATTGAGCCAGGCGAAATGGCGGATGCTGCTCCACATCTCGTGCAGCCAGGACTGCTCCCAGGCCGAACTGGCCGCCCGCCTCGGCGTGGAGGCACCCACCGTAGTCGGTCTGCTTGATCGCCTGGCCGCCGACAAGCTCATTGAGCGGCATGAATCCCCTACCGATCGCCGGAGCAAAACCGTCCGCCTGTTGAAGGCCGGCGAGACCCTCCTGAAGCCGATCAATGAAATGGCCGAACAGCTGAACCAGGAACTCCTGGCGAACCTGAGCGCGGAAGAAATCAATTGCAGCCGCGCCGTCCTGAAACAGATCCGCGACCACCTCCTTGCTTTATAAAAACTCATGAACAGACTTTCGCGCGCAGTGCAAGCACTGCTGCAACAACGGGCGCTTTTGGTTTTCATTCTCGCGCTCGCCGGCTACGGTGGCTATGTGTACTGGCGTCACCTCCAGAACTATGTCAGCACGGATGATGCCTACGTGGGCGCGCATGTGGTGCCGGTGGCGGCCCAGGTCGCGGGCCCCGTCGCGCATCTTTACGTGCGCGATAACTCGCCTGTGCGGCAGGGCGAACGCCTGTTTGAGATCGATACGCATCCCTTCAAGATCGCCGTGGCGGCCGCGAAGGCGCGCGTCGCCGAACGCCAGGCGGCGCTCGTGAACGCCGAATACATCAGCGAGCGCACCGCAAAGATGGCGGCCCGCCGGTTTCTGTCTCCGCAGGCTTCGCAGAACGCGCAGACTACCGTACAGACTGACCGTGCCGCCCTGCAGGCGGCCAAGGCTGCGCTCGCGCAGGCGCGGCTCGATCTGCGCCATTGTCTGGTGCGCGCGGCCACCACCGGCTACATCAGCAGCATGAACGTTCGCGTCGGCACCTTCATTCAGGAGGGCACGCCGCTCTTTGCTCTCATAAGCAGCCAAAAGTACTGGGTAACGGCCAACTTCAAGGAGACCGAAGTCGAGCACATCCGCCCCGGCGAAAAGGCCCGCATCCACGTCGACATGTACCCGAACCACCCGTTCCGCGGCCGCGTGGAAAGCATCAGTGGCGGCAGCGGCACCGCTTTCTCCCTGCTGCCCCCGGAGAACGCAACCGGCAACTGGGTGAAGGTGACCCAGCGCGTACCGGTCCGTATCGTGATCGTGGACAGGGACCCGAAGTGGCCCCTGCGCATCGGCACGAGCGCCGTCGCAACCGTCTATTTTCCCCGGCACTAAGGAAGCGCATCCGTGTTCACCAAGATGCTCCTCTGCTTTGACGGCAGCAAGGAAAGCCATGCTGCCCTGAAGCAAGGCGCCGAACTCGCCGCAGCCTGCGGTGCGGAAGTCCACCTGCTCGCCGTCATCCGGACGAACGCCATGACGCTGGTGGGCGAGACACTGTCCACGGAGGTGCCGCTTGCCGAATACCAGCTGGAAGTGGAAAAGATCCTTCACGAGGGCGTGGAAGGCCTGCGTCAGCTCGGCATTACCGCCCACGGGCATGTTGCCATCGGTGACCCGGTCACCGAAATCGCCGCGGCTGCGCGCAGGCTCTCCGCCGACCTGATCGTTCTGGGCCACCACAGCCAGTCCGCGTTTGCCCGCTGGTGGCGGGGCTCGCCCGACGTCTTGCTTGTCGATGCGGTCCACACGAGCATCCTGATATGTATTGAGCCGCCCGGCGCACACCCTAACCCATGACGGGCTATCAACGATTGCTGGTGACGATCGCCGTCATGGCGACGACCGTCATGCAGGTTCTCGACACCACCATCGTCAACGTCGCGCTGCCGCACATGGAAGGCCAGCTCGCCGCCACCCCCGACCAGATTACCTGGGTCCTCACGAGTTATCTGGTCGCATCGGCGATCTTCATGCCGCTTACGGGCTTTTTTTCCGACCGCCTCGGGCGGCGGCGCTACCTGCTCGTCAGCATTTTCGGTTTTGTTCTGTTCTCTGCGCTGTGCGGCGTGTCCCAGTCGCTCGATCAGATCGTCCTGTTCCGCCTCCTGCAGGGGGTATTCGGCGCCGCCCTCGTGCCGCTGTCACAGGCCATCATGGTGAGCATCTACCCTGTCGAGGAGCGCGGCCGCGCGATGGCCATCTGGGGCATCGGCGTCATGATAGGCCCCATCCTCGGCCCGACGCTCGGTGGCTATCTGACCGAGGTCCTGAGCTGGCGCTGGACGTTTTTCATCAACCTGCCGGTCGGCATCCTGTCGTTCATGCTGGCCATGACGGCGGTACCCGACACCCCCACGCAAAACCGCCATATGGACTGGTGGGGGCTTCTGTATCTCTCCGTCAGCATCGCTGCCACCCAGTATCTCCTGGATCGGGGCAATGCATACGGCTGGCTCGGCTCCTCACGCATCCAGATCGCGCTGGTGCTCATCATCGCAGGCCTTCTGGCTTTCCTCGTGCACAGTTTTTCGCAGCACCGGGCCCGCCTGTTCGATCTGCGCATCTTTCGCGACCGCAATTTTACGGTCGCAAGCCTGCTGCTCGCGGTCTTCGGGCTTGGCATGTATGGGTCGATGGTCATGCAGCCGCTGCTCCTCGAGGAATTGCTCCACTACCCGACCCTGACCACGGGCCTCGTCATGGCCCCGCGCGGCGTCGTCAGCGCCATCAGCATGATGGTCGTAGGCCGCCTCATCACACGCATGAGCGGCCGCGTCCTCATCACGATCGGCGTGATACTGAGTGCCCTCGGGACGTGGGCCATGGGAACCTATGACCTGCATATCGATACCTGGGCCGCCATTTGGCCGATTCTGGTTCAGGGCGCAGGGCTCGGCATGATTTACGTACCCCTGTCGACGATCGCCTTCTCGACGCTGCCGAAAGAGGCCGCCGCGGAAGCCGCGGGGCTTTTCAGTCTCATGCGGACCATCGGTTCATCGATTGGCATTTCGCTCGTCACCACCATCTTCATCCGTCACGGCCAGATGGCCTGGAATCTCCTTGGCGGGGACATCACGGCCTACAACCCCGCCGCGCACGCCTACGTGGCCCCCTTGAAGCTTGCCGCGCGCAGCCCGCTCGGGGCCAGCATCCTCGCGGGAGCGCTCCAACGCCATTCACAGATGGTCGCCTTCGACGCCGCCTTCGTCTTCATCACGGCGAGTTTTGCCCTCATGCTGCCGCTTATCCTGCTTTTGAGCGGCGGCCGCGTCGGCCTCGCCGCTAGTCAGCAAGTGGTTGCTGACTAGCCAGCCGTTTCCTGCGGCCGCTATACTAGCCCCGACTCTGAACCAACCCGCAACCGAATTTGCAGGCTTTATTGTGGAGAATACAGCGATGCCGCATTGGCCGGACATGCCGGAGGCCCACATGAAAGCGAGGGCTTGCGGCCCGATCTGTTGCCCCGCTGCGCTGCACCGGCCGCCGGACCGTGCCGCAGGGCCCGCATCCCGTGCGCGCCTGTCCAGCCCATCGGCTTGCGCAGGCGGCCCCCTGTTACGCGGTCACGTCACCGGCCGCCGCGGGGGGTACGGGCCCTGCGGCCCGCAATGCGGGCGACCCACGCATTTCAGTGCCATTTCCCCCGCGATTGCCGGCAGGTCCCCTGCGCAGAACATCGCGGGTTTCCCCGTGAGGAATCCATGAAACCGCTTGTCATCTTCCGGCATGCGCCCGGCGAGGGTCCGGGCTACCTGAGCGATATCCTGAAGCACCGCCAGATCCCCTTCGAAGTGGTCTGCGTCGATGAGGGGCAGCCCATACCCGATACCGTCGATAAGTGGTCCGGTTTTGTTTTCATGGGCGGGCCCATGAGCGTCAACGATCCGCTGCCCTGGATCGGGCAGGCCACCCGTCTGATACGGGCGGCACAAGACCGCAATCTGCCCCTGCTCGGACACTGCCTCGGCGGACAGCTCATCAGCAAGGCGTTAGGCGGCACCGTCACCCGTAATCCGGTACGCGAAATCGGCTGGGGTCCCGTCACCCAGACACCAAACGCCGAAAGCCGGCGATGGTTTCCGAGCCTGCCGACGACTTTCGAGGTGTTTCACTGGCACGGCGAAACCTTCAGCATCCCCGAGGGCGCGACCCATGCCCTGACCGGCCCCCATTGCCGCAATCAGGGTTTTGTCATGGGGCGTACACTGGCCCTCCAGTGTCATATCGAAATGACCGCAAAAATGATCGAGGGGTGGACCGGCAGCGAGGAAGGCCGCGCGCTCACCGAAACCCCCTCGGTCCAGACTGCGGATGCGATTCGCAGCGGCATGCATGCGCGTCTCGCCGGCCTGCATCGGGCGGCGGACGCCATCTACGGCGTGTGGCTGGAACAACTGTGCGTATAGGCGTCGACCTGGGCGGCACGAAGATCGAGGCAGTCGTCATGGACGATCAAGGGGTCATCCGCCACCAGGCGCGCATCGCGACCCCGCGCGCCGCCGGCTACGCGGCGACCGCGGCGGCCATTGCCGCCCTCGTGCGGCAGCTTGAAGAAAAGGCCGCGACCCCGTGCACCGTCGGGATCGGCACCCCAGGCGCCCTCTCCCATGCGACCGGCATGATAAAGAACTCCAATACGGCCTGCCTGAACGGCCGCCCGTTGCAGCAGGATCTCGAGCGCCTGCTCGAGCGCCCCATCCGCCTGGAAAACGACGCCAATTGCCTCGCGCTGAGCGAGGCGCGCGATGGCGCCGGCCGTGACTACGGCTGCGTTTTCGCCGTCATCCTCGGCACGGGTGTCGGCGGCGGCATCGTCATCAACAAGACGCTCTGGAGCGGCCGCCAGCGGATCGCCGGCGAATGGGGCCACAACACGCTCGACCCGCAAGGGCCTCCCTGCTACTGCGGCCACCGCGGTTGCGTCGAAACGCTGCTGTCAGGTCCCGGGTTTTTCGCTGATTACCAGCGCCACGGCGGCTTATCCGCCGCGGATGCGCCTGCCATCATCGAGGCGGCGCGCGAAGGCGACCCGATGGCCAAGGCGGCCCTGGACCGCTACGGAGAACGCCTGGGCCAGGCCCTTTCGGTGGTCGTCAACATTCTGGATCCCGACGTCATTGTCCTCGGCGGGGGTTTGAGCGCCATCCCGGAAATCTACGAGACCAGCCGGCACGCCCTTGCGTCATGGGCCTTTACGGACCATTTCGTCACGCCGATCGTGCCCGCAATCCACGGACCCGCATCCGGAGTCCGGGGCGCGGCCCACCTTTGGTAACGGACTCTCACCCATTCATCTCACAGGATCACGATGCGCACATCCCGCCTGCTTCTTTCTACTCTCAAGGAAAATCCGGCCGACGCCGAAATCGTCAGCCACCGCCTGATGCTGAGGGCGGGGCTGATCCGCAAGCTGGCCGCGGGGCTTTACGTATGGCTGCCGCTCGGCCTGCGGATCTTGCGCCGGGTTGAGGCGGTCGTGCGGACGGAAATGGACCGCGCAGGCGCCCAGGAGCTGCTGATGCCCTCCATACAGCCGGCCGAACTCTGGGAGGAATCCGGACGCTGGCAGCATTATGGCCCTGAACTTTTGCGCATCACGGACCGCCACAACCGGTCTTTCTGCTATGGCCCCACGCATGAAGAAGTGATAACCGATGTGGCGCGGCGCGAGATCCGCAGCTACCGCCAGTTGCCGGCCAACTTCTACCAGATCCAGACGAAGTTCCGCGACGAAGTGCGGCCCCGCTTCGGCGTCATGCGCGCCCGTGAATTTCTCATGAAGGACGCCTATTCCTTCCACGCCGACGAAGCGTCCCTGCGCGAGACGTACGACCAGATGTTTGCCACCTACCAGCGCATATTTTCGCGGCTTGGGTTGCGCTTTCGGCCCGTCCGGGCCGATACGGGCAGCATCGGCGGCAGCGCCTCCCATGAGTTCCACGTGCTGGCCGAAACCGGCGAGGATGCCCTCGCCATCTGCAGCGCCTGTGACTATGCAGCCAATGTCGAACTCGCCACAGCGGCCGCTCCGCCGCCTGCGCCACCGCCCACGGAGACCATGACGGTGCGCGACACGGGAACCGCCGCCAGCATCGACGAGGTGGCCCGCTTTTTCAACGTAAGCCCGGCCCGTCTTTTGAAGACCCTTTTCGTCAAGGGCGAAAACGGGCCCGTGGCGCTTTTGTTGCGCGGCGACCACGAGCTGAATGCGATCAAGGCCACCAAGGTCCCGGGGGTCCTCTCGCCACTCGCCTTTGCCACCCCAGGGGAAGTCGCGGAAGCAGGCGGCATCCCGGGGGCCAGTGGGCCCATGGGATTGCGCGCGCCTGTCTTCGTGGATACGGCCGCCGCGTCATTGGCCGATTTCATCTGCGGCGCCAACCGCGAAGGACAGCATCTGCGTGGCGTCAACTGGGAACGGGACGTGAAACTGCCCCCGGTAGCCGACCTGCGCGAGGTGGTTGCGGGCGATCCGTGTCCGGATTGCGGCGCGCCGCTTGAGCGCCACAGGGGCATCGAGGTCGGCCACATCTTCCAGCTCGGCACCAAATACAGCAACAAGATGGAGGCGCGCTTCCTCGACGAAAACGGGGAGAGCAAGCCCTTTGTCATGGGCTGCTACGGCATCGGCGTATCCCGCGTGGTGGCGGCTGCCATCGAACAAAACCATGACGAACGCGGTATCACATGGCCGGCACCATTGGCGCCTTATACGGTGGCTATTGTGCCCATCGGAGGCGCCAAGTCGCCGGCGGTCGCCGAAACGGCCGCCAGAATCTATGATCAGTGTAGGGAGGCCGGCGTTGATGCCCTCCTTGATGATCGCAACGAAAGGCCGGGCGTGCTGTTTGGCGATATGGATTTGATCGGCATCCCGCACCGGCTGGTCATTGGCGAGCGTGGCCTCAAGGCCGGCATGGTCGAATACAAGGCGCGGCGCGCCGATACTGCGGAGGACTGGCCACTTGCAGACGTTGTTGCGCGGCTTACGGAGCGCCTGGGGTAGCCTGCTCGCGGCACTGCTCTTGTTGTCGCCGGCGGCGGGCGCCCGTACCGGCTCGCCGTGGGGACACATCCCGGTTGACCGGGACGGCTTCACCAACCCGTATACCGCCCAGGTCTGGCTCGCCGACATGTCGACGCGGCTTTCGACCTTCATTCCGGACCGGCGATTTCGTATCCGTCTCCTTGAGGATGTCCGCTACGCCGCCTTGCGCGAGGGCCTGCGTCCGCGCATCGTGCTTGCCGTCATCCAGGTTGAAAGCGCCTTCAATCCCTACGCGATCTCCACGAGCGGCGCTTTGGGTCTCATGCAGGTCATGCCGTTCTGGACGCAGCGGCTCCCTTATCACAAGCGGAACCTTTTCCTCGTGCGCACCAATCTCCGGTACGGATGCCATATCCTGCGCCATTACCTGAACCGCCATCAGGGGAATCTGTCCGCAGCCCTCGCCGCTTATAATGGCAGCAACGGCCTGCCCTATTATCCCGACCGCGTCTATGCGGCATTGCACGCACGCTGGTTCCGCCAATAGATCCCCGCAGACCCGCAGACTGTTAATCACCGGGTTGGAGGTTCAAGTCCTTCCCGGGGAGCCAATAAATCAAGCAGATAGCTCATCCGTGCTGTGCTCTCCTCACCCGGTTGGCCAGATTTGTGCCCCAGGCCTTGCGTCACGACGGCCTCAAGGCGCGGCAAACGCTCCGCGTGCTCGCGCAGGTGACGGCTGCTGAACGGTAGCTGCACGGCCCGCGCGACGCCGGGGGATGTCCCATGGCCTTCCTTATGAGAGCTATCATTGAGATAAGGTCATCCCGTTCAATCCGGTGCCGTGCTGGCGGGTTTTGCGGTCATGTGCTACATCGCACTCACGTAATAACACACTAGGAAGACACCATGCCCGAGACCACCTTTACCTTCCGGGTCGACGAAACCCTAAAAGACGCCTTCGCCGCCGCCGCCAAGGCCCGCGACCGCAGCGGCGCGCAGCTTCTGCGCGACTTCATGCGCGACTTCATCCGCACGCAAGAGGAAGCCTCCGCGCACGAGGCGTGGTTTCGCCGCTCGGTACAGGCCGGTCTCGGGGCCGCCCATGCCGGGGATACGATGGCGGCCAAGGAGGTTGAAGCCAACGCCAAGGCCTGGCGCGCTGACACACGGCACAAGCGCACCCGTTCGACCTCGTGAAGCTCGTCTGGACACGCCTTGCGCACACCGACCGCAGTACGATTCGGACCTATATCGCCCACGATAATCCCGCCGCGGCAATCGCACTCGATACGCTTTTCTCAAGAAGAACTCGTCAATTGGCCACCCACCCGGACATCGCCCGGCCGGGCCGGGTCACCGGTACGCGCGCATTGGTGGTGCACGAGGACTGCATCGCGATTTATGACAGAACCGGCGACACAATGCGCATTCTGCGCATTTTGCATGCGGCCCGGCAATGGCCGCCTGCGCAGGAATAGCCCAAACGGGGGATGTGTGTTATTGCGCCGACGCGCAAGGTGTGCGATGCGCCCATAAGGGAGGCGCAATCCCGCTCCTCGGCACGCGCAACGAGCGCTGCCTCAAAGAGCCCCCTGTGTCACAGTAATTGCCGCCTCAATTAATCGTTAATCCGGGGGCGAGGTGAGAGCGGCGGCTCTCTCAAGAAACACATGCCAATTCATTGAACCTAACGATCATGGTGGGGGTTGCCGCCACCCCGGATGATGAAAGAGACTTCGGGGCGGAAGGTGGCGGATAGAGGTCGTGATAGTTTTTTGGCGGCATGACCCCGCACCTAACGTGACCCGCCGGACTGACTCGCACCCCGGATTGCCTCCTAGAGAGCGCACGCTAAACAGGCCGAAGGCAGACTCGTCGTCTTCAGGCGCATTCAGTTCCGGCATCCGCCACCTTCCGCTTTCAGTGTAAATCGACGGGAGGGGATATGGAACTGGTGGCGCTTTACAAGCGCGTCATCGGCCTTGACATCCATCAGGCGCAGATCACGGCCTGTGCGCTGATCGAGGAGGCCGATGGCGGCATGCGCATCGAGCAGCGGCAGTTCGGGGCATTCAAGCGGGATCGCCGGGAATTGGCTTCGTGGGCGGCGGCGCTGCGCCCGGACTGCGTGGTGATGGAGAGCACGGGCATTTACTGGAAGAGCCCGTATGCGGCGCTGGAGGCGGCGGGCATTTCCGCGAAGGTGGTCAATGCCCGGCATGTGAAGAACGTCCCGGGACGCAAGACGGATGTCGGGGATGCCCAGTGGCTCGCGACCTTGGCCCGCGCTGGATTGTTGCGCGGATCGTTCATCCCGCCGGCCAGACTGCGCGAGCTGCGCCTGGTGGCCCGCCAGCGGCAGAAGCTGGTCGGCCAGTTGGCCTCCGAGAAGAACCGCCTGCGCAAGGTGCTCACCGACTCAGGGGTTCGTCTCGGTGTCGTCGTCTCCGACCTCCATGGCCTGTCGGCCCGCGCCATGGTCCGGGCCATCATCGCCGGGCAACCACCCCATGAGGTGATCACATTCGCCTCCGACCGTCTGAAGGCCTCCCGGGAGGACATCTTCGACGCCCTGCAAGGGGAGCTTTCCGCAAGCCACCGCTTCGTCCTCGATGAACTGATGCATCACATCGGGGAGATCGAAGCCCGCATCGCGCGCTTCGATGCAAGGCTGCTCGCCGGACTGGATGACGAGCGCAACACCTTGGCCCTGCTGCAGACATTGCCCGGCGTGGATCGGATCGGCGCCGCCATGCTATTGGTCGAAATCGGCACCGACATGGATGCCTTCGGAAGCCCGGATCGCCTGGCCTCCTGGGTCGGCATGTGCCCGGGCAACAACGAGTCGGCGGGCAAGCGCAAGTCCGGACACATCCGCAAGGGCAACCTCTATGTTCGCCGTCTGCTCTGTGAATTCGCCCATGCCGCCAGCCGCACCCGATCCGCGTTCAAGGCGAAGTTCCAGTCTCTCGTCATAAGGCGCGGCCACAAACGGTCCATCGTCGCCCTCGGGCACAAGATCCTCCGGACGATCTTCTTCATGCTAAAGCGCAACGAGCCTTACCGGGATTCCGCCACCGATTACGAGGCCCTATCCGTGCAGCGCAATGCGCCCCGCTGGATCAAGGCCCTGACGAAGTACGGCTTCATCACGCCCACCGGCGCCTGATCATCGATTCCTCGCGCCATGGCCTTCTTCTGGCCAGGGTTGCGTTTGCCTTCCATATCGTTTCTTTCACGCTAAAAACGGCAGTTGACCGTTCTCATTCCTTCCTGCCCGGCCGCCAATAAGGCGGCAGGGCCCGCCCGTCCCTGCAGGAATTTCGCAAACGCGTGCCGCAAGATGCGCGTGAGGCGTTCGGGGTCGGTCACGTGCTCCGCAGTTGATGTGAGGGAAGCCAGGAAGGTCGCCAAACGGGTCAATACCGCCTGGATGGCGGCCTGTTTCGCGTGTTGGCTTGTGATGGTAAGCGTCGTCTGGCCGCCGTGTTGGGTCTTTGTGGCGACCCCATGGAGCAAGAGCGGTCGACTGGTGATGGCTTCATGATGCTTGTGGGGATTGGCAAGCCGCACGCAGAGATTCCACCTGTTGTAGATAAGGGCCACCACGCTCGCCATGAGGCGGCAGCGTTTGAGATCATGCGTGGTGAATCCGCCCCAGCCCCATTGGTTTTTTAATTCATCGAAATTGTTTTCGGCATCCGCCCGGTCGCGATAGAGTTGGGCTGCGGCACGGATCTCGTAATCACTCGAGGTGACCAGGACCGCATACTCATGGGCCGCGGCGGTCGCTCGGCTTTCGAGGAAGGCCAGGCTCATCTGGGGATCATCCTGCGCGGCCAGCAGCACATCGCCCTTGATGTGCTGGCGCAAGACGATCATGCGCCGGGATCGGCTCCATCCGGAGAGCTGCAAGGTGTCCTCGCGCCCCTCCCAGTCCTGGCCTGCCTTCTCCCAGTCGGGATGGGTTAGCCGGACGGGCTCCTAGGTGGCCGGAAAAAGCCGGCGCGCCTCGCGGACGGATTTCCAGAATGCATAACCTGCGATCGGCAGAAGGATCACGATCACCAGCGCGGTGCCGACATTGAGGTGCGCCAGATTGTGGACGCGTACCCCGGTCGACACGCTGACGGCAGCCAGACGCGAATCGAAGAAGCCGGCGGCACCCACGATCGCAAAGGCAACGCCGCCGCCTGCGAGCGTCCGCCCCGCCATCATGCGCGCAACATAGATACGCGCACGGTCATCGAGACGGCGGCGCGCCATCCAGGCACCGAACACCGAGCCCAGCAGCACCTGCATGACCATCGTGCCCAACCCGAAAAGCAGGCCCGGCAGGAATGCGAGATAGGGACTGCCCATGGCGGGCGCCAGAACCGTATAGACAATGAGCGCAAAAGCGCCCGTGCCCCACCCCGCGACAAACCCATGCACAAGGGGCATATAGGCAGGCAAAGGTCCGGGCATCAACGCCTTCTGCTCCTCGATCGCATGACTGTGAAAAAGGTGCGGAATGCGACCCTTGCGCAAGATGTAGAGACCCGAACCGAACATCACCAAGCCGACGACGACATAGACCGCGAAATTCCATCGGGACAGTTGCAGAAAATCCGCCATCGCGAAATAGGCGAGCTCGGAGGCAAGCGCGCGCTGCAGGGCGAAGGTGAGCGAGAAGAGCAGGCCGGCCCGCATGCCACCGCGGATCGAATAGGATCCGATGGCATAATTGAAGGTGATCGGCCATGTGTGTTCGTCTGGCGTGACCCCATGAACCATCCCCAGAAAGAAGGCGGTAAGGAGCGCGATACCGACGCCCAGACCGGCCACATCGGGGTTCCACAGATTGAGATGGGCGATGACCATGATGACACGTTACGCGGTGATGGCGGCTACTCTACCGGGTTCGGCGCCAGCGCACCAGCGCCGAGCCGCACCTTCGCAGGGGCTCCTGCCTGCTCCTGTACCAGCTTCGGCACCAGATAGCCCGGCAAACGCGCCTCCATCTCGCGAAACAGGGCCATCATCGGGCCGGGGGCCACGGCAAAATGGGCGGCACCGGCCACGTGATCGAGCACATGCAGGTAATAAGGCAGTATCCCGGCACCAAAGAGCGTTTCACACAGCGTCACCTGGGCGTCGGCCGAATCGTTGACGCCAGCCAGAAGCACAGCCTGATTCAGCAAGGTTACCCCGGCCGCGCGCAGACGAGACATCGCCGCGCGCACCGGCTGGTCGATCTCCTGGGCATGGTTTACGTGAAGCACCATCACGACCTGCAGGCGCGCCGCATGGATCCAGTCCATGAAGGCGTCGTCGATCCTTGCCGGTATCACGATCGGCAACCGCGTGTGGATACGCAACCGCAGCACCTGCGGCCGCGCCGCCAGCCCCGGCAGCAGTTGCGCCAGCCTGTCCTCGCCCAGACTCAACGGGTCGCCACCGCTCAGTATGAGTTCGGCAATAGCGGGATTTTTGTCGAGATGTTCCCAGACCGCGCGCCAGCCGTCGCGGGCTGCATTCGCCTCCCCATAGGGAAAATGCCGCCGGAAACAATACCGGCAGTGGATCGCGCAGGCACCAGTAGCCGTCGCCAGCGCCCGCCCCTCGTACTTTTGCAGGATTCCGGCGGCCACCAAAGCCCGCCGGTCCCCGACCGGATCCGGCCCGAAACCCGCCGCCGCCCGGCCTTCCTCCCGCAGAGGCAGGACCTGGCGCAGCAGGGGGTCATCCGGGCAGCCCCTGCGCATGCGCGCAAGGTAAGGCCGCGGGACCCGCAACGGAAAGAGCGCTGCCGCTTCCTGTGCGCCCGTAAGCCACCCGGAACCCAGATCCAGGGCGGCAAGCAGTTCCCGCGGATCCGTAATGGCGTCGGCCATCTCCTCGCGCCAGGTTGTCTGCCGCGCGAAAGAAGTTTTAGGTATCATAGCGGCACTGTCGCCGGTCGCCTGCCAAAAGGCAAGTGCCGTCGGCAGATCTTCCCAACACCCGAGATCTCCATGACTACCTACAGCACAAACGAGTTCAAGAACGGACTGAAGATCCTGCTCGATTCGGACCCGTGTGCAATTATCGAAAACGAGTTCGTCAAGCCCGGCAAAGGCCAGGCCTTCAACCGGGTCAGGATCCGCAACCTGAAAACCGGCCGCGTGGTCGAGCGCACATTCAAGTCCGGCGACACCGTCGAAGGCGCCGACGTGGTCGACGTCGAAATGCAGTATTTGTACAACGATGGCGAATTCTGGTACTTCATGTCGCCAGAAACGTTCGAACAGCTGCCGGCGGACAAAAATGCCGTGGGTGAAGCCGCCAAATGGATCAAGGAGCAAAGCCTCTGTCTCATTACGCTATGGAACGGCGTGCCACTCAGTGTCGAGCCGCCCAACATGATGAACCTGAAAGTGGCGGAAACCGATCCCGGCGTCCGTGGCGACACGAGCGGCGGCGGCGGCAAGCCGGCCACGCTCGAAACCGGTGCGGTAGTCCGTGTGCCCCTTTTCATCAATATCGGCGACACGATCAAGGTCAACACGCAAACCGGCGAATACATATCGCGCGCCAAGGAATGAACGCGCCCGCCGGCGGAACCACACAGTGGCGCCCGGGTGCGTCTTTGGCGGATCTGCGCCTGCGCGCCCGGCTTTTGCAGCAGACGAGGGCTTTTTTCGCGGCGCGCGATGTCCTCGAGGTGGAGACCCCGCTCCTCTGCCATGCCGGCGCCGCCGATGCGCAGCTCGCCCAGTTCGATGTCCGTCCGGCGGCGGACGAAACACTCTACCTGCAGACATCGCCCGAGTACGCCATGAAGCGCCTGCTGGCAGCGGGCAGCGGCTCCATCTATCAGTTGTGCAAAGCCTTCCGGGCACACGAAAAAGGGGCCTTGCACAACCCCGAGTTTACGCTCGTGGAATGGTACCGCACCGGCTTTACCCTGCAGGAACTGATCGGGGAAACATGCGCACTGATCGAGGACCTTATCCGGCGCCCGCTGCTTGCGATGCAGATCGTGCGTTACCAGGATGTCTTCCGGAAGACTCTGGACATCGACCCCTTTACGGCAACGGACGCAGCCCTTGCGGCTGTCGCGCGCCATCACGATGAGACCGCATCCGCCCTCAGCCTGGATCGGGACGGCTGGCTCGACTTTTTGTTCAGCATGCATGTGGCGCCGTGCTTTCCGCAGGATCGGCTGACCGTGGTAAGAGACTATCCGCCAAGCCAGGCAGTCTGGGCCCGCATAGAAGAGAGCGGCGCTGCGCGCTTCGAGGCGTATCTCGGGCCAATCGAGCTCGCCAACGGTTTTGAGGAAGCCGTGTCACACGCAGACTATGTAGCGCGGTTTGGTGAAGAACAACGCAAGCGGCGCGCGCGCAACCTGCCTGCCATCGCCCCGGACGAGCGGCTTTTGGCGGCACTTGCACACGGAAAGTTTCCGGAGTGCGCAGGTGTTGCGCTCGGTTTTGACCGGGTCGTCATGCTGGCCGCAGGCGCCCGCTGCCTGGACGAAGTCATCAGCTTTACCATCGATCGCATCTGACAACGGAGCACATATGAGCCACCTGTTCAGCCCCTGGACGCTGCGCGGCGTCACCTTCCGTAATCGCGTTTTCGTTCCCCCGATGTGCCAGTACTCGAGCATCGACGGCCTGCCGACGGCGTGGCACCTCGTCCACCTGGGCGGCATGGCAGTCGGCGGCGCCGCCCTGGTCATGATGGAGGCCACCGCAGTCACTCCCGAAGGACGCATCACCTACGCCGATCAGGGCCTTTGGAGCGATGCCCACGCCGAGGCGCTCAAACCCATCACCACCTTCATCCGCTCGCAGGGGGCAGTCCCCGCGATCCAGATTGCGCACGCCGGCCGCAAGGCATCGACTGACCTACCGTGGCTTGGCGGCGGACCGCTCGGCGCGCGCCATCCCAACGGGTGGGTGGTGCAGGCGCCGAGCGCCGTGCCATTCGGACCCCGATTCCAGACCCCGGAGGCGCTCGATGAAAAAGGCATCCATGCGCTCATCGAGGCATTCGCCGCGGGTGCATCCCGCGCGCTCGCGGCAGGATTCGAGGTTCTCGAGCTGCACATGGCGCACGGCTATCTCCTGCACGAATTCCTGTCCCCCTTGAGCAACAAGCGCACAGACGCCTATGGTGGTACGCTTGCCAACCGCATGCGGTTGCCGCTTGCCGTGACGCGCGCCGTCCGCGCCGTGTGGCCGGAATCGTTACCGCTTTTCGTGCGCATCTCCGCCACCGACTGGGTAGAGGGCGGATGGGATCTCGAGCAGTCGGTCGCATTGGCGGCGGCCTTGAAGCCGCTTGGCGTGGATCTGATCGATTGCTCGACCGGAGGGATCGTGCCAGACGCCAGGATCCCCGCCGGACCCGGGTTCCAGACACCTTTTGCTACCCACATTCGCATGAAAACGGGCATGCCGACGGGCGCGGTGGGGCTCATCACACAGCCACTCCAGGCCGAGCAGATTGTGGCGACGGGGCTCGCGGATTGCGTCTTTCTGGGGCGGGAACTGCTGCGGGATCCCCATTGGCCCCTGCACGCGGCCCGGGCACTGCACGCGGACACCGCCTGGCCAGTCCAGTACGAGCGCGCAAAACCCTAAAAGGGCGAATCGCCGCCCTTGGCAAAGGTGTCCCGCAGGACACCGATGGCGCCACCAAGTCCCAGGGCGCGGCGCCGCTCGAGGAACTCGAGCAGGGGAATCAGATCGGCCATGAGAGGATCCATATGCGCGGCCACGATGTCTTCGCGCCCCGCGGACAAAAGCCATAGCGCGCGGTCCAGACTCATAAGGCCCGGCACCGGCATGGCGCGCGATGTGTCTTCTTCCACATAGCGATCCATCACCACGGGTTCGGTGAGCAGCTCGGTCTCGCCCAATGCGTCGGATTCGGACAGCGCGTCATGTTCGGAGGGCAAGGCAGCCTCCAGAACGAACTCTTCGGCGCCGCGCAGGATGTCGCTCAAGGCGGAAGCCGCTGCCTGGTTGCCGCCCTGGGTGACGGCGCGCTTCAATCGCTCGTCGGCACCGGACATCAGGGTATCCCATGACTCCCGATCGTTATCGCGATGCGCCACACCGACACTGCAGGTAAGCGCCACCCCTTTGGCCGACGCCTCGCGGACGGCCACCACGATACGCTGTGCCAGGCCCTCCACTTCCTCGCCCGCGACATCCGGCAGCAGCACGCCGAATTCGGCGCCGCCGAGCCGCGCCATGCATGTAGACGGCGGTACCACCGACTGAATGGCCTTGGCGGCGACGCGTACGAAGTCGTCCATGCGATCATCGCCATGCTCGCGATACAGGACGCGCGCACGGTCAAGGGAGACCGCCAGCACGCCCAGTCGCCCGTGGTGCGCCGCGGCATCAGCTCCCCTGGCAAGGAAGGCGCGACGTCCGGGCAAACCGCTCACCGGATCCCGTTCGTTGGTTACGTCTTCCGGCGATGGCTGCTCAAAGCGCATATAGGCCTGCACGCAGGACTGCAACTGGCCCATATTGAGCGGCTTGGTGATGAAGTCGGTCGCCCCGCACGCGTAGGCACGCGCCTTCGTCTCGTCGTCGTCGGCGCCCGTGATGACGATGATGGGCAATTCGCGGATGCGGCCTTCGTCGCTTGCACGCACCCGACAGATGAACGCGTACCCGTCGAGACGCGGCATTTCGATATCGGTGATGAGGACCGCAACGTCCTCATTGCGACAGATTTCCTGCCAACCCGCCTCACCGTCACTGGCCAGCACCACCTCGAAATCCGTCTTCAGCATCTTGCTGATCGCGAGACGGATCACTGCGGAATCGTCCACCACGAGGATTCGCCCCGAGGTGTGCGTTGCTGGTACTGCCGTTGTTGCCCCCACTAGCACCTCGTATCAGGACCTTCCCGAAAACAAGAACAACAAACCCTATCCTTATATCTAACGAACCCCTCTTTGTGACTTTAGAGGGAAACCACGCAAAGTCAACTGCATGGACCGCGCCAAAAAGCCTTGGCGGCCGCCGTTCAGGCCACGCAAGACCCTTTGTCGGCCGGCTTGCGCACAACCAAATCGACCAGCCCGCCCGCCGTGCGCACTTCGATGAAACGCGCATCGTCGATGTGCATGTGAAACCGGGACTCGAGCGCCAGCAGAATACTGATGGCATTCACCGATTCGATGCCGAGGTCCGTGTATAGATCGCGATCAAGTGGCGGAATTCCCTTGACCTTGCCATAGGTCTGCACAATCGACAACACATCCTTGCGGATACGTTCTTCATCATCCATAAGCGCGCTCCTTGCGTCGGCCAGGCCCGTTTCGCACGATCCGACAAGCCCGAACAGGTCTTTTTTTTTCGCCGGCCACTCTAGGAAACAGCCCCTGGCGCGTCAATCAGCCTTATGCGTGACCCCGCGTGAGATTGGCCACCAGCAGGATCAGGGCGAGCACCAACAGGATGTGAATGAGACCACTTACGGTATGAGCGGTCACCAGGCCTACAAGCCACAGCACGAGCAGCATGACAAAGACAGTCCACCACATGGCAGGTCCCTCTGCGCTACCTCCAGGCACACTAGGATGAGTCCGACTCGCCGTCAATCGCCCTTCCGGATGGCGGCGGCAGGCGTACATGATAAAATGCTTATATGGCGACACCAACACAACCGATTCGCTTCTATACCGAAGACGAGCTGGATGCGCTTGAGCGGACGGACCCCGACCGCGCCTATCGCATCGCCCGTGCACAGGCCATGGCGCAACGGCAGCGGCCGCAAGCGGCCGCTGCGAGCGGCCCCCCCGATCCCGCCGCCGTCCAGCAAGCGGTGGATGGCGTCCGGCACATCCTGCAGCGGGACGGAGGCGACATTGAGCTCGTGGCGATCGAGGGGGGCGTCGTACGGGTACGCATGAAAGGGGCGTGCGCCGGCTGCCCGAATTCCGTTATTGACCTGCGCAATGTGGTGGAAAAAATCGTCCTCGGCGTGGCGGGTGTCCACGCGGTCGTCAACGTCTTCTAAACCAGGGGCTACCCATGGAACTTATCGACCCGACCGTTCCTTGCCCGAAGCCCGGCACGATCCGGCCGGGCGCCACCGTCATCGAGGGAACGACCCTCCATGGCCGCCCGTGCCGCATCATCGACAACACCGGCAGCGTGGATCCCGCAGAATTGCGCGCCGTCCTCGATGCGCTCGTCGCAGAGCGGCGTTTCGGTCTGCGCGCCGTTTCGCCGCATGGTGGCAATACCCTGTCCCTGGACCACCCGGACGCCACCCATATCCAGTTTGGCGACCGGCTGTACCGTCTGCTCCTCTTCCCCTACGAGGCACACGTCGAACCGTTCTAAAAAAACACCAGCCTCCCTGTCTCCCCGGGGTCCGCGGCAAAGCCCTGGCGCAGGCCTGCCCGCGCGCACTTCGAAAGCATTTTCCCTGCGCGCCACAGGCCTGCCGGTTCGTCATCAGGCCCGGCCCCGGTTCGGAGGCGTTAGCCCCCGGCTCGTAGGCCGCGGCGGGCGTGGCCGGTCTCCTGATGTCGGGGCATCGCCTCTGACTCGCCTCAAAAGTGTTCACACAATGAACCATTCGGCATTAGGATGCATTGGTGTGTATAGGGGTGCTGTTTTCCGGATCCGTCATCAGGCCCGTATCAGGCCGTACACATTCTCCTCGCTGAACGCAAGACCCCGCTCTTTCAATTCCGGCCGCATCTGCGGCGTATACCGGTGGTGTTCCAGGCGTTCGATATGAAAGTTCTCTCCGTAGAGGGCGCGCACCTCGTCTTCCGCTACGGCAAATGGCGGACCTTCGTGCGGATCCTTGGGGGAAAATGGCGCGATGAGCAACATCGGCGTGCCGGGGCGCAACAGAGCCGTCATCTGCCTTGCGTAACCTGCGCGCATGCCCGGCGGCATCGCAATCAGCGCCGCGCGATCGTAGACGGCGCCAATCGGCCCGGTCACCTCGGGCGCCAATGCAAAATAGTCGCCCACCAGCAGTTCAATATCGGACGCACCATATACCTGGAACGCACCGCGCACCGTCCGCACGGGGTCGAGCCGCTGCTCGTGAAAAAACGCCTCTGCAGCCAGGGGGCTCAGTTCCACGCCAAGCACAGGCGGCACATGCCTGCGCAGCCACATGAGATCAAGCGACTTGCCACAAAGCGGCACGAATGTCGCCCCATCCAGGCGCTTGCCGAACCAATCCTTGTGCGCCTGCAGGAAACGGTTTATTTCACTTTGATGAAAACCGATGCGATTTTCCCGCCACCTCTGCACCCAGAACTCACGCTCCATTGCCGCTCCTCCTCATTGATCCCCAAAGGACGCCGCGCGTGCCATGGCGACCATGGCATCAACGACGTGCCGCTGCCCGAAGGCCACCTGCTGGCGCTCGGTGCAGGCATCGAGCCGGACGAACACCCCGCCGGCTTCGGTCACCAGCGCCTCGGCCGCGGATATGTCCCACAGCTTGACGTGAAAATCGACCATCGCGGCAATGGATCCCTGCAAGACCATCCCTTGCGCGAAGCAATCACGGTAGATGCGCGTATTCGGGAAGTGCCGGGCCAGATGGCAAAAGAGATCGAACCGCCCTCCTGCCGCGAAGTTCTCCGGGGCCGTCAAGGCCACGATCGGCATAGGCTCGTCCTTCAGGGAGATCCGCACGGGATCACCGTTGCGTGTCACACCCAGTCCGCGTGCGCCCGCAAAGCGGATGCCGAGATGGGGGTGATCGATGATGCCGAGCACGGCTTCTCCCTCATGGCGCAGCGACACCAGCGTCCCGAACGTAGGTAGCCCATGGGCAAAATTGTCGGTACCGTCGATAGGATCGAGCACCCACTGCCAGGGACTTTCCCCGCCGCTTGCGGGATACTCTTCGCCGATCAATCCGTGGCCGGGGAAACCCTTCCGGATCATCTCGCGCCATGCCGCTTCGATGGCGGTATCGGCTGTCGTGACCGTGCTGCCATCGGGCTTTTGGGTGATGCCGAGCTGGGCGCGCGGCAGATCGCGCAGAATGCGGCGCGCCTCGTCCGACAACGAGACGGCAAACGTAAGCAGCGTGCGCATGTCCTTGGCGGACAACATGGTTTTGCGCCTCCTTCAGGCCATAACCGCAGGATCCGCGACACCATAACGGAGGAGGCCGCTCTTAAACAAGATGAGCGGCCGCCCGTCGGCTATAATGCGCCGCAACGGAGGACTTCTGCATGCGAACCGAAAGAGACAGCCTGGGCGAATACGCCGTACCGGATAACGCCTGGTACGGTATCCAGACGGCGCGGGCCGTGGACAACTTTCCAATCTCGGGCCGCAAGGCCGATCGCGACTTCATCATAAGCCACGCCGCCATCAAGGTTGCGGCCGCGCGCGTGCACGCGCGTGCAGGCCTGCTCGAACCCTCCTGGGCGGAGGCGATCGTCGCCGCCGGCATGGCCATCATGGAAGGCCGCCACCACGAACAGTTCGTCGTCGACCGCTTCCAGGCAGGCGCCGGCACCAGCCACAACATGAACACGAACGAGGTGATCGCCAATCTCGCCAATGTCGCCTTGGGCGGGCGCCGCGGCGAATACCGGCCGCTTAACCCGAATGACCACGTCAACATGGGGCAAAGCACCAACGACACGATCCCCACCGCCATTCGCCTGGCCGCGCTCGCCAAGTTGCCGCGCCTGTTGCGTGCCAACGAGGCCTTTGCGGACGCGCTGCGCGCAGTGGCTCACCGCGAGGCCGATACCGTCAAAAGCGGACGCACCCACCTCCAGGATGCGGTGCCGACAACCATCGGACGCGAGTTCAACGCCTATGCGTTCACCCTCGAGCGCTGCGGACGGCGCCTGCAGGATACGGCCATCGACCTGTGCGACCTCGGTCTTGGCGGCAGCGCCGTGGGTACCGGTCTCAATACCTGCCCGCATTACGCAAAGCGCGTCGCGGAAGAACTCGCCAGTCTCACGGGCTGGGCGCTGCGCCCGGCGGCCGATCTCAGCGCCCAGATGCAATCCATGGCCGATCTCGAGCGGGTCTCGGCGGCCATCCGCGGGCTCGCGCTCGAGGTCACCCGGATCGCCAACGACCTGCGCCTGCTCGCATCCGGACCGCGAACCGGGCTTGCCGAGATCGAGCTTCCGGCGGTGCAGCCGGGCT
>JAJYDN010000005.1 GCA_021777535.1 Pseudomonadota bacterium
GGGGGGCCGATCTATCGCCCGGGGTAAAACTCGGGCGCGGATTGAAACATGATCGCCATGGCACAGGCCGGCGTGAATTTCTGTATCGCCCGGGGTAAAACTCGGGCGCGGATTGAAACGCATGTTGGTGGAATAGTGCAACGACCGGCGAACGGTATCGCCCGGGGTAAAACTCGGGCGCGGATTGAAACGATTGCCGCCAGCCTGGTCTGGATCGCCGACATCCAGTATCGCCCGGGGTAAAGCTGGGGCGCGGATTGAGACTGGAGGTCGCAGTAGCATTCGGCCTCGGCATCAATGTATCGCCCGGGGTAAAACTCGGGCGCGGATTGAAACGCGCTCTGGATACACGATAGAGCCGGAAGGCGAGCGTATCGCCCGGGGTAAAACTCGGGCGCGGATTGAAACACTGATGGAATTGACGCAGCCGTGAGACTGCTAAGGTATCGCCCGGGGTAAAACTCGGGCGCGGATTGAAACGACGAGCAGTGAGTTCGTGCCGGTTGCGGGCGCGGGTATCGCCCGGGGTAAAACTCGGGCGCGGATTGAAACCGAACCTGACGCCAGACCAGGCATTGGGGATCTACGTATCGCCCGGGGTAAAACTCGGGCGCGGATTGAAACGCGCTATATGCAGCAAAGGCGGAAAATCCGCGCACGTATCGCCCGGGGTAAAACTCGGGCGCGGATTGAAACCTTACAATTAGAATGTGGTGACGGTAGTTTTTTACGTATCGCCCGGGGTAAAACTCGGGCGCGGATTGAAACGAATTTGGCTTGATGGTTGTTAAGTTGCGTCCGGGTATCGCCCGGGGTAAAACTCGGGCGCGGATTGAAACCCGACAGGTACGCCTCCATCTCCTGTAGGGAGATCGTATCGCCCGGGGTAAAACTCGGGCGCGGATTGAAACACCGAAGGGGAAGGGCTCTAATCATCCCGCCGCCTGTATCGCCCGGGGTAAAACTCGGGCGCGGATTGAAACTAGTATTGCTCCTGTATCGCGACCGAAGGCGCGGGGTATCGCCCAGGGTAAAACTCGGGCGCGGATTGAAACAGCGCAAGCGCCGTCCCATGCATCGGCACAGAAGGTATCGCCCGGGGTAAAACTCGGGCGCGGATTGAAACAGGATCACGCCGTCATGTCCGGCATTGGCCGCCTGTATCGCCCCGGGTAAAACTCGGGCGCGGATTGAAACGAAAACATAGGATCGCCTTTTGTATCCAACACAATCGTATCGCCCGGGGTAAAACTCGGGCGCGGATTGAAACTCGCAACTGCCGCCCCGACGTGTTAGAGCACTCGGAGGTATCGCCCGGGGTAAAACTCGGGCGCGGATTGAAACTTCTGGCCGGTGCCGAATGGCGCCCTCTATCAACGTATCGCCCGGGGTAAAACTCGGGCGCGGATTGAAACTGGGAGTGGCTCATGGGGTGGCCGGACAACTGGAGTATCGCCCGGGGTAAAACTCGGGCGCGGATTGAAACGACGCTGGACGTCAACGGCTTAGGTGCCCTGCCTGTATCGCCCGGGGTAAAACTCGGGCGCGGATTGAAACGAGTGCGGATGCGCGTGGTCCCCGGGATCGAAAATGTATCGTCCGGGGTAAAACTCGGGCGCGGATTGAAACCGCCTGTCTGTGGGCCGAGGGTCCCCGAGGTGAGGTATCGCCCGGGGTAAAACTCGGGCGCGGATTGAAACTTGCGCAGGTAACGCGCGGTGGCCGTCAGCGCGACCGTATCGCCCGGAGTAAAACTCGGGCGCGGATTGAAACTGTACGGCTGGTTCGTGGCAGCGCAGACCGGCCACGTATCGCCCGGGGTAAAACTCGGGCGCGGATTGAAACATTGATTTCGGGAAGGAGGCATTCGACATACTAAGTGGTACATATAATATATTAGAGACTCTATCATATAATTATTAAATGCAAGTCGACGGAAGGAAGATCGATCACGCCAAGCTCGAAGAGATCCGTTTCGAGACGGTGAGTAGGGTGCAGGCGGGCGAGGCACCGACGACGGTGGCCCAAGACATGGGGTCCTACACGAACCGCATATTCATCTGGCTTGCCGCCTACCGCGCGGGCGGCTGGGACGCGCTGCGCTCGCAAAAAGCGATGGGACGGCCCAAGCGCCTCGATGCCAGGAAGATCCGCTGGCTCCACGACACCGCGACCATGAGAAGCCCCCTGCGGGTGAAGCCCCCCTTTGCGCTGTGGACGCGTGCCCAGATCCGCACCCTGATTGAGCGCCGATTCTGGGTGAAGCTCTCCCTGGTGTCGGTGGGAAGGCTTCTGGCCCAGCTCAGGCTTACCTGCCAGAAACCGCTCTTTCGCGCCTATGAGCAGGATGCTTCCCCGGTGGAGCGCTGGCTAAAAGAGGAATACCCGAAGATCCGGGCCTTGGCGAAGCGCGAGAAGGCCGGGATCTTCTTCGAGGATGAATCCGGGGTCAGGTCGGACTTCCACAGCGGCACCACCTGGGCCGCGAAGGGCGAAACGCCGGTGGTGCGGGTCACCGGGGCCCGCTTCTCCTTGAACATGATCTCGGCCGTCTCCCCGCGCGGGGAGCTGCGCTTCATGGTGGTGCGCGGGGGCGTGGGTGCCGGTATGTTCATCGAATTCCTAAAGCGCCTCGCGCAGGGCAGTCAGCGCAAGATCTTCCTCATCTGTGACGGACACCCCTCGCACCGTGCCAGGAAGGTCGCAGCGTTTGTCGAGTCGCTCGAGGGAAGGCTCCAATTGTTCTTCCCGCCACCCTATTCCCCCGAACTCAATCCGGACGAGCTCGTCTTAAATGACGTGAAGAACAATGGTGTCGCCCGCACGCTCGTGCACGGCCCCAAGGACCTGCTGCGCGCGGTCATAAGCCGGTTGCGCACCCTGCAGAAGACTCCGGAGATGGTCCGGTCCTTCTTTCAGCATCCGGAGACGCGCTATGCTGCGCACCCATAGTCGCTAACATATGTACTGATTAGTAAGTTCCACACAGAATGAAGAATTACATCAGGACGCGTCTGCCTCATCTGCGTGGAGCGCCGCGATCAACGGACAGGCCACTTTCTCTTCGCCGTGGCGGCACCGGTCGAGCAGGTTTGCCAGCGTCGCCTCGATGCGGTGCAGATCCTGTAGCCGCTTTTGCACATCGGACAGGTGTTGGGTCGCCAGTGCGGCGGCCGCGTCGCACTGCATGCCCTCATCGAGCTGCAGCAGATGCTGGATCTCATCCAGGCTGAACCCGAGCCGTTGCGCGGACTTGATGAACTTGATCCGCGCGTTATCGGCTGGCGTGTAATGCCGGATGCCACCCGGAGGGCGCGGCGGCTCGCGCAACAGACCCCTGCGCTGATAGAAGCGGATCGTCTCCACGTTGACGCCGACCGCTGCCGCCAGCCGGCCAATGGTCCACGCGTTTTTGCCATGCTGCATAGGTCTTGACTCCGTACTTTAGTACGGCGGTAAGTTTACCTTACCTGGAGCCATTGCGCTCTCTTGAACCGTCACTCCGGAGGCCCGCATCCATGTCTGCCATCACCCGCATCATCGACAAAACCGGCGTTGTCGGCGCCGTCGTGGGCAGCTTCAGCTGCGCTTTGTGTTTCCCGGCGGCCGCAAGCCTCGGCGCGGCGATCGGACTGGGCTTTCTGAGCCAGTGGGAAGGCCTGTTCATGCATTGGTTGATCCCGGCCTTCGCGGCCGTGGCGCTGCTGGCGAGCCTCGCGGGCTGGTTCTCGCACCGCCGGTGGCAACGCACCTTGCCGGGCGCGATCGGCCCCGTGCTCGCGCTCATCGGCGTGTTCGGGATGACTCATCATTTCCTCGGCAAGGATCTGGCACGGGGGATTTTCTATACCGGACTGATCGTCATGGTGGTGGCCTCCATCTGGGACATGATCAATCCGGCAAATCGCCGCTGTGCGACCGACGGCTGCGAAACGCCCGCCGCGCGCGGCTAAACGGACACTCCGGAGGACTTTATGGCCGGGAACGCGATTACGGAACTGTCGATCACGGGCATGACTTGCGCGAGCTGTGCTGCGCATGTGCGCAAGGCGCTCGAAGGCGTCTTGGGCGTGCGCGAAGCGCAGGTCTCCTACCCGGATGCCACGGCCCGGGTCTTGCTTGAACGCGAGGTGCCGCTGGGGCAGTTGACCGAGGCGGTCAGGGCGCACGGCTATGGCGCACAACTCCTGGCCGAGGGCACCAAAGCCGCGGGCGGCGGGCAGGGGCTGCATATCGCCGTAATAGGCAGCGGGGGCGCCGCCATGGCATGCGCATTGAAGGCCGTCGAGCTGGGCGCGCGCGTGACGCTGATCGAGCGGGGCACCATGGGTGGCACCTGCGTCAATGTCGGCTGCGTGCCATCCAAAATCATGATCCGTGCAGCCCATGTTGCGCAGCTGCGGCGCACAAGCCCTTTCGATGCCGGCCTGCCGCCCAGCCCGTCCGCCGTGCTGCGCGCCCCCTTGCTGGCCCAGCAGCAGGCGCGCGTCGACGAACTGCGCCATGCCAAGTACGAAGGGATTTTGGCTGACACACCGTCCATCGAGGTCCTGCACGGCCAGGCCCGCTTCATCGATGCGCAGACCCTGGCCGTGGCGCTGAACGGGGGTGGCGAGCGCACGGTCGCCTTCGACCGCTGTCTGATCGCCACCGGTGCAAGCCCTGCCATCCTGCCGGCCGCGGGTCTCGCCGGGACGCCCTACTGGACCTCGACCGAGGCCCTGGCAAGCGACACGATCCCCCAGCGGCTGGCCGTGATCGGCGCATCGGTGGTGGCCGTGGAGCTGGCGCAGGCCTTCGCCCGCCTGGGCAGCCGGGTTACGATCCTCGCCCGCCATACCCTGCTGGCCAAGGACGATCCGGCGATAGGGGAGGCTTTAGCGAGCGCATTTCGCGACGAGGGCATCGAGGTGCTGGAACACACCGAGGCAAGCCAGGTCACCTACACAGGGGATGAGTTCGTGCTCACCCTGCGCAAGGGTGAGTTGCGCGCCGACCGGCTGCTCGTGGCCACCGGGCGCAGCCCCAACACGCGGGACCTGAACCTGCAGGCGGCGGGCGTGAAAACCGATTCGCGCGGCGCCATTGCCGTGGATGACGGCCTGCGCACGAGCGCAGCGAACATCTATGCGGCCGGAGACTGTACCGGCAATCCGCAATTCGTGTATGTGGCCGCCGCCGGCGGTACCCGCGCGGCGGTCAACATGACCGGCGGGCAGGCGCGCCTCGATCTGTCCGCCATGCCGGCCGTGGTGTTCACCGATCCGCAGGTGGCCACCGTGGGCCTGAGCGAGCCGCAAGCACGGCAGGCAGGCATCGAGACCGATAGCCGCACACTGACCCTCGACAACGTCCCCCGGGCGCTCGCCAACTTCGACACGCGCGGCTTCATCAAGCTGGTGGCGGATGCCGGAACAGGGCGGCTGCTCGGCGTGCAGGCGGTCGCCGCAGACGCGGGTGAGCTGATCCAGTCGGCGGCACTCGCGATCCATAATGGCATGACCGTGCAGGACCTGGCCGATCAGCTCTTCCCTTACCTGACCATGGTCGAAGGACTCAAGCTGGCCGCGCAGACCTTCACCAGGGATGTCAAACAGCTGTCGTGTTGCGCCGGGTGATGTCCGGCAACACCCAAGATCCGGAGAAAGCCGCCATGAATGAGCCGATCGATATACACGGCATCCGCCGGTCCCGCCCTCGAGCAATCGTCCTCGCATTGCTTCTGCTCGGACTTGGTACCTCCCTGTCCGCCGCTGCGGGCACATCGCCCCTGGCGCCGGTAGCACCGTTTACGACGGCCTCCGGACAGACGCTGTACACGACAAGCCTGAAAGGCCGCCCCACCCTGCTCTGGCTGCTGTCCACCTGGTGCGGCAGCTGTGCCGCGGGACTGCAGACACTGGCGCGGCACGCCGACAGTCTGCAGAAGGCCGGGCTGCGCATCGTGATCTTGCGCAATTACCGCAACGACGGCTATCCCGGGATGCGCATCGCTGCGTTCACCCGCAAGGTGCTGCCCCATTTCATGCCCCCCAAGAACTGGGTATTGGGGCAAGCCTCCCAACAGCTCGGTATGCGCTACAACGCCAGCCGCTATCCGGATATCTATTTCCTGATCGGCGCCAAAGGGCACATACGGGCGGTAGACAGCGCGCCCTCGGCGACGTTTTCCCGGATACGCGCATTCGCGAAGAATCCGGCCCGCCACTGAGAACGGATGCATGGGAGACCTCCTGACCGCACTCAGGCGCCTCTGGCAGGAACCCGCCGGCCGCTGGACGGCGGGGCTCGCGTTCATCGTCCTGTTTCCGCTCTATGCGGCCACCTTGCCGGCCTCCCTGACCGGTGGGCATATCGGCTGGGTCAGCTTGCGCCTGCTCACGCCCGGACAAGCGCTGTTTTCCTTCTGTCTCGCCGCCTTGCTCGCGCTCACGCTGGCCATCATGGTGCTGCTGGTGCGGGGAGGACAAAAGGCGAGCAAGGGTTCGGCGACAGGCGGCGCGCTGGTTGCCTTCTTCGCCCCCCTGCTCTGCTGCACCCCGCTGATCCCTTTGGCCTTGGGCGCCTTGGCTGTCCTGTTCCCGGCGGCGGCGGGATTGGCACCGGGCCGGATACAGGGGTTCATCGCGACCCACGAATTCGGGATCGAACTGTTTGCCGTGGCATTGAGCTTCACGGCCCTCTGGCAGAATGCCAAAAGGCTCGCGCAGGGCCCCGCGTGCGCGACCAGATGAGGGCGCAGGTACGCCGCGAGCAAGCCCGGCGGGCTGGCTAGGGGGCAGGCACCGGAGGGGAGCCTCTCCCCGCGCTCGGGCGGGGCCGCGCCTGCCCGCATCCATCCCCGATCCGGATTGAATCACCTTCCGCAGGCCGCTTCACGACAGGCGCGTGTAAAAGGGGCCCTCAGCGGCCCAGCAGCCGCAGCAGCTTGTGGGTGCGGTTTTGGAAGTAGCGGCTGCGGGTTGCGGGATTGCTGCCGGTCGGATCGGGCAGGGTCGCTGCGATCTCGGCATCCTGGCGGGTGTCCAGCGCCCAGACCGGCTTGCCGAAATAGTACTCGGCCGCCGCCTGCACGCCGTATATACCGTGGCCGAACTGGGCATTGTTCAGGTAGAGCGCAAGGACGCGCCGCTTGCTGACCGTGTGCGCGAGCACCCAGGTGAGCAAGGCCTCGTTGCCCTTGCGGAAGAAGGTCCGCGCCCGGTCGAGGAACATGTTCTTCGCCGTCTGCTGCGTAATGGTGCTGCCCCCGTAGACGATGCGGCCGGCGCGCCAGTCGTATTGCGCTGCGTTTTCGATCGCATCGAAATCGAAGCCGTCATTTTGGTAAAATGTCCCGTCTTCGCCAAGAATGACGGCCCGCTGCAGGGTGAGCGGAATGGCCCTCAAGCGAACGGGCCGCCAGCGCAGGGGGTAGCCCGGCCGCGGCCTGTGCCTGTATTCGCGCACGAAGCGTGACATGGGGATCGGTCCCCGGGCGAGGTGCGGAACCTCCATCCAGCGGATGGCGAGGAACAGGAGATCGGCCAAGGCGCAGGCCAAGACGGCGATGACGACGCGGCGGAGAATGCGGGACACGGGGCAAGCGGCGCGTGAGAACGGGCACCTATACTAGCAAATACAGGGCATGCGGGACAGTATGGAGGCAGTCATGGATGTTGGGGCCGCGCCACGGGTGCAGAGAAAGGCGGTCGCCCTGCTGTCGGGCGGACTCGATTCGCTGCTGGCGGCGCGGATGATGCTCGACCAGGGCATCCATGTCGAGGGAATCAATTTTTTTACGGGATTTTGCGTCGAAGGACACACGCACGCGGTGCGCAAAGACCGCCAGCGGCGGGTCGTGCGCAACAACGCGCTCCATGCCGCGTCCCAGCTCGGCATCCGGTTGCACATCGTCGACGTGATCGAGGAATACAAGGATATCGTCCTGAATCCCCGCCACGGCTACGGGGCCCATCTGAACCCCTGTCTCGACTGCAAGGGTTTCATGGTGGGCAAGGCGCGTGAATGGATGGAGACTCATGGTTTCGACTTCATCGTGACCGGCGAAGTCCTGGGGCAGCGGCCCAAATCCCAGCGGCGCGACACCTTTCCGGTCATCGCGCGCGAATCGGGGGCCTTTGACCGCCTGTTGCGTCCACTGAGTGCGCAGCTGCTGGCGCCGACTCTCCCCGAGCGCGAAGGCTGGGTCGACCGCGAACGCCTGCTGAAACTGAGTGGCCGCAACCGCAAGCCGCAGATCGGGATGGCACGGGCGCAAGGGCTCGACTATGCCCAGCCCGCCGGCGGCTGCTGTTTTCTGACCGATGCGAATTATGCCCGCAAATTGCGGGATCTGTGGGAAAGCCGCGGCGACCGCCGCTATGACTTCGATGACATCATGCTCTTGAAGATCGGCCGCCATATCCGCCCGCGACCCCACTTCAAGCTCATCATCGGCCGGGAAGAGGGCGAGAACCGTTTTCTCGAAGGGTACCGTCACCGCTTCATCCATCTCTTTGCCGCCGACGCCAACGGGCCGATCGCGCTTTTGCAGGGCGAGGCCGCTGACGAGGACCTCATGCTGGCTGCCGCCATTACCGCCCGTTTCGGACAGGCGCGCCATGCCGAATCAGTCCGCATGACCATCGTGCGGCCAGGTGCCGATGCGCAACAGCGGATGGTGCCGCCGTGGCCGGTTGATCGGTTTCCGCGCGAGTGGTACCTGTAGATCCATGCCGCACCTCGACGCCCGTCACCTGCTCTGCCCCATGCCGGTCATCCGCGTAAGCGAGCAGCTGCGCGATCTCGCCGCGGGCACGGTGCTGACGGTCGCCTGCACGGACCCCGGCGCGCTCTACGATATTCCCGCCTGGTGCCGGCTGGAGGGCCATGAGGTGATGGAAAGCCGTGTGGAACCATCCGGAGAGATAGTGATAGTCATCAAGGTGCATGCATGAGTGCCATGGGCGCGACCGAATCCGGCGGCAACGAAGCGGGCCGCGTCGTCTGGCGCGGCCTCATCACGAACGTGCTGCTCGCCTGCGGGCAGGTGGGCGTGGGCATCCTCGGCCGCTCGACCGCGCTGGTGGCAGACGGCTTCCACACGCTTTCGGATCTCCTGAGCGATACCCTCGTCCTGCTGGCGTCGCGCTTTGGCGCGCGGGCCGCGGATCAGGATCACCCCTATGGACACGCCCGCATCGAGACCGCCGGCGCGTTCGGCCTGAGCCTCGTGTTGCTGGGCGCCGGTATCGGCATCGCCCTGCATGCAGCCGATATCCTGGGACATCCGGGAAGGCTTGCGCCGCCGAGTCTTTCGGCGCTGGCCATGGCGCTCGTGGCGATCGGCGTCAAGGAAGGACTGTACTGGTATACCCAGCGCGCCGCTCAGCGGTTGCGCTCGCAGCTCCTGCACGCCAATGCCTGGCATTACCGGACCGACGTGTTTTCATCGGCCGTGGTGGCCGTCGGCATCACCGGCAGTCTGCTCGGTGTCCACGACCTCGATGCGATCGCGGCCATCGGTGTCGCAATCCTCATCGTGCGCATGGGCGCCAGCATCGGATGGCAGGCCATGCGGGAACTGGTGGATACGGGTCTCGAGGCCGAAAAACTCGAGCGCATACGGCAGGTCATTCTCTCCATCGATGGCGTGCGCACCCTGCACCTGCTGCGCACGCGGCGGACGGGCGGGCTCGCACTGATCGACGTCCACATCCTCGTCGACAGCACGGTCAGCGTGTCGGAGGGGCACCAGATCGCCGAGATGGTGCGCCTGACCCTCATGAACCGCGTGGAAAACATCGCCGATGTCCTCGTCCATATCGATCCGGAGGACGACGAGCACGCGGCAGTCAACGCCCGCCTGCCGTCACGTTCGGCCCTCTTTGCGCGCCTGCAGGGCTACTTCGCGGACATCCCGGAGGCCCGGTCGATCGCCGAGAAAAACATCGCACTCCACTATCTGGGCGGCAAGCTGCATGTCGAGATCATGCTGCCGCTCGATCTGGCACCGACCCCGCAGGCCGGCCGCGCCGTTCAGGAACGATTCCAGAAAGCGGCGAGCCCTGATCCCGACATCGCCGCGCTGACGATCTGCTTTCATTAGCCGCACCAATTTGGTGCGTCTTTTCGCCGAATGCGCCATCGCGGGGCGCTAAAGCCGTCCAATGGCATAAAAAACAGCGGGGAATGGCGTTTTCCGCGTGGCATATTTCGTGCAAAATGGCGGCCACTGGAATAACCCGCGGCCGCCCATAACCGAAGCAGGAGGAAAGAATGTCCGCTAGCGTTTTGAAAATGATCAAGGATAACGACGTCAAGTTCGTCGATTTCCGTTTTACCGACACCAAGGGCAAGGAGCAACACGTATCCGTTCCTTCCCATACGGTGGACGAAAACCTCTTTGAGGAGGGCAAGATGTTCGATGGCTCCTCCATCGCCGGATGGAAGGCCATCAATGAATCGGACATGATCCTGATGCCGGATGCGTCGACCGCCGTCCTCGACCCCTTCACCGAAGAGCCGACCCTGCTTTTGCGCTGCGACATCATCGAGCCGTCGACCATGAAAGGTTATGAGCGCGACCCCCGCTCGATCGCCAAGCGCGCCGAAGCCTATTTGAAGTCGACCGGCATCGCCGATACCGCGTATTTCGGTCCGGAGCCGGAATTCTTCATCTTCGACGACATCCGCTGGGGTGCCGACATCTCCGGCGCTTTCTACAAGATCGACTCGGAAGAGGCTGGCTGGAATTCGGGCAAGGAGTACGAAGGCGGCAACATGGGCCATCGTCCGGGCATCAAGGGTGGCTATTTCCCGGTGCCGCCGGTCGATTCCTCGCAGGACATCCGCAGCGCCATGGTGCTGGCGATGGCCGAGATGGGTCTTGTCGTCGAAGCCCATCATCACGAGGTGGCGACGGCCAACCAGAACGAAATCGCCACGCAGTTTGCCACCCTGGTCCGCAAGGCCGATGAGATCCAGATCCTGAAATACTGCGTCCATAACGTCGCGCGCAACCACGGCAAGACCGCGACCTTCATGCCCAAGCCGCTCGTCGGCGACAACGGATCGGGCATGCACTGCCACCAGTCACTGGCCAAGGGCGGCAAGAACCTCTTTTCCGGCGACAGCTATGCGGGCTTAAGCGAGACGGCGCTTTATTACATCGGCGGCATCATCAAGCACGCCCGCGCGCTGAACGCCATCACGAACCCGCTGACCAACAGCTACAAGCGTCTGGTGCCGGGCTTCGAGGCACCGGTGATGCTCGCCTACTCGGCCCGCAACCGCTCCGCTTCGATCCGTATCCCCTACGTCGCCAACCCGAAGGCCCGGCGCATCGAGGTACGGTTCCCGGATCCGGGCGCAAACCCCTATCTCGCCTTTGCGGCGATGATGATGGCCGGTCTCGACGGCGTCATGAACAAGATCCATCCGGGCGAGGCCGCCGATCACGACCTGTACGAGTTGTCGGCCGAGGAGGCCAGCAAGATCCCGACGGTGTGCCACGCGCTCGACATGGCGCTCGAGGCCCTGGACAAGGACCGCGCATTCCTCACCGCCGGGGGCGTGTTCACCAACGACACGATCGACGCCTACATCGCCCTGAAGATGCAGGACGTCACGCGGCTGCGCATGACGACGCATCCGGTCGAGTTCGACATGTACTACAGCGTCTGATCCCACCGCGGGCCACGGCCCGCACAGGGTGTGTTCCCGGCCAGGGGTGGCTTGCCGCCCCTGGCCTTTTTTTGGGGTGCTCCCGGCCGGGCGCGCCTGTTGGGCGGGGGAGGTCTCCCGGTACACCCGGCAAGGGGAATGGTTAACGAAGGCCGGGGGTTCCGCGGGCGACTCGAGTCCGACAGGCCATGAAGGCCCAGGCGGCCCGGGATGTCATCGGCCTCATGGTGGCACCACGAAGTATGACGACATCCTGATGCCCGTAGACGGTGCGTTTGCCGCCTGCATCCCGTCGATGCGCTTCTGGTTCTTGCGCGAACGGCTGCCGTACAGGCGGGCGGAAAAGACCATGATGATCTCCAGCACGTCCTGGGCAGGATCTTCCTCGAAGGCCGTGTCTTCTCCTTGGCTCAAGATGACGGCCTCCACGTTCCTGGCCGCGCAGAGGGCGAACACCAGTTGCGCGCCGAAACGCAAAAGCCGGTCTTTGTGCGTAATGACAAGCCGGCCAACGGTTCCTTCGATAAGGGCGTCCAGTAACTGTTTGGGACCCTTCTTGTGGTAGTTCATGCCAGAGCCCAGATCGGCGATGACCTCGAACGTCCAGCCCGGCCGGGCGCAGTGGAGTGCGAGCACCTGCTTCTGCCGCTCCAGATCGTCCTTCTGGTCGTGGCTGGAGACGCGGGCGTAGGCAATGGTACGCCGTGCCCCTTCGGGCGCGTGGAACTGTTCGGGCCGCAGCCGCGCCAGGTCGTAGCGCCGCCGGCCGCCGGGCGTGCGTTCGTCGGGGGTGAGCTTGCCTTCGCACTCCCAGCGCCGCAGCGTTTTGCTGCCGCGACACCTAGGAGCCCGACGACATCATGGATGCTGACCATCTTGCGAAACACATTCAAAACAACCATGAAAAAGCAGGACTGAGTGGCCATTGATCAAACGCAGGAACCCTGCAGAGTGGCGCAACATGAGGGATTCGCGCTCACAAGGAACACAGGGTCGATGCGGGATGAGTCAAGACGGGCATGGCGTGCCGTTTGGCGCCACATCCGCCCTCCCCGATCGACACCATCGGCCGATCCGGTCCCGGCGAACAAGGCCTACCTTCGTGCCTCGAACAACAGCCGATATCGCATTCCCAGCGCGTGGACCGGCACACACAAGAGCGGCGCTCGCCCATCATGCCCGGACGATCCCCTTTGGGGCGGCCCTGCAGGGCGCGCGGCACCGGGAATCCCGGGCGCAGTCCCGCCCGCCACCTTGGCCCGGCCTTTCGTGGCCCTCTCCGGCGAGGGCCACATTCAGCCTGTCCGCAAAAGACTCAGGCCGCCCTTTCCGCGGCATTTGTGGCATTATAAGGGGCGTGTTGGCGGTCAGGCCCGAAGCCGCGTTCCTTTAGGGGTCCACAGTGACATTCCAAGAATTGATTCTTACCCTGCAACGCTATTGGGCGAAGCGGGGCTGCGTGATTGAGCAACCGTACGACATCGAGGTCGGCGCCGGCACATTCCATCCCGCCACCTTCCTCGGCAGTATCGGCCCCGAGCCGCTGCGCGCCGCCTACGTCCAGCCTTCGCGCCGGCCAACCGACGGCCGCTATGGCGAAAACCCGAACCGCCTGCAGCGCTACTACCAGTTCCAGGTGATCCTGAAGCCGTCACCACCCGCGATCCAGGAGCTCTATCTGGACTCGCTGCGCGCCCTCCATATCGATTTGCTCGACAACGACGTGCGCTTCGTCGAAGACAACTGGGAATCACCGACTTTGGGCGCATGGGGGCTTGGCTGGGAGGTGTGGCTAAACGGCATGGAAGTAAGCCAGTTCACCTATTTTCAGCAGGCAGGCGGGCTCGAGTGCCGGCCGGTAACAGGAGAAATCACCTACGGTCTCGAGCGCCTCGCCATGTATCTGCAGGGCGTCGACAACGTCTTCGATCTCGCATGGAACGAGCAGTTCAGCTACGGGGATCTTTATCGGCAAAACGAGGTTGAGATGTCGCATTTCAATTTCGAGCACGCCGATACCGGCGCGCTGCGCGCACGCTTTGAGCAGTATGAGGAGGAGTGCAACCGGCTCCTCGAGCTGAAGCTGCCGCTGCCTGCCTACGATCATGTGCTGCACGCATCGCACACCTTCAACCTGCTCGATGCGCGCCACGCCCTTTCCGTCACCGAACGGACCCGTTACATCGGGCGCGTGCGCGCCCTGGCGCGGGGAGTAGCCCACAGCCACTACGAGAAGCGCAAGGAGCTGGGGTTCCCCCGCCGCGGAGCCGATCATGACAAAAACTGACTCCCTGCTGCTCGAAATCGGCACTGAAGAACTGCCGCCCCAGGAACTCTGGGGGGTTGCGCAGGCATTGGGGCAGGAGTTCGCGGCCGCCCTGGCCGGGGCGCGGTTACTCGCGTTCGATAGCCCGCCGCGCATATTCGCCACGCCACGGCGGCTCGCCGTGCGCGTCGATGGCGTGCTGGCACGCCAGCAGACGGAAACGATCGAGCGGCGGGGACCCGCCGTGGCGGCGGCATTCGCGCCCGACGGCACACCCACCAGGGCCACATTGGGTTTTGCCCGATCCTGCAACGCCGACGTCAAGGATCTTGTCCGGCTGTCCACGGAGCGGGGGGAATTCCTCGGCTACCGGGAGCGCCGCGCCGGGCTGCCGCTAAAGGGCGTCATCGAGGGACTGCTGCACGAGGTGATAAAGGCGCTGCCCACCGGGCGCCGCATGCGCTGGGGCGCCGGGGAAACCGAATTCATCCGGCCTGTCCATTGGATCGTGCTGCTCTACGGCACACGCGTGGTACCGGCGACCGTGCTGGGCATACGGGCCAACCGCCGGACACGGGGCCACCGCTTTCACGGGCCCGCGTCGCTGCCGCTTGCATCGGCGCAAAGCTACGAGGATACGCTCGCGCAGCGCGGACGCGTCGTTGCGGATTTCCTGCAGCGCCAGGGCCAGATCCGCGCGCAGACCGAACATCTGGCCGCGACCACGGGCGGGCGGGCGCACATCGAGCCTGATCTGCTTGCGCTGGTCACGGCGCTCGTGGAGTGGCCGACCGCGGTGCTCGGATCTTTCGACGCAGACTTCCTCCATTTGCCGCCGGAAGTGCTGATCGCGACCATGCGCGATCACCAGAAATATTTTCCGGTAACCGACGGGCAGGGCCATCTGCGCGCGCAATTCATCACGATCGCCAACGTGCAGGCGCAGGATGCCGCCTCGATACGGACCGGCAACGAGCGCGTGCTGGCGGCCCGTTTCGCCGACGCGCGATTCTTCTGGGAGACGGACCGGGCCCGGCGGCTCGAGGATCACGGCCGGGGACTTGCGGATCTCGCGTTCGAGCAACGCCTGGGGAGTCTCGCCGACAAGAGCGCCCGTGTCGCAGACCTCGCGGCGGACATGGCGAAAGTACTCGGGCTCGACACCGCGCAGGCACGCCGGGCGGCAGCGCTTGCCAAGTGCGATCTCGTCACCGGCATGGTGGGCGAATTTCCGGAACTGCAGGGCGTGATGGGCGGCTATTACGCGCGCCACCAGGGTGAAGACCCGGAAGTGGCACAGGCCATCGCGGACCATTACCGCCCGCGCTTTGCCCAGGACGGCCTCCCGGCGACGCGGCTTGGGAAGGCGCTGGCGCTGGCCGACAAGCTCGACACCCTGGTCGGGATCTACACGGTGGGACTTATGCCCACGGGCGACAAGGATCCGTTCGGATTGCGGCGCGCCACCATCGGCATCCTGCGGCTGCTCGACGAACTCGGCGCCGACCGGGATCTGCCGGAACTCGAGTTGCCGGCACTGATCGAATGGGCATTCGGCTACTACCGGCCGGGACTGTTGAAGCGCGAGCTTTTGGCGCCATTGACCGCATTCGTAACCGAGCGGCTGCGCCAATTCCTCCTCGGCGAGTTCGGCCCAGGTCCCGTGGAGGCCGCGCTCGCGCAGGGCGTGCGCCACATCCATGATCTGCGCCGGCGCGTGGAGGCGCTGCGCACCTTCGAAGCAGGCGCCGACGCCGAATCGCTGATCGCCGCCAACAAGCGCATCCGCAATATCCTGAAGCAGGCCTCCGGAGACCTGGAGGGCGAGGGGCAACGGATCCTGCAGGAGGCGGCCGAGCATACCCTCGATACCGAACTTGCGCGCCTGCGCCCACACATCGCGGCGCTCGTCGAAGAGGGGGCCTATGGTGAAGCGCTCGCCAGGCTGAGCGGGTTGCGGCCTGCCGTCGACAGCTTTTTCGACCAGGTCCTGGTCATGACGGATGATCGCGCGCTGCGGCGCAGCCGCATCCAGTTGCTCGCCGAGCTGGCCGCGCTCTTTTCGCTGGTCGGCGATGTATCCTTGCTGAAAACGGGGGCCTGAATGAACCAATCCGACTCCATGCAGGCCCTGCGCGATGCCGTGCAGGCATTCCACGACAAACACGAGTTCAGGAAAAACGGGGGCGAAGAACTGACCTACCGGATTGCGCTCATGGCCGAGGAACTCGGCGAAATCTCGGCCTGCGTGACCAAAGGCAAGAGCAAGGAGCATCTCGCCGAGGAGTGCGCCGACCTGCTGATCCTGCTCGTGGGCACCGCGATTGCCGCCGATTTCGATCTCACGGCCGCCACCTGGGCCAAGATGGAGCGCCTGATGCAGAGAACCGGCAAGATGGTAAACGGGCGCATCCGGGTTTCGGAGTTCCGGGACTAAGATGCGACTTGTCATTCTCGATCGCGACGGCGTCATCAACGAAGACTCGGATGCCTACATCAAGTCGCCCGAGGAGTGGCGCGCCCTGCCCGGCAGCACGGAGGCCATTGCCCGCCTGTCGCAAGAGGGCTATCTCGTGGTGGTGGCCACGAATCAGTCCGGCGTGGGGCGCGGCCTCTTCGACATGGACATGCTGAACCGCATCAACAACAAGATGATGGACGAGGTAAATCACAAGGGGGGGCATATCGATGCGGTGTTCTTCTGCCCGCACGCGCCCGCGGACAATTGCGAATGCCGCAAGCCGCGGCCGGGCCTCTTTCATCAGATCGCCGCACGCCTGAAAACCAACCTGTCGGCCACTTTTGCGGTGGGTGATTCGTTTCGCGACGTGGAGGCGGCGCGGCTTGCCAATGCGCGTCCGGTTCTGGTGCTCACGGGCAAGGGTTCGCGCACGATCAGCGACGGCCGGGACCTGACGGGCGTGCCGATCTTCGCGGATCTCGCCGCCTTCACGGATGCGCTGCTCAGCAGGCGCCTCGTGCCATGATTTACCTGCGCGCGCTTCTCTTCCAGATCGGCTTCGTGCTGTCGGTTCTCATCTGGGCACCGGTCTGCATCATGCTGTTCTGGCTGCCCTCCATTCCGCGCTTTCGCGTCATCAGCCAGTGGGGGCGCTTCAACGTCTGGTGGTGCAAGGTCACCTGCGGGCTTTCCTACCGGGTGGTGGGCTGGGAGCATGTGCCGCAGACACCTTGCGTGATCCTCGCCAAGCACCAGTCCACATGGGAAACCTTGTGCTTTTTGTATCTTTTCCCGCCCCATGCATGGGTGTTGAAGCGCGAGCTGCTGTGGATCCCCCTCTTTGGCTGGGCCATGGCGCTGTCCGAGCCCATCGGCATTGCCCGCGAGAAGCGCCGGCGCGCACTGGAACAGGTGCTCGCGCAGGGACGCGAGCGGCTCGCAAGCGGCCGGTGCGTCATCATCTTCCCCGAAGGAACACGCATGCCCCCGGGGCAGACCGGCCGCTTCCAGACAGGGGGCGTCAAGCTGGCGCAGTCCGCCGGATGCCCGATCCTGCCGGTCGCGCACAATGCCGGCAGCTTCTGGCGCCGCCGCGAATTCGTGAAGCGTCCCGGCGTCATCACAGTCGAGATCGGCGCGCCCATCGATCCACGCAGTGACTCCCTGGAAGCCATCAACGAGCGCGTCCGCTCCTGGGTGGCGGACACGACGGCGCGTCTCGAGGAGGGCGTTCGCGCGCCTTCGCATTCGCGCTAGAATGAGGGCATGGCCACGCCTGATCACCGCATGCTCTCATTGCCGGAGAGCGCCGGCAGACTGCTTCTGCACAGCTGCTGTGCGCCTTGCTGCGCGGACATCATGAACGGGCTCTCCCGCTCGCAGATCGATTACACGCTTCTTTTCTACAACCCGAACATCCACCCGGCGCGCGAATACGCCTTGCGCAAGGACGAAAACAAGCGCTACGCGGACAAGCTGCGCATTCCCTTCGTGGATCTCGATTACGACACGGACAACTGGTTTGCACGCGTGCGCGGACTCGAGAACGAACCGGAACGCGGTGTGCGCTGCACGGCCTGCTTCGACATGCGGTTCGAGCGCAGCGCGCTCTATGCGGCCGAACACGGGTTCCCCGTCTTCACGAGCTCGCTTGGCATTTCGCGCTGGAAAGACCTGAAACAGGTCAACGGCTGCGGACAACGCGCCGCCGCCCGTCATCCGGATCTCGTCTACTGGACCTTCAACTGGCGCAAAGGCGGCGGCAGCCAGAGGATGGTCGACACCGCCAAGCTGGAGCAATTCTATCAACAGGAATACTGCGGCTGCGTGTACTCGTTGCGCGACACCAACCGCCAGCGCAAAGAGAAGGGGCTTCAAAAGATCCGTTTCGGGGTCCGCTACTACGGCCAGGACACGGAGGCCTGAAGCCCCTCGCGGCGCGCGGCCCCCTGGAAGCGGCCGCCCGGTTCCGGCAGGGGCGGCCGGCCTGGGTCTATGACCGTCCCGCGTGCGCCAGGGTCTGGTCGGCTATCTGCGCGAACTCCTCAAGGGTGAGGGTCTCTGCGCGGCGGGTGCTGTCGATCCCGAGCGCCTGCCAGTCGGTTGCGGTACACCAGGCCTTCAGGCTTTGGCGGAGCATCTTGCGCCGCTGCGCGAAGGCGGCACTGACGATCCGCCCGAAGTGCGCGGCATCCGCGACCCGCAGGGGCGGTGCCGGGACGAGATGGACCAGGCGCGAATCCACCTTGGGCGGCGGAGTGAACGCGCCAGGGGGGACCGTAAAGAGCGGCGTGACGGCACAACGCGCCTGCACCATGACCGACAGGCGCCCGTAGGCGGCATCGCCAGGGCCCGCAGCCAGGCGGTCGACCACTTCCTTCTGCAGCAAAAAGACCATCGCCTGGACGCAGGGCTGCTCGATCAGGTGAAAAAGAAGCGGCGTCGAGATGTTATAGGGGAGATTGCCCACGACGCGCAGGGACGAACCGAGCGTACAGAAGTCAAACCGGAGCGCGTCTTCCTGATGGACGACTAAGCGCTCGCCAAAACGCGCAGACAGGGGTCCCGTAAGCTCCCGATCGATCTCGACGGCATGAAGCCGGTCGACCGATCTGAGCAGATACGCCGTCAGGGCGCCTTCGCCCGGGCCGATCTCCACGGTTGTTTCGCCCGGCGCGGCGGCACACACGCCGGCAATCCGCTCCAGGATCTGCCGATCCCGCAGAAAGTGCTGCCCAAAACGCTTCTTAGGCGTGGACACGGCGGGCGCCGAGGCGGGCGGCCAGCAACAGCGCCTCGCGGGTACTGCCGGTATCGATTGCGTGGGTGCCGGCACGATCGAGCGCCGTGCCGTGATCGACCGAGGTGCGGATGAAGGGAAGACCGAGGGTGATGTTGACGCCGATGCCAAAGCCTTGCGCCTTCAGAACGGGGAGCCCCTGGTCGTGATACATGGCGAGCACGGCGTCGACCCCGTTCAGATGCGCCGGCACGAACGCGGTGTCGGCAGGTACCGGACCCACCCACTCCACGCCGTGACTGCCGGCGCGCGCAAGGGCGGGCGTAATGAGGTCGATCTCCTCGCGGCCCATGTGCCCCTGCTCTCCGGCATGGGGATTTAAGCCCAGCACCACGATGCGCGGACGCGCCAGACCAAAATCCTGGCGCAAGGCCCCTGCCATGATGCGCAGGGCGGCATCGAGGCGCTCCGCGGTGATCGCCGCAGGAACCTCCCGCAAAGGCAAGTGGGTGGTCACCAGTCCCACCCGGAGCGGACCTGCGGCAAGCATCATCACCACGTCGCGCACACCCGCCGCGGCTGCCAGGAACTCCGTGTGACCCGTAAACGGGACACCGCTTGCGGCAATGACACCCTTGTGCACGGGGCCCGTCACCATGGCGTCGAATTCGCCTGACTGGCATCCGGCTATCGCACGCCGCAGACAGGCCAGCACATAAGGCGCGTTGGCGGCATCCGGGATACCGGGTGTGGCGGGCTTTGCCGCCGGTACAGCCAGAACCGCGTGGCCTAACCGTGCGGGATCGTAATCCGGATAGGGGAAGGGCCGTCCCAGGCGGCGGGCGCGCGCACGCAGGATCCCGGGGTCTGCGATCATGATGACGTCGGCCTCGATGCCGGCCAGGTCAAAAAGGACGGCGAGGTCGGGACCGATGCCGGCGGGCTCGCCTGGCGTAAAGGCCAGCCGCGGGCGTCTAGTCATGATGGATGTAGCGGATATAGGCGTCGTCCCGCAGGGTCTGCAGCCAGCGCACATACAAGGCACTGCCCTTGCGCATGCGCAGCAGGCGTTCGGCCGTCGCGCGGGTGAGCCCGTGGCGCAGCCGCCGGTCGAGCACGCGGATTATCATCTGGCCCTGACCCATGGCGTAGGGGCCACCCAGCTTGCCAACCGGCAGGGATTGGGCGGCCTGCTCGAGGGCGGGCGGCAGCGACGTCACCGTCAGCCAATCGGTCTTCCCTCCCTCCATGGCGGAAGCCGCCTCGGAATACGCGCGCGCGACGACCGAGAACTTTTCTCCGCGCTCAATGCGTGCCTTCAGGTGCTTTAGCTTCTCGGGCAGGATACTGGCCGGTGCCGCCGCACTCGGCTGCAGGAGGATCTCCTGCAGGCGTACCTGCAACGTCGCAGGCTGGGGCTTGCCCTTCTTCCTGTTGTCGAGCTTCAGGAGATAGACCGCATCGTGTCCCGCGAGCACGCGGACTTCGCCGACCCGCATCCCGGTCAAGGCGTGCACGAAGATCGGCCGCAGATGGTCGGCGGCCCGCCAGCCCAGTTGTCCGCCTTCCAGGGCATGCTGATCATCGGAGTGCGCGATGGCGGCCTGGCCGAATGACTCGCCGGCGGCGATGTGCGCCGCGATCTGGCGGCCGCGGGCGAGGATACGCGCGCGCTCGGCCTGCCCCGCGGTCCCCGGCACGCTGAGCGTGATCTCGGACACCTTGTAGCGGCTGCCGGCCGCCGCCCGCTCCTCCGCCATGAAGCGCTCCACACTGGTCTTGGATACCGTCACACCGCGGCTGATGCGGCGCTCTATCAGGTCACGGATGATGAGTTCGCGCTCAAGACGCCGGTGAAACGCATGCGGCGTGAACCCCTCGGTCGCGAGGGCGTGCTCGAACTGCGCGACCGACATGTGATTGCGGTGGGCAAGCGTCGCCTCGGCGGCCGCTACTTCGGCTGCGGTGACGCGGATGCCGATGCGCTTGGCGTACTGGAGTTCCAGGCGCTCCATGATCATCTGGTTCAAGACCCGGCGCCGCAAAAGCCGCTCGGGCGGCGGCGCCATGTTCTGGGCGGAGAGGCGCTCGGCCAGCAATTTCACGCGCCGGTCGAGGTGCGTTTGCGTGATGATGCCGTTGTTGACTATGGCCACGATCTTGTCGATGGTCACAGGCTGAACACTGATGAACGGCGGAAGCGCGGATGACATCTTCTCTCCTCAAGAGCCCAACATGAACCCGTGCTGGCTGAGCGGCGCGATCGGTATCGTGCCGAGGCTGCCCAGCCCATTCAGGGTGAATGCGAGCATGGCGGTTGTAAGTTGCGTATTGTTCAGCCCGAGGCGCTGACCGACATAAAAGCTGACGCCCCAGCAGCAGGTATTGTATTGGATGCCGAGATAGGATTCCAAACTCGCTGATTGCATGAGTGAATAACTGGTTTCGGCGAGCCCGGACCAGTGGCCGAACAGGGGCCACTGGACGCTGAAGTCGACCTGCTCCTGCACGCCCCGCACGAAACGGTGGCCTACCGTGATGATCTTGTTCGGCGCCGGGTGATACTCGACATACGCCTCGCCCTCATCCGTGTAATGGGTGACCGGATTCCAGTCGAGCGTGCCGCGCGTATACCAGTGGCGCGCAAGCCGCGCATAGAGCTCGGCGGCGATGTCGGATGTGCGGTCCAGTATCTGGGTGGCGGGCGGCAGATAGATCGACGGCGGGTGAAAATAGTGGACGACACCGGCACTCGCACGGAAACGCTCGCGCCCGCTTGCGGAATAGATGCGCGTGGTCAGCGCGGCCGTCAGCTGGTTTGCATCGATGATCCGGTCGGGCCCGAAAAAGGCGTTGGTCCGGAATAGATTGTCGTAGTTGAAATCGGCCGGCGCCGTATCGAACACGGGAATATTCTGCTGGTTCCGGTACGGGATGTAGAGATAGTAGAGTTCGGGCTCGAGGGTTTGGTGGCCGCCATTGGCGAGACTGCGGTCGAGATACAGTCCGCCTTTCAGGCTCGTCGTCGGCGTCGTCCGGTGGATGCTCCGAGACGAGCCCAGCCAGTAATCGGTTTCCCGCTCGCCGAAACTCGGCGTAAGAAAGCCCGCGGGCCAGCGCAGGGGGTAGCTTATGGCCGCATGCGTATCCACACGGTCGGCCGGCGGACCACCGCCTGCTATGAAGCGGATGACGCTCGCGGCCGCCCGGTAATGGATACGGTTTGGCGCCGAATTGCCGCGTACGGTGACGCGCGCGCCCGGCAGTTCTTCGTAGGGCTGATAGCCTGACGCGATCGCCGTGTCGAGCAACTCATAGGTGGAACCGAACACCCGCAGGCGCACGCGGCGGCCCGAATAGCCAGTCTCGGCCAGCTGGGGCAGGTCGATCTGGCTCGCAAGCGTGAGCGAGGTGCTGAAATCGGTATAGAAAGCCGGATCCGAGGTCCGGTTGTAGTTGATCTTTGCCCACCAGTAGGGATTGAAAGTCTGCTGGTGAATGAGGCTGAAGGCATAGCGGGATTTGCCGTAGATCCGGTCGAACGGGATATAGTCGAGATGGACAGACCCGCTATAGCTGGCGCCGAGATAACGGAAACGGTTGCGCAGCAGGATGCCGCGCCGTGTCAGGATCTGCGGCGTCGTGATGAGATCGTAATTGGGTGCGATATTCCAGTAATAGGGAATGGAGACCGAGACCCCCGAATTCCCGAGAACGCCGTAGCGCGGCGGCAGGAATCCCGACTTGCGCTTGTTGGAGATCGGGAAGCTGAGGTAGGGCCAGTAAAAGATGGGCACCCCCTTGAAGACGACAAGCGCATTGGTTGCCACACCCGAATCCGCCCGGTAGTCGAGGTGCAACGTCCCGGCGCTGATATACCAGACCTTGGTACCCTCCGGGCACATGGTATAACGCGTGCGGTGCAACAGTGCGTGATGCCGGCCACGGAGAATGACGATGACGGAATTGCCGCGGGCGTTGCTTCCCGGCAGCTGAAAATGCACATCGCGTGCGACGCCGTGGCCGGTGGTCCGGTTCAGGTGGAGATAGTGCGCCCGCAGCTGTCCCCCTTTGGCATTGGTCACATGGACGTGGCCCAGGGCCGTAAAGGTATTGGTCAGGCGGTTGAAGCGGACCGTGTCGGCCCGTATGGTCTCGGTGCCGTAGACCAGCACGACGTGGCCGCTGAAAATACTGATGCCGTCGCGCCAGGCGCGTGCCTTGTCGGCGACGACATGCACGGCGCGGTGCCGCGTGCTCGGGCCCATGAACGTAACGGGATGGGGGGTGACGGGCGTGCACGCCCCGTAAGCGGAGACAGCAGCCAGGGATGAGATCAACAACCCCGCCCATGAGCGCGCGGCAACGGTCCGGGGCATGACAGGATCGGTCAAATGTATGTGGCCGCTAAAATCGCATACAATCGGTCCCCTGCGCAAGGGTCCGATCGAGTAAAAAAAGGAGACGTTTCGTGAGCACGGACAGGATGGCCGCCCTACAGGGGTTCAGCAGCCAGGTTCTTGGGCACGACCGCTTTGCGGTAACGCCCGCCTCCACCGATGCGAGCTTTCGCCGCTACTTCCGCCTGACAGGCGACAAGGGGAGCTGGATCGTCATGGACGCGCCGCCCGACAAGGAAAAGATCGAGCCGTTCGTCCGCATCGCCACCAAACTCGGGGAGATCGGCCTCAACGTACCCGGCATCATGGGCTGCGATCTCGCCCAGGGCTTTTGCCTGCTCACCGACCTCGGGCAGCGGCTTTACTTGAGCGAACTGCGTGCCGACACGGTCGAGCGGCTCTACGGCGATGCCATGGGCGCCCTGATCGTCCTGCAGACCGGCACGTTTCTCGATCCCGGGTTTCTGCCCCCTTACAGCCGCGACATGCTGCTCGCCGAAATGGAACTCTTCCCGACCTGGTACCTTGGGCACCATCTCGGCATCCGGCTGGCAGCTGAGGAGACGGCGATGCTGAAGACCGCCTTCGCCTCTCTGGTGGATACCGCCCTGGAACAGCCGCAGGTCTGGGTCCACCGCGATTTTCATTCGCGCAACCTCATGATCGATCCGCGCCATAACCCCGGGATCCTGGATTTTCAGGACGCCGTGCGGGGCCCCATCACCTACGATCTGGTGTCACTTCTGCGGGACTGTTACGTGTCGTGGCCGCGCGAACTGGTAGTGGACTGGGTCAAGGGTTATTGCGCACTGTCGCGCGAATCCGGCCTCCATGACAGCGAGGACGAGGAACTCTTCGTGGAGTGGTTCGACCGCATGGGCGTACAGCGCCACCTCAAGGTCGCCGGCATCTTCGCGCGCCTCCACCACCGGGATGGCAAATCCGGGTACCTGGCTGATTTGCCGCTTACCATGCGGTACCTGCAGGAGACCACGGCCCTCTACGCTGATCTGCGGCCGCTGCATGATTTTCTGCTGACGCTCCCGCGCCGATGAACGCCATGATTCTGAGCGCAGGCCGGGGCGAACGCATGCGGCCACTGACCGACCGGGTGCCAAAACCGCTGCTCACGGTGAACGGCAAACCGCTGATCGCGCATCTCATCGAGGCGCTGGTCCGCGGCGGAATCCTCGACATCGTCATCAACATCGCCTATCTCGGCAACCTGATCCGCACGCAGCTCGGCGACGGGACAAGTTTTGGCGCACAGTTGCGTTACTCGGACGAGGGGGTCGCGGGTCTCGAAACAGGCGGCGGCATCCTGCGCGCCCTTCCGCTCCTGGACAGCGACCCCTTCCTGGTCGTCAACGGCGACATCTTCACCGACTACGCCTTTGCGGCACTGCCGGAAACGATACCGGGACTTGCGCATATCGTGCTCGCAGACAACCCCGCCCACCATCCGGAAGGCGACTTCGGCCTCAACGGAAACATCGTCACCAACGCGGGGCGGCGGCTCACCTTCGCCGGCATCGGCCTGTACCGCAAGGCCCTCTTCGCCGATCCGCCAGGAGAGCGCTTCCCGCTCGCCCCCTTGCTGCGCAAGGCGGCTGACGCAGGCCTCGTTACCGGCGAATACACCAGGGGTGCGTGGACCGATGTCGGCACGCCGGAGCGGCTTGCCAGCCTGAACGCGGGGGATGCATGGGATTGACCGGCGCGGCGCCCCAACCCGATCCGCGGCTTGTCGGGGCACTGCGCGCACACTGGCTCGCCCTCATGGAGCTCGCGGTATGGGGCGACATCAGGAGCGACCGGCTAGGCGCCCTGCCCAAATTGCGCAAACGCGTCTTGGAGCTTGGCGAACGCCTGCGGTCCGTCGCCGCGGACAGAACCTGGATACCGAAATCGCGGGAACGCCTGAAAAACGCCCTCGGGTCCTGCCTGAGCCTGCGGGACACACTGGTCCTCGTGGACCGCGCCGCACAGGAACTCTCGGGAGGGGAAGACTTGGCCGTTTTTTCCAGGGAATTGGCGGCCTTTCACTGTCTCGTGGAGACAGATCTCGCAGTTGCCGAAACCGCCTGGGCGACAGCGCTCGAACACATCAACAAAGAAGCGCTGGGCGGCGGGGACTAGACCGCAGACCGCCGGTAGCGGCCCGCGGTCTGGGGCAACGCACTACCGCTTGGCTGCCGTCCTGCGCTTTGGCGCAGTCTTCCTCACTGCCTTCTTGGCAACGCTCTTCACCGTTGCCTTCTTGGTCGCCACCTTCTTCTTGGTCGCCACCTTCTTGACCGCGACCTTCTTGACGGCAGTCTTTCTCACCGCCTTCTTGGCAACGCTCTTCACCGTTGCCTTCTTGACTGCAGCCTTGGTCGACACCGCGCGCGCTTTCTTCTTCGTGGTCGTCGCCTTCTTCTTTATTGCCATGCTCTCACTCCTCAAATTGACAGTCTTAGAGTCGCTCTCCCCTGCACAACTCTCCGCCTCCCTGAGCAAGGACGTCGAGGCAAGGATGCCCGGCCACCATGGCCATGGGCGACGACGTGGTTATTTTGAGGCTGGACTGACAAGCTCCACTCTTCATCGCCGTGGGCGATACGCCTAGCGTGAATTGCCGCATCGTCAAACCTAACTGTATCAGCGATATCGACGTTTGCAAACAATTTCACTATGCGTGGATCTTTTTTTCGACGAAAACGGCTCGTCATGCACGTGCGCAGAGGCGTAATCGATGTTTCTGACGCTTCCGCAGGTCGGCAAGGGGGCTGGATTGGCAATGTGGGTGCACGGAAAATCACGTCACATCGACTGCGCGGTGCACGTGCATGGTGTGCGTGCGGATTCTGGTGAGCGCCCGCGGTCATACAGGGTCTGGCCCGCGCCGGTGCCGCGCAGCACACGGCGAACGCGGGCACAAAACGGCCAATTCCAGGACGCGCACGCCCGCTTCGGGAACGGCCCCGCACCGGAACGACAGTCCGGCGACAAAAAGCGGGGGGCTGCGCATACTGCCATTCGGCCTGCATGTCCGGAAGATAAGGGAGTGCGCCGCCAGCAGGGAACGAAAGGGGCGGCATGCCGGATTTCGCGCAGGCCCTGGAGGATATCATCATGGTGAAGATCAACTCCGAACAGCGCAGGACGCTCGAGCACCACCTTACGGAACGGCGTGCCGAACTGGTGCGCAAGGTGCGGGCGGCGACCGAATCCGCAAAAACCGACAACATGGCGCGAGTCGCCGGCGAAGTGGGCGACCCGGGCGATGAATCAATGGCGGCGCAGTTGGTGGATTTGAATCTGACCGAGGTGCAAAAGGAATTGCGGGAACTGCGCGCGATCGAGGGAGCCTTCAGCCGGCTCGCCGATGACACCTATGGCTATTGCATAGAGTGCGGCGGCGAAATCCCGTACGCGCGCCTCGCGGCATACCCGACCGCAGAGCGCTGCACCGAATGCCAGGCGCGCCATGAACGCGTCTACGGGGGGCGCGACGTGACGCCGTCGCTATGACGCCCGGCAGAGAACACGCAAGCCCATCTGGCGCCGCGGGCAGGGAAGCCTCGGCCGGCGCCCGGACTGGCAAGATGCCAGAAGGCGGCGGACCGCGATGAACGGACCAGCCGCGGCGCCGTCGCACCGGTACCGCGGTTGGAGCCACCCAGGCCCTTTGATAGAATGCGGGCCGCGGCAGGCTGCCGCGCCTTTAAAAGGTTTGCGACCATGCGATTGACTGTCATAGGAACGGGTTACGTCGGACTGGTGACCGGGGCCTGTTTCGCGGAAATGGGTAACGACGTCGTCTGTGTCGATGTCGATAAAGGCAAGATTGAGGGCCTGCGCCGCGGGGTGCTGCCGATTTATGAACCGGGCCTGAAGACCGTCGTCGACAATAACGCGGGTGCCGGGCGGCTGCGCTTTACGACCGAACTCGCCTCGGCGCTTGCCGACAGCGAAATCTACTTCATTGCGGTGGGCACGCCGCCGAACGAGGACGGCTCCGCCGATCTCAGCCATGTTTTGGCGGTGGCGCGGGACATTGGCCGCCACATCGATCACTATGCGGTCGTCGTCGACAAATCGACGGTCCCGGTCGGCACGGCGGAAAAGGTGCGCGACACCATCGCCGCCGAGCTCGCCCGGCGGCACGTTGCGATTCCGTTTGACGTGGTGAGCAATCCGGAATTCCTGAAGGAGGGGGACGCGGTGGCCGACTTCATGCGGCCGGACCGCGTCGTCGTCGGCTGTGATTCCGAACGGGCCCGCGCGCTCATGCGGGACCTCTACGGCACCTTCATGCGCAATCATGAACGGCTGCTGTTCATGGATATCCGGGCGGCGGAAATGACCAAGTACGCCGCCAATGCGATGCTGGCCACGAAAATTTCCTTCATCAACGAAATGGCCAACCTGTGCGAACGTCTCGGCGTCGACGTCGAGAGCGTGCGCCAGGGGATCGGCTCTGACAGCCGCATCGGTTACTCCTTCATTTATCCGGGTTGCGGCTATGGCGGTTCGTGCTTTCCGAAAGACGTGAAGGCCCTCATCCGCATGGCCCATCAGGCCGGATTCGAACCGGCCGTGCTGAAGGCGGTGGAGGCGCGCAACGAACTCCAGAAACAGGCGCTCTTCGCGCATATCCGCAGCGTCTACGGCGACGACCTGACCGGCCTCCATTTCGCGATGTGGGGCCTTGCGTTCAAGCCCGGCACCGACGACATGCGCGAGGCCTCGTCGGTCGTACTCCTGAAACTGCTGATCGAGGCAGGGGCCCGGGTGACGGCCTACGATCCCGTGGCGTCCGCAGTGGCGCGCCACGAACTGCCCGCCTCCTGGTTCGAGGAGGGACGCATGGACATGTCCGACCATCAATACGCGGCGCTCGACAATGCGCACGCGCTCATTCTCGTCACCGAATGGAAACCCTTCCGGCATCCCGATTTCGCGCGGATAAAGGCCCTGTTGCGGTCTCCGATGATCTTCGACGGGCGCAATCAGTACGATCCCAAGCGTCTTGCCGAGCTCGGCATTCGCTATATGGCTATCGGCCGCAGCAATGTTCGTCAACCCGAGGGTGGTGAATCGGTTGACATAGCCCTTGGCGCGTCGTAGGGTCGGCAAAAACCAGGAGGGGATCCATGGCCCGCAGCCTTAGCGAGATCGAGGCGCTCTTCGATCGGCCGTTTTTCGATTTGCTGTACGAAGCCCACGGCGTGCATCGCCGGCATTTCGACCCGGCGGACATCCAGATAAGCACCCTGTTGTCGATCAAGACCGGCGGGTGCCCGGAGGATTGCGGCTACTGTCCGCAATCCCGGCGCCATGATGGCGGCGTCGAGGAATCGCCGTTGCTGACCACGGCAGAAGTGGTCGCGGCAGCGAAAGAGGCGAAAGCGCGCGGCGCGAGCCGCTTCTGCATGGGCGCTGCCTGGCGCGGACCCAAGGACGCCGATGTAAAGGCGGTCGCCGACATGGTGCGGGCGATATCCGACCTCGGCCTGGAAACCTGTGCCACGCTCGGACTTTTGCGCGAAGGCCAGGCCGAGGCGCTGGCCGATGCCGGTCTCGATTATTACAATCACAACATCGACACCAGCCGTGAATACTATGGGGACGTCATCCACACCCGCGACTTCGATGACCGGCTGAAAACCTTGTCGCGCGTGCGCAAAGCGGGGCTGAAGGTGTGCTGTGGCGGGATCGTCGGCATGGGCGAGTCGCGCCGCGACCGCGCCGCCCTCATCGCCGAACTGGCCGCCATGGACCCGCCGCCCGAGAGCGTGCCGATCAATCTTCTCGTGCGCATAAAGGGCACACCGCTTGCCGATCAGCCCCGCATCGAGCCGCTCGAGTTCGTGCGCACCATTGCCGTGGCACGTCTGTGCCTGCCGGCAAGCCGGGTACGGTTGGCGGCCGGCCGGGAAGGGATGACCGACGAACTGCAGACACTGTGCTTCTTCGCCGGCGCCAATTCCTTGTTTGCCGGCGAGAAGCTCCTGACGGCCCCCAACGCGGACGCCATGGCCGACAGCGCCTTGTTCAGGAGCCTCGGCCTGCGCGCCCTACCGGCGTAGAGGCGGAGGATCCAGCGGATTTTCCGGCCACACGTGGCGCGGATAGCGCGCTGCGAGCTGGCGGCGCAAGGCCGGGTACCCCGTCTTCCAGAAACCGGCGAGATCGTCGGTCGTCTGCACCGGCCGGCCGGCCGGTGACAACAACTCGAGGGTCAGGGGCACACCCCCGACGCGCGGGGTTTCCTGCATCCCGAAAAAATCCTGAATGGGGGCCGCAAGCACCGCTGGCCCACCCGGTTGATACCGGATGGGCCGCAGGCGGCGCGCACGCAGCGGCAACGCCTGGGGGGCATCCTGATCCAGGCGCCGGCGCTGATCGGCGCGCAGAAGGCCATGGAGCAGTCCACGCACGACGTCGACCGGTGATGCGCCCGCCGCCTGTCCGATCGCGGCCGGCAACCAGAGATCGCATGCGGCCACGAGCGCCTCGGCAGACAGGTCGGGCCAGCCTGCATCCGGCTGCCAGTGCGCGAGGCTGCGCACGCGGGCCCGGATTCGTTCCGCCTCGTCCGGCCACGGCAACGCACTGAGACCATAGCGCCTCAGGGCCTCGCACACCACCGGAACCAGGGCAGATGCCGGTGGAGCGGCCACCGGAATGGAGCGCAGGGCGATCTCCCCGAAACGCCGCTCGCGCCGCGCGATCACGCGATGCGCGCGCTCGTCCCAGGTTACGGCGAGACTCTCGGCCGCACACTGCTCCATCCACGCATCGAGCAAGGCGGCCGGCACGGGTGCGCCGAGACGGACGAAGGCGCCTTGCGGGGATTCCTCGACCGTGAGCGCAAACAGTGCCGGTGCCGCCGCCAGCGGATCATCGGCGCGCACCTGGACGCGCGTGCCGCTCACGAGCTTGAAGCTCCCGCGCGCCCCCGCCGCTACCGCGAGACGATCCCGGTAGCCCGCCCAAAGGATCCGCGCCTGCGCATCGAAGTCGCCTATTCCCTCTCCCTTCCAGCGGGAGTCTATGCCCAGGCGGCGGCCGAAACCCTCAAGCAGCGGGAAAAACCCCGTATCGCGATGGGCAAGCACCCAGCGCAGCCGCGCGTCGATCCCCGCTTCCTCCAGGTCGCGCGCCGGATCACGGTCCGCCAGCAAAACCGCGATGGCCAGCGCGAGGGCGGGACAGGGTACCTGGGCGAGGGCGACTGCGGCCGACCGCGGGGCGATCCCCGCCTCCGTGGCGGCGCGCCCCGATGGCGTCAGGCTGCGATCCTTGTTCACCAGCCCGAGCGACTCGAGGACACTGAAGGCCGCCGCGAGCGCCGGTGCCGGCGGCGGTGTAAGCCAGCCGAGACCACCGCCGGTAGACGTGCCCCACGCCGCAAGATCAAGGGCCAGCATGGTGAGGTCGGCGGTCTCTATCTCGGGAGGCGCGAAGCGCGGACGGCCGGCCTGCTCGGCCACAGTCCACAGGCGGAAGCAGTGGCCGGGCCGCACGCGGCCCGACCGGCCCGCACGCTGCAGTGTGACGTCCTGGCTCGCGGGCAGCGTCACGAGCCGCGTAAAGCCCGTGACCCGATCGTGGCGGGCGACACGCATGAGACCGGAATCGATCACCGCGTCGACGGACGGCAGCGTAAGGCTCGTCTGCGCGATCGCCGTGGCCAGGATGACCCGGCGGCCCGGTTGCGGCCGCAGGACCTCGTCTTGTTCGGCGGCCTGCATGTCGCCATGCAGCCGACAGAGGGCAAGCCCCAGTGCGCGCGCGGGAGCGGCGAGTGCCGCCTGGCAGGCACGGATCTCGGCGGCGCCGGGCAAGAACACGAGGACATCCCCCTGCGTGCGCGGCATCAGCGCCACGAGCGCCTCGCGAACCTGGTCTGTGAGTGGCGCGCGGGAAGGCCTCTCCAGGTACATGAAGGTGATCGGATGCTCGCGCCCTTCCGACACGATGAAGGGCGCGCTCGCGAACTGCTGGCGCAGGCCCTGCTGGTCGAGGGTCGCCGACATCAAGAGGATGCGCAGGTCGGGACGCAACGCCTGCTGGACGTCGCGGATCAGCGCAAGGCCGAGATCCGTATGCAGATGGCGCTCGTGCACCTCGTCGAAGATCACGAGGCCGACACCGTCCAGCGCCGGGTTGCGCTGCACCTGGCGCGTCAGGATGCCTTCCGTGATGATCTCGATCCGCGTGCGCCCCGACACGGCCCGCGCGTGGCGGGTTCGGTAGCCTATGGTATCGCCCGCCTGCTCGCCGCGGCTTGCCGCCATCCAGACGCAGGCAGCGCGCGCTGCGGCACGCCGCGGCTCCAGCATCAGGATCTTGCGATGGCGGAGCCAGTCTTCGTCGAGCAGGGCGGGGGGCACGACGGTGGTTTTGCCGCTGCCCGGTGGCGCTGAAAGGATGACAGCCGGATGCGCCGACAGGGCCGCACGCAGATCCGCAAGGCAGGCATCGACCGGGTGTTCAGCCACCGGCCTGTGCGGTCTGCGCAAGGACGCTTCCTTGCACGGCAAGGGTCCCCGAACGGCCATCTATTTCGGCCGTCACGAGCTCGCAGACCGGAATCGCCGCGGGCGCCTGCAACGCGTTCCGCGCCACTTCGCCAAGCGTCACGAACCGCATGCCCATGGAGACCGCACGGGCGAGAAATTCGCGGAACCAGTCATACTTCACCATGCCCTCGATCTCGGCATGGACGGTAAGGACATTGGGTTCGTTGCGCCGCAGCAACGACAGATAATGGTCGATGAGGCGATCATCCGGATAGTCCGGGCGCCCCATCAGTTCGTCCAGAGTCGGCAGCGTGGTCGGGATCTGCAGCGTACGGAAGGTCTGCCCGGCAACGCTTGGAAAGAACGGTGCGGTGCCACGCGCATCGCTGCCGTACAGGAGGCCGGCCTCGTCGTACACCGTGAGACTGTCTGCATTCGCCTGCCAGCCAGCGGCAGCGGCGGCGCGCGCCGGCTCCTCGAATGCCCACTCGAACTCGGCGCGGGCGCGGGCAAATTCGCGCCGCACCTCGCCGACCCGCATCCCCCGCAGGCCATCCTGCCAGCGGATGTGATCGTAACAGTGGATGCCCACCTCGTGTTCGTGCGCACGCGTCATGCGCAGGATCTCGCGATTGCGGCGCGCCACGCGGGGGCCCGGCCAGAGGACACCGTTTAGCAAGGTGCGCCACCCGTATGTGCTGATTACGCTCGTGCGGCGCACCTTGCCCAGAAAGCCGGGCCGGAAGATGCGGCGCAAGGCCCGCCCCGTGTTGTCGGGGCCTAAGGAAAAATAAAAGCTGCCCCGGATGCCGAACTCGTCGAGCAGGTGGACCAGACGGGGGACACCGATATGCGTACCCCGATCGGTATCGACATCGATCTTGATCGCCAGGACGATGTCAGGCATGCCCTACTGGAGCTCCTGGGATGGCCGTGCCAGATGGTAATCCAGCGTCTTGCGCAGGGCGGTCTGCAGATCCGTGGTCGGCCGCCAGCCAAGATGCCGCGCCGCGTTGTCGATGGAGGGCACGCGCGTCAGGATGTCCTGGTACCCGTTGCCGTAGTATTCCTTCGAGCCGACCGTGACAATCCGCACCTTTTCGGCGAGCCCGGCGTAGCGGGGATAGGATTTTACGAGCGCCACGAGCTGCTCGGCGAGATCCTTGATCGAACAGTCGTTGGCGGGATTGCCGATGTTGAAGATACGGCCGTCGGCACAGTTGTTCGCGTTTTCGATGATGCGCAAAAGCGCGTCGATGCCGTCATCGATGTACGTGAAGCTGCGGCGCTGATTGCCGCCATCGACAAGCTGGATATCCTTGCCGCGCAGAATGTTGCCGATGAACTGCGTGAGCACCCGCGAACTGCCTTCCTTGGGCTCCAGGATGTTGTCGAGCTTCGGACCGATCCAGTTGAAAGGCCTGAACAGCGTGAACCGCAGTCCCTCTTTCTGCCCATAGGCATAGATGACACGATCGAGGAGCTGTTTCGAGCAGGAGTAGATCCACCGCTGCTTGTGGATGGGCCCAAGGACAAGACTGCTGTTCTCCTCATCGAATGGCGTATCCATGCTCATCCCGTAGACTTCCGAGGTGGACGGAAAGAGGACACGGCGCTTGTACCGCACGCATTTGCGCACGATGTCGAGATTGGCCTCGAAGTCGAGCTCGAAGACGCGCAGGGGATCGGTGACATAGGTTGCGGGTGTGGCAATGGCGACAAGCGGCAAGACGACGTCGCACTTCTTGATGTGGTATTCGATCCACTCGCGATTGACGGTGATGTCCCCCTCGACGAAATGGAAGCGATTGTTGCCGAGAGAGGCCTCCAGCTTGTCGTTGTTCATGTCCATGCCGTAGACCTCCCAGTCCTTCTGCTCGAGGATGTGCTGGGTGAGGCTATTGCCGATAAATCCATTGACGCCAAGGATCAGGACTTTCAAGGGCATTTGGTGTTTCTCCTAGTAAACGGACAGTCCCGGCCCCGTCAGGCGCCGAGAACCTCGAATCGAACGAACTCGCCCGGTGCTGCGGCCTCGCCATGTGCCCACTGGGCACGGTCGATCCGGAACGCACCGTCACCCGTGGCGACGATCAGGGGCTGCGTCGAGAGAATCTCGCCCGCCTGGGCCTCCCCGACAGGCGGCCGCTCCACCGGACGGCCCCACCAGATCAGCAGGGTGCGGCCCCCCGTCGTGGTAAAGGCGCCCGGATAGGGCTCGGTGAGGGCCCTCACAAAATCGAAAATCGCCTGCGATGACCAGTTCCAGTCGATCCGCCCGTCCTCGGGCCGCCGCCCGCTGAACGTGGTCGCCTGGCCCTCGTCCTGCGGACGACGGGGGGCGCGCCCTGCCTTCAGGGCGGCCAGATTGCGGTCGAGGATCGCGACCGCCGCCTCCGTGACCTTGTAAAAAACATCCTGCGCGCTATCCAGGGGGCCGACGGGTACCGCCTGCTGGTCGACGATGTCGCCGGCGTCGGCGCGGCGCACCATGTGGTGCAATGTGGCCCCGGTCTCCGTTTCCCCGTGAATGATCGCCCAGTTGATCGGCACCCGGCCGCGGTAGCGCGGCAACAGGGAACCGTGCATGTTGAAGGCACCCAGACGCGGCACCCGCAGGACGTCGGGGGGAATCATATACCGGTAGTAGAAGGAAAAGACGAGGTCGGGCGCAAGCGCCCGTATCTCATCGACGACCGCGCCCTTGAGACTGACCGGCGTGTGCACCGGGATCCCGTGGCGGCGGGCAAGCTCGGCGACCGAGCGGAACCAGATGCGCTCGCCCGGCGCGTCTTCGTGCGTGAAGACGGCCACCACGCGCTCCTTGCGCGCAATGAGCAGATCGAGGCACCGGTACCCGACCTCGTGGTAGGCAAAAACCAGTATCGGGCAGTCAGTCGTCATGGGAAATCTGCACGATTTCGCGGATCACGAAACGGGGACGCTTGCGGACCTCCAGGTAGATCCGCCCGATGTATTCGCCGATGATGCCAAGCCCGAAGATACCAAGGCCCACCAGAAAGTACATGATGCCAAAAAGGGTGAAAACGCCCTGCACCTCGGGTCCGATGAAGATCCGCTGCAAAATGAGATAGATGACGAGAAGCGCACTGAAAAAGGAGACCGCAAAACCCAGCATCGTGAAGACCTGGAGCGGAACGAGCGAGAAACCCGTCATCAGGTCGAAATTCAGGCGCAAGAGATCATATAAACGGTACTTGGAACGGCCTGCCGCCCGCGGCGCGTGCTGCACCTCGATTTCGGTCGGCTTCGTCGCGAAGCTGTAGGCGAGCGCCGGGATGAAGGTCGAGACCTCGCCGCTTGTGGCGATATTGTCGACCACGCTGCGGCGGTAGGCGCGCAGCATGCACCCCTGGTCGCGCATCTCGATGTGGGTGATGCGCGCCCTTATCATGTTGATGAGGCGCGACGCCGAGCGCCGGAACCAGGTGTCCTGGCGGTCCTTGCGGTAGCCGCCCACGACGTCATGGCCCGCTTCGACCGCCGCCACGAGGCGGGGGATGTCCTCGGGCGGGTTCTGCAAATCGGCATCGAGGGTGACGACGATCTCGCCGCGCACATATTCGAAAGCGGCCATGATGGCCATGTGCTGGCCGAAATTGCCATTGAAATCGATCACCCGCACCTGATCGGGACGGGCTTTATGAAATTCCCGCAGGATCTCGCCCGAGCGGTCCATGCTGCCGTCGTTGGTAAAAACGATCTCGTAGGGGCGACCCATGCCATCGAGGACCGCCGTAAGGCGCGCGAAAAGCGGCCGAAGATTTTCCTCTTCGTTGTAGACGGGAATCACCACGCTGAGATAAGGCTGCATCATCTCCCCTTGGCAAAAACGTCCGCCATGGCCGCAACAACGCGATCCTGGGCGTCATCGGTCATGAGCGGGAACAGGGGCAGGCTTACGATACGCTCGGATACGGACTCGGCGCGCGGGAAGTCCCCCTGCCGGTAGCCATAGCGCTCGCGATAATAAGGATAAAGATGCGCTGCCCGATAGTGAATGCCGGTGCCGATATTACGCGCCTTCATGGCCGCCATAAAGGCATCGCGGTCCATCCCCGCAGCCTCCGGATTCAAAAGCGGCGCAAAGAGATGCCACGCCGGCCGGTGCGCATAGGACGGTGCACCGGGCAGCGTCCACTGCGGCCAGTCCGCCAGCCTCTCCAGGTAGCGCCGCGCGAGCACCGTGCGCCGTTCGATGAAACCATCGAGCGCCGGCAGCTGATGGATACCGAGCGCCGCCTGAATGTCCATCATGTTGTACTTGTAGCCGGGCGCGATGATTTCGTAATGCGGACTGCCGGCCTTGCCAAACCGGTTCCAGGCCTCCCGGTCCATGCCGTGGAAACGCGTGAGCGCCACATCGGCGGCAAGCTTCTCGTCATGGGTGGTGACGGCGCCGCCTTCGCCCGTCGTGATGTTCTTGTTGGGGTGGAAGCTGAAAACCTGGACATCACCGAAGGCGCCGATGCGGCGGCCCTTGTATTCGGTCCCAATGGCGTGCGCGGCGTCTTCGATGACGCGCAGGCCGTGCTTTTCAGCGAGCGCGTAGAGCGGATCGAGATCGACGGGCACGCCGGCGAAGTGGACGGGTACGATGGCCCGCGTGCGGGGGGTGATGGCCGCAGCGACCAGCCCGACATCCAGGTTGTAGGTGTTTTTCTCGATGTCGACCAGGACCGGGCGGCCGCCTGCGACCACGATCATGTTCAGCGTGGCGGCAAAGGTCATCGGGGTCGTGATGACCTCGTCACCTGGATTCATGCGCAGCGCGGCCAGCGCGAGATGGAGGCCTGCGGTGGCCGACGACAGAGCGAGCGCGAAGGGTGCCCCGAGATAGGCCCGCAGGGCTTCTTCGAACTGCTTGACACGGGGGCCTGTGGTGATCCAGCCGGAACGCAGGCAGGCAACCACCTCGGCGATGGCTTCTTCGCTGAGAGCGGGCCGCGAGAAAGGCAGGAATTCCTCGGCAAAGTCGGTCATGTCAGGTTCTCGTAATCAGATAGGTGCCGAGCACGATGACGCAGATCCCGGCAAATCGCGTGAGCGACACGTTTTCATTGAACAGGTAATAGGCGGCGACGGCATTGAAGATATAGCCAAGGCTCAGCATCGGGTACGCAAAGCTCACCGCTACGCGCGACAGCACCAGCAGCCAGACGACGAAGCTCACGACATAGATGACGAGGCCGCCGATCACGAATGGATTGGCCGCGACCCGCAGGCCAATGGGGATGATGTTGTCCCAATGGAAGGCGAAATAGCCGATGCGGCGCATGCCTTCTTTCAAAAGCAGCTGCGCAACGGCGTTCAAAAGCACGCCAAAGATGATGATGGGGAGATAGCGCATGAGGCTACCCTTTGTTGCAGACGATGACATGAAAAGGATTCTCCGCCACCATATGCATCCGGATATGACGTTTTTCCAGACGTCTGTAGGTGGGGCGGTTGGTCACGAGATAGACGGTGCGGCCACTGTTCCACTGGCGCCAGAAACGGCGGCCATCCATGACCCAGGGCGTCTTCTCCAGTGTCGTGCCGTAGCCCAGTTCACCCTTGAAATCGACGATCTCGACGCGCCGCCTGAGATAGACCGGCAGATCCTGATTGTAGCCGCCGTAGCAGGCGACGATGGAGGCCGGCGTGAGGCGCGGCGCGAGCGTCAAGGCGAGCGGCTTGATGCTGCGCGTATCGAGATAGTGGGCGCCGGCATTGACCCCCCAGAGGAACACCGTAAACCCGCAAGCGAGGACGATGACGCCGGGCGCCATGCCCTTGCGCAGACCGGTTGCGGCCGCCGCCACGCCGGCGAGGGCAAGCGCCGCGCCGACACAGGCCATCACGATCGGCATGGTGTGCGGCTGCAGGCTTGGGCGAGTGGCCGGCACGACGATCGCAACGGCAAGACCGAGGAGGACGCCGATGACGCCCACCGCGTAAAAGGCGATGCGGTCGGCGCGGGACAGCGGGGCAGTCCAGCGGTCGGCGAGATAACGGCCGATCAGGATGGCAGCGGCCGGGAACACCGGCAGGATGTAGGGAATGAGCTTGGAATCGGATACCGAGAAGAACACGAAAATGGAGGCGACCCAGATGACGAGCAGCATCGTGGACCGGTGCGCCCCCCGCTCCGCAAAGCGAAAGCGCAGGCTGAAGCGGGCCGCCTGCGCAAAGAAGACGCTCCACGGCAGCAGGCCGGCCAGAAGAATGGGCACGAAGTACCAGAAGGGCTGATAGCGGTGCGCCACATGCGTGAGATAGCGCTCAAAATGCTGGCGGATGAAGTAGTAGTGCAGAAAGGTCGGGTGATGCAGCTGCATCATGATGTGCCAGGGCGCCGCGATCAGCAGGTAGAGCACCGTGTTCTGGCCGAGGTACATGCGCCGCAACTGCTGCCAGTCCCAATAGAACATGATCCACAGGCCGATCGCCATCATCGGGAACACGATGCCTATCAGGCCCTTGGTCAGCGTCGCCAGGGCGGCGAAGACAAAGGCGAGCCCCATCCCGAAGCGCCGCTCAAGGCCCATGGGCCGGCCTTCGGCCCACACGAAGGCAAAGAGGCTGAGGGACAGAAGGACCGACACCGTCATGTCGAGCGTGATGATGTGACCCAGCGCGAAGTAGAGGAGCGAGGTGCCGAGGACGAGCGCCGACAGCAGTCCCGCGCGGCGCCCGTAGAGATGGCGGCCGAGGGCATAGACGGCAACACAACCGGAGACCGCAAAGAAGGCGGTCCACAGGCGCATCGACCACTGGTTCAGGCCAAACAGATGGATCGAGACGGTCTGCAGCCAGTAAAACAGGGGCGGCTTCTCGAAATACAGGACACCATCGAGCCGCGGTGTCAGGTAGTGGCCGCTCGCGACCATTTCGCGCGGGATCTCGCAGTAGCGCGCCTCGTCAGGCACCCCGAATTCGCGGCTGCCCAGCATGAAGGCGTATACGATGGCCGCGATCAGGCCAACGGTGAAGATGTCGCGGGACCAGGAGGCGGTATCAGGGTTTTTCGTGCGCGTGAAAGACATGTCGGACCGTATGATTTGGGAGGAAGCGTAGCATAAATGGCACACCGACGGCCATAAGAACGGCGCCTGGCGCGAGGGTGGCGGAAGCCGCCGTCCGTACGGTTGCGCCGCTCGTCGGCGGTGATTACATTAAGGGGGGAAAAATCAGACGGATGGAGACTCCATGGATAAGAAAATTGCGGTGGCAGTAACGGCTTTGTGCACGTGCCTCGGCACCTTGCCAGCCCACGCAGCACCCCGCGCGAACACCTTCCCGGCAGCGGTGAAGGCGGGCCGGCACATTTTCATGACCGACACTTTTGGCAGCAGGGAACGCTCGAACAAAGGCGTGAAGATGACGTGCGACAGCTGCCATATCAACGGCGGGACGACCATGGGCCGGCTGCCCAATGGCAAACGGTTCCCGAGCCTCGTGAACGCGGTCGCGATCTTCCCCCGCTATAACCCGCGCATGCATAAGGTCATCACCCTGGAAACACAGATCCGGGCCTGCATCCAAAATGGCCTGATGGGGCATGCGCCGGCATACGGCAGCCAGACGATGACCGACCTCGTAAGCTATCTCGCATCGATCGCCCACGGTCAGCCGGTCACGCCCAACGGCATGCCGCGCTAGGCGGGCGTCCGGATCTCGAATGTCCAGGCGGCCAGATCGGCGAGCACGTAGGTAGCGGGGGCACCGATGCCGCCGATCGTACCCGGGTTCACCAGCATGGTCTGGCCGCCCTTGACGTTCGCGACACTCCTGACTGCGGCCACGTGATCGTGGCCGCAGCAGACCACATCCCAATCCCCCGTACAGGCCATCGCGTACGCGTAGTGGGGATAATGGACCAGAAAAACCCGCCGCCCGCCGAGCTCGATGTCCGCGTCCTGGCCATGGTAGTGCACGAAGGTATCGTGCTCATGCGCAAGCCGGGTCATGGAATAGGTGTCGCCCGTGTTGTTGCCATGAATGGCGTGCACAGGAAGGCCGTGACGCCGCAGGGTTCGCAACGTGCCCGGGGCAACGATATCACCACAGTGGAGAACCGCCTCGGCGCCTAGGGCCTTGGCTTCCGCGACCGCAGCATTCAGGGGGTCACGGTTGTCGTGACTATCGGAGACTATGCAGAGTTTCACGCGGCGTAGTGTAGCAACAGAGCCGCCATTTGAGCACAACTGGGCACAACTTTTTTTAGCGGAAAAGCACCCAGCCAGGGGGGCGTTACATCCCCCCCTGGCTGAGCCGTTCTTAGTGGACGAGAGTGACGATCAAGAGCGCCACGATATTGATGATCTTGATCAGCGGATTGACGGCCGGTCCGGCCGTGTCCTTGTACGGGTCGCCGACGGTGTCACCGGTGACCGCCGCCTTGTGGGCATCCGAACCCTTGCCACCAAAGTGGTTGTCTTCGATGTACTTCTTGGCGTTATCCCAGGCACCACCGCCCGTTGTCATCGAGATCGCCACGAAGATACCGGTCACGATGCTGCCCATCAGCACACCGCCCAGGGCCTGCGCGCCGAGGAACACGCCGACCACGACCGGCACCAGCACCGGCAGCAGCGACGGCACCACCATCTCGCGGATCGCGGCCTTGGTCAGCATGTCGACCGCGCGCGAGTAGTCGGGCTTGGCCGTGCCTTCCATGATGCCGGCGATCTCCTTGAACTGGCGCCGCACCTCGACGACCACTGAACCGGCCGCGCGACCCACCGCCTCCATGGCCATGGCGCCAAAGAGGTAGGGAACGAGACCGCCCAGGAAGAGGCCGATGATGACCATGTGGTTGGACAGGTCGAACGTCAGCCCCTGATGCCCGCTCTGCTTGAGCTTGTCGGTGAAGTCCGCAAACAACACCAGCGCCGCGAGTCCCGCCGAACCAATGGCGTAGCCCTTGGTAACCGCCTTCGTGGTGTTGCCGACCGCATCCAGCGGATCGGTGACCGCCCGGACGCTCGCCGGAAGGTCTGCCATCTCGGCGATACCGCCGGCGTTGTCCGTGATGGGGCCGTAGGCGTCCAGCGCGACGATCATCCCCGCAAGCGACAGCATCGCCGTCGCCGCGATGGCGATTCCGTACAGGCCGGCAAAATAATAGCTGAGCGCGATGCCAAGGCAGATCGCCAGCACCGGAGCCGCGGTGGCCTTCATGGATACCGCAAGACCGGCGATGACGTTGGTGCCATGGCCCGTCGTCGACGCCTGCGCGATGGAGCGCACGGGCGCAAACTCGGTGGCCGTGTAGTATTCGGTGATGACGACCAGAAGCCCGGTGACGAGGAGACCGGTCAGCGCCGAATAATAGAGGTCCATCATCGTGTAGTGGTGGCCATTGATGGCGACCTGACTCAGGCCGGCCATCATGTAGTGCGTGACCGGATAGAAGAGGGCAGCCGCGAGGACACCCGCCACGATGAGGCCGCGGTAGAGCGCGCTCATGATGCGCTGGCCCGGCTTTACCCGGACGAACTGCGCACCGACGATGGTCGCGATGATCGACGCCGCACCCAGCATCAGGGGATACAGAAGAGCGTGATGCATGCCCTGATAATCCATGTGGCCAAGCACCATGCTCGCGACCACCGTCACCGCATAGGTCTCGAACAGGTCGGCCGCCATGCCGGCGCAGTCACCGACGTTGTCACCGACGTTGTCGGCGATGACCGCCGGATTACGCGGATCATCCTCGGGAATGCCTGCCTCGACCTTGCCGACCAGGTCCGCACCGACATCGGCGCCCTTGGTGAAGATACCGCCCCCAAGCCGCGCGAAAATCGAGATGAGCGACCCGCCGAATGCCAGCCCCACGAGGGGTGCCACATGCACCGGCTGACCTGCCGGAGTCATATGGACCAGGATCGTGTAATAGCCGGCAATACCGAGGAGGCCAAGACCCACCACCAGAAGACCCGTGATCGCGCCGCCGCGGAACGCCACCCGCAGTGCCTGGGTCAACCCCTCACTGGCCGCCTGCGTGGTGCGGACGTTGGCCCGTACCGACACGTTCATGCCGATGTAGCCGGCTGCCGCCGACAGGATGGCGCCGGTCAGGAAACCGAACGCCGTGGTTGCGCCGATGAAATAGTAGAGCAGGGCAAACACCACCACACCGACCATGCCGATGGTGCTGTACTGGCGGTTCAGATAGGCAGATGCGCCCACCTGAACCGCCTTGGCAATCTCCATCATGCGCGGAGACCCCGTGGACTGCTTCAGAACCCACCCTATCGACACGGCACCATAGACAAGCGCCGCTGCCGCACAGGCAAAAATAATGACCAGACTATCAGACATACCTTTCCTCCCTATCGCTAAATATCGGTCGCCCCAACACCCGGCTAATCTTTCAGTGCTACTCCCCCTTCAAAGCGCGTGCCCGGCTCGAACCCAAAAACACGATCCAGGCCCGTCTCACGGATCAGCGCGTCCACTGCCGCCTGCCCGTGCTCCCGAAAGACTTCGGACAGGATGAGCTTCGCGGCGTTACCGTTGTAAAAGCCGCCGAAGCCAGCCTGGACCAAAAGGAGCTCACGCGCCTTGTCGATAGTCATCCCTAGACCTTGAAAGTGCCGCCCAGCTTCTTTTTGACCGCCGCGTTCTTCAGGGTGACATATTGCGGCAGGCCATTCTTGTAGGGCGGATAATCCTCGCCCTGGATGAGCGGCTCGAGATAGGTACGGCACTTCTTGGTGATACCGAACCCGTCGGCCGTGATGTAATCGGCGGGCATTTTCTTCTCGACATTGGCCACATCCGCCAGATCCGCCTCGCCGACCGTCCATTTATAGGGCTTGTTCGACTGCCGGACGATGACCGGCATGACGGCGTTGCGGCCCTTCAGGGCCAGCTCCACGGCCTTCTTGCCGAGCGCATAGGCCTGTTCGACATCGGTCTTCGAGGCGATATGGCGCGCGGCCCGCTGCAGATAATCGGCAACGGCCCAATGATACTTGTAACCCAGCTTGTCCTTGATGAGCTGCGCAATCACCGGCGCCACACCACCCAGCTGGGCATGACCAAAGGCGTCTTTCGTGCCGCTTTCGGCCAGGAAGCGCCCTGCCTTGTCACGCACACCCTCGGACACCACGATGGCGCAGTAGCCTTGGGCCTTGACGGTCTTGCCGACCTTGGCCAGAAAGGCTTCCTCGTCGAATTCACGCTCCGGGAACAGGATCACGTGCGGCGCATCCCCGGCCTTTTCCGCCGCAAGCCCCGCTGCCGCCGCGATCCATCCGGCGTGACGGCCCATGACCTCCATGACGAAGATCTTGGTCGAGGTCTTGGCCATGCTTGCCACGTCGAAGGCGGCTTCCCGGATCGAAACGGCCACATATTTGGCAACCGATCCGAAGCCCGGCGAACAGTCCGTGATGGGCAGATCGTTGTCGACGGTCTTTGGCACGCCCACGCAGATGACCGGGTACCCGAGCCGCTCGCCGATCTGGGATACCTTATAGGCGGTATCCTGCGAATCACCACCCCCGTTGTAGAAGAAGTAGCCGATGTTGTGCGCCTTGAAAACCTCGATCAACCGCTCGTATTGGGCCCTGTTTTCCTCTAGGCCCTTCAGCTTGTAACGGCATGACCCGAAGGCACCGGCAGGCGTATGGCGCAAGGCCCGAATGGCCGCTGCCGACTCCTTGCTGGTGTCGATCAAGTCTTCCGTCAGCGCGCCAATGATGCCGTTGCGCCCCGCGTAGACCTTGCCGATCTTGGTTTTGTGCTTGCGCGCGGTCTCGATGACACCGCATGCCGACGCATTGATGACGGCTGTCACACCGCCAGACTGGGCGTAAAACGCATTTTTCGGTCTTGCCATGTGTTGCACCTATCTCAGTAAAAGAAAAACCTGCCGGCACCGCCCCGCCCTACCGCCGGGGCGGCACTTCGGCCGACAATCCACGCTGCCGCTCGTGATCGGCCTGCAGCTGCAATACGTGCGTCACGCACTCCCCGAGGTCGTCATAGACATCACGGCCCGTCCCGTACTGTTCATTGGGGGAGTAGAAGAACTGGCATTTGTAGCGGCTTTCGCCGACCTTGAATATGACGAAACTGGTGCCGCGCTCAGTCCAGAATAGCGTCGGGCAGAAGGTGAGAGTGGTGGATTCGGGGTCGAGGCGCAGTTCGCTGTCAGCTAACTCGATGGATACCGATTTGCCGTAACGTTCCTGTACGGTCGTGCGCGCCACCCAGAGTTCGGTGTCGGTAAAGTCCTGTATAGGTTTCATCAGGTCACATCAATTTTTGGTATCGCCTCATAACGATACAACTAGGTTAACCGTAAAAGCCCGTTCTTGTATATGCGCCGGAAGCGGCAGCGCCACTTTTTTTCACGGGCGGCGCGCGCTTGGCATCGGTGCGTCATGGAGCGAGTCCAAAAGCTGCGCCCGCACGAAGCGCGGCGCAGCCGCCGCCACCGGGAGGTCGCGCGGACTCGTTTTAAGGGTGCACAGACCCTGCGGCGCCGAGGACGCGGGGTCGTCTTGCCTGCCCCGTGGCGCCATGGATCGTCCGGGCGACCGCATCACACCGGCATCGTGAACAGAAAAATGCGTCGACTGCCAATAAAATATTGACGCGAAAAAAATAGGAAGGTAGCTTAGGCACGGGACCGCCCTCGGGCACAATATAACGAATCTCTAATAGGTCACTAAGCACCTAAAGCGAGCACACCATGCGAATCGTGTTATTGGGAGCGCCTGGATCTGGAAAAGGGACCCAGGCGAAATTGTTGGTTGAGAAGTACAAGATCCCGCAGATCTCCACCGGCGATCTGCTGCGGGCAGCGGTCAGCGCGGGCACGGAACTCGGGCGCCGCGCAAAGGCCGCCATGGACGCGGGCCAGCTGGTGTCAGACGACATCGTGCTGGGCATGATCCAGGACCGGTTAAGCCAGCCCGACGCCAAAAACGGCTTTATCCTGGATGGGTTTCCGCGCAGCAACCCCCAGGCCCAGGCACTGGATTCCCTGCTGGCACGTCTCGGCCAGCCGCTGCAGCTCGCCCTGCTCGTCGATGTCGATTCCTCGGAACTGATGAAGCGCCTCACGGGCCGCCGTACTTGCGAAAAATGCGGTCAGATGTACAACGTCTACTTCTCGCCACCCAAGGTGAGCGGCGTGTGCGACAAGTGCGGCGGCAAACTCATGCAGCGCTCGGACGACAATGAGGAGACCATCGGCAAGCGCCTGAAGGTCTACGAAGAGCAGACGGCGCCGCTCATCAGCTACTACCGCATGCAGAACAAGCTGCGGAAGGTGGCGGGCGTCGGCAGCATGCAGGATATTTTCCGCTCGATCACCAACCTGATCGAACAGCACATCCATCCCCTGTCGGCCCTGAAGCCGGCCGCCACACCGCCTGCACCATCGGCCAGCAAGCCCCGGCTCGTGGCGCAGAACAAGGCGGCGCCGCAGCCGGCAGCCGGGTTGGCCACGGGCGGACGCGTAGCCCTGGCAACCAGCGCGGGCGAAGCCGCCAAGAAGGCAGCGGCAAAGAAGAAGGCAGCGGCAAAGAAGAAGGCGGCCCCCAAGAAGGCTGCGGCAAAGAAGGCGGCCCCCAAGAAGAAGGCTGCCGTAAAGAAGAAGGCGGCGCCGAAAGCCGCCGCGAAGAAGAAAGTGGCCGCCAAAAAGAAGGCCGCACCGAAGGCTGTCGTGAAGAAGAAAGTCGCCGTAAAGAAAAAGACGGTTGCCAAGAAGAAAGGCACCGCCAAAAAGGCCGCGACAAAGAAAGCGATCCGCAAGGGCGCGCGCAGCCGTCGTTAGCCGGAAGGACGCCACCCTCGGGTGGCGTCCTCTTCTTTTTTGTTATCCGGATGTGGCCCTGCGCTGAAAACGCCAAAGCGGCGGCCCCCGCGATCTGCGGCATCCGTGTCGGGATGTCGGCCCCCCGTAACGTCTTTGCGGCGCGGGCATGATGTACTGGAACCCCCACAGAAGCACGGCAAAGCGACCGGCCGTCACCGGCGACGCGCGGCTGCGCATGTCGTCTCCCATCACCGCGCGGCTGTAGCCCCGTCCGGCCGGTTCGGGACACGGCTCCCCCGTTTGGCGAGCGCAGTGCGGGCGCCGGCGACCAGGTGGCGACGCCTGCGGGGATGGGCGGACGGGCCCAGCCACCAGGCGATTGGCCGTTTGGTATTCGGGCTTCGCCGCCGGCAGCGCCCCCATGAGCGCCCTTTCCCCGGCACACTCTTTACCGGGCACCGCCGGGCGCGTTAGGCTAGCGGCATGACGTTTGTCCCTGCCCGCGGTCCGTTTCCCGCTACCCGCATGCGCCGTATGCGCCGTGACGGCTTCAGCCGCGGCCTCATGCGCGAACATCGCTTGAGCCCTGCGCAACTCATTCAGCCCGTGTTCGTCATCGACGGCACCAATCGCAGCGAACCGGTAGAGGCGATGCCTGGCGTCGAACGGCTGTCCGTCGATCGCCTGGCCCGTGCGGCACGCGAATGGGCGGATCTCGGGCTGGCGGCGGTGGCGCTGTTCCCGGTCGTGCCGGTGGCCCAAAAGTCGCTGCACGCTGCGGAGGCCTATAATCCCGAGGGCCTGGCGGCGACCGCGGTGCGGGCCCTGAAGGCCGCCGCCCCCACACTCGGTATCGTCGCCGATATTGCGCTGGATCCGTACACGACCCATGGGCAGGACGGCCTGGTGGATGCGCAAGGATATGTCATCAACGACGAAACGACAGAGGTGCTGGTTCGCCAGGCGCTCACGCTCGCGCGCGCCGGCGCCGAGGTCGTAGCCCCCTCCGACATGATGGACGGCCGGATAGGCGCCATCCGCGCCGCGCTCGAGGCGGAGAATTTGCGCAACACCCGCATTCTGGCCTATTCGGCCAAGTATGCCTCGGCCTTCTATAACCCGTTCCGCGACGCGGTGGGTTCGGGCCAGCAGCTCGGCAAGGGCAGCAAGTCGACCTATCAGATGGACCCCGCCAACAGCGACGAGGCACTGCACGAAGTCGCGCTTGACCTGCAGGAAGGGGCGGACATGGTGATGGTCAAGCCGGGCCTCCCCTATCTGGACATCATAAGGCGGGTCAAGGACACCTTTGCCGTGCCAACGCTTGCCTATCATGTGAGCGGCGAGTACGCCATGCTGAAGGCAGCTGTCGAACGGGGATGGCTCGACGAACGCAAGGCGGCCCTGGAATCCCTGATCGCCCTGCGGCGCGCGGGCGCCGATGGCATTTTGACCTATTATGCCGCGGCGGCCGCACGCTGGCTGCGGGAAGAGCCTCTTTAGGGGAATACTTACAAAGGCTTGGAGTCGACGGCTGCCCGGCCGAGGATCTCCGTCTCGATCTGCTCGAGACTCGTGTGGCGAACGTCTTTGCCCTTGACCAGATAAATCACGTATTCACAGATATTGCGGGCATGGTCGCCGATACGCTCCAGCGCGCGCATTGCCCAGATGACGTTCAGGACCCGCGAGATCGTGCGCGGATCTTCCATCATGAAGGTGATCATCTGGCGCATCAGACCGTCATACTGCTTGTCCACCCGCCGGTCCTCGCGCGCAACCCGCACGGCGGCCTCCATATCGAGGCGGGCGAAGGCATCCAGGGCGTCGTGCACCATCTGGCGGACGTGGTCGCCGAGCGACTGCACTTCGACATAGCCATCCTTGGGACGTTCTTCAACGGCAAGCCGCACCGCCATCCGGCCGATCTTCTCCGCCTCGTCGCCTATGCGCTCGAGGTCGGTAATGGTCTTGATGACCGCCATGACGAGGCGCAGGTCGCTCGCCGTCGGCTGGCGCCGGGCGATGATCTGGTTGCATTCCTCGTCGATGGTGACATCCATCTTGTTGACCTTGATGTCGTTCTTGATGACCTCGTCACCGAGGACGGCGTCGCCTTTGACGAGCGCTGTCATGGCGTCGACGATCTGCTGTTCCACGAGGCCGCCCATATGGAGCACGCGGGTACGGATATCCTCGAGCTCGGCATTGTAGCGCCGTGAAATGTGTGGGCTAACGTGCAGCTCCATCTGTCCTCCTCACTCCCTCAGCCGTAACGGCCGGTGATGTAATCTTCCGTCTGCTTCATGCTCGGATTTGTGAAAATCTTGTTCGTGTCGCCAAACTCGACGACGCGGCCCAAGTACATGAATGCAGTATAGTCGGAAACACGTGCAGCCTGTTGCATGTTGTGCGTGACGATTACGATCGTGTAATTCTGTTTTAGTTCATAAATGAGCTCTTCGATCTTCAGTGTCGAGATCGGGTCGAGTGCGGAGGCGGGTTCATCGAGAAGGAGGACTTCCGGTTTCAGGGCGACGGCCCGCGCCATGCACAGACGCTGCTGCTGGCCGCCGGACAGGCTCATTCCGCTTTGGTGCAGCTTGCCGCTCACCTCGTCCCAGAGCGCCACCTGCCGCAGCGCCTCCTCGACGCGGTCGTCGAGTTCCGCCTTGGGCATGCGCTCATAGAGACGGATCCCGAAGGCCACGTTCTCGTGGATCGACATCGGGAACGGCGTCGGCTTCTGGAAGACCATGCCGATACGTGACCGCAGGCGGTAGAGATCCTCGCCCGGCAGCAGCACGTTGCGATCATCAAGCCACACCTCGCCTTCCGCGCGCTGATCCGGATAGAGTTCGTACATGCGGTTGAACGTGCGCAGCAAGGTGGACTTGCCGCAGCCTGACGGGCCAATGAAGGCCGTCACCATGCTGGTCGCGACGTCCAGGCTGATGTCATGCAGCGCGGCTTCCTTGCCGTAGTAGAAATGCAAATTGCGAACCTTGATCTTGATGCCGTTCTGCGCAGAGTCCATGGGGGAATCCAGACCATCTCCGAAAGAAGGTAATTGCTGCCAGCCAGGGGCAGCGAGCCGCCGCTCCGGATTATGCCACAGCAACCCCGGTCCGCCCATTGCGCACCCCTCGCCGTCCATTCTGGCCCCCCACGCAGCACCTTCCGGTCCCGTGCAACCGGCCGGTCATCGCGGCAAACCGACCCTGACGGGGTGACGGCCGCGTGACGGGCCGCTCAGCGGACAGGGGGCGGGCTTTTGTCCATGGCGGCCAGCAGACGCATGCCGCCAACGAGGCCCGCCACGCGCTGGCGGATGTCTTCGGCACGCGGGGCACCGATCGGCCAGTGCTTGTGGGGAACGGCGATGGCCGGCAGCCCGCGGGCGGCATCGTCATCCAGGGTGACAACGAGATCGATCGGGGTGTCTCTGGCATCGGCGGCGGCTTCCGCCCACCGGGCGCCGCACGCGCCGATCGCCGCCTGCGCGCAGGCAACATCGGCGGGATCGGTCGCCACAAACAGGATGCGCGCGCGCCGCTTGTACATGGAAGTTGCGGTCAAGGGAAATGGTAGAGAAGGTTGATGGTACTAAAAGTGCTGGTCCGGGGAAACCCGGCGGGGGCGCTCGTGTACCGGTCCACGACCTCCGACAGCTTAAGCGCGAGGGCGCCAGCCAGGGGCGCACTGAGGCTCGTATCCGTGGAATACAAGGTGCCGGTACGGGCGACGAGCACGCCGAGACGCTCCGTAAAGACACTCTGACCCGAAAGATCCCAGCGATAGTCGAGGGCTGCGCGCAGGGCCGGCACATCGGCGTAGGCGCCGTTCACGTAATGGTTCTGCCGCATGCCGGCACCGCCCTCGATCTTCAGGCCCATGCGGGGGCTGTGGAAGATGCGGTGACCGGCGCCGACCGCCTCGACCATGTAGTGGGCATAGCCGCTCGCGGGGTTGCGATCGAACCGGACCGAAACGAGCAGGAAATTCGCTTTTCCGCGCGACAGGAAACGCTCGGCGCTGCTGTCCAGCACGAGCCGGTTGGCGCTCACGCGGGCGGCGGCCGACACGTAGTTGTAGCTGAAGCGGCCCGCGTACCGCCACAGGCCATCTTCATAGAACGCTTCGTCCTGGCTGTCGACGGTTCGCGTGGCGGTGAGGCCGGTGGTAGCCGAGTAGCCCAGCCCCACGGACGCCCCGAAAGGTTTGCCGTGCGAGACCGGCTTCATCAGGAAGGCGGCAGACGGCAACCAGGAATCCGCGATCGTCTCTGCGGATACTGCCCGCAGAAACCACAAGGTACGGAGCACTTCGTGCATGGACCTCCTTTGCGGTCCGCGGGGCGGACGCGTGCTGGCCTGCGGCAATCAGGGGCCCATGCATTTCCCCAGGGGACCGGGGCAGGCCCGGGCGCTGACATGCGGCGGCAAGCCGGGCCGTTCCGGGACCCGAACCGTCTGGCGGGCGGGCCTGCCACGATACCACGGCGCATCCCGGGCAAATCCACGCGCCCGGGCGGGGTTCAGGCGCCGGCTTGCGCCCGCTGCGTGCGCGACAACGGAAAGAGACAGGTGAACGTGCTGCCGGATCCGAGGGCACTGTCCACCAGCAGCCGCGCGTCATGCCGGACCAGCACCTGTTTGACGATCGACAGCCCAAGGCCGGTGCCCCCCGATGCCCGCGAACGGCCGCTGTCGACGCGGTAGAAGCGCTCGGTGAGATAAGGGATATGGCGCGCCGCGATCCCTTCGCCATGATCTTCCACGGAAAAACGGCCACCATCGTCGGCGATGTGCCAGCGGATGGTGATGAGGCCCCCCGCCGGGGTGTGACGCACGGCATTGTGCACCAGATTGGTGAAGGCGCTGCGCAGTTCTTCGCGATTGCCGATCAGGAACCCCCCCCCGGGATCGATCTCGATCCGGTGGCGCCGCTCGCCCGACAGCGCCGTGGCGAGATCCCGGAGACTCAGGGCGAGCGCACCGACATCGACCATTTCGTCGTGGCTGCGTGGCGGCGTGGTCTCCAGGCGCGCAAGGGCCAGCAGGTCTTCGATCAGCCGCTGCATCCGCTCGGCCTGTTCCTGCATGAGCGCCAGGTTGCCGTGGACGTCCTCGATGGTGACCCGGCTGTCCTGCAGGGTTTCGAGGAAGCCGCGCAAGACGGTGAGCGGCGTGCGCAACTCGTGCGAAACATCGGCAACGAAATGGCTGCGCATCTCCTCGAGACGGACGAGATGGGTGATGTCGCGCCCGATCACGAGCTTCTGGCTGTCCCCAAACGGAATGATCTGCACCTCGACCACATGGCCACCGCTCAGATCCTTCAGGACGAGCGGCTCGTGATAGTGGCCGGCACCGAGATAAGCCGACAGGGCGGGATTGCGCACGAGATGGACGAGCCGCATGCCGACGTCGCGCCGGACGTCGAGACCCAGAAGCCGCGCGGCCTGCGCGTTGCTCCATTCGATCAGGCCGTATTGCGACAACACGACCATGGCATCCGGCATGGCGGCAGCCGCCGCCTGCAGGCGCTCGAAGAGACTGCTGATGAGGTCCTTGTGGCGGGCCTTGGCCCGGTCGGCACGGTGAATCTCGCGGATCATTTCATCCCATAGCCCGCCGAGCTCGGGGATGCGGCTCTCGGGGTGCGCGAGCCACCGGTACAAAAGGCGCGACTTGTTCAGGTGCCAGGCGAGGATGAGGGCGAGCGCGGCGGCCAGGCCGGCCCAGGGGTACCCAAAGAGACCGCCGGCGCCGAGACCCGCGACGGCAAGCGCCAAAGCCGACCACAGCTCGCGCCGGACAGCGGCGTCGGTGCTAAGCGTCACCGGAGAATCGGTAACCCACGCCACGCACCGTTTGAATAAATCGGTCATAGCCACTGACCGTCAAGGCCTTGCGGAGACGACGGATATGGACATCCACCGTCCGCTCATCGATATACGCATTATTTCCCCACACCGCATCGAGCACGCGCTCGCGACTGTAAACGCGCTCCGGGTGGGTCATGAAGAAGTGCAACAGCCGAAACTCCGTCGGACCAAGACTCAGCCGCTCATCGTTCGCGAGCACCTTGTGCGTGGAAGGATCCAGCACCAGACCCTCGGACACGACGACCTCGTCGACCGCCATCGGCACCATGCGGCGCAACACCGCCTTGACCCGCGCCACGAGCTCCCGTGGCGAAAACGGCTTGGTGATGAAATCATCCGCACCCGTGTTGAGGCCGCGTATCTTGTCCTCTTCATCCACCCGAGCGGTCAGCATGATGATCGGGATATTCTGCGTCAAGCGTTCCCGCCGCAGGCGGCGCGCATAGTCGATGCCACTCAGGCCTGGCAGCATCCAGTCGAGCAGGATGAGATCCGGGGTGTCAGCCGTTACGAGCGCCTGCGCCTCGGTGGCATCACCGGCCTCGCTGCAGGTATACTCTGCCTGCTTTAGCGCGAACCGCACCATGGCGCGGATCGCGGGTTCATCATCGACAACAAGGATTTTTCCAGGCATTATGGCCCTCCGCTGTCACCCATTACACCACAGACACTATGACGATTTTGTGACGGGTGCAACGAGGGCGGAGAGCAGCCCATGCGTAAGAATACCCTGCGACCAACCGACATCAAGTTACATCAGAAATCCCGCATTCTGGAGATCACCTTCGAGGATGGCAGCCATTTCCGGCTCCCGGCGGAGTATCTGCGCGTCTATTCACCATCGGCTGAAGTACGCGGCCATGGCCCCGGCCAGGAGGTGCTGCAGACCGGCAAGGAGAACGTCAACATCGCAGGTATCGAGCCGGTAGGAACCTACGCGATCGTGCTGCGCTTCGATGACGGCCACGATACCGGGATTTATTCCTGGGATTTGCTTTATAATCTCGGTATACGCCAGACAGAGCTTTGGAACGAATACCTGAGCCGGCTCGAGCAGGCGGGCCACAAGAGAACGTAAGGGACGATCATGACCGACACGGCGCCCGACTCCGGACTGACGCATTTCGGCTATAAGGACGTCGATCCAGCCACCAAGACGCGGCTGGTGGAAGACGTGTTCCGGTCGGTGGCCAACCGTTACGACCTCATGAATGACCTGATGTCCGGCGGGCTGCACCGGGCGTGGAAGCGGTTCGCGATGAGCATCGCCACCCCGCATGCCGGCGAACGGGTCCTGGACCTCGCGGGCGGAACCGGGGACCTGTCCTACCTGCTCAGCCGGCGGGTGGGACCCACGGGCCAGGTCGTGCTGAGTGACATCAACGGATCGATGCTCGCCGTCGGACGGGATCGCCTGCTGAATCGTGGCGTGTCCGCCAATCTCCTGATCGCGCAGGCCAACGCCGAATGCCTGCCGTTTCCCGATAATTCCTTCGACCTCGTCACCATCGGCTTTGGCCTGCGCAACGTCACCTTCAAGGAGCGCGCGCTGAAGGCCATGTTCCGTGTGCTAAGGCCCGGCGGGCGGCTCGTGATTCTCGAGTTTTCCAAACCCCGGTCGGCGATGTTCGGGCGCATCTACGACACCTATTCGTTCAAGATCGTACCCAAGATCGGGCGGCTGGTGACGGGAGACGAGGACAGCTATCAGTATCTGGTCGAATCCATCCGGCGCCATCCGGACCAGGAAACGCTCAAAGGCATGATGGCGGACGCCGGTTTCTGCCGCATCGACTACTGGAACCTGACGGACGGCATTGTCGCCGTCCACAGAGGCTACAAGTTTTAATGGCACAGGCCGCCCCATCGGTCCGTACAGGGAATCCGTCCCCTGTACGCTACGCCGGTTTCTGGCGGCGGCTCGGCGCCGATATCGTCGACAACATCATCCTGTTTCCGTTGCTGTCGGGAACGATGCCGGCGCTTACCGCAGTGCGCGCCGGCATGACCGCCGACGAGCTTGTCCGGCAGCTGGTGCGGGCGCTCGCGGCCCACGCCGGGGCGCAACTTCTGGCGCTGGTCGTCGGTGTCGCCTACTCCGTGTTTTTCTGGATGCGCTACCTGGGGACCCCCGGCAAGCTGCTCTTCCGTTGCCGGGTGGTGGATGCCGACACCCATGCCGCCCTGACGTTCTCCCAGTCTCTTTTGCGCAGTCTGGGGTACATCGTGTCGACGCTGCCGTGCATGCTGGGTTTTTTGTGGATCGCCTGGGATCCGCGCAAGCAGGGATTTCATGACAAGATCGCCGGCTCGGTAGTGCTCTATGCCGAACGGGCGCCTATCCGACAGAGGGCCTCGTGAGCTTCATTCTGCGCACGCTCGAGCAGGGCGTGAACCTGCCTTTTCAGATCCATCCCGCCGCCCGCGATGGATTGGCAGCGGTTTCCGGCCGCTCCATGCGGGTGGTCGTGACAGCACCCGTGTTCACGTTCGATCTTGTCTTCGCGGCAGACAGGGTCCATGTGCGCGAACCCGCCGATAACTGCGACGTGCAGCTCACGGGAACGGCCGGCGCCTTTGCGGCGCTGCTGCGCGCCGACCAGCAGAACATGCAGGCGGCCGCCCAGGGCGTCCGCATGGAGGGCGACATCGACTGCGCGCTCGCCATCCGCAAGGCGCTCGCAGGAATCCGCCTCGATTGGGAGGAAGTCCTCGCCCGGGCCCTGGGGGACATCCCGGGCCACTGGCTCGCAGTCGGCCTCACCCAGTTGACGACGGGGTTTCGCCAGGCGGCGTGGCGGCTTGCGCGCAATGGCGCGGAATATCTTCAGGAAGAGCGCGCGGTGCTGGCGCGCACGGAAGATGTCGAAGGTTTCCTTGGCGCCGTGGACACGTTGCGCCATGATGTCGAGCGGCTGAGCAAGCGGATCGAACGGCTGGAAGCCCGCACATGACGTCGGCATACGGGCGATTCATCCGGCTGCTCACCATCACGCGGGTATTCATTCGGCACGATCTCGACGAGTTCGTGACCGCGCTGCACCTCTTTCGTTTCTACCGCATCGCCTTCCGCCTGCTGCCATGGCGCTGGCGGCGCCGCAAGCTCGCTCCCCGCGGCGAGCGGCTGCGGCTTGCGCTGGAGGCGCTCGGACCGATCTTCGTCAAATTTGGCCAGATGCTGTCGACCAGGCCCGACCTGGTGCCCGAGGACATCCTCGTCGAGCTGAACAAGCTGCAGGACCGGGTACCGCCGTTTGCTCCCGGAAAGGTCGTTGCGCGGCTGGAGGAGGCCTACAAGGCACCGCTGGCCGGCGTGTTCCGCCAGTTTGACACGACACCGGTCGCCTCGGCGTCCGTCGCGCAAGTCCATTTCGCGGTACTGCATGACGGCACCGAAGTGGCGGTCAAGATCCTGCGTCCGGACATAGATGTCGTTCTCGAGCGGGACCTCGGACTGTTGCGTGTCCTGGCGCAACTGGCCGTGCGCTATTGGCCGGATGCGCGGCGTCTGCGGCCGGTTGACGTCGTCAACGAGTACGACAAGGTGCTCCACGACGAGATGGACCTGAACCACGAGGCCGCCAACGCAAGCCAGATCAAGGCGAATTTCGCGGGATCCGATCTGCTCTACGTACCGAAGGTGTACTGGGACTACACGCGCAAGACCGTCATGGTCATGGAGCGCATCAGCGGTATCCCCATCTCGAACGTGGAAGCACTGCACGCCCACGGCGTCGACATGCGGCGGCTGGCCCATAACGGCGTGGAGATCTTCTTCACGCAGGCCTTCCGGCACGGTTTTTTCCATGCCGACATGCATCCGGGAAACATCTTCGTGTCCCCGGAAGGACAATACCGCGCGGTGGATTTCGGGATCGTCGGGACGCTGTGCGCCGAGGACAAATACTATCTTGCCCAGAACATACTGGGATTCCTGAACCGCGACTACCACGCTATCGCCGAAGCGCATGTGCGCGCCGGATGGGTCCCGCACGACACCCGTGTCGACGAACTGGAGGGTGCGATCCGCACTGTCTGTGAGCCGATTTTCGCGCGGCCGATCAAGGATATTTCCTTCGGGCGGTTGCTGTTGAACCTGTTTCAGACGGCGCGGCGCTTCAACATGGAGGTCCAGCCGCAGCTGGTACTCCTGCAGAAGACGCTTTTCAACATCGAAGGCCTTGGCCGGCGCCTCTATCCCGATCTTGATCTATGGGTCACAGCCAAGCCGTTCCTGGAACGCTGGATGCGCGAGCAGCTTGGGCCCCAGGCGCTGTGGGCGATCGCCCGGCGCGAGTACCCGACGTGGGTGAAGATCCTGCCGGACATGCCGCGCTATCTCCATGCCGTCCTCAAACAGGCGCAAGACGGGCGTTTGAGCGTAACGGGTCGTTCGGCGGAGATCCAGGGGCTCGCCCTGGACATGCGCCGCCGGCACCGGCGCATCATGGTGGGATTGCTCGGCGGTCTGCTGGCAAGCACCGCCGTCCTGCTCTTCGGTCTCGAGCACCCCGCGGCCACCCTGAGTCACCTCGGCCTCATCGAGGCGGCCCTCGGCGTACCGGGCCTGGCGCTGGTCGGCTGGTCGCTCATCGACCTGGTGCGCCGCGACGCCTGAAGGCGGGCGTGCCGGCGATGACGGGAATGCGGGCGAGACTGGCTGGGCGGTAAAGCCGGAACGGGCCGGAACGGCTCAGGAGGTGACTCCATGCCCCGCCTGCGCGCAGGCGGAGTCTTCGGCATCCGGGCCGGGGCGGGTGGCAAACCTAGCCCCAGTCGAGCCTTTTCGTGAAATTCGCGACGTTGGGGCGCTCGCCATAGCCGAGTGCCGGGTAGAAACCCCGCTTGTAGGATTCCCGTTCACGGCCGTTCAGGACGCTGATACGGAAACATTTGCGCTCGGCGGCTTCGCGCTCTATCGCGGCCATCAGCGCCGAACCCACCCCCCGGCCGCGCGCCGCTTCCACGACGAAGAGTTCGCTTATCAGAAGCTCGCGCCCGGCAAACAGGAGATGGGTGACGATCTCGCCATGCACATAGCCGACCACCGTCCCGTCATGCAGCGCCACGAGCAGCAGGGCGCTTTCCTCGGTGATGAGGGCGGCGAGCCGCTGGCCCAGGGTACTGCCGTCGGCCTTGAACGCGGGATTCCAGCCGAGCTCGCGATGGAGCTGCATGATGCCCGGCAGATCGCTGCGCTGCAGCGGACGGATGGTGACGTTCAAGCGGTCCTTCGCCATGCGTTACCCCTTGAAGCGGTGGAACACCGCGATGCCCTGCAGGAGATCAAAGGCTTGGCGCAATTGATAATCCTCGTCGACCAGACGCTGCGCACGGGCGGAAAGAGGCGCCTCTTTGGCTGCGGTCTTCGGCGGATTGCTGTTGTTCAGATGGCCCGGCAGGTTGATCTCCCGCACGAAGGGTTTCTGATGGTCCACGGTGATCTCGGCCTGATGCACGACGACGTTCGGGGTGATGCCGAGATCCTGGATCGAGTGGCCGTTGGGTGTGAAATAACGCGCCGTGGTGAGGCGCAGCGCGCCGCCATTGCCCATCGGCATGATGGTCTGCACGGAACCCTTGCCGAAGGTGCGCGTACCCATGATGAGCGCCCGGCGGTTGTCCTGGAGGGCACCGGCGACGATTTCGGCAGCCGATGCCGATCCGCCGTTCACGAGGACGACCATGGGCGCGCCATGGAGCAGATCCGGTCCATGCGCGCGAAACACCATGTTGGCGCCCTGCGCGCGGCCGCGGGTACTGACGATGACGCCTGTGTTCAGGAAATCGTCGCACACCGACACGGCGGCATTCAGCACGCCGCCTGGATTGTTGCGCAGATCGAGGACCAGGCCCTTGAGCGGTCCGTGGTTGCGCGCGGCAAGCGATTGCAGGGCGCGCGTCACGCCCTGACCGGTGCGCGCCTGGAATTCGGAGATGCGCACATAGCCATAACCACGCCCGAGCAGATGGCTGCTCACGCTGTGCACCTTGATGATGCGGCGGTGCAGAACGACCTGCAGGGGATGGCTGACGCCCTTGCGGATGACCGTCAGATCGACGGCCGTCCCCGGCTGGCCGCGCAAGAGCCGCACCGACTTGCGTAGCGACAGGCCCTGGATGAAGGTCTTGTTGATCCGCACGATCAAATCCCCCGGCCGCAAGTCATGGCGCGCAGCCGGCGTCCCCGCAAGCGGCGTCACGACACGCAAAAAGCCCTGCGATTCGGTCACCTCAAGACCGATGCCACCGAATTCGCCCGTGGTATCGACCTGGAGGCGCGCGTACTGGTGGGGATCGAGATACTGCGAATGCGGATCGAGATTGTCGACCATGCCGCGAATGGCATCGTCGATCAGCTTGTGGCTGCTGACGGGCGCCACGTAGTCCGCCTTGACGATATTGTAGACCTCGGCAAAGGTACGCAGACCCTTCAAGGGGAGAGCGGCAAGGCTGCTGCCGGACTGGCCCGCCGTTGCCTGCGCCTGGACGGCATGCTCGACCGTGAGCCCGGCCCCGATGAATACGCCCGTCAGCAAGATGCTGGCATAGCGCAGGATATGTCGTTTCTTGCCCATCTGTCCTCGCATCGCCCCTCTAGTGTGCAAGCCAGGCCAGCGGGTTCACTGGCCGGCCATCATGGCTGATATCGAAATAAAGACCGGTACGGCCGAAACCGCCACTGTTGCCGACCGTGGCGATTGGCTGCCCCCCTTGCACGTAACTGCCCACCGTTTCGAGCAATGTCTCACAATGGCCGTACAAGGTCATATAGCCATCGCCGTTTTGCAGTATCAACAACAATCCGTAACCGCGCAACCAATTAGCATACACAACCCGCCCCGGAAAGACGGCGTAGACCGCTTGTCCCGGACGGCCAGGCATGAATACGCCCGCCCACCGCTGCAGCCCCTGCGGGCCTTGTTTGAGGCGGATCGGCCCGGATGTGGCGCGCAGAGGCAGGGGCAGATGACCCCGGTGGGCGGCAAAGGCCCCATGCAGGCTCGGCACCGGCGGTCCCACGTGCGGCAACTGGCGCAACCGGGCCAGCAGACGCTCGAGACGGTGCGCCCGTGCCTTGAGCGCCGCCAGCTGGACGTGCTTGCTCTGCACGGCACGATTCAGCCGCGCAAGCACCGTTCGGCGCCGGGCAAGCGCCTGCTCGAGCCGTCTCTGCTGGCGGGCGACATGGACGGCGGAGGCGGTCAGGCGCGCACGGGCGGCCGCGGCCGCCTGCGCGGCCGCCCGTGCCTGCGCAAGAACCCCCTGGACCGCCCGCACGGCGCCGATCCGCGCGGAGACGATATAACGGTAATACTCGAGCATCCGATCGACCGTCGTCGGCTGCTCCTGGCTCAGAAAAATCTGCAGCCCCCCGGCCCGGCCGGCCATGTAGGCGGCAACCACCTGACGGCGGAGGACGGTCTCCTCCTGTGCGAGGCGGCCCTGCAAGACGGCCTCGCGATGGCGCAGGCGGGTCAGCTTGTCCTGGTTTAGCCGTTCACGGTCCTTCAGGGTAACGAGCCGCGCACCCTCGCGGGCGACCCGGTCTTCGACGAGACGCAGTGCGTTCAGGGTGTGGTCGCGCCGGCGCAGGTTGCGGTCCAGCCGCCCCTGCAAGGCGGCCTCTTGCTGCTTCAAAAGCGCGAGGTCATGGGTCACCGACGCATGGGCGGGCGGCACCTGTGCCGCCACAAGGAGGGCGCCACCGACAAGTGCGTACAACCCCACCTTGCCGGCGCCCCGCATGCGCTATTCCTTCAATTCTATCAGGGGATGGCCCGTCATTTCCGAGGGTATGGGCAGGCCGGCCACACGCAGGAGCGTCGGCGCCACATCCTCGAGCGAGCCGGTGGGCGCCATCTGGGCGCGCCGGCCGATATAAAGGAGCGGCACGGGATTGGTCGTGTGCGCGGTATGCGGCTGGCCGCTTTCCTCGTCTTGCATCTGCTCGGCGTTGCCGTGATCGGCCGTGATGAGCATTTCTCCGCCCTGCGCGCGTACCGCGTCCGCCAGCATCCCCAAAAGGCCGTCGAGTACCTCGATGGCGCGCACGGTAGCGGCAAAATCACCTGTATGGCCGACCATGTCCGGATTGGCGAAATTGCAGATGATGACATCGTGACGGCCGCCGCGGATCGCCTGCAAAACGGCCGCGGTTACCTGTTGCGCGCTCATCTCGGGCTTGCGGTTATACGTCGGCACATCGGTCGGCGAGGGGATCAGTATCCGCTCTTCCCCCTCAAAAGGCGTCTCTTCGCCGCCGTTGAAGAAGAACGTGACATGCGCGTATTTTTCCGTCTCGGCGATACGCAACTGGCGCTGGCCGAGGCTTGCCAGATGCGCGCCCAGGACATTGCGCAGCCGTGCCGAGGGAAAGGCGACCGGCACATCGAAATCGGCCTGATATTCGGTGAGGCTCACGAAGCGGGCGAGTTGCGGGTGCGCTTGCCGCTGAAACCCGTCGAAATCGGCCTCGATGAACGGCCGGGTGATCTGCCGCGCCCGGTCCGACCGGAAGTTCATGAAAACCACCACATCACCATCGCGAATCGGCCGGGCCGGCCTGCTGGCGGAACGGATCAGCGTGGGCCGCACGAACTCGTCGGTCTCGCCGCGCGCATAGGCCGCCTCCAGCGCCGCCGCCGCCGTTGGCGACTCGAATTCGGCCCGGGCGGCGGTCATCAGATCGTAGGCCGCCTGGATCCGTAGCCACCGGTGGTCCCTGTCCATCGCGTAATAGCGGCCGATGACAGAGGCGAACCGGCCATGGCCGAGAGCTCCGAACTTCGCCTCCATGGAGGCGATCGAGGCGCTGGCACTCTGGGGCAAGGTGTCGCGGCCGTCCAGGAAGGCATGCAGGCAGACATCGGTGAGACCGCGGCTTACGGCGAGCTCGACCAGGGCGTGGATGTGATCCTCGTGGCTGTGCACGCCGCCCTGCGACAGCAACCCCATGATATGCAAGGCTTTGTGGCTGTCACGGGCAAGGTCGACCGCATCCGTGAGGGTCTTGTTGGTAAAAAACGCCCCCGAGGCGATGGCCCGGTTGATGCGGGTATATTCCTGATACACGACCCGGCCGGCGCCGAGGTTCAGGTGGCCCACCTCGGAATTGCCCATCTGCCGGGACGGCAGCCCGACTGCGGCCTCCGAGGCTTGAATGAGTCCATGTGGCGAAACGCTCCAGGCGTGATCCCACCAGGGCGTATGGGCCGCGGCAATCGCATTATACTCAGTCTGCTCGCGGTATCCCCAGCCATCCAGAATTACGAGCACCAAGGGTCTTGGGGTCGACGACATCGTTTGCTTCTGTATATCCGTCAGGTTCTTTAGTTTTTTAAAATTGACTTATTGTATAATCTTTTTTCATCGGGGGGCAGCTAGCATAAATGCATAGCAACCCGCCTTCGGCCGTAACCTTGACAGGAGTTGCCATGGTGTCCAACGAGACGATCCGTTCCCTCGACGAGATCCTCATCACCAACGAAGATGACATTGATGTCGCGTCGCGCTCGCTGAAGGCGATCGCCCATCCGTTGAGGCTCAAGATCCTCTGCATCCTCGGGGCCGCCTCAGAGGTGAGTGTACAAGATATCGTCGCGCAAGTGGGGACTTCACAAAGCAACATATCCCAGCATCTGTCGATCCTGCGCGACAAAGGGATCCTGGCCTCGCGCAAGCATGCCAACAAGGTCTTCTACCGGATTGCGGATCCGCGGATCCTGCAGCTGATCGGGGCCATGCGCATGGCCTTCTGCACCCTTCCCGGAAATTGAGGGCAGCCTGTGGAAAGCTTTGTCATCGCGCATTGGTATCTGTTTCTGGCGCTTGTCATCGTGATCGCGGCGCTCATCGCGCCTTCGGTGATGAACGCCGCGTCCGGCATCCCGCGGATCACGCCCACGGAGGCGGTGCAGCTCATCAACCACCAGGGCGGCATCGTCATCGACGTGCGGGAGGCAAGCGAATTCAAGAGCGGCCACATCGCACGCGCCGTCAACATCCCCCTGGGTGAAATGAAGACCCGCGCCCAGGAACTGAAGAAATACAAGGACAAGCCCGTCATTTTCTGCTGCGCGAGCGGTGCGCGCTCGGCCCGCGCCGCCGGTGTCTTGCGCCAGCAGGGATTCGGCAAGCCCCACAATCTCGCCGGCGGCCTGCATGCATGGCAATCGCAAAACCTGCCCCTGGAGTCCTGACACACCATGGCAAGAGTCCTGATGTACACTACGCGCGTCTGTCCATACTGCCAGATGGCGCAGAAGCTCCTGGAAAAAAAGGGCGTCGCCATCGAGAAGATCGCGGTTGACGAGATGCCCGAACGGCGCCGCGAGATGACGGAACGCGCCGGCGGGGCGACCACCGTCCCGCAGATATTCATCGGCGACCATCATGTCGGAGGCTACCGGGAACTGGCGCAGCTCGAAACGAAGGGCGAACTGGACAGCCTGCTGGCGCAATAGATAACCCATACACAATTTTCCAAGGAGCATAGGCGTGGCCGAACCCAGTCCCGAGCAGGAAGTCGTTTTCAGCCTTGAAAAGATCTATGTAAAAGACATCTCCTACGAGGCGCCCCACGTTCCCCAGGTGTTCCTGGAAAAGGCGGCGATGGAAGTGGACCTGCAACTCGGCATCGAACATAAGCCGGTGGAGGCGGCCGAGGGCCTGCATGAGGTCGTACTGACCGTGACCGTAACGGCCCGCGTCGAGAAGCGCACCGCGTTCCTCACCGAGGCCAAGCAGGCCGGCATCTTCCGGATCGTCGGCGTCCCCGGCGAAGAAATGGCCAAGGTCCTCGAGATTGCCTGCCCGAACATACTCCTGCCGTTTTCCCGCGAAGTGATCAATGATCTGGTGTCCAAGGGCGGATTCCCGCAGCTGCTCATCAATCCGGTCAATTTCGAAGCGCTCTACCAGCAAAAGATGAGCAGCGAGCAGCCCAATGGGCAGTCTGCCCACTGACAATCCTCGCCGCATCGCGGTACTGGGAGCCGGCGCATGGGGCACGACGCTCGCGGTGGTGCTCGCCCGGCAAGGTTACGCGGTAGAGCTATGGGGCGCCGACGAGGCGCGCATGGCGCGCATGGCGCACGAGCGCTGCAATGCAACCTATCTCCCCGGCATCGCGTTCCCGGCAGGGCTCAGCATCGAGCCGGATCTGGCCGCACTGAGCGGCTGTAAGCGCATCCTGGTGGCCGTGCCGAGCGGCGGTTTCCGCGCCGTCCTGCGGGCCATCGCGCCGGCTTTGCGCCAGGACACCGTGCTCGCCTGGGCCACCAAGGGACTCGAGGCGGGCAGCGGGCGGCGCATGAGCGAGATCGCCGCCGAACTCGTTCCCGGGCACCCGGGAGCGCTCATCACGGGGCCGAGTTTCGCCCGCGAGGTCGCGGCCGGCCTGCCCACTGCGCTGACCGTGGTATCGCCGCGGCCTGCGGTCGCCGATGAGGTGGCGCGCTGGCTGCGTCACGAGCGGTTGCGCGTCTACACGGGCAACGACATGCTGGGCGCGGAATTGTGCGGCGCCATCAAAAATGTACTCGCCATTGCGGTCGGCATCAGCGACGGCCTCGGATTCGGCGCCAACGCCCGCGCCGCCCTCATTACCCGGGGACTTGCGGAGCTGACCCGCTTCACCAGCACGCTGGGCGGACAGCTGGAAACGGTGATGGGACTTGCCGGCGTCGGCGATCTCGTGCTGACCTGCACAGACAACCTCTCGCGCAACCGGCGCGTGGGTCTTGCCCTGGGACAGGGGCGTACCCTCGGCGACATCGTAGGCGAGCTCGGACAGGCGGTGGAGGGTGTGGCGAGCGCGCGGGAAGTCTATGTGCGGGCGCGCGAACACAACGTGGAGATGCCGATCGTCGAGCAGGTCCATGCCGTGCTGTTCGAGGGCCAGACACCCGATCGCGCGGTAACGGCGCTATTGAACCGGCAGCCACGCGCAGAAGACCCGCTCGCAGGTGACGGCGGCTAGGGCGGTCCTTCCTGCCCGGTGCCGCAACTCATTCCGCGAGGCTCGACGGCTCGGCCGGTGGCGCAAGCTCGGGCGCCGGCACGGCGTAACCGCACTCCTTGCGCGGACATACCTTCTCGGTACCACGGCGCTTCGTGGTCTTTACGGTCAGTACGGGGTAGCCGCACTGCGGACAAGGCTCGGCCAAGGGCGGATTCCAGACCGCGCACTTGCATTCAGGGTAACGTGAACACGAGTAGAAGATCTTGCCGTAGCGGGAACGGCGCTTCAAGAGTGTGCCCTGCTTGCACTCCGGGCAGGCGACACCCGTCTCGGCAGGCTTTTCCAGTGGCTCCATGTGCCGGCACGCGGGATAATTGCTGCACCCGATGAAACGCCCGTAGCGTCCGCGCTTGATGACGAGCGGGCTCTGGCACTCCGGACACAAACGGTCAGGCAGGATCTCCGGCTCGATTGCGCCCTCGTCGGACAGGTTGCGGGTATAGTCACAGTCCGGGTAACCGGTGCAGCCTATGAAATAGCCGTTGCGCCCGAGGCGCTTGGACAAAGGCTTGCCGCATTTGGGGCACGCCTCTTCGAGGATCTCCGTGCCGGGGCGTTCGGCGTCCTCTTTCTCGGTGATCTGTTGGCGGAATTCTTCCCAGAATTCACGCAGGAGAGGGATCCACTCCTTTTCGCCGCGCGAAACCGCATCGAGATCGTCTTCGAGCCGCGCCGTGAAGTCGTAGTCGACGTAGCGCTCGAAGTGGGCAGAAAGAAACTTGTTCACCACGCGGCCGACATCGGTTGGCTTGAAGCGCCGCTTCTCGAGAATCACATACTCCCGCTGCTGCAAAGTGGAGATGATGGTGGCATACGTCGACGGGCGGCCGATACCGTGCGCCTCGAGCGTCTTGACCAGCGTCGCTTCCGAATAGCGCGGGGGCGGCTCGGTAAAATGCTGTTCGGTCTCCACGCCCTTCAGCGTCACATGCTCGCCCTCGCGCATCTCCGGCAACAAGCGGTCGGCGGCGTCGTCGTCGCCACGCTGATCGTCTGCGCCTTCCTGATAGACCGACATGAAACCGGGGGCAAGCAGCACGGAGCCGGTTGCACGCGAAACGTCGCCCTGGCCGGCCTCGAGATCGACCGCAACGGTGTCGAGCAAGGCCGCCACCATCTGCGACGCGACCGTACGCTGCCAGATCAGCTCGTAAAGACGCGCCTGATCGTGCGTAAGGATCTTCTTCATCTCCTCCGGCAGCCGCAAGACCGACGTCGGCCGGATCGCCTCATGCGCTTCCTGGGCATTCTTCGATCGGGTTTTGTAGACTTGCGGACTGTCCGGCACGCTCGCAGCGCCAAAGCGCTCGCCAATCAGCGCCCGGATTTCCGCCACCGCCTCCTGCGCCAGATTGACGGAGTCGGTTCGCATGTAGCTGATGAGACCGACGGTTTCGCCGTTGATCTCGACACCCTCATAGAGCTGCTGGGCCGTGCGCATGGTGCGTTGCGCGGTGAAATAGAGCTTGCGCGCCGCTTCCTGCTGCAGCGTGGAGGTGGTGAACGGCGGCGCAGGGTTGCGGCGGCGCTGCTTGCGGTCGACGGACAGCACGCGGTAGCGGCCGCCCGCGCCATCGATCAAGCGCTTCTTGATCTCTGCTGCCTGCGGTGCGTCGGCTATGGCAAACTGATCGAGTTTCTCGCCGCCAAGATGGGTGAGCTTGGCCGTGAAGGACTGGTCGCCCGCCCCGGAGAGCGAGGATTCGATCGTCCAGTACTCGCGGGTCACGAAGCGTTCTATCTCCTCCTCCCGCTCGACGATCAGCCGCAGCGCCGGACTCTGGACGCGGCCGGCAGACAGCCCGCGGCGCACCTTCTTCCATAAAAGCGGTGACAGGTTGAAGCCGACGAGATAATCGAGGGCGCGGCGCGCCTGCTGGGCGTTGACGAGATTGGCGGACAGATCGCGCGGCTCCTGCACCGCCTTTTGAATCGCGCGCTTGGTGATTTCGTGGAACACGACACGGTGGACGGCCTTGTCCTTCAGCAGGCCCTCATCGTTCAAAAGTTCGTACAGATGCCAGGAAATGGCCTCGCCCTCGCGATCCGGGTCGGTCGCGAGATAGAGGGTGTCGGCCTTTTTCATGGCCTTGGCGATCGCTTCGACGTGCTTTTTGTTCTTCTCGATGATTTCGTACTTCATCGCGAAATCATGGCTGGTGTCGACCGCGCCCTTCTTGGGCACCAGATCGCGCACATGCCCGTACGAGGCAAGCGCGGTGAAGTCGCGCCCCAGGTATTTGGCCATTGTCTTGGCCTTCGCCGGGGACTCGACGATGATGAGATTCTTAGCCATGAATTCGCCTGAATACCATTAGGATGTCGGCACGGGGAGTCGCTGACCCATGCTGCTGCGGAATTGGAGGGGAATAGACAGCGCTAGTTCAGTGCACCCTGGGCCTCGTTGAAAACGAGATCTTCCATCCATGCATAGGCCTGTTCCTGTCCGGGCTGATTGAACAACACCATGAGGATCACCCACTTCAGCTGTTCCAGGTCGATTTCGTCCGTCTCGAGCGCCATGACGCGATCGATCACGAGCTCGCGGGCGGCCGAGTCTATGACGCCGCCCTGCTCGAGGAAGAGCAGGAAGCCGCGCGACTCGACGTCCATTTTCGCGCACTCCTGCTCGGAGTAGACGCGCAGCGACTTCAGCGACGATGCGGCAGTGGCCGGTGCGTCCTCGCGGCGCAGCGCGGCGAGCCCTTCCAGCCACGCAAAGGCCTTGGCGATCTCGCCTTTCGGAAAGCCGGCCTGCGACAGCTCCGCAACCAGCGATTCCTGGTCCGGATCGAACTCCGGACCCTCGTCCATGTAGTTCTCGAACAGGTACATCAATACATCGAGGACGTTTTCTTTCATGTCCGGGTCTTCTTGCACTCTCCGATAAGCTCCCCATACGCGCGCCCCTGCAGGGCGCTTTTGCAGCCAAGCATGGAGCAAACGGGCGGCAAGGTCAAATCAGGGCCCGGCAACCGGATCGCCGACGAGAATCTCCTGGCGGGCCTGCATGACGATGCCGTAGCTCACATGAGCAAAGGTACGGAAGACCATGACGAGACCGATCGGACGCCGCGGAACCTCGAAGCTGCGGCCGGTGACCGGATCACGCAACCGCCGCGCCGGCGTGTAGATGCGCAGGACATAGCCGCGGCGCATACCGGCTTTGCGGCCGAGATCGAGCGCCAGCATGGCATAGGTACCCAGGTTGGCATGGTTGTGGCCGCTCGCCACGACGGCACCCTGTATGGGGTGGCGCGGCGCCCGCGGATAGTAATAGGGTATGGGCGGCTGCTGGCGCCAGGGAATCAGACGGTCCCCGGCATGCACCTCGCGCACGGCGGACACGAGCTCCAGGACGGCGGCCTTGCCCGGACGAATCAGGCGGGCGCGGCCGACATAGAGGACCTCGTAGCCGAGCCTGCGTCCATGCGCCGTCGCCAGCAGCGGTCCCTTCTGATAGACCTCGTACGTGGCGGCCGGATGCGGCCCCAGGTGCCGGGCGTAAAATTTGCTGAATGGCCCGCCTATATAGGTATGGCGATGCATGGGCGCCCCGACATAGGCGAGCCGCCGCAAGGCACCGGAGGACAATACGAGCGGCCTGCGCAGGAAAGGTGCGATCGCACCCGGGTCGATCGTCGGCACCGGCGCGCGCAGTGCCTGGCTGCGGATCTTCGGATAGAGCACCTCGGTCGGGATACCCCCCGGTGAGGTGCCGGCCTGGCCCGGTGAGGTGCCGGCCCGGGCCTGAACCGCTGCCTGCGCCGCCGTGGCGGCCGCCGGACCCGTGTTGATGAGCACCGGGTGACCGTGCTGGAAGCGCAAAACGATTACGTCCCCGGGGTAGATCAGATCGGGATTATGGATCTGCCGGTTGCGATTCCAGATCCCGGGCCACCGCCAGGGATCACGGAAGAAATGGGTGGCGATACCCCATAACGTATCACCCCGCACGACCACATAACGATGAGACACATGGGTGATCGCCAACCGGTCGGCAAAGACCGATCCGGTGAGCAGGCTCAACAGCAAAAATCCGAGGCGAGATTTACGCATGTCTGGAGTGTAGAAGCAGACAGCGCTCTCGTCCACCTCGGGGGGCGCGAGGCGCCCCCGGCGGCCGCCCGGTGGGCCCCGTGCGTGACCGGATGCAGGCGGGCGATTTGGGCGTATAATGCGGCCATGACAGTGCGCTCCATTCTTCATTACCCCGATCCGCGGCTGCGCAAAAAGGCGCAGCCGGTCGCGGTGGTGAACGACGACATCCGCGCCCTCGTCGACGACATGGCCGAGACCATGTATCAGGCACCGGGGATCGGGCTTGCCGCCATTCAGATCGACGTGCCAAAGCGCGTGGTGGTGATCGACTGTTCGACGCAGCGCAGCGACCTCAAGGTTTTCATCAATCCCGTAATCACCCGGCGTGAAGGGACCTATGGCATCGAGGAAGGCTGCCTGTCGGTACCGGGCATATTCGAGGAAGTGGAGCGCGCCCACACCATCGAAGTCCGGGCCCTCGACCGGGACGGCAAGCCATTTACCCTCGTTGCCCACGATCTGCTGGCGGTGTGCATCCAGCACGAGCTCGATCACCTCGACGGCAAGGTATTCGTGGACTATCTGTCCCGCCTGAAGCAACAGCGCATCCGCAAGAAGCTGGAAAAGCAGCAACGGCTGGCCATTTGACGGCGCTGCGTGTCGTGTTCGCGGGAACCCCGGAATTCGCGCGGCCCGCCCTCCTCGAGCTGATCGCCCGCGGTTACCAGGTGATCGCCGCCTTCACGCAGCCCGACCGGCCAGCGGGCCGGGGGCGGCTCATGACCAAAAGCCCAGTGCGTCTCGCGGCCGAACAGGCCGGCATCCCCGTCTTCACGCCGCCGCGCGGAGCCGACCTCGGGCAGGCCCTGCAAGGGCTCGGGCCGGTCGACGTGATGGTGGTGGCCGCCTACGGCCTCCTGCTCCCTCCGGAGGTCCTCCGGATGCCGCGCCTGGGGTGCCTCAACATCCATGCGTCTTTGCTGCCCCGCTGGCGGGGGGCCGCACCCGTAGCGCGCGCCATCGAGGCCGGCGATACCATGACGGGCATCACCATCATGCAAATGGACGAGGGCCTCGATACCGGTCCCATGGTGGCGGTGGCCACGGTGCCCATCGGACCCGAAGACACCACCGAAAGACTCACGGCCCGGCTGGCGGAGGCGGGCGCGCAGCTCCTGTGCGACACCCTGCCGGCATGGGCCGCAGACCATGTGCCGGCCACCCCCCAGCCGGCGGCGGGGCGCTCCTATGCGCGCAAACTCCAGAAGGCCGAAGCACCGCTCGACTGGCGGGAATCCGCCACCGTGCTGGAGCGCAGGATCCGCGCCTTCGCGCCGTGGCCGGGCACCACCGCGCAGATCGGCGAAACCGTCGTCAAGGTGACGGGCGCCCGCGTGGCTGCGGGGGAGGGCGTGCCGGGCCGGATCCTCGCTGTGACCGACGAAGTGGTCGTGGCCACCGGCGCAGGGGCGCTGGCCCTCACCCGGATCCAGCAACCGGGCAAGCCCGTCCAGCCGGCCGGCATGGTAGCCCGCCGGCTGGACTGGCGGGCGGGCGCCACCTTTGCCGCAGACGCATGCGCCAGGCCCTGATCCTGCGGGCGCGGGCCGCGCACGTGGTCGCCCGGGTCCTCGGCGGGGGCACGCTCGACGAGGCGTTGCGGATCGACGCCGAACGCCACGGCCGCCACGGCCTGGTCGATGAACTCGCGATCGGTACAGTGCGCGAAGCGCTCGGGCTCGGCGGTCTCATCGACCCCTGGCTCAAGCGACCCCTGAAGGCGCGCGACGCCGATATCCGGGCGCTCCTTTTGATCGGCCTCTATCAGGCCCGCAACCTCGACACGCCGGCCGAGGTCGCGGTATCTTCGGCGGTCGCGGCGACCGAGGCGCTGCATAAGGCCTGGGCAAAGGGTCTCGTCAACGCGGTGCTGCGCGCCGCCACCGCCGACCACCGCGTGATCGCAGGCTCCCCGTCCAATCACCCGGCGTGGCTCACAGAGCGGCTTCGCCGGGCGTGGCCCGATGCGTGGACCGCGATTCTCGCCGCCAACGACAGCCGGCCGCCTCTTTCGCTGCGCACGGCAGGTCCCCATGCGCGCGAAGGCGTCCTGGCCGCGCTTGCGGCACAGGGCATCGGCGCCCACGCACACCCGCATGTGGGCAGCGCCATCGTGATCCCAGGCGGCGGTGTCAAGGTGACGGCGCTGCCCGGTTTTGCGCAAGGCACGGTGAGCGTGCAGGACGCGGGCGCGCAACTGGCGGCACCCCTTTTGGACCCGCAACCGGGAGAGGCGATACTGGACGCCTGCGCGGCACCCGGCGGCAAGACCCTCCATCTGGCCAGCCTCTGTCCGGCCGCCCGCATCACGGCCGTCGACCGGGATGCCCGGCGGCTTGCCCGCCTCGAGGAGAACCTGGCCCGCGCGCACCCGTCCGGATCGGTGACGGTCCTCCCGCTCGACCTCGCCGCCGGCACCTTGAGTGGCCGCTTCGACCGCATCCTGCTGGATGCGCCGTGTTCGGCAAGCGGCGTCATCCGCCGCCACCCTGACATCAAGCTGCTGCGCACGCCCGCCGACATGGCCGCGCTCACCGCCATGCAGCGCACGCTGCTCGACCGCCTGTGGCAGAACCTGGCGCCCGGTGGCCGGCTCCTCTACGCGACCTGCTCCGTCCTGCCCGAAGAAAACGAAGAACAGATCGCGGCCTTCCTTGCGCGCACCGCAGACGCGCAGGAAGAGCCAGTCGAGTTGCCGTGGGGCCTGCCGCGCCCGCATGGGTGGCAGTTGCTCCCCATCCACGAAGATACCGATGGCTTTTACTATGCGCGGCTCAGAAAAGCGCCACCGGAGGCGGCCTGAACACCGGGCGCACCGCCGCGGCCTGCGTGCGCAGGACGCACACGCAGTCTCAGTAGACGGGGGGGCTGCCAGGGGGGCGGGTCTTGAAGCGCTTGTGGACCCAGAAATACTGCTCCGGATGCATGCGCACCCCGGCCTCGATGGCCGCGTTCGTGGCCGTGGCATCGGCAAGCCTGTCGCCGCTCGGAAACCCCGGCAGGGCCGGCCCGAAGGCCACCTGGTAGCCGCGTCCCCGGGGCCGCTGCCAGACATAGCATGGCACGACGCGTGCGCCCACGGTACGGGCGAGGCGGCCGGCCGCCTCCAGCGTACTGGTCGGCACGCCGAAGAAGGGGGCGAACACGCTGCCGCGGGTTCCGAAGTCCTGGTCCGGCAGATAATAAAGGACGCGGCCCTCGTGCAGGGCGCGCAAAATGGGCTTGATGCCCTCTTCCTGGGCGATCATGGTCGCACCGAAACGGCCTATGGCGGCACGGAAAGCGGCATCAACCACCGGATTGGGCATCCGCCGGTAGACGTTGGCCATCGGCCGCTCAAGCGACAGGATGACACCGATCTTCATCGACACGAAATGCGGTACGAGCAGGATGACCCGGCCGGCAGCCGCCGCCTCGTCCAGATGATGGCGATCGACGAACTGCACCAGCCGCCGCAGCCTGCGGGGGCTCGCCCACCACGAAATCGGCAGATCGAACAAGGCCTGGCCGAGCGCGCGGAAGTGCGCCTTGGCAAGACGCGTGCGCGCCGGCTCCGACAGCTCCGGAAAGCAAAGCGCGAGGTTCACCTCAACCACGTGCCGGCGGCGCCGGATCAGATGGTAGCCCAGCGCCCCGATCAGGCGGCCGATGGGCGCAAGCAACGGCAAGGGGAGCATGCTGAGTGCGTGCAAGATGACGAGTCCTGCGCGCGTGGCCGTGGCCTTCACCGGACCGGTTCTTTTACTCATAGACGGAGCGGCCTCCCGGCCGGTAACGCTTGAAACGCTTGTAGGTCCATAAATACTGTTCGGGCATGGCGCAGATGAGCTCCTCGATGGTGGCATTCATCCTGCGCGCATCGGCGTTCGCGTCATCCGTCGGAAAAGGTGCGAGCGGCGGCCGCAGGACCAGCTCGAACCCGCGGCCATCGCGGCGCCTGCACGTAAAGCTCGGCAGCACGACCGCGTCGGTCAGTCGCGCAAGGCGCGAGAGCGCCGTCAAGGTCGGCGTCGGTACCCCGAAAAAAGGCGCCACGGCCGCGTCGGCCGTGCCGGGATCGAGATCCGGCAGATAATAGAAGGCACGTCCGGCCCGGATCGCACGCACGATCTGGCGAAGCGGCGCCTCGGCAGGCCAGAGCGTGGAACCGAACCGCTCCCGCCGGCGGAAGAGGAGTTCGACGGCCGCCCACTTGGGACGCCTGTACATGCTCATGAAGTGCCCTTCCAGGGCGATGCGCATGCCGCCCACATCGAGCGCGAGGAAGTGCGGCACCAGAAAGATGACCGGCCGGCCGGCCGCGGTCGCCGCCTGGAGATGTTCCCCCCCTGTGAGATGCACAAACGTCTTGATCTCCGCAGGACTCGCCCACCAGACCCGGGCGACGGCAAACAGGGCCTCGCCCATCAAACGAAAATTGGCCCGCACCAGGCGGCGGCGCTCGCGCGCGCTGCGCCCGGGAAAACACAGCCCCACGTTGATGAGCGCCACCCGGCGGGCACGCGGGGAGAGCCCATAGGCGAGCGTGCCGAGGAAACTGCCCAGCCGCCGCGAAAGCGGCCAGGGCAAGCGCCCCAGGGAGTGCACCGTGCCCACCAGCAGGCGCGCAGACCAGGACGACCGTTCAGCCCGCATACGGGGACTCTGTGCCGGCCTGGGTCTTGAAGCGCTTCATGGTCCACATATATTGGGCGGGCATGCGCGCCACCGCCCGCTCGAACGCCTCATTCATCAGCCGCGCATCCTCTACCGGGTCACCCGTCGGGATCGCGCCAATGGGGGGCTCGAGCCACATGATGCAACGGCCGCTTGGCAGCAGTTGCGCAAAGCAGGGCATGACCACGGCGCCCGTAGCGCTCGCCAGGCGGCCCGCGGTAGGCAAGGTCGCCGCGGGCACGCCGAAAAACGGCGCATACACGGAATCCCGCGGACCCAGGTCTTCGTCGGCCACATAGGAGGCGCCAAACCCCGCGCGCAGCGCCCGGATGAGCGGACGCAGACCCCCTGCGCGATCAAACACGCGCCCCCCGAAACGTTCGCGCCCCCGCGTCATCGCCCAGTCGAGAACCGGATTCTTCAAGGCCTTCATGAAGCCCACATACGGGAAATGGCGCGACAGCAGGACACCGCTTTCCAGGCCCACGAAATGGCCATGGAGAACCAGAACGGGACGCCCTTGCGCGTGGGCCGCCGCGTAATGTTCGAGACCCTCGATCGTGACCCAGCGGTCGAGCACGGCCTCGCGGGCCCACCATACCGCCGCCGTGAAAAACAGGCCTTGCGCGGCGCATGCGCAGTATTCGCGGATGATGGCGTCACGCTCCGCGGCGCTCCACTGCGGGAAACAGAGCTTCAGGTTGACGTCGGCGATGGCGCGGCGTTTCGGATTCATCCGGTAATAGAGCCCGCCCAGCCAGCCGCTCAAGCGCACCCGCACACTCCAGGGCAGCCACAGGCTCGCGCGCCCGCAGGCCAGTCCCACCCATGTCAGCCAGTAGCGGGGGGCCAGCATCGCCGCAGAAAAAGGCACGCGATGCGTACCCTGGAGATCAGCCGCTTTCCTCATGGCGCGGCATTGTGCCAGAAGCGCCTGTCCGGGGCACGAAGCGGCTGCGTGCGGCCGTCGTTCAAGGGGCGGCCGCCGGGGATTCGCCCATGAGGGGACGCATCGCCTGGAGAAGGCTCGGGAAGAGACCTTTATGATGGCGCTCTTCGGCACCGAGCAGCGCCTTCATGCGCGCGCGCTCGGTCGGCTGGCGAAAGCAGGCGGGACAATTGTCTGCGATCACCGGCAACGCCGCGCGCTGCGCAAAATCGGCCAGCGCGCGCTCGCGCACATAGGCAAAGGGGCGGATGACGCGCAGATCGCCCGCGTCTACACGGTAGTGGGCGCGCATCGTGTGCAGGCGGCCGCCGTGGAAGGCGCTCATGAGAAAGGTTTCAGCCAGATCGTCGAGATGATGGGCGAGCGCAAGCACCGTGTAACCCTGCTCGCGCGCCAGGCGGTAGAGCGTGCCGCGGCGCATGCGCGAACAGAAACTGCAGAAAGAGGCGTTGCCCATATGCGCCTGGGCCCGCTCGGCAATCGCCTGGCGCTCAAAGAAATAGGGAACGCCAAGCGCCGCAAAATAGTCGATGAGGGGCGAGGGGTCGAAGCCCTCGATCCCCGGGTCCACGGTGGCGACGCCAAGTGCGAAGGCCACCGGGGCCTTGGCCTGCAGGTGGCGCAGCACATGAAAGAGACTGAGACTGTCCTTCCCGCCGGACACGCCGATGAGCACACGGTCGCCGGACCGGATCATCCCGTAGTCCAGGATGGCCTGGCCGGTCGATCGCAACAGGGGTCTGGTAGGGGGCACGCGCATTGCGCTATGGTACGGAACCAGTGCGCCGGCCCCAAGCGTTATCTTGGGTTGTTTTGGCCATCTGTGATAGTCTGAACGGTTTAGGTGGCAGCCTTGCCACACGTTGGCATCTTGCTCTTGGGAGTTACCATGTCCAAATCCTATCTCTTTACCTCAGAGTCGGTATCCGAAGGCCACCCGGACAAGATGGCCGACCAGATCTCCGACGGGGTGCTCGACGCCATTCTCGCACAGGATCCGATGGCGCGTGTCGCCTGCGAGACCCTGGTCAATACCGGTCTCGTCGTCCTGTCGGGCGAGATCACGACCAAAGCGGTGGTCGATTTCACCGAGGTGGCACGGCAAACCGTGCGCCGCATTGGCTACCGGGCCGACATGGGGTTCGATGGCGACACGTGCGCGGTCATGGTGGCGATGGACAAACAGTCGCCCGACATCGCGCAGGGCGTCAACGAAGGACAGGGGCTCGATCTCGAGCAGGGCGCCGGCGACCAGGGCCTCATGTTTGGCTATGCCACCGCCGAAACCGAAAGCCTGATGCCGATGCCGATCACGCTGGCCCACCACCTGATGCAGCGCCAGGCGGCGGTGCGCCGCTCGGGGCGTCTCGAATGGCTGCGGCCGGACGCCAAGAGCCAGGTGACCATCCGCTACGAAAACGACAAGCCGGTGGCCATCGATGCGGTCGTCGTCTCCACCCAGCACGCGCCCGAGGTCTCCTACGAGACCCTGAAGGAAGCGGTCATGGAGGAGATCATCAAGCCGGCGCTGCCCGCCGCCTTCCTGTCCCGGGACACCAAATACTTCATCAACCCGACCGGCCGCTTCGTTGTCGGCGGCACGGTCGGAGACTGCGGGCTCACGGGCCGCAAGATCATCGTCGACACCTACGGCGGCATGGCGCGCCACGGCGGCGGGGCATTCTCCGGCAAGGATCCGTCGAAGGTTGACCGGTCGGCCGCCTATGCCGGCCGCTATGTCGCCAAGAACGTCGTCGCCGCGGGGCTCGCCGAGCGCTGCGAGATTCAGGTTGCCTACGCGATCGGCATCGCACGGCCGGTCTCGATCCGCGTCGAGACCTTCGGCACGGGCGTCATCAGCGACGCCGAGATCGCAGGGCTGATAGCCGAGCATTTCGATCTGCGGCCCAAGGCGATCATCCAGACCCTGGACCTTTTGCGCCCCATCTACAGCGCTACGGCCGCCTACGGCCACTTCGGCCGCAGCGAGCCCGGCTTCCCCTGGGAGCGCACCGACAAGGCGGATGCCTTGCGCAAGGCCTCCGGCAGCAAAAAGGTCAAGTCGGCGGCAGGTTAACGGTAAGGAGATGAACATGAAGCAGGCAGCGCAGAAGGCGACGGGAAAGGACTACAGGGTTGCGGACATCGGGCAGGCGGCGTTCGGGCGCGCGGAGATCGCCATCGCCGAGACCGAGATGCCGGGACTCATGGCGCTGCGCGCCGAATATGCGGGCCGGTATCCCCTGAAGGGCGCCCGTATCGCCGGCAGTCTCCACATGACCATCCAGACCGCCGTGCTCATGGAGACGCTGGTGGCGCTCGGCGCCGAACTGCGCTGGTCGTCCTGCAACATCTTTTCGACGCAGGATCATGCGGCCGCCGCGATGGCCGCCGCCGGCATCCCGGTGTTCGCGTGGAAGGGCGAGACGGAAGAGGAGTTCTGGTGGTGTATCGACCAGACCGTCAACGGACCCGACGGCTGGCGTCCCAACATGCTGCTCGATGACGGCGGCGATCTCACGGCGGTCATGCATACACGGTTCCCGGCGCTCATGAAGGATGTGCGGGGGCTCTCGGAAGAGACCACGACGGGCGTTCACCGCCTGTACGAGCTCGAGGCACAGGGCAAGCTCTTGTGCCCGTCTTTCAACGTGAACGACTCGGTCACCAAATCGAAGTTCGACAACCTCTATGGGTGCCGCGAATCGCTGATCGACGGCATCAAGCGGGCCACCGACGTGATGATCGCAGGCAAGATCTGCGTCGTCGCCGGCTACGGTGACGTCGGCAAGGGCTGCGCGCAGGCCTTCCGCGGCATGGGCGCCACGGTGTGGGTCACCGAGATCGACCCCATCTGTGCGCTGCAGGCCGCCATGGAAGGCTACCGCGTGGTCACGCTCGAGGAGGCCGCCGCGGTGGGCGACATCTTCGTAACGGCCACCGGCAACGTCCATGTGATCCGGCTGGAGCACATGCTGGCCATGAAGCACGAGGCCATCGTCTGCAATATCGGCCATTTCGATTCCGAGATCGACATCGCCTCGCTGCGTGCGTACCCGTGGGAGAACGTCAAACCCCAGGTCGATCACGTCGTGTTCCCCGACGGCCGCAAGATCATCGTTCTGGCCGAGGGGCGCCTCGTCAATCTGGGCTGTGCGACCGGCCATTCGAGCTTTGTGATGTCGGCATCGTTCACCAATCAGGTGATGGCGCAGATCGAACTCTGGGAACATGCGGAGCAGTACGAGCGGCGCGTCTATACGCTGCCAAAGAAGCTCGACGAGAAGGTGGCGCGGCTACATCTCGGCAAGATCGGCGTCCAGCTGACGCAGCTCACCCCGGAACAGGCCGCGTACATCAATGCGCCCGTCGACGGCCCCTACAAGCCGGCGCATTACCGCTACTGAAAGCCGCATGGAGTCACAGAAGGCACATTCGCGGGTTTTCAGCTTCGAGTTCTTTCCGCCCAAGACCGCCGAAGCGCACAGCGCGTTCCAGGCGGCGTTGGCGCAGCTTCTGCCGCTAAAGCCCCGCTTCGTGTCGGTCACCTTCGGGGCCGGCGGCAGCACGCGCGACCGGACCCTGGAGACGGCGCGGGAAATCGGTGCCCAGGGGGCTGCGGCGGCGCCGCATCTCTCCTGCGTCGGCGCCACCCGCGACAGTCTGCGGGAGATCCTGCAGACCTACCGCGCGATGGGGGTACGGCACCTGGTGGCGCTGCGGGGGGACCTGCCCTCCGGCATGCTGGATCCGGGCGACTTCCACTACGCCCATGAGCTCGTCGCGTTCATCCGCGCCGAGACCGGCGCACATTTCCACATCGAAGTCGCCGCCTACCCCGAGTTTCATCCGCAGGCGGCCACCGCCGACGCCGACCTCGACCACTTCGCCCACAAGGTCCGCGCCGGCGCCGACTCGGCCATCACGCAATATTTCTTCAACGCCGATGCCTACTACTGGTTCGTCGATGCCTGCGAGGCGCGGGGACTGTCGATTCCGATCGTGCCCGGCATCATGCCGATCACCAATCACAAGCAGCTCGTCCGTTTTTCCGACGCCTGCGGCGCCGAGGTGCCCCGCTGGATCCGGCGGCGGCTCGAGGGTTTCGGCGACGACCTCGAATCGATGCGCTCCTTCGGTCTTGATGTCACGACCGAGCTCTGCGCGGAACTGCTCGCCGCAGGCGCCCCCGGACTGCATTTTTACACCCTGAACCGGGCCGCGCCGTGCAGCATCGTCTGGGAACGGCTCGGGCTTTAGGCAACCCTTGAGTTTGCCGGCATGCGGTGCTCTACTGGCGCACTCTGACACCGGGCCCAAGACATGAAACAGACGATCCTCTTTGCGTCCTTCCTCACCCTCACAGGCGGCGCGATCGGTTTTTTGCTGCGGCCGGCGAACGTCTTCGGGCATCAGCTACCGTTCTCGGTGGTGATAACGCGCGGCACCGACCTGCGCGGGCTGAACCAGCTTTTGGTACCACTCGCGCAGCAATCCTTCAATGACGTGCTGGCGGGCGCGCTGTGCGGACTCGTCGCCGGACTGGTGGTGGGCGCACTCCGCAGACGGGCGTAGGGGGCTGCCCGCTTCCTTCCCGGGCGGAAGGCAAGTACAATGCGCGCCACTTACCGACAGCGGCCCGCGGGGCTGCCATCGCAGCCCGGGCGCGGACAAGCCCATTCACCCCTTTCCTGCAGTCTCCTATGACAACCCAGAATCTTCGCAACATCGCCATCATCGCCCATGTCGACCATGGCAAGACCACGCTCGTCGACGAGCTTTTGAAGCAGTCCGGTACGTTCGAGAGCCGCGCGGCCATCAGCAGCCGCGTGATGGACTCAAACGACCTCGAGCGGGAGCGTGGCATCACGATCCTGGCCAAGAACACCGCGATCCGGTATCGCGATCACCGCATCAACATCGTCGACACCCCAGGGCATGCCGACTTCGGCGGCGAGGTGGAGCGTGTCCTGTCGATGGTGGATTCCGTGCTGCTGCTGGTCGACGCCGTGGACGGACCCATGCCGCAGACGCGGTTCGTCACGCGCAAGGCCTTTGCGCTCGGACTGCGGCCGATCGTGGTCATCAACAAGGTCGACCGGCCGGGCGCGCGCCCGAACTGGGTGCTCGATCAGACTTTCGACCTCTTCGACAAGCTGGGTGCGACCGAGGAACAGCTCGACTTCCCCGTCGTCTACGCGTCGGCCCTCTATGGCTACGCAGGCCTCGACCAGAACGTCCGGTCGGGGGACATGACGCCGCTTTTCGATGCGATCCTGCAGCATGCGCCGCCACCCGTGGTCGATCCGGCGGGACCCTTCCAGATGCAGGTGTCGAGCCTCGATTACTCGAGCTACGTCGGCGCCATCGCCATCGGCCGCATCACGCGCGGCACGGCGCGCCCGAACCAGGCGGTAGCCATCCTCGACCGCGAGGGCAACCGCCGCGACGGCAAGATCCTGCAGGTGCTGGGCTTTCTGGGCCTTGAACGCAGCGAGGTCAAGGAAGCCACGGCCGGCGATATCGTCGCCATCACCGGCATTGACCCGGTGCGCATATCCGACACCTTCTGTGATCCCAGCCAGGTGGAGGCACTGGTGCCCCTCACGGTCGACGAGCCGACCGTCACCATGACTTTCGAGATCAACACGTCGCCGTTCGTGGGACAGGATGGCAAGTTCGTGACCAGCCGCCAGCTGCGCGAACGCCTCGAGCGCGAACTGATCCACAACGTCGCCTTGCGGGTCGAGGACACGGCCGACGCCGACAAATTCCGCGTCTCCGGCCGCGGAGAACTGCACCTCGGTATCCTGATCGAGACCATGCGGCGGGAGGGCTTCGAGCTCGCCGTATCGCGTCCCCAGGTCATCACGAAGGTGGTGAATGGCGAGGTCCACGAACCCTTCGAGCTGCTTACGCTGGACGTCGAGCAGCAGCACCAGGGTGTACTGATCGAGCGGCTGGGCAACCGGCGTGGCGACCTGCTTGCGATGGAACCCGGGACCGACGGCCGTGTACGCCTGGAATACGTGATTCCCTCGCGTGGCCTGATCGGCTTCCAGACGGAGTTTCTGAGCCTTACGTCAGGCACCGGCCTCATTCATCACATTTTCGACCACTACGGGCCCGTCAAAAAGGGCGCGATCAGCGGGCGCATCAACGGCGTGCTGATCTCCAATGGCGCCGGCAAGAGCGTCGCCTACGCGCTCTTCAGCCTGCAGGAACGCGGACGGCTTTTCATAGGCCCCGGCGAAGACATCTATGAGGGCATGATCATCGGCATCCACTCGCGCGACAACGACCTCGTGGTGAATCCGCTGCGCGGCAAGCAGCTGACCAACGTACGCGCGTCGGGATCCGACGAGAACATCATCCTCACGCCGCCAATTCAGATGACGCTCGAGCGCGCCATCGAATTCATCGACGATGACGAACTGGTGGAAGTCACGCCCCACCACATCCGCCTGCGCAAGCGCTATCTGAAGGAAAACGACCGCAAGAAGGCGCAGCGTCAGGGCTGATCTAGACCAGCTGCTCGCGCACCGCGTGGAAACGCGCCGCCGGAAAACGCTCCGCCGTCAGATCCAGATGGGCGCGTGAGGGCGCAAGGTAGGCGAGGGCGCCATCGCCGTCCGTGGCCAGGTACTGACCCAGGCGACGGCGGATTTCCGCAAGGGCTGTGGCGTCGGCTTCGATCCAGCGCGCAGAATAGACGGGGGCCGCCTCGAAAACGGCATCGACCCCGTATTCGTGGCGCAAGCGGTACGCCACCACCTCGAACTGCAGTGCGCCCAGCGCACCCACCACCATGTCGTGACTCTCGAGCGGGCGGAATAGCTGGGTGGCACCCTCCTCGGTCAGCTGCTCGAGTCCGCGTGTAAGCGCCTTGCTCTTCATGGGGTCACGCAGCACCACCCGGCGGAAGAGCTCGGGCGCAAAATTCGGCACGCCCGTGAACCGCAGATCCTCCCCTTCCGTAAAGGTGTCGCCGATGCGGATGGTACCGTGATTGGGCAGGCCCAGGATGTCGCCCGCATAGGCGGTGTCGGCCATCGAGCGCTCGTTGGCCAGAAAGGTGAGCGCGTTCGCGGCAGCGATGTCGCGTCCGCTGCGCACATGCCGCAACCGCATCCCGCGCTCGTAGCGGCCCGAGCAGATGCGCAGAAAGGCCATGCGGTCGCGGTGCTGGGGATCCATGTTCGCCTGGATCTTGAACACGAAGCCCGAGAAGCGGTCTTCTTCCGGCGCGACCACGCGGCTTACCGCGGCACGGCCAAGCGGCGGGGGTGCCATCGCCACGAAGGTGTCCAACAGCTCGCGGATACCGAAATTGTTGAGCGCGGAGCCGAAAAACACCGGCGACTGGCGGCCCTGCAGATAGGCGTCACGGTCGACCCCGGAAGCAGCCTCGCGGACGAGCTCGATTTCGGCGCGAATGGCGGGCGCCTCGGCACCGAGAATCGCATCGAGCGCGGGATCGCCAAGGGCCAGGAGCGTCTCCTCCTGGATCCGCTCGCTGCGGCCCTGGGGAAGCAGCCGCACCGTCTCGTCGCGCAACTGGCAGATGCCCCGGAAACGCTGGCCCATGCCAAGCGGCCAGGTCACGGGGGCACAGCGGATGGACAACACGCGCTCGATCTCATCGAGCAGTTCGAGCGGCTCGCGGCCTTCCCGGTCGAGCTTGTTCACAAAGGTGATGATGGGCGTGTTGCGCATGCGGCAGACGTCGAGGAGCTTGATCGTCTGCGCCTCGACACCCTTGGCGGCATCGATGACCATCAGTACCGAATCGACTGCGGTGAGCGTGCGGTAGGTATCCTCGGAGAAATCCTGGTGCCCCGGCGTATCCAGCAGGTTGATGACCGCGTCCCCGTATGGAAACTGCATGACCGACGAGGTCACGGAGATGCCGCGCTCGCGCTCGAGCGCCATCCAGTCCGACGTGGCATGGCGTGCGGCCTTGCGGCCCTTGACGGTACCGGCCAGGACGATGGCGCCGCCGAAGAGAAGGAGCTTTTCGGTCAGAGTGGTCTTGCCGGCGTCCGGATGCGAAACGATGGCGAAAGTCCGCCGGCGGCGGATCTCTTCTGTAAATAGCCCCTCAGGCATGAACGAAAGCGGTCCTCGGATGATGCGGCCTGCGTAACCGGCAGACCCGGGCGCGCCGCGGCAAAGCCGGACAGTCTAACACTTTTTCTGGACAATCTAGTGCCGCGCGGGCGCTCGGGCGAAGGTATACCGGCGGCTCCTGCAGTCTCACGCCGACGCAGGTCCACGCGCAGGCCGGCCCTGGGCCTGATCCTGCGCGCCATTTTTGCGCGGCCAGCGCGAAGGTCTGCTGATTCTTCAGCGCAGAGGCGCCGCCCTTGAATGGCGGCACCCGGATCAGGCTCGCCCGCGGGCGGCGGATCGGCCACGAGGCCTGCCTGTTCATCCGCGATGCCCGGTGGATCGGATGGCTTGCCGCGAGATGTGGCGATGAATTCGCGAATCCGATCGGGGACCGCGAGGAAGATGCGGCAGGGTCAAACCCGGACGCCATGATGGAGGGGCGGCTTGATCGCCGCGGATTCACCACGCGATCGGCCGCCGGAAACCGGCCGCGCGCCGGCCATGGCGCCCGGTCCCGGCGGGGAAGTCCTTGCGGAAAGGCCCTTTCCCGGGGAATAGGGCCTAGCCGCCGGTGATCTGTTTATGACGGGGAAAGCAGTGCGAACAGCAGTGGCACGGCCATCTGCGGGGAGCACGCCAGACCCATGCGGGGCCAGATTCGGAAGATGGTGGACCCCATGCATCGCAACTTGAACCAACGAGCCGCCCCCTCCCGACCAGCGGCCGTTACAGCGCGTAGTCGGGCGTCGGCAAATGCGCCCGATGGGGCCATCCCGGCCGCCCGGCGCGGCCCTGCAGGCGCTTTTGATCGAGCTATCCGTGCTTACACCCGTACCCCCAAGGGGATCTCCCGGTACCGGACGCACGAGGAAGCCAACCGCGATCAGGAACGCGGGCGGGCGCTTGCGGTAGCCGCCCGGCAGTCACCAGATCTTCACGGGACCAAGCGATGACCTCCGGGAAAACGGAATACAGCCAGCCCGCAACCCGGCAGGACGTGCTTTAGGTCACGCGCTACCTGAATTGAAGCCGGAGTCGACCATGTCCTCGTGGGGGGAATACGCCCTGACCGCGAAGGGGCTCAACCGGACGCCCGAGGCCATCGATATCCTGGGGCGTCCGGATGCCGATAATGCCAATCGGTGGATCGCCGCGCCGTCCCGCCTTCCGGATGGCGCCGCACGGGGGCTCGCGGCTGAAGCGGATCTGCTCGTCTGCGACATCCATTAGGGAATCCGCATCAACGATGGGATCACCGTCGATGTGCTGGGTTCGGTCGGCGGGCTCACGGGGGAGGATCTGACTCCGCACCGCATTGTCAAAGACGGGGACGGCGTCAGGATTCCTGATGCCCGACCCCGGTACTGCTGGGCGCCCCCATTAGCGTTGCGCGCTTGCCGGGGCCGCGCATCACACATCACCCAGAAGCACACGAGACCCCGACGCGGCCGAGCTGGGGAGCAACTGGGTCCGGCTGGTCTCGCCCCCTCTTCCCTCTACCCGATGCGGATTGCGCCGGTATCCGCACCATACGGACGGTCAGCAGCGAGGTAAGCGAGGTATAGGTAGGCACCGTATCATTGAGGTGGTGTCATGGAGAATAGACGGCCATCAGTCGGCGAGCCCCGTAACAAAGGCCAGCGCGACATTCAGCCGAGCCATGTCCTTGTCATCAAGCGAACCGGTCTTTTGTCCCACGCGCTCGCGACGGATGGTTACGGGCTTGTCTGCCATGATTTGCGAGCGGACCCGCAAGCCATTGCGTTGAGTCGGTTCGAGGGTGATGCGGAAATCCGGCGCCTCTGCCATTTCGGAGGTGATTTGGCAAACAATCACAGAGGAATGCGCCGCCGGCAGCGCGTTTGTCTGAACGATGATGGCTGGGTGCGGCTTCCCATAGTCGCCCGATGCCGCGACCGTCACGACATCGCCATGCTTCACGGGGCATCAAATTCCGAGACCGCCTCAATCCAGCGCATTGCGTCTTGCTCCGCTGCCTGGTTCAGGCGAGCAACCTGCTGGGCGACTCGTCGCCGAACGGTCGCAGCCTGGGGGTCGGGCACGATCGGGCGCAACTCCCGTAATCCCCGCGCACGACGCCGCGCGCGCATTGCCCGCATTCGCTCCGCCGCCCGTGTCATGGGAATGCCCTCTTTTTAACGCATTACAGTCTAACGCGTTACGTCCGCGGATTCCGACGCGCACCGCCGGGCATTGGCGATAATGGGCTCGAGCGTAAGCGATCGGTGAAGTGCGGGATTGTCTTGTTTCGTGACGCCGTTTTTTGCTTTTCGGCGAGGTGCCGGGCAGCGCCATTGCCATCCGATCGGACCGGATGACGGCGGGCAACGGACCCTTGAGGTCATCGATGGCCCGGGCCCTGGCAAGGTCGGTGAAGATTTTGCGCAGATACACGGGGGTCCGAAGCCATTGACCTTTACCATCTCGAGAGGCTGCAGAGATCGGCCGGGGCCGTCACGCCACCGATACTGTCCGTGAAAAGCCAGTTGTTGCGATTATAGAAAGCTTTCGATAAATAAGAGGAACGGGTTGGTCGCCGGCAGCAGGGGTGCCGGCGCCATCCAAAGCCTCTTTGCGACCGCAAGCTAAACGGCATCGAACCTGCGGCGGGTCTGAAAGACACCCCGGAAAAGCTGCCCACCTGGCCCGACAGCCGCATCGGCGAACCGCGACCACTCAGAGAACGCACAAGCCATCAGCAATCGATAGGCGGGACGACTGGACGCCATGAACCTGAAACACGCGCTTTGCCAAACCGACGCCAATGTGAATACTCGTCATATCGGACTCCTTTCCACCGTTGACTGATGCCTGAAACCTTCAGTCTGGCACTTTTATGCCATCCAGGTGAGAAGGGATCCGTCCCACCGCTTACCATGGGGACACCGGAAAGGGGGTGAGCACCGTTTCTCGTCGTGCGCAGACCAGCGGCACACGGATGCGGACGCGTCTGCGGACGGGACCGGTTGCGCGGCGCCTGGCGGCCCCCGCGGGCCCCTCTACACGACTTTGGCGCGCGCATACGCGCCCCGTGATGGAGTAATCCGCGTCATGCAAGGATCGAACGGCGCAGGGGAGTGGGGGTGTTGACGGCCAACTGTCAACGAAGCGACCCGCGCCTCGTCCGGACCCTCATCCCTGGCCGATACGCACCGGAAACAGAGAAAAGACCGCAAGGCAGGTGTGCGGCCGGCTGCTGCACTGGGGTGTGCGGGCCCCGTTCGATTATAATTTCCGTACCATGCGGACCCTTTACGAACCCCTCGAACCCTACGCCCGGCATGAACTGGCCGTCGACACCCCGCATCGGCTCTATGTGGAGGAATGCGGAAATCCGCAGGGATTGCCGGTGGTCTTCCTCCATGGCGGGCCGGGCGCGGGCTGCGAGACGTATCACCGCCGCTTTTTCGACCCGCAGCGCTACCGGATCGTTCTGTTCGATCAGCGCGGGGCGGGACGCTCGACGCCACATGCCGCCCTCGACGGCAACGACACGGGCGCGCTCGTCAGAGACATGGAGGCGATTCGCCGCCATCTGCAGATCGAGCGGTGGCTCGTGTTCGGCGGCTCCTGGGGTTCGACGCTCGCGCTGGCCTATGCGCAGGCCCATCCTGAGCCCGTGCTGGGCCTGATCCTGCGCGGCATTTTTCTCTGCCGGCGCGAAGAGATCCGCTGGTTCTACCAGGAAGGCGCGAGCTGGGCCTTCCCGGATTATTGGGCGGACTTCATTGCGCCGATCCCCGCCGCCGAGCGGTCCGATCTCGTGCACGCCTATTACAAAAGGCTCACCGGCGCCGATGCGGCCGTCCGGCAGGAGTGCGCGCGCGCCTGGTCTCTGTGGGAAGGACGCACCGCCAACCTCGTACCGCGCGCCGCGGTGGTCGACTTCTTCGGCAGCGCGCATACCGCCTTGTCGCTTGCGCGCATCGAGTGCCATTATTTCGTTCATGACGCGTTTCTGGATGCCCCCATCTTGAGCCGCATGGACAGGATTGCGGACATCCCGGGCGTGATCGTACACGGCCGCTATGATCTCATCTGCCCTTTGCGCAACGCCTGGGAGCTGCATGCAGCGTGGCCCTCGAGCCGGCTCGTGGTGGTGCCGGACGCCGGCCATTCGGCCACCGAGCCCGGGATCCTCTCGGCGCTCCTCGACGCCACCGACCGCTTTGCAAAGGAGTTGCCATGGCCACCTATGTGATAGGTGACCTCCAGGGTTGTCTCGCCGATTTGCACCGGCTGCTCGATCATGTCGGTTACGCCGACGGCCGCGACCAGCTGTGGTTTACGGGCGATCTCGTCAATCGCGGCCCGGAATCGCTCGCGACATTGCGCTTCGTGCGCCAGTTGACGGACCCCGTGGTCGTGCTGGGCAATCACGACCTGCATCTGCTGGGCGTTGCCTGTGGCCATCGCCGGATCGCCCCGGATGACACCATCGAGGCGATTCTTCAGGCGGAGGACCGTGAGGAACTCCTCGACTGGCTTACCGAGCAGCCGCTCCTGTATTATGACGAGGTTCGCCAGACGGCCCTCGTGCATGCCGGGATCCCGGCGCCGTGGGATATCCGGCAGGCACTTGCGCATGCCGGTGAATTGCAGGCAGCGCTGCGCACGCCCGATCCATGCCGGACACTGGCAGGGCTTTATGGGCCCAAACCCGACGTCTGGGATGACGGCCTCGAGGGTATCGAGCGGCTGCGCTTCATCGCCAACGGGCTTACGCGCATGCGCTATTGCCACCCGGACGGCCAGCTGGACATGCGCGACAAGGGGCCCCTCGGATCACAGGCGAGCGGCCTCGTGCCCTGGTTCGCCGTACCCGGCCGCCGCACGAATGACATCCGGGTGGTGTTCGGTCACTGGTCCAGTCTCGGCGCGCATGTCTTTGGCCGCGCGATCTGTCTGGACAGCGGCTGCCTGTGGGGCGGTTCATTGTCCGCCTTGCGTCTGGAAGACGACCGGATTCTCTCAGTACCCTGCGCCGGCCCGGATGCGGCGCGGCAGGCGAGGTCACAAACATGAACAAAGAGTCGCATCGTATCCATGTGGGCGTCAAAACGGCTTACCTGCACAACCAGTCTGCGCCGGACGCCAATCGCTATGTGTTCGCGTACACCATCACGATCACCAATACGGGATCGACCCCGGCGCGCCTGATGACCCGTCACTGGATCATCACAGATGCCAACAACCGCGTGCAGGAGGTGCATGGCGAAGGCGTGGTTGGCGAGCAGCCCTATCTGGCCCCTGGCATGAGCTTCGAGTATACGAGCGGCGCCATGATCGAGACGCCGGTCGGCAGCATGCGCGGGAGCTACCAGATGGTGGCGGACGACGGCACCTACTTCGACGCCGAGATACCGGCCTTTACGCTCAGTATTCCGCGGACACTCCACTAACGTGGGACTGCGCCGGTCTTACACGCTGTTCGCACCGCTTTACGACACCATCGTCGGTCCCGTGTTCACCGAGGCGCGCCGCAAAAGTCTCGCACGGCTGCCGGCCGCCGCCACCCGGATCCTCCTGAGCGGAATCGGCACGGGACTCGATGTCCCGTACCTGCCCGAGGGGCCCTTCTATGTCGGCATAGACCTGACGGCAGCCATGCTCAAAAGGGCGCGCCGGCGCGCACCTGACTTCGGGCTCGCACAGGCAAGCGCGCAACGGCTTCCGTTCGCCGACGAGACCTTCGACCATGTCGTCTTGCACCTGATCCTCGCGGTGGTGCCCGACCCCATAGCCGCCTTGCGCGAGGCGGCGCGGGTCGTGCGGACCGGCGGCCTGATCCTCGTGTACGACAAGTTTCTGCGGCGCGGACAGAGGGCGCCGCTGCGCCGGCTCTTCAGTCCGGTCCTCGGGCGCATCGTCACCCACACGGACCGGGTCTTCGAGGACATCCTGGTGCAGGTGCCGTCGCTTGCGGTGATCGAAGATCGCGCCGATCGCGTCAATGGTTACTTCCGCCGTATTACCCTAAAACGTCTGCCCGACTGACGCTCTACGTCGCTTGCGCGCGGACGCAAAATGTCACCGCCCCGGGCTGTCCTGCTAACACATTGTATTTACGCGAATAAATAATGATTCACGGAAAACGGCCAGACTGGCATGGCACTTGCTTCCTCTTAGGGCAGAAGAACAGGCAGATGCATAAGGGAGGCCGACATGCTGAGTTTCGTCATCACCCTGGTCAACAGTTATGAGCAGCGCTTTGGGAGTCGCCCGAACGTCGTCTACATGAATGAGGCGCACTACGAATACCTGCGGGAAGAGATGCCCGGAATCAACGCCCATGACGACGTGGTGTCCCTGCTCGGCATCGACATCTCCCTGTCGAACGACGCCATCAGTCCGCACGTCGCCACTGCGGCCTTTGCGGAACGGCACATCCTTGTGAGCTGAATCGCTTTGCGGGGGGCACACCAGGGCCTGCTTTGCGGGCCCTGGGTTTTTCAGAAAGCCGTCGTGCGCGGCACGCGTGATGCCCGCCCGCGCCCGCCGCTGGCCAAGCCGGCCTCCGGGGGAGGCGCAAAAGGCCCGCGTCGTGATAGACGCGGGCCTTTTCCTTTTCAGGCCGCGCGCGAAAGCCGGGCGAAGGCCCGGTCCGCCGCCGCCAGGGTCTGGGCAATATCCTCTTCGCCGTGCGCCGCCGAAACGAAACCCGCCTCGAAGGCCGACGGCGCGAGATACACCCCTTCGTCCAGCATCAATCTGTGGAAGGCCTGGAACTGCGGCACGGAGCTTTGCATGACATCGGCATATGTGCTGATGGGTGCGGCACGGAAGAAGAGACCGAACATGCCGCCGACCGCCGTCGTGGAAAACAATACCCGGTGGCGGCGCGCCGCCTCCTCGAGCCCCGTGGTCAGCCTGCGTACCTTGCCTTCCAGGGCCGGATAGAATCCCTCCGTGGAGAGCGCCGCCAGCGTGGCAAGGCCGGCGCTCATCGCGACCGGGTTGCCGGAATTGGTGCCCGCCTGAAACACCGGGCCCTCGGGCGAGAGGCGCTGCATCAGTTTGCGCGGCCCGCCGACTGCGCCTACGGGCAGGCCACCGCCTATGATCTTGCCGAGCGTGGTCAAATCCGGCCGAATACCATAGAGCGCCTGCGCACCACCGCGCGCCACCCGGAATCCCGTCATCACCTCGTCCAGGATCAGGAGCGCCCCGTGCTCATCGCAGAGACGGCGCAGATGCGCGAGAAATCCCGGTGCCGGCGGCACACAGTTCATGTTACCGGCCACCGGCTCGACGATGACGGCGGCGATGTCGGCGCCCTGTTCGCGAAACAGCCCCTCGACAGAGGCCGGCTCATTGTAGGAGGCGACCAGCGTATGCGCGGCAACCGATGCGGGCACACCGGGCGAGGTGGGCACGCCGAGCGTGAGCGCACCCGACCCGGCCTTGACCAGGAAGGCATCCGGATGGCCATGGTATCCGCCTTCGAACTTCACCACCTTGTCCCGGCCGGTGGCGGCGCGCGCCAACCGCAGGGCCGTCATGGTGGCCTCGGTGCCAGAGCTCACGAAACGCACCTGCTCGATCTGCGGCATGCACGCGCAGACCTGCTCGGCAAGCGCGGTCTCGGCTTCCGATGGCGCGCCGAACGCAAGACCCGATGCGGCGGCATCCTGTACCGCCTTGACCACTGCGGGAGGGGCGTGGCCGAGAATGAGCGGGCCCCATGCGCCCACGTAGTCGATGTAGCGCCGCTCATCGATATCCCAGACATGGGCACCGAGGCCACGGCGCAGGAAGAGGGGCTCACCGCCGACCCCCTTGAACGCCCGTACGGGCGAATTCACACCGCCAACCAGGACCTTCTGGGCCCTCGTAAAGGCCTCATGATTCCGACTCATCGGTACTCCCAAAAAGAGACAGATAGGAACGCGCTGCGGCCTCGATGTCCGTTTGCCCGAAGACACCGTCGATCACGGCCAGCATGTCGGCGCCGGCAGCCAGCAACGCGCCGCCATTATCGGGCAGAATGCCGCCGATCGCCACAAGGGGCCGGCCGAGCGAACGAGCCGCCGCCAGCACGGACAGCGGGGCAGGTGGCGCATCGGGCTTGGTCGCCGACGGAAAGAAGCGCCCAAACGCCAGATAGTCCGCGCCCTCGCCCGCCAGCGCGCGAGCCCGCTCGAGGCTCGCGTAGCAGGAGGCGCCGATCAGCGCGCGCGGCCCAAGGCGTGCACGCGCCATCCGGATGGATCCGTCGTCGCGCCCCAGGTGGACGCCATCGGCGCCGATCGCCACCGCGTAGGCCACATCGTCATTGACGAGCACCGGGACACCGAACTGCCGCCCGAGACCCACGGCCGCGCGCCCCCAGTCGGCGTCCGGCAGCAGGGGCTTGCAGCGCAACTGCAAAAGCCGTGCGCCACCCCGCAAAGCCGCCTCCAGCCGTTTCAGGCCGGCGGCCGTACAGCAGGCGCTGTCACTGATGGCGTAGAGACCGCGCAGCGTCAATCCGGGTCCTCGGAATCATCTGCGCGCGCCCAGAAGAGCCGGTCCGGCAGCGCCTGACCGTGGCCGATATGCCAGGCGTGGCGCAGCGTCTGGTAGGTGTAATCGAGCCCCTGGACAATGGCGTTCATCGGATCGAGCCCCTGCGCCAAAGTCGCCGCGCAGGCCGCGGCCAGGGTGCAGCCGGACCCATGATAGTGGCCGGGAAGCCGCGCATACACAAAGCGCTCCAGTAACCGCCGCTGGCCGTAGAGCAGGTGCACGACTTCGGGTGTGGGTTCGTGCGTGCCGCTTATGAGGACATACTGGGCGCCGGCCGAGATGAGCCCCTGGGCGCAGGCTTCGAGGTTGTCGGCCTCCGGCACCAGGCGGCGCGCCTCCGCACTGTTGGGCGTAAACAATGTCGCCTGCGGACACAGCAGGCTGCGCATGGCCTCTTCGAGCGGCGAGTCGGTCAGGTCATCGCCGCGGCCGGTGGTGAGGACTGGATCGATGACGCTCGGCACTCCGGCATACTCGGCAAGGATCTCGGCAATCGCCGCCAGATTGCCGAGACTGCCCACCATGCCGACCTTGAATGCCGCGACCGGCATGTCCTCGAGCACGGCGCGCGCCTGTGCGATCACCATCGAGGTGGCGACCGCCTCGAAAGTCTTCAGGCCCATCGTATCCTGGGCCGTCACGGCCGTCACCACCGGGGCTGCGTGGCAGCCCATGCTGGCCAGGGCCTGCGCATCGGCCTGCAGTCCGGCCCCCCCGGTCGGATCGTTGCCAGCGAAAACGAGAACCACGGGCGGATTCAGGTGCACGGCGCCTCCTTTAGCGCTTGCCGGACCAGGGCGGCCAGCGCCTTGATGAGCAGCGGATGGTCATTGAGCGCCGGTACGACCCGGTATTCCCGGATACCCACCTCGCGGGCCAGCTCCGCATAGGTGATACCAAGCTCATAGAGGGTCTCGACATGATCGGACACGAACGCGATCGGGTACACCAGCAGTTGCCTGACTCCCGCCTCGCCTTCGGCGCGGATCACGTCATCCGTATAGGGCCGCAGCCATTCGAGCGGACCGACGCGGCTCTGGTAGCAAAGCCGCACGTGCGGCCACTGCAGGCGCGCACGCACCGCCTCGACAGTGGCCTCGATTTCACGCTGGTACGGATCGCCCCGCTCGACGACCTTGCGCGGCAGACCATGCGCGGACATGAGGAGGGTCACGGCGCGCGCATCCGGTTCGGAAAACGCGCCCAGCATGTCCTCGATGCTGCGCGCCACGGCCTCCACGTAATCCGGCTGTTCATACCAAGAGCCGATGAAAAGCACATCCGGAGAATAGTGGAGGCGCGCGCATTGTCTGCGGAATTCGTTGTGGGCAGAACCGGTGGTGGCCGTCGCGTATTGGGGATAGAGGGGCAATACCACGACCCGCCCGTAGCCGTCGCGCTTTAACATCTCGACTACCTCGGAGGTGAGCGGATGCCAGTACCGCATGCAGACGAACACGGGTGTGTCCAGATCGGCGAGCGCCTGCGCGAGCGCTGCAGCCTGCGCCGCCGTATGGCGTCCGATCGGTGAGGCACCGCCGATCGCCTCGTAGCCACGCGATGCCTCGGCACGCCGGCGCGCCGAAAGAAAGCGGGCAAACGGCCGCTGCGTCAGGCGCGCAAGCGGCAGACGGAAAATATCGGGGTCGGAAAAGAGGTTGTAGAGGAACGGCCCGACCGCCGCAAGCGAGTCGGGTCCGCCCAGGTTGCATAGGACGACAGCAGTCCGCGTCATGGCCCATTGTACTGCCGAAGCGCGCATTTCACGAGAGGCGCAAACATGGCAAGATAGTCCCCATGAATGCGATGGCTGGTAAGGTATACATGTGTGTGATTTGCGGCTTTTTGTATGAGGAAGCCAAGGGCCTGCCCGAACACGGCCTGATTCCCGGCACCCCCTGGGAAGATGTCCCGGAAACCTGGACATGCCCGGACTGCGGTGCAACCAAAGACGAATTCGAGATGATCGAGATCTAGTGGCCGAGTACACCCTCGTGCGCAGCCGCAGGCGACGCACGTTCTGTCTCCAGGTCGACGGTCAGGGCGCGCTGCGCGTACTGGCGCCGGCGAGCGCGCGCCTGGAAGCCATCGAAGAGTTCGTGAGTGGACAAACGGACTGGATCGAGCGCATCCGCAGGCGGCTCGCGGGGCGGCCAAAACCCGTTGTTCTGACCGACGGCGCCCTCGTACCCTACCTCGACACCACCTTGCGGGTGGTGCTCGGTGCAGATGGGGGGCGGCCGCGCGCCGAACGGGACGGCGATGTCCTGCGTATCGCGGCTGCCGATGGAGCCGCCATGCGCGGGCATATCGAACTCTGGTATCGCGCCGAAGCCTACCGGCACGGCATCGAACGCATTTTGCATTTTGCGCCGCTCGTCGGCCGTGCACCAAAGAAGCTGCGCATCGCCGGCCAACGGACCCGCTGGGGCAGCTGCTCGAGCCGCGGCACCATCAGCCTCAACTGGCGCCTCATGCTGGCACCTGCGGCACTGTTCGATTACGTCGTCGCCCACGAACTCTGCCATCTGCTGGCGCCCCATCATGGCGAAGGCTTCTGGCGCGAGATGGCGCGCGTCATGCCTGACTACGCAGTCCACCGGCGCGCACTGCGCGCGCAAGGTGACCGCTTTACCCTCTGACCCCATCGCACCGATAGCGGAAACAGAACCCTAGCGCATGCGCATGCCAGAAAACGCCACCGGCCCCGGACACCAGACGCGCGAAGAGGAAAGGCTGAACAGCGGCCTCCATGGAGCCGGCGCACTTGCCGCCTTCGCGGCCGGCGGGCATGTCTTGCGCCATCTCCCGGGGCCGGTCGTGCAGACCGCCAGCATGGCGGTGTATGTGGCGACGCTGGTCGTGCTGCTGGCGACCTCGGCGATCTATCACGCCCTGCCTGGGGGACGGCGCAAGGATCTCTTTCAGATCCTTGACCGGGCCGCCATCTACCTCCTGATGGCCGGCACCTACACCCCGATCGGCCTGGTGATGGAAGGCGGCCACGTGGGACTCCGGCTTTGTGTCGCCGAGTGGGTGCTCGCGACCATCGGCGTGGCATCGGCGGCCCTTGGCCGCGAGCGCTTTCTGGCGCTTTCCACATGGCTTTACCAGCTGATGGGCTGGCTGACGGCCCTTGGCATGCGGCCTCTGCTGGCGAACGCGGACCCGCTTGTCGTATACGGGCTTGCGCTAGGCGGCATCATGTATGTCGCCGGCGTGCTCTTCTTGCTGCGCGATCACCGCCCTTATTTCCATCCGGCATCGCACGTCCTCGTGATAATCGGCGCCAGCATGCAGTTTGGCGCCATCAGCCTCTTCCTTGGCGGCCCCCACGGCCAGGTGTGACCCGCAGGCGAGATCACCTTGGTGGCGAAATAGCGGCTGGACACGTCGCCGCCACCCAGTGCCCGTGCATGACCTCTTGCAGCGTAGATTTCCCCTGACTCGACGCATCTTGCTCAAGAAACGTCCCTTTCATGGTGTCATGATGATGGATTCCGGTGAATTGCTCCCACAGTCTCTGCGTCATCACCATTTTCCCCATGGCGGACGAAAGCGCCAGGCGCGAATTCCCTGTCACGGTCGTCACGTCGCCGTGGCGCGTGATTGTCAGGTGCATCGGACCTGTTATATCTGCCTGAGAAGGACCGAGTGCGGGCACGTGGATTTGCGCGTGGACCTGCGGGCCCGCCCTGTTCGTCAGCCGCGGCATGCACACCGGGGCCGTGTTGACAAAGGACATCGGGCTGGTCATTCGTGTCGTCACCATCCACAGACCCGGACTGAAACCATGGTTGGCTGATGCCAAAGGCGAAAGGGAAAGCAGCCCCATGGTGAGCGTAAATGAACACCATTTCCTCATCGTAATGACCCTCGTGGATGCATCGTTCCTGGTGGACTTTCCGCCCTGTTGGTTCACGGAATTCATGCTACCATGCCGACCTGCACGGCCGGCTGTTTCGACGTGGTATGCCGCCGGTGTTCCGGGACCGCCGCCGTGCCGGGCGGTGTTGGCGACAGGGGCGCGACGAAGGTGTTGAGCAATGCGTTCGCGCGAATTTTTACTTTGCCGTCCGGGGCATGCAAGGGCTTACCACGGAATGCCGCGGGCATAGCGACCACAAGGGAGGTACCATGCGCAGGAAAATCTTTGTTTTTATCGCGGCTGGTATGGCTGTTTCGGCGACCGTTTATGCGAAACCGCTTACGGCAAGCAATTTTATAAGGCCCGGGTGGTGGGCCGTAACGGTTAATAACGGGGCCTTCACGGATCACTACAGCTGGTGTGCGACAAAGGCGAACTGGAAGAATGCCATGGAAAAGAAGGCGCCCAACCAGGATTGTCACATGACATCATGGCACCATGCCGGGGACGCGATCAGGGGCCGCTCGGTATGCGTTACGCATATCCCTGGCGGTCAGACGATGAAGAGCACGATAAGTTTCCGTTATACAGGGGAGGATCATGGCAAAACAGTTGTTGGAGAAGACACGGTGAATACCGTTGGTCCATTCGGGGCGGTTACAAGCCACGTGGCCATGTCCGAACATTGGCTCGGCGCGGTTTGCCACGGGAAATAAACCCGCGATGTCGCGATGCCCTGGGGGGCGGGCTTGCGCGTTTCGTCGGCACTGCGGGGCGCCTGACAGGGCAGGACAAGATCGGGCTTGCGGTGGGGCGCGTGATCAACCGCACCAGGATGGCCAAGCACTTGAGCCTCACCATCACCGACACGGCGCCTGCCTTCGCGCAAGACCGCGGCCATCGCCGCAGAAGTGGCGCTCGATGGGATCTACATCATCCGCACATCAGTGAGCCTTAAGCGGCTGGATAGTGCCAGCTGCGTGCACCACTATAAGTCCCTCTCCCAGGTCGAACGGGCGTTCCGCCATTGCCGGCCGCATGGCGGGTCCCTGAAGACAGTCGACCTCAAGGTCCGTCCGATCCATCATCGTCTCAGCCGACAGGGTCCGCGCCCACATCTTCCTCTGTATGCTTGCCACCTATGTCGGTGGCACCTGAAAGACGCCTGACGGGAGCTGCTCTTCGCCGATGAAGACAAGCCCGCCAGGGCCACCCGTGATCCGGCGGCCCCGGCCGGGCGCGCGGCCGCGGCGAAAGCCAAGCTCGCGCATGGACGCCACGAGGATGGCACACCCGTCCACAGCTTCCCGACACTCCTTGCGGGGCTTGCCACCATCGTGCGCAACACCGGCCGTGCGGCCGGCAATGCCTCCACGCTCTCGGGTGTGGACGATGCCTTGCCCTTTACCGTGACGGCCCAATCGAACCCGCTTTAGCGGCGTGCGCTGGATCTCATTGACACCCTCGCCGTGTAGGGAGGGTACGGAACGGACATTCTTTGACAACGCCTTGAAAGGGCATGGAAAAACGGCTTTTGTTCGGGGCCACTCGAGGCTAACCTGAAGGCGCTTGGAATTCGAGCCGGGGGCCTCATCAACCGCACGTTGAACAACGAAACGGGCGCCGCCTGTAGTAAACGCTGTGTTTTTCATACAAACAGAATACGCGCATAATAAACGCACAAAACAACAAGGAGCCGGGTTCGCGCCATGCATAACGCAGCCGAAAACAAGACGGGCCGCGCCGGCCGCTACATCAGTGAGCCCACCGGCTACCGCGCCTTCATCCCGGCGCCGCTGCCGCCCAGCGACCCGCCGCTGGAGCTCGCCGGGGATCTACGCGACAAGCTTTCCGCCGCCGACTACGCCCTGGGCCGGCTCGACGGCGCGGTGCTCACGCTGCCCAACCCCGACCTCTTCGTCTTCATGTACGTGCGCAAGGAGGCGGTGCTCTCCAGCCAGATCGAAGGCACCCAGTCCTCGCTGCAGAACCTGCTGGCCGCCGAAGCCCAGCTCTTCGACCCCGACACGCCCAAGGACGTCGAGGAAGTCGCCAACTACGTGCGCGCGATGAACCATGGTCTGGCGCGGCTGGCCGAACTGCCCGTCTCGGTGCGGCTGATCCGCGAAATCCACGCCGGGCTCATGCGCGGCGTGCGCGGTGGGCGGCTCACGCCGGGCGAGCTGCGCACAAGCCAAAACTGGATCGGCCCGGCGGGCTGCCGGCTTGCCACGGCGACCTTCGTGCCGCCGCCCCCGCGCGAGGTGCCGCAGGCGCTGTCCGACCTCGAGCAATTCCTGCACGGCAGCGGCGGCCTGCCGCCGCTGATCCAGGTCGGGCTGGCCCACGCCCAGTTCGAAACCATCCATCCGTTTCTGGATGGCAATGGCCGCATTGGGCGTTTGCTGATCGCCTTTCTGCTCACAGAAAAACGTTTGCTGTCCCGCCCGGTGCTGTATTTGTCGCATTACTTCAAGCGCCATCGCGCCGAATACTACGAGCGCCTGCAAGCCGTGCGCGACGCCGGCGACTGGGAAGGCTGGCTCGCCTTCTTTCTCGACGGCGTGATCGTGGTTAGCCGCGAGGCCACGGCGACTGCCGCCGCGATCTTGAGGATGCGCGAGGACTACCGCGCCAAGATCACCGGGCACCTGGGCCGGGCGGCGGCCAACGGCCAGCGCGTGATGGATCGCCTCTTCGACCACCCCATCGTGAATGTGGCCACCGTGCGCCAGTGGCTGGGCACCACCCCCGCCGGCGCCAACCAGATCGTGGCCCGGCTCGAAGGCATTGGTCTCTTGCGCGAGATCACCGGCTACGCGCGCAACCGCCGCTTTCGCTTCGAGCCGTATTTGCGGCTGTTCGAGGAGGCGGGAGATGCGGCATGAGCGGCGAGGGGCGTGGGGGTGCGTGGCGTGAATGGACGGTGGCCCGGCTTGATAAGGTAAGGTGTTGTTTGGCCACCTTCACCTTGTTGTGACCGGGCGTAATGAGGGCTGGCCGAAAACCCCCGATACGGTACGATTACGGGGCCGGAGAGGTTAGCCGTTATACGCAGGATAATTGCGTATAACGGCTAACTCTACGGGGTAAATGTTGGAATAGAAAAACCCCCGGCAAGGCATTCCTCGCCGGGGGTTTGCGGGGATGGATAGCCGGCCAGGCCGGCTGCCCATCCCTTGCGGGGACCGAAAAGGAATTACATCATCCCGTCCATGCCACCCATGCCACCCATGCCACCCATGCCACCACCGCCCGCCGGAGCGTGCTTTTCTTCCTGCGGAAGCTCGGCAATCATCGCTTCGGTGGTGATCATGAGGCCGGCAACGGATGCCGCGTTCTGCAGCGCCGTACGGGTCACCTTGGTCGGATCCAGGATGCCCATGGCCAGCATGTCGCCATACTCGCCGGTGGCCGCATTGAACCCATAGCTGCCCTTGCCGTCGGCCACTTTCGACAGGACCACCGAACCCTCGAGACCGGCGTTCATGACGATCTGGCGCAGCGGCTCTTCCATCGCCCGCCGGGCAATCTGGATGCCGACATCCTGGTCATGGTTGTCGCCCTTGACCTTCATGTCCTGCAGGGCACGGATGAGGGCCACGCCGCCACCCGGAACCACGCCTTCCTCGACCGCCGCGCGGGTCGCGTGCAGGGCATCTTCCACGCGCGCCTTCTTTTCCTTCATTTCCACTTCCGTGGCCGCCCCAACCTTGATCAGGGCAACGCCCCCGGCGAGCTTGGCCACGCGCTCCTGCATCTTCTCCTTATCATAGTCCGAGGTGGCTTCCTCGATCTGCGCACGGATCTGCTTGACGCGCGCCTCGATGTCCTTGGAATTGCCGGCGCCATCGATGATCGTGGTGTTCTCCTTGCTGACCTGCACGCGCTTGGCCGAGCCCAGGACGTCGATGCTCGCGTTCTCGAGCGTCATGCCGATCTCTTCGGAGATCATCTGGCCGCCGGTCAGAATGGCGATATCCTGGAGCATGGCCTTGCGGCGGTCGCCAAAGCCCGGGGCCTTGACGGCGCAGACCTTGATGATGCCGCGGATGTTGTTGACGACCAGGGTGGCGAGCGCCTCGCCTTCGACGTCCTCGGCGATGATGAGCAGCGGACGGCCGGCCTTCGCGACACCTTCGAGGATCGGCAGCAGCTCACGGATATTGGAGATCTTCTTGTCGTAGATGAGGATGTAGGGGCTCTCGATGTCCGCCGTCATCGTCTCCTGCTTGTTGACGAAATAGGGAGACAGATAGCCACGGTCGAACTGCATTCCCTCGACGATCTCGAGCGCGTTTTCGAGGCCCGAGCCCTCTTCGACGGTGATGACGCCTTCCTTGCCGACCTTGTCCATCGCCTCGGCGATGATCTTGCCGATCGACTCATCGGAGTTCGCCGAGATCGTGCCGACCTGGGCGATTTCCTTGTGCGCCGAGCAGGGCTTGGACAGCTTCTTCAGGGCCTCGACCGCGGCGGTCACGGCCTTGTCGATGCCGCGCTTCAGGTCCATCGGGTTCATCCCGGCGGCGACCGACTTCAGGCCTTCGCGCAAGACGGCCTGCGCGAGCACGGTCGCCGTGGTGGTGCCGTCACCGGCGATGTCGGAGGTCTGGGAGGCGACTTCCTTCACCATCTGGGCGCCCATGTTTTCGTACTTGTCCTTGAGCTCGACCTCTTTGGCGACCGACACACCGTCTTTGGTGATGGTCGGGGCACCGAAGGATTTGTCGAGCACCACGTTGCGGCCCTTCGGACCCAGCGTGACCTTGACTGCATCGGCCAGGATATTGACGCCGCGCAGCATGCGAATGCGGGCGGGATCACCAAATAATACGTCTTTTGCTGCCATGTTCGTTTCCTCGTTGAAGTTCGTGACTTAGCCGATGATCGCGACGACGTCTTCTTCGCGCATGACGAGCAGTTCTTCGTTGCCGACCTTGACCTCGGTGCCCGCGTATTTGCCGAACAACACCTTGTCGCCGACCTTCACGTCCAGCGGACGGACGTCACCGCTCTCGAGAATCTTGCCTTTGCCCACAGCGACGATCTCACCCTGGATCGGCTTTTCCTTCGCCGTATCGGGGATCACGATGCCACCGGCGGACTTGCGTTCCTCCTCCAGGCGGCGCACAAGCACGCGGTCGTGCAAGGGGCGGATATTCATGGTGCTTTCTCCTGATTGTTTATGAGTCTGAGCCTTCATGGGGATCTCCTATCCGAGAGATACACGGCTGGCGGGTGCAGCCGAAGTTGCTAGCACTCGCGTTCAGTGAGTGCCAATCATAAACAAGCCGCCACCCTTGTCAAGGGGCCTCGTCGTGGTCTGCACGAAAGACGGCCTCGATCGGCGGCTGGCCGGCGGAGGGCGGACGCAGGGGCGGGGCCGCGCCATCGGGCAGCCTGCCAAAAAGGAGCGTGCGCGCGGGTCCAAAGAGCAAAATGAGTGCCAGAAAATCCGTGAAGAATCCGGGCACCAGCAGGAGCAGGCCCGCGAGACCAAGCGACAGGCCGCCAAACATGGCCGGCCCCGGCATCTCGCCCCGGAGCACGTGCGCGCGCACTTCCACGGCCGTGCGCAACGGCGAGATCCGCAAAAGCACAAAACCCAAGAGTGAGCCGCCCACCAGGGCGCCGATGGTCCACCAGGGGCCCACGGCCGCCCAGACCAGGATGATGCCGACGACTTCGATGAGGGGCAGAAAAAGAACGAAACGGAACAGCCAGGACATCATAGGCGCCCCCAGACGCGGTCGACGGCGGACACGATCTCCGGCAACGCGCCGGTCAGACGGTGATCGCCCGCTGGCACGACGACGAGCTCCTTGTGGGGCGCCGAGAGCTGCCGGAAGAAGGTTTCGCCGATGGCGACCGGCACGAGCTCATCGTCGCTGCCGTGCAGCACTGTCACCGGACAGGCGAGCGCCACGGGGGCCGACAACACATCGTGACGGGCGGCATCTTCGATGAGGCCATAGGGGAGCTCATAAGTCGCACCGGGCGGCCCGTACGGATCCGGCAGCGCCATACGGCCTTCGGCCTGCCAGCGCTGCCGCTGCGCAGGCGGCAGCGACGCGTAGCCGCGCTGGAGAAAGTTGAACGCCGGGGCCACCAAAACGAGACCGCCCACCGTCTGCCATTCGCGGGCGAGAAGGACGGCAAGCCAGGCGCCAAGGCTGGAACCCACGAGAACGAGCGGCCGGGGGGCGAAACGGCTGGCGAGCGCGCGCAGATTGGCAAGCCACGTAGACAGACTCTCATTGGCAAAACGCCCGCCCGACTCCCCATGGCCCGCCAGATCAAACCGCACCCAGCTGTAGCCGCGGGCCGCCGCGTGCTGCGCGAGCGCGGTCGCCTTGTCGCCCCGGCAATCGGAGCGGAAGCCGTGCACGAAAATCCCCACGGGACCCGTGCCCGTGTCGCGGAGATAGCCGGCGATCTCGGTCGCGCCGGTATCGAAGCGGAAAGCGGTCTCTGTCATGTACTGTCCATCCGGAGGTGATGATCGCGATCCGTATGGTATAGAATCGGAAAAAGGGGGGCGCTATCCCCTGTACCGGGATAGCGCCCCCAATCATTAAGGAGGAGTCTCCTGCCATGAGAGACAGGTAGGCCTCCTTTAAGACGTCTAAATCGCCTGCGGGTTCCGGAGATCCGACCAAAAGTTTCCGCAAGGGCGGCGCGGACCGGAAAGGGACCAGACCGAAAGCGCATGACCGACGCCTGCATTGTGCTGTGCACCTGCCCCGAGGACGCCGCCGACCGGCTGGCGGAGGCCCTCGTGGAACAAAAGCTCGCGGCCTGCGTCAACATCACAACAGCCCGCTCCGTCTATCGTTGGCGCGGACAGACCGAATCGGCCACCGAGAGCCTCTTGATCATTAAGGTTGCACGCTCGAACTATGAAGACCTTGAAAAACGGTTGCACGCCATGCACCCCTATGAGTTGCCCGAAATCCTCGCCCTGCCCGTTGAACGGGGACTGCCGGCCTATCTCGCGTGGCTTGCGGATCCGGATGCGGACGAACCTTCTCGCTAGCCTGCTCTGCCTGCTTGCGCTGGGCGCCGCGCCGGTCGCCCGGGCGAATCCGGCGAACGGCGCCGTGGAGGCCTTCAAGGCGTTCTTCAGCCACCGCCATCGTCACCGCTTCCTGCGCCGCAGCCAGGCCTATCGGCTCACCCTGAAAAGTCCCGATGCGAGCGTGATAGACG
>JAJYDN010000006.1:0-60068 GCA_021777535.1 Pseudomonadota bacterium
CGGCGTTCAAGTCGGTCATGGCGTCGACGGCGAGGGTGACGTTGAAGCCCAGTTCGTGGGCCTGACGGGCAGTCGATTCGACACCGATGCTGGTGGCGATCCCGGCAAGCACGACCTGCGTGATCCCGGTGGCGCGCAGACACAGCGTAAGATCGGTGTCCGTGAAGGCGCCCCAGGTCTGTTTGCTGATCACGAGGTCATCCGGTGCGCGGCCGAGCTCCGGCAAGAGCTCTGTCCAGTCAGGCGGGAGTGCGCCGGACCGGAAGGATTGCTCGGTGCGGCCGGGCGAGCGGCCGGTGACATTGACGAGGATGACGGACAGTTCCCGTGCGCGGAATGCAGCGGCAAGCCGCCCGGCCTGCCGCGCAATGTCGCCGACGGGGTGTACGGTGGGAAGGGCGGCGGTGCCCTTCTGGAGATCGATCACGATAAGGGCGGTTTTCGGATCGAGGGCGGTTGCGGTCATGGGTCGTCAGGGTGCTCCAAAAGGATGGGGTGCGTTGTGCATGGTTTTCTGGTCCGTGACCTGGGCGAGGGGCCTTAAAGATCGCCGAGGCGCTTTATCAGCGGAATGGCCGCAGTCAGTGCCGCGAGTTCGCCTGCGGGGAGTTTTGCAAGGGCGGCCAGCAGCCACGCCCGTTTGGCGATGCCCCGGCGCCTGTGCTCTTCCTTGCCGAGGGTCGTGAGCGCAAAGAGGATCTGGCGGCCATCGGTCGGGTGCGGCGTGCGCAGGACCAGACCATCCCGCTCGAGACTGCCGAGGATGGCGCCCATGGACTGGGGTTTTATGCATTCGGCGCGGGCGAGATCCGCGGTGGTGAGGGCGCCGTATTCGGCGAGCCGTGCCATCGCCGCGAGCTGCGACAAAGTGAGCGCGTTGGGGTTGGCTTCCGCCCGCAGGCGCCGGACCAGATGCCGCATGGCGAGCGCGAGCTCGGCCACCACGATTTCGAGGGCGGTATCAGCGGGTTCGACTGGCATACGCAGAGCCTACCTCTCGTCAGATGAACTGGCAAGGTTACCTGCCGATTTTGAGGGACTTTTGCCGATCCGGCAGCGGCAGGCCCCGGGGCGCGAAGCGGACCCCGGCGGCTGGAATGCCGCACACCCTGCCGGGATGCCCCCGTCTTCGCGCCGTGCCCGGCCTTCGGTCTCTGGTGCCGGGGCTTTTCCTGCCCCCATCCTGAAACGATCGGAACGGTGGAAAGTCATGAGTCCGGAGCGGGAAAGCCTGAGTGCCGCGCAGACGCGGGGATTCGGGCGCGGCTCGCCTTGCCAGGAGGATCGCCATGAGGAACGCAGGGACGATCGTGGTCGTCGCGCTCGCCGGGGCGATCGGCCTCACCGGCTGGGTGACAGGGGTGAGGGCAACACAGGACTCTGTGCTGCTTGCGCAGATGGGCCCGATGGATCAGGGATTGATGGATCGGGGCATGATGGGGCACCCGATGACGGGGCACAGGATGATGGGGGAGGTCATGGGCGGGGGGCCTGCTGCGCACGCGCTCAGGGCCTATATAAGGAGGCAGCATCTCGCCTGTCTCAGCTGTCACCGGATTTACAGAGGCGCCGTGGGGCCAGCCTTCGCCGCCATCAGCGCCCGCTACAGAGGGCGGCCGGGTGCCAGCCGGCAGTTGGCGGAGGCGATCGCTGTGGGCGTCTCCGGCGCATGGGCGGGTTTCCGGGCCATGCCGGGCGGGCTTGCCACGCCCCTGCAGGCCCGCAGGCTCGCCACGCTCATTCTCCACCTGCAGTCCGCCCACCATCCGTGACGGATCGGCGCGGGGCCGCCCCTTTTGAAGGCGCCACCCAGCACCTTGCGTGCGCATGCGGGCTGTACCGGAGGGCGGGCCGCCGGTGTCTGTGCGTACGGATCCCGTGCCACGGGAGGAAGGGGGAGGGGTGCCCGTGTGGGTTGCGGAGCGGCTGCGCGGGGTTGCCGGTACGCAGAGGGAACCAAAAAGCAGGCGTCCGGACGGTGCCCAAGGGAGGCTGCCCCGGCCGGCCCGCAGGGCGCGGCCCTGTGGCCCAGGTCAGCCGCGGATCTTGGTGGCGAGCTTTAGCGCAGTCTTGCGCGCCTCGATGAACAACATGCCGAGGTTTATGGTGGGACGGGCGGCGATGGCAAGGAGCGCATCGGTGCCGACCTGTACCAGCAGCATGAGGCCGGTCTCCCCTTCGATCAGCACCTGTTTTAGCCGTCCGCGCGAGATCTCCTGCGCGGCGCGGTCCGTCAGGGCGAGCAAAGATGCGCACATGGCCGCAAAACGGTCCGGGTCGGCTTTGTCGCCGAGCACGGCTGCGATCATGAAGCCGTCGGTGGACATCAGGGCGGACGCCTCGACGTCTGCCGCCGAGGCATTGAGTTCGCGCAAAACGGAACGCAGCGCGCTTGCGTGGGCATCGTTTCCCGATGCGGTGGACGGGGGCGTCATGAGAATTCTCCAGAAGGCGAAGTCACGCGGGCAAATGGCACCGCCGGCCCGAAGGCCGGCGGTGCCTGCGCTCAGACCGCCGCTTCCACGGCCGGCATGGCGCCGCGTGCCTTGGTGAGGGCCATGCCGAGGTTTGCCGACTTGCGGCAGACGAAACAGACCACGTATTCCTCGTTGCTCTTGCTGCGCAAGAAGATATGGAGGAGGTTGTCGCTGTTGACGATGATCTCCTGGAAATAATGATGATTGTTGCCGGGATCAATGCCGCGCGCCTTCTTGAACAGGTTCTCGATCATGGAAACGTTCGATCCCTGAAAGAGGTCGGCCGTCGCGGCGGCAAGCAACTCGAGGACCTGCTGTGGGTGCGAGTCGATGGTGCGGATGCCGAGCATCATGCCGGTGGACAGATCCACATAACCGGCGGCGACGCATTCCGGGATATTGCTGACGGCTTGTTGCAGGGCTGTATCAAGGTTGCTGGCCATTTGTTTCTCTCCTTATTCGTTGTTGCGTGTGGGTGAACGGAATGACTCACATCCCGCCGGGCACCATGGCCGGTGGTCTGTGTTGGCCTGCGCCAGACAGGACGCGGGCAAACTGTTCCAGGAACTTGACCTGGATGTCGGACTGGACCCAGCGCGGCTCGATACGGCGCGCGCTTTCCAGGGCCGACAAGGCAGACTGGCCCTCCCAGATGAGGTAGGCGGCGAGTATGGTGCCAGTGCGGCCAAGGCCGGCACGGCAGTGGACTGCGATGACATCGCCGGCGGCCAGGCGCCCGTCCAGGGTCTGGCACAAGCGGGCGGCCTCGACGAGACTCGGGGCCCCCATGTCATCGATAGGCAGCCAGACGTTCTCGATGGCATGACGAGCGAGCGCGGCTGTATCGGGCGGCGTGCGCGTGAGGGTGACGAGACAGGTGATGCCGACCCGTTTCAAGGCCTTCAGGTCGTAGTCGATGTCGTCGACGATGCCGGGCCGCGGTGTGCCGGCGAGCCGGCTCTTTTTGAGCCACAGGAAACCGCGCGGGCCGAAACTGTCACTTACATAGGCGCGCGCCGCCGGAGGAAGCGGCGGGCGCGGCAGCACGGCGGGATCCAGGGTGGCCGGGTCGGCGTCGGGTGCCGGCAGGGCGCAGGAACCGGTGCGCACGAAGTCGCGGGCGGCGGTTGATGCCGGCGCGCCAAAGAAGGTCTCGCTGGGCGAGACGGCCTGTACGGCACCACCGGCGAGGAGGGCAACCGTCCCGCCAAGGCGGCGTGCCTGGGCCTGATTGTGCAAAACGATCAGCACCGACCGGCGCTTGGCTTCCTCGAGAAGATAAGCGAGAAAACGCGCCGCCTCCTCGTCGGACAAACCCGTCGTCGGTTCGTCGAGCAGCAAAAGACGCGGGCTGGCGGCCACGAGCCGCAAGGTGGCGATGTGCCGCTGTTCGGCAAGGGAGAGGTGAATCACGGGCTCGTCCAGCCGTGCCAGCAGTTCCTTCAGGCCGGCCTCGAGCAGCAGGCGCTGGGCGAGATCGCGCTGTTCGAGATTCGTGAGCGCGTGGCGTTCCGGCAATTCGTGAACGATATTTTCGAACAGGCTCGCCATCATGAGGCGCGCGCTCTGCGAAACGAGGGCAGGCCGCGTGGACTCGGTGAGCGGGCGGCCGCAATACCATGCCTGCCCCCAGGTGCGCAGGGACGGATTGCTGTCGTTGAAACCCGCAAGTGTGCGCAGGAGCGTCGATTTGCCGGTGCCGCCGGGCCCGAGGAGGACGCAGAGGTGGCGATCGGGAATGTGGAGATCGACCGCGCTCAGGATGGTCCGTTCCCCGAAGGCGACGCCGAAACCGCGCAGGGAAAGCAGGGTGTCCGGCTCGTGCACGGCGCTCATCAGCGGTCCAGTCCGGGATCCAAAGTGGCGAGCAGCGCCAGCAGGAGCGTCTTCATGTCTGCGCGTGACCGTGGGTCCACCTCGAACACTGGCACATGGAGATTCAGGCTTTCCAGGCGCTCCTGATAGGCCGAAAGCCGCGGCTCCGGATAGCCCTCCATGCGGTTGACGCCGATGACGACGGCAGTGCGGGCAATGAAGCCGGCGAAGGCCTCGAGGTAGAACGTGAGATCCGCGAGCGGGTCAGGGCGGCTGTTGTCGGAGAGGAGGACGAGGCCGATCCCGCCCGCTGTGGCGATGTCCCACATGAAACTGAAACGTTCCTGTCCGGGTGTTCCGTAGAGATGGATCTTGGTGCCGCCTTCGAGATTCAGGATGCCGTAGTCCATCGCCACCGTCGTATGCGACTTGATGAGCTGCGTGTCGTCGGTTGCGCGCGCCTCGGTGGCCACGACGGGGATGTCGCTGATGGTGCTGATGGCCGTGGTTTTTCCGGCTCCGACCGGGCCTGCAAAGAGGATCTTGTGCGCCATGGGATCAGAGCCTGGTGATGCGCTGGAACAAGGCTGACAACAAGCCCTGGCTGCGATGCGGCGCGAGCTCGGGTTCCGCGGTCTTGCGATTCACGGCATGCGCGAAACCGGCCGCGCGCGCGGCACTGTAGAACCGGGAGAGCTCACTGAACTCCACCTTCAGAAGGGAACGGGCGATGGTGAGCGACGTCGGCTGCCGGGCAAAGAGCGCGGCCATCCGTATGCTGTTGGGTGTGACGGGAAGCCGGGTCATGTTCGGCCACTGCAAGAGTTCGACTACGTCATCGCGGTAACAGCCGGCCATCAGGCGGCCATCCGATGCATGAAAGGCTGCCTCCCACAAAAGCTCCCGGATCGGGCGGCCTGCGTTGGAGGGCAGAGGACGCAGGGGGTCGTTGGGCGCTACCGTGCGGACCTGTACATGGGCCGCCGCGAGCGTACAGAACGCGCGCATGTCGGCGACGTGCGGCCAGTACCCGCCGCGGGCGGGCAAAAGGAGAATCGTGCCAAGCCCGTTGGCGGAAAGCAGGACGTCCTGATTGTTGGTGACGGCCCGCCGGACGAGATTGACGGCGTAGTGATCCGGCTCAAACGATGCGATTCCCGGCGCGCGCGTCTCGCGTTCAATGTGTGCGATCAAGTGCCTGCTCTCCTGGCGTGCGGTACCGCGCGGCCGTAGCGGCGCGCGCCTCTGCTGCGTCAAACACCGGTTTTCAGGCGAGGGAAGGGCTATGCAGGAAGGAACGACCTGGACAGGCGCTTAAGCGGACCTGCGCGGGATCGCGCCCCTGTCCATCGTGATGCGGTGTGTCCAGCCGATGTTCCCATGGCTGGCGCTGTGCCGGCGGTCCCGCTGTCATAGGGTATCCCCCTTAGACCGGTGACTTTGCGACCTGACCTTTCGGCCAGTGTGCTTTTGACTGAGTCTAAATTACTCTGGCACGAGAGCGTTTGTCAACGCCCAGCCTGCTGGGCGCCACCCGGCAGTCACGGGTTACCCCAAGGGGCACAGGGGCCGGCCGGCGGAGAAGGGCCCGGGCCTTCGCGTAAACCGGGGCCCCGCGTGCCGCCTCAGGGCGGCGGTATCTCGCCGGAGACATCCGGTATCACATTATCGAAGCGGCTGTAGTCGACGACGTAGGTGTCCCCCCGCTTGGAGAGCACATCTTCCAGGCGGTGGCGGAGCAGGATGTCCTCAGGCCGGTAGACGTAGCGCGCGTGGATGCCCTGGGAAAGGGTTTCGTCGAGACCGGACAAAATGACGACGATCTGCGCGTCGGCGGTGCGCAGCTGGTTGTAGTCGTAGCCATAGAGGGGGCTTTCCTTTGTGATCGGGTGCATGATCATCCAGGAGTAGGAGAAGGTGGGATTGCTCTTGCGCAGCAGGGGCAGGTCGTAGAAGCGGCGCATGGCGTGGCCTTCGGGACTTACCTCGTTGCGCAACAGTGTCGCCTCGACACGCGCCTCGAGAATCTGGTTGCCGCGCTTGTTGGCGGCGCGGAACATGAGTGTCGGTACGCCGTAATAGGCGCTGACGACCGCATGGCGGGTGAAGACGATGCGGGCGCGGGGGCGTGAAAAACGCGCATAGGCAAGGCCGGTGGCGAGCGCAAGCCCGAAGAGGCCGACGAGGGATTCGAGCGTCATCAGGATGTTGGCGAAGAACGTGCCCGGATACATGATGCCGTAGCCGATCGTCGCCATGGTCTGGACGCTGAAAAAGAAGGCATCCAGGAAGGATCCGGGGCGGGAATGGACGATCGCGGCCGGCTGCGCCCAGTAGGCAAGGGCGAACAGCATGTTGACGCCGAGAAAGAGCAGGCCGACACCCAGCACGAAGCGGGGCCAGCCCATGGTCAGCAAGGCATGGTACAGGTCACCCAAAAGGTCGGGCAGCCGGTCGCGCCAGGCTATGCGCGGCGGACGCGGGGACGGTTGCGGGTCGGATGTGCGCTGCGGCATGGCCGTTTCGCCGGGATGGGCTGGTCTGATGGCTGGCTCAAGGCTGCCACGAAAAAGGCAGGTGCGCAAATCACCCAAACGCCGCCCGCAGGCGTGCCGCCGGTAGGCCCTGTACCGGAAAGTGTGGTAATCTCTGGTCCGTCGGAGCAATCCGGCGCGCAGGCAGAAAAACGCGTTATGGCGGTGACGGTCGACCCCCGCTGTGGCGATCGATCGTGAACCCGGTCAGGTCCGGAAGGAAGCAGCCGCAGCGATCCGGTCGGGTGCAGTGAAGGGCCGGCCCAAGCCGCCACCCTATTGGTGCTTGAGGATCTCGATGAGCTATTTGGTGCTCGCACGCAAGTGGCGGCCGCGTACGTTTGCCGAGCTCGTCGGCCAGGAGCCAGTCGTCGAGGCGCTCCGTTATGCCTTGGCCGCAGGACGTCTCCATCACGCTTATCTTTTCAGTGGCATTCGCGGCGTCGGCAAGACCACCGTGGCCCGCATCCTGGCCAAGGCCCTGAATTGCGAGCAGGGGGTCGTGGCCGAACCCTGCGGGCAGTGCGCGGCTTGCCGGGAAATCGATGAGGGACGGTTCATCGACCTGATCGAGGTGGATGCGGCATCACGCACCAAGGTCGACGACACGCGGGAGCTGCTCGACAATGTCCAGTACGCGCCGACGCGTGGGCGATTCAAGGTCTACCTGATCGACGAAGTCCACATGTTGTCGGCGCATAGCTTCAACGCGCTGCTGAAAACCCTCGAAGAGCCGCCCCCGCACGTCAAGTTCATTCTCGCCACAACCGATCCGCAGCGCCTGCCGGTCACGGTGTTGTCGCGCTGTCTCAAGTTTACGCTGCGCCGCCTGCGCGACGACCAGATCGCCGCCCAGCTGCGGCGCGTGCTCGGCGCCGAAGAGATCGAATACGAGGAGCCGGCGCTGGCGGCACTGGCGCGGGCCGCCGATGGCAGTGTGCGCGATGCGCTGAGCCTTGCGGATCAGGCCCTGGCGGCCGGTGGCGGACGGGTGCGGGCCGGCGCCGTGCAGGAGATGCTGGGTCTCATAGCGCCGGATTTCGTGCGGCGGCTGATCGAGGCATTGGCGCGTCATGATGCGCGCGAGGTGATGGATCTGGCGGAAGAGGCCTACACGCTCGGTTTCGGGATGGAGGCGCTGCTGGACGAGCTGCTGCGGGCGCTGCATGAGCTCGCGCTTGCGAAGGCGGAGTGTCCGGTGGCGGAGGCGTGGGCGCCGGTGGTCGCCGCCGGGGCGCCGCTTGCTGCCGATGAGATCCAGCTGTATTACGAGATCGGCTGTCTGGGCCGCCGCCAGCTGGGGGTGGCGCCGGATCCGCGCACGGGTGTGAAGATGACCTTGCTGCGGATGCTCGCCTTCAGGCTCGCGGAAGCGCCGTCCGGGGGGCGGGTGGCCGCGGCTTCTACGGCCGCACCGGCACGATCGGCGCCACCACCGCGCGCGCAGCCGGCGCCGCAGGCAGAAAGGGAAATGGCGGTGCCAGGATCCGCGCCGGCCGCGGCCCCCGCACCGGTTCAGGAGGCAGCACCCGCGGCGCGCGCTGGCGGCGGACAGGCCGCGACGGCACTGGAAGGTGCGGCGGTACTCGAGGCATTGCCGCTTACGGGGCTTGTGCGGCATTTGGCCCAGAATGCGGTGCTCACGCGCATGGGTGAGGACCGGGTGTCGCTCAGCCTCGATCCGGCGGCGGCGCATCTTTTGAACGACGAACGGGTCCGGTTGTTGCGGGAGGCGCTCAGTACCCATTATGGGCACCCGGTGATCCTGTCGGTGACATCCGGCACGAGCACGGCGGCGACCCCCGCGAACCTGCGCCGGCAGGCCGATGATCGGGCCATGCAGGAGGCGCTCACGGCCTTGCAGAGCGATCCGGCCGTCGAAGCGCTGCGGCGGGAGTTCAACGCACGGGTGCAGGAAGAAAGTGTGCGGCCGGTACGGGATTGAGCGGGTCTCCTGGAAGAAGCGGGAGGTCCACGCGGCAGCGCAGACCTTATTGTCGGCCCCTCGTGCGAACGGAAGGTGGATAGCCGTTTTGATCGCGGCAAAAGGGCGGCGTGCGGGCGGTTTGCTGCCCATTTAGGGTCTTTGCGCCCCTTGGCGGCGCGGCCGTCAGCATGCGGCGGCAACGGGCGGCAGGACGATTTCATGACAATTGCACCGGCGGCTGCCGATCGCCCAATGGGAGACGGCCGCCGGTTTCTGTGCGGAGGTTCTATGAAAGGCGGGTTGGGGCAGTTAATGAAGCAGGCGCAGGCCATGCAGGAAAACCTGCGCAAGGCGCAAGAGCAGCTTGCCACGATCGAGGTGGAGGGACAGGCGGGCGGCGGGCTCGTGAAGGTGACCGTTACCTGCCGCAACGTGGTGCGCAAGGTGCAGATCGACGGCGCGCTCATGCAGGAAGAGCGGGAAGTCATCGAGGACCTTCTTGCGGCGGCCATGAACGATGCCCTGCGCAAGGCCGAGCAGCTGAGCCAGGACAGACTCCAGGGCCTCACGGCGGGCCTCAATATCCCCGGACTCAATCTGCCTTTTTGATGGTTCACGAAAGCGAAGCCATAGAGGCGCTGAAGCGGGCGCTGCGCCGCCTGCCCGGCATCGGCCCGAAGGCCGCGCAGCGGATCGCGTTTCATCTGCTTGGGCGGGATCGCGCGGCGGCAAGAGACATCGCACGCGCTCTCGAGCAGGCGGTGGCGCGCGTTGGCCACTGTCAGGTCTGCAACAATTTTAGTGAAACGGAAATGTGTACGATCTGCGCGTCACCGCGGCGCGCGACGGGCCTTTTGTGCGTGGTGGAATCCCCGGCGGATCTCGTGTCCCTGGAGCAGTCGGGTGCGTTTTCTGGCACCTATTTCGTACTGATGGGACGGTTGTCGCCGCTCGAGGGAATCGGTCCGGAGCAGATCGGGATCCCGCGGCTCGAGAATCTTCTGGAAGGCGGCGCGGTCCGCGAGGTGATATTGGCGACGAATGCCACCGTAGAGGGGGAGGCCACGGCACACTATATCAGTGAGATCGCGCACCGCCGGGGATTGCTCGCCACGCGTATCGCCTATGGCGTACCGGTAGGTGGAGAGCTCGAATACATAGACCGTGGCACGCTCGCCAAGGCTTTCTCGGGACGGCGCGAGGCCTGAGGCAGGCAGCGCGTCGATGCGGGCGGCGCAGAAGGAGTCGTTTCCGCTCAGGGCGGCGATCGCGTGGGTCGTATGGCGCACCGTGCAACGGTCGGTATATACGCTCACGAAGACCATGGTCGCGTAAAGGTTTTTGAAGACGACTTCGCGGCGGATGGCCGCGGCTCCGGCGTCGAGGGACCAGCGGGGAACCGGCGAAAGGAATGCGCGCCGCGCCGTTGGCGTCAACGGCGCGATGCCGCCCTCGCAGGCCTTGCCGGAAAGTGTGCAGAGGTCGTCCATGGGTGTTCTGCGCGGATTGCCGCAAGATGGCGTCGCCCGTCCTCCCTGTGGCGGAACACTGGCCGGCCGCCTTGGGGGGCGCTTGCGGCTGTGCTAGAGTCGCGCATTCGCGTACTGGTTGTGTTTAAGCTCATTTGCCGGAGGAAGGCATGCCGCAGGATCCGAACGCCCTCGTCTGGATCGATCTGGAGATGACAGGACTCCGGCCCGATACGGATACGATCATCGAGATTGCGACCGTGGTGACCGATAGTCAGCTGAACGTGATCGCCCAGGGTCCGGTGCTCGCCATTCACCAGACAGACGAGGTGCTGCGCGGCATGGACGAATGGAATCAGAAGACCCATGGGCAATCGGGTCTCGTCGATCGCATCCGCGCCTCGCAGATCGGCTTGGCGGAAGCCGAGCGGCAGACGCTGGCGTTTCTGGAGCCGCTCGTTGCGCGGAACCGGTCGCCACTGTGCGGCAACAGCATCTGTCAGGACCGGCGCTTTCTGGCCCGGCTCATGCCCACCCTCGAATCCTATCTGCATTACCGCAATCTCGATGTAAGCAGCGTCAAGGAACTGATCCGCCGCTGGCGTCCCGAATGGATGGGTGGATTCAGCAAGCAGAACACCCACCGTGCGCTCGATGACATCCTCGAGTCGATCGCCGAGCTGCGCCACTACCGCGCCCATCTGTTTCCCGGCCATGACGGAGCGGCCTGAGCCCGTCGCCCTCTACGATCGTGCGGGTCTGCGTGCATGGCGGGCCCGGAACAAAGACGCCGCGCAGGCAGAGGCTTGCGTGCACGCCGTGACCGATGACATCACACTGCGGTTTCCCGCGGCACGCACGGTGGCGGTCATAGGCGGCGTCTCGCCCTGGCCGTCGGCCACCCTCTGGCAGGAGTCCCTGCAGACGCGGGGGCGGATTGTCATGGCCGGCGGCATGGAAGAGATTGGCAGTCGCCTGGACGCAGCCGAGGTCATCGTCGATGCGGTCCTCGATGGCGGCGTCGCCACTGCATGTGCGCCACAGACGCTGGCCATGCTGGCGCAGGCGCGGGCCCCGATCGTGGCCCTGGGGATACCGGCCTGCGTTGATCCGGATCGGGGCACCGTGGCGGAGAGGGCGTACCGGGCGCGCGTTACCTATCTCGATGGTGCGACGGCAATCGGTATCTGGACGGGTGCGGGGCGCGAGCATTGTGGACAATTCCAGCAGGTGGCGCCGGCCTCATGCGAGGGGCCGGTACGCGCGCTCATCCCCGGCGCCGGTTTCCTGCGTGACTGTCTCGTACACCGGCCGTGGCATGCCCACAAGGGCATGGCCGGCACGGTCCTCGTGATCGGCGGAGACGAAGGGATGCCAGGCGCGGTGCGGCTGGCGGCGGCCGGCGCCTATCGCGCGGGAGCAGGCCTCGTGGCGGCGGTCGTGCATGCGTGCAATGCGCCCGGGCTCTCTGCAGCCTATCCGGAACTGATCGCGCTCGAGGCTTCGCAGGCAGGGCGCATGTGGGCGCGGGCCGACGTGGTCGTGATCGGACCCGGACTCGGGCGCGGCCCGTTCGCGGCGGCGCAGTGGGCCGCGTGGACCGAACGGCGCATCCCGACCGTGGTGGATGGCGATGGACTCTATTGGCTTGCGCAGGAGGGGGGTGTGGCGGCCGATGTTGTGACGCCACACGAAGGCGAAGCGGCGCGCCTGCTCGGCTGTGCGGTCGCCGACGTGAGTGCGGACCGGCCGGGGGCGGCGCGCGCCATTGCGCGGCGCTATGCAGCGGTATGCGTATTAAAGGGTGGCGGCACGATCATCGATGACGGCGCGGCGACATGGGTGTGCCCCTTCGGGAATCCCGGGATGGCGACAGCGGGGATGGGCGATGTCCTGGCGGGGATAATCGGATCGTTACGGGCCCAGGGCAGCGATGCGCGGTCCGCCGCGATAGCCGGTGTATTTCTGCACGCGCATGCCGGGGATGCCGCTGCAGCGCGGATCGGACCCCGCGGCCTTGTCGCCCGTGACGTGGTCAGGGAGATCCCGGGGTGTCTCAGTCACTATCTCTGAACTGGCGGCTCGCCGATCAGGCGCAGACTACACATCTTGGCGCGGTGCTTGGGCCGAAATTGCAGGCGGGCGACCGGATTTTGCTGCGCGGTGATCTCGGTGCCGGCAAGACCGCGCTCGCCGCAGCCATCCTGGCCGGACGCGGATATGCAGGGGCGGTGAAGAGCCCTACCTATACCCTGGTCGAAGAATACGCGCTGGAAGACCTGCGGATCGTGCATGCCGATCTGTATCGGCTGCGGGATTGCGCCGAACTCGATGCGATCGGCTGGCGTGATTATGATGACGGGCACACGGCCTTTCTGATCGAATGGCCGGAGCGCGGCGGCGTGCTCGGGGGCGATATTGACGTTTCGCTTTCGGTGACCGATGATGGCCGGCAGGCGCGGCTGCGCAGTCTGTCGCCGCGGGGAGAGGAGATTCTCAGAAGCTTGGACCGGTGAAACGTCTTCTTTTCGTCGTCACTGTCGCGCTCTGTTGCGGTTTCGTATCGGGAGCGCGGGGCGCCATTCGGGTTGGTGAGCCCATTGTCCACGCCACGCGGCAGGCATGGCTCGTGCAGCTTTCCGCGGCGCGGGATCTCGTCTGGCGTTCCTTTTCCCTCTCTCATCCCGCGCGTATCGTCCTCGACCTGCATGGTGTGACGCTGCCCGATAGCGACACCGTCTGGCCCGAAAACAGGGGCGTCATCAAAGACATCCGCGTTTTCCGCCACCGCGACGGCATGGTCCGCTTCGTTTTCGATCTGGCACACAAGACGTCCTACCTCGTCACGAACATGCCAGGCGGTCTCACCGTATCGGTGTCCCGGCAGGCCGCACGGGTGGCCCGGGCGCTGCGGGCGACCCCGGCGCGGGCGGCCGTCGAGGCACCGCAATCCCCCTCGGACCTCGTCATCGCCATCGATCCGGGACATGGCGGCATCGACACCGGTGCCTGCGGAATCGATGGGATCTGCGAAAAGAACGTCGTGCTGCGGATCGGCCTCGACCTCGCGGCCATGATCGACGCCACACCCGGACTGCATGCCTACCTGACGCGTCACGGCAACTACTATGTGCCGCTGCGCACGCGGGTGCTGAAGGCCGAAGCCCACCACGCCGCCGCCTTCATCTCGATCCATGCCAATTCGCTGCCGGGTCCGGAAGGGCGGACGATCCGGGGCGCGGAGATCTTCATCCTTTCCCGGCACGGGGTGAGCCGCGAGGCGCGCTGGCTGGCCCGCAGCGAAAACGCGGCCGACCAGGTAGGGTCGGTGCACTTCGGTGCCCATAGCAGTTTCCTGCACGATATCCTGCTCAACATGACGCAAAACGGGACGCGGCGGGCAAGCTATCAGCTGGCAGGCGACATCCTCCGGCAGATCGGCCAGATGGAGCCGATCCACGTGGATTACGTGCAGAAGGCGAATTTTCTGGTGCTCGAGTCGCCGACCATTCCGTCGGTGCTGATCGAAACGGCGTTCATTTCGAATCCGCGGATGGCTTTCAGGCTGAACAATCCCGTGTACGATGATGACCTCGCGCGCGCCATCTGGCGGGGCGTGGTGGCCGATGCGCCGGCGTTGCGCGCCCGCCTCGGGGAAACACCGCTGCCGCGCCTCTACATGGTGCGGGCCGGCGATACCCTGTCGGGAATCGCGAGCCGCTTCCATGTGTCGGTGGCGGCGTTGCAGAGGGCCAATGCCCTGCGTGGCGCGGTCGTGTACGCGGGGACCGAGCTGCACATCCCGGGGCACGGGGCGCCACCGCGGCCGCCCAGGGTGCCCCCGCGCCTCTACATGGTGCGGGCCGGCGAGACCTTGTCGGGAATCGCGAGCCGCTTCCATGTGTCGCTGGCGGCGTTGCGTGAGGCGAATGCGATGAAAGGCTCGACACTGTATGCGGGCACCCGGCTGCGCATCCCGCCGCGCACCTAGTCCTGGCAGAATTCGCTATACTTCCACGTTTTGAGCGGACGACGGGAGCGCCATGGGGATATTTCGCACGAAACCAATCACCGCAGGTGGCCACGATGCCGGGCTCAGGCGCTGTCTTTCGGCGACCGATCTCGTGCTGCTTGGCATCGGCGGCATCATCGGCGCAGGAATCTTCGTATTGACCGGCATTGCGGCGGCGACCGACGCGGGTCCCGCCATCGTCGTGTCCTTTCTGGTGGCGGGACTTGCCTGCGCCTTTACGGCGCTGTCGTATGCGGAGCTCGCGTCGGCCATCGGGGGATCGGGAAGCGCTTACGGATACGCCTACGCGGGTCTTGGGGAAATCGTCGCCTGGATCGTCGGGTGGGATCTCGTGCTCGAGTATGGTGTGGCGACCGCAGCGGTGGCGATCGGCTGGTCCGGTTATGTGCGGGACGCGTTACTTTCCCTTGGCATTCGGATCCCGCAGGCCTTTGCGCGCATCAATTATGATGCCGTATGGGCCCTCATGTTGCGCTGGGCGCACCAGAAGGTGCCACACGCGGTGGCGGTGGCGGCCCACACGGGGGGTTTTGTGAATGCGCCTGCCGCGTTCATCGTGTTGGCGCTCGCAGGCGTCCTCATAGCGGGTGTGCGCCAGAGCGCCACCGCCAATGCGGTGATGGTCGTCATCAAGCTCACGGTGATCGCAATTTTCATTGGCGTGGCCGCCTTGCATGTGACGCCGGGCAACTGGCATCCGTTCACACCGTTTGGCTGGCCCGGCATCATGCGCGGGGCGGCCATCATCTTTTTCGCATACATCGGGTTCGACGCGGTGTCGACGGCGGCGGAGGAAACACGCAATCCCCAGCATGCCATGCCGATCGGCATCATCGTTTCGCTCGTCGTGTGCACGGCGATCTACATCGTGGTGTCGGGACTCCTCACCGGTATCGTGCCGTATTTCACCTTGAACAATGCCTCTCCGGTCGCCAAGTCGATGCTCATCCTGGGGTACCCGAAGGTCGCACTGCTCGTGGGCCTGGGCGCGATCGTCGGGCTCACGAGCGTCATGCTCGTGCTCTTCTATGGGCTGACGCGGATCTTTCTTGCGATGTCGCGTGACGGGCTGTTGCCACCCTTCTTTTCCGCCGTACATCCGCGCACGCAGACGCCGGTGCGGGTCATCATCCTCTGCGGGGTGTTCATGGCGTTGATTGCCGGCTTTACGCCGATCGGCGACGTGGCTGAGCTCGTGAACATCGGCACGCTCGCGGCGTTTACGATCGTGTGCGGCGGCGTGCTGGTACTGCGGGTGACGCGGCCCGACCTCCACCGGCCGTTCCGGGTGCCCGGAAGCCCCCTGGTGCCGCTGCTCGGCATGGTGTTTTGTGTCTACCTCATGACGAGCCTGCCGGTCGTGACGTGGATCCGGTATGTCGTCTGGCTGATCGTGGGTCTCGCCGTATATGCAGGATACGGGCGCCGGCACAGCGTGCTTGTGCGCGGCGCGGCCGAATCGGCGGCCACCTAGCCGCAAGCATCCGCGGCCGGGGCGGGCCCTTCTCAGCGTGCGCCGTCGACGCGGCGGCGCACCTCGGCGGCGAGTGCTTCGAGGCGCGCCGGGCCGGCGGTGCCAAGTGGATCTCCCTTCTCGTCGGCAAGATAAAACACGTCATCGGCGCGCTCGCCGAAGGTCGCTACCTTCGCCGTGACGAGGCGCACCCGGCAGGCGCGTAGCGCAAGCGCTACCTGATGGAGCAATCCAGGCCGGTCCTGAGCCACGACTTCCATGGTGGTCATGCCGCGCCCGATGTCCGTGAAGCTGATTTCCGTCGTGATCGGGAAGTGGCGGAGTGCGCGCGCGATACTGTGGGTGATCGTGTGGGCACGCCGGGAAAGAAGGTCGTCGCGGACCTGCGCGCGCAGGCGGTCGAGCAGCGCCGGCGCCGGCAGGGCGTGCTCATCTGTGAGGGTCACGAAACAGGCGAGCGTGCATTCGCCTGCCACATGGACGCGGGCATCGAGAATGGAGAGCTGCAGGCGCTCGAAGCTGCCGGTGACGAGAGAAAAGAGTTCGTCATCCACGGCGCCGAACACGAGAAATTCGGCACCGGATTCGTCGGGCGCGAGGCGTACATTGACGATCGGCAGCGAGGCGGGTGTGGCGGCAGCGACCGACAGGGCGTGCCAGGCGACGGCTTCGGCGGAGTGGCGAATGAAGTAGTCGTGCCCCATGCGGGCGAAATAGCGTTCGATGTCCCCGCCGGGCAGGCGCGTACCGATGATATCGATGGCGTCACGCTGGATGTCCGTGACGCGGGCCCCGATGTCGATGGGCACACCGATGCCGCGGCGCAGGGTGCGGCGGGTGTCCATGTACAGCTGGGACAGCAGGCGGCCCTTCCAGGCGTTCCACAAGGTCGGACTGGTGGCGCGGATGTCGGCGACCGTGAGCAGATAGAGATGATCGAGGTGTTCCTGATCGCCGACGCGCTGCGCAAAGGTCTTGACGACCTCCGGGTCCGAGATATCGCTGTGCTGGGCGGTTTGCGACATGACGAGGTGGTGGCGGACCAGCCAGGTGATAAGTCCGGTGTCGTATTCCGAAAGACCGTGGCGCTGGCAGAAATGCAGCGCTTCGGCCTCCCCGAGCCGTGAATGGTCACCACCGCGCCCCTTGGCGATGTCGTGAAACAAGGCGGCGAGATAGAGCCGTTCGGGCTTGGCGAGGGCGCGGCCGATTTCACTTGCAAGCGGCAGTTCGCCGGCGAACTCGGGCTGGAGGACGCGGCGCACGTTGCGCAGGACGAACAGGCTATGTTCGTCGACCGTATACACGTGAAAGAGGTCGTGCTGCATCTGTCCCACGATCTTGCCGAACGCCGGAATATAGGCGCCCAGGACGCCGTAGGCGTTCATGCGGCGCAATGCGTGGGTGACGCCGTGCTCGGCGCGCATGAGGCGCATGAAGCGTGCCTGGGCATCGGGGTCGTGGCGAAAGTCGCTGTCGATGCGGTGCACGTTCTGGCGCACCAGGCGGATGGTGGCGGCGCGGACCCCCTTGAGGCCGGGATGCTGCTCAAGGAGCGCAAAGAGATCGAAGAGGGCCGCCGGCGTGCGCGAAAAGAGCTGCGGATCCGTGACCTCGAGAAAATCATTGCGGGCCGCGAAGTGCGCAGCAAGCGGCCGGACGACGGTGCGGCGGGGGGCCGTCAGCACCTCGCCAAAATGCTGCAATGTGATCTCGTTCAAGAGGCGCACATGGGCGACGGCGCGATAATAGCGCTTCATGAACTGTTCGACGGCAAGCCGCCCGGGGCGGTCGGCGAAGCCCATTTCCTGAGCCAGTGCGCGCTGGTGATCGAAGAGCAGGCGGTCCTCGCGGCGGCGCGCCAGCAGATGCAGGCCGTTGCGCACATGCCAGAGGAAATTGCGATTGTCGATCAGGGCCTGGTATTCGTGCTCGTTCAGAAAGCCGATGCGCACGAGTTCATGGAAGTCGCTGGAACCGAGATGACGGCGGGCGATCCAGGCTATGACATGCAGGTCGCGCAGGCCGCCTGGACCCTCCTTGACGTTGGGCTCGAGGTTGTAGCCGGTGTCGTTGTAGCGGGCATGGCGGATGCGCTGTTCCTCGCGCTTGGCCGCGTAAAAGCGGGCGCTCGGCCAGAGCCGCGGTGAATGCAGGCGGTGCACGAGATCCGCCATGAGCCCCTCGTCGCCCGTGAGCAGGCGGGCCTCCATGAGACTCGTCATGACCGTCACGTCCCCGGCGGCGGCCGTCAGGCAGTCCCTCACCGACCGCACGCTGTGCCCGACCGTAAGACCGATATCCCAGAGAAAGTGCAGGAAGGCCTCGGCAAAGGGCGCAATGGCGTCATAGCGGGGCTGGCCGAGCAGCAGCAACAGATCGATGTCCGAATGGGGGTGAAGCTCTGCGCGCCCGTAACCGCCGACTGCCACGAGCGTGACCGTGAGCTTTTTCGGCAAAAGGGCGCTGTGCTCGGTGAAGGCGTCGATCAGGATGCGGTCGACCAGGTGTGTATGCAGGCCGACGACGTGAGTGCCGAGTCCACGGCGGGTGGTGCAATCCAGCTTGTAGGTGGCGCGCGTTTCGGTGTCGCCTGCGCGGAGCAATGCCTGATAGGCCTGCAGGCGGGCGCGCCTGGCGTCAGGCAGGGCGGGGCGGGGACCGGCGGTCGTCTCTATATCTGTTCCCCCTGGCGCAGCGTGAGCACTTCATAGCCCTGATCCGTGACAAGGATGGTGTGTTCCCATTGCGCGGAAAGGCCGTGATCGCGGGTGACGACGGTCCAGTTGTCCGGGAGGAGTTTTACCCCCGGCCCCTTCTGGTTGATCATGGGCTCGATCGTGAATGTCATGCCGGGTTCGAGGACGACCCCTGTGCCCGGTTTGCCGTAGTGGAGCACCTGCGGGTCTTCGTGAAACGCGCGGCCAATGCCGTGGCCGCAGTATTCGCGGACGACGGAGTAATGGTGGCGCTCGGCGTGTGTCTGGATCGCGTGTCCGATGTCGCCCAGCTGGCGTCCGGGACGGACCGCCTGGATGCCGAGCACCATGCATTCATACGTGATTTCGGTGAGGCGGCGGGCCGTTACCGACGGTTCGCCCACGAAGAACGTATAGCTCGTGTCACCATGGAAACCGTCCTTTATGACCGTGATGTCGATGTTGATGATGTCGCCCTTCCTCAGGATGCGGTCCCCGGGGATGCCATGGCAAACCTGGTGATTGACCGAGGTGCAGATCGAGCGCGGAAAGCCCCGGTAGTTCAGGGGCGCCGGGATGGCCTGCTGGACGTTCACGATGAAGTCGTGGCAAATACGGTCGAGTTCGGCGGTCGCGACGCCTGCTGCGACATGGGGCCCGATCATCTCCAGGACATCGGCGGCCAACCGCCCCGCCACGCGCATCTTGGCGATTTCTTCGGGAGTTTTGATGGAGATCGCCATGCCTATTGTCTTGCCTTTCTCATGGGGCCATTGTCGGGTGTCAGGCGCTGGAATTCAACTGGGCCCGGCCGCTGGAGCCAGGGACGGCAGGCGCCTTTGCGGGGCGGCGGGCGGCAAGCGTCCCGGCCGGGGGATTTCCGGCGGATGAGGCTAGGAGCGGAGCGCTCGCCCGTGGTAGCATTCACCCGCCGGAAAGACCGGCCCTTTACCCGCGAAACGGGGAAGGTCAATCGCACGCGGATCGTCACGGCGTTCGGGTGCCAGCCTCATGGCTGGTCGGCGTCCGGGATCCGCGGCGGACAAACCCAAGGAGAAGACATGCAGATCACGATGCGCGACATGCTGGAGGCGGGTTGCCATTTCGGCCACCAGACCCGGTTCTGGCACCCCAAGATGCGGCCTTACATCTTCGGCGAACGAAACAACATCCATATCATCAATCTCGAGAAATCGTTGCCCATGCTGATCGAGGCGACGAATTTCGTGAAAAAGCTCGCTACCAACAAGGGTGTCGTCCTGTTCGTCGGTACCAAGCGGCAGGCGGCCGAGATCATCCGTGAGGAAGCGCTGCGCGCCGGATGTCCCTACGTGGATCACCGTTGGCTCGGCGGCATGTTGACGAACTACAAGACCGTGCGCCGCTCGATCGAACGCCTGAAGCGTCTGGAGGCGCTGCTCGCCGAAGGTGGCGGTGCCGAGCGCCTGAGCAAAAAGGAGACCCTGAATCTCGAGCGGGAGCGGCAGAAGCTCGACCGCAGCCTGAGCGGCATCAAGGACATGCCGGGTCTGCCGGATGCGCTGTTCGTGATCGACGTGGGCCACGAATACATCGCCGTGAGCGAAGCCAACAAGCTCGAGATACCGGTCATCGGTGTCGTCGATTCGAACTGCAAGACCGACGGTGTCGATTACGTCGTGCCGGGCAACGACGATGCGATCCGCGCGATCCGCCTGTACGCCGCCGCGGTTGCCGACGCCGTGCTGGAAGGTCGCTCCACGCAGACCGTCATTCCGGCCAGCGACGAAGAATTCGTCGAAATCAAGGAAGAGCCAAAGACCCGTCCGGCCGCGCGCAAGCGGGCCAACGTCGCCGACATGGTGACCGAGGGGGAGGGAGAGGGTGAAGCCATAGCGCCGGGCGACCGCAAGGCGCGGCCGAAGGGCCGCAACGAAGGGGGCCGTGGTCGTGGTGGCCGCGCACGCCCCTAAACGGAATACCCATCCGAGGAATTGACAAAGGGGGGCTTGGCCCCCCTTTGTTTGGCAAGAGGTAGACGACATGGCAATTTCAGCAGCACAAGTCAAAGAACTGCGCGAGCGGACGGGCCTTGGCATGATGGAGTGCAAGGCCGCCCTGGTGGAGACCGACGGCAACATGGAAGCCGCCATCGACGTCCTGCGCAAGAAGGCGGGCGCGAAGGTCGAGAAGAAGGCCCACCGGGTGGCCGCCGAGGGCGCCATCGGCCTGTACGTGAGTGAGGCAGGCGATGCGGGGGCGCTCGTCGAGATCAACTCGGAAACCGATTTCGTGGCGAAGGAGGAACGCTTTGCATCCTTCGCGCAGATGCTGGCCGAGCTCGTGGTGAAAAAGAATCCCGCGAATGTCGAGGCGCTGGCAGCGCTCCCGGGTTCTGCGGGCGGCACGGTCGCCGACGAGCGTGCGGGGCTTGTCGCCCAGTTCGGGGAGAACATCACCATCCGGCGTTTCGTGCGCATGACCGCAGACGGCGGGCGGCTTGGCCACTACGTGCACGGGCGCAAGATCGGCGTCCTGATCCGTATCACGGGTGGCGACGCGACGCTGGCCCGCGATCTCGCCATGCATATTGCAGCCAGCCGGCCGCAGTATGTGCAGCCGGCGGATGTGCCGGCAGACGTGATGGAGCGGGAGAAGGCCATTTACGTGGCGCAGGCCCAGGAAAGCGGCAAGCCGCGCGAGATCATCGAGAAGATGGTCATGGGCAAGGTCAAGAAGTATCTGGACGACATCAGTCTGGTCGGTCAGCCCTTCGTCAAGGATCCGGAGACCACGGTGGGAGAGCAGCTAAAGCGCGGCAAGGCGACGGCGCAGGCCTTCCACCGGCTCGAGGTCGGAGAAGGCATCGAGCGCGAAGCAAGCAACTTTGCGTCGGAAGTCATGTCTCAAGTGCAGGGAAGCTGAACCGTGGGGTGCTACCGGCGGGTTCTGCTCAAGCTGAGCGGCGAGGCCCTCATGGGCCAGGGGCAGTACGGGATCGATCCGGCGGTGCTGGATGAGATCGCCGGGGAGATCCGCGCCGCGGCCGTTGGTACGGGGCTTGCCATCGTCATCGGCGGCGGCAACATCTTTCGCGGGGTATCGGCATCGGCGCAGAGCATGGACCGCGCGCAGGCCGACCTCATGGGCATGCTGGCGACGGTCATGAATTCGCTGGCACTCGCCGAGGCGCTCACCCGCAAGGGTGTGCGCGCGCATGTGCAGTCGGCGTTGCCGGTCGGCCATGCGGTCCCTCCTTTCGAAAGACTCCGGGCGCTTGCGCTGCTCGATCAGGGGGACGTGGTGATCTTCGCGGCCGGCACCGGCAACCCGTTCTTTACGACGGATACGGCGGCGAGCGTGCGGGCACTCGAAGTGCGCGCCGACGTCATGCTGAAGGCGACCAAGGTCGATGGCGTGTATTCGGCGGATCCCAAGCGTGACCCGCAGGCGGTACGCTACCGGCGGCTGAGCTACGACGAGGTGTTGCGGCGCAGGCTCGGGGTCATGGACGCCACGGCCATCGCCTTGCTGCGGGAATATCGCATGCCCCTGCGCGTCTTCAACATGACCACGAAGGGGATGCTGGCGAAAATACTGGCCGGGGAGGACGAGGGTACCCTGGTGGAAGAAGGAGCCGAGTGTGAGTGATGACATCAAGAAAGATGCGCAGGCACGAATGGCGAAATCCGTCGAGGCGTTGAAGGGAGAGCTAAGCCGTATCCGTACCGGCCGGGCACACACGGGCCTGCTCGATCATCTGACGGTGGAGTACTACGGAACAAGGACACCAATCGGCAAGATCGCCAGCGTCACCGTCGGTGACGCGCGGACGCTGGTGGTCACCCCCTGGGAGAAGGGGATGGTGGCCGCCATCGAGCGCGCGATCCTCGAATCCGGACTCGGTTTCAATCCGGTGACGACCGGCATGGTCATTCGCATCCCCATGCCGCCCCTGACCGAGGAGCGGCGGCGGGAGCTCAGCAAGGTGGCGCGCAGTGAGGGCGAGAACGGGAAGATCGCCGTACGCAACATCCGCCGCGACACCAACAATCACCTGAAGGATCAACTGAAGAAGAAGGTCTTGTCGGAAGACGAGGAGAAGCGGTTGCAGGACGGGGTCCAGAAGATCACCGACCAGTTCATCGCGGAAATTGACAAGCTCGTCGCCGCCAAGGAACGGGATATCCTTGAAATCTAACGTCGCAGGGAAGGTTCAGCTTATAATGGCCCGATGATGACCGACGATCCGATCAGCCTGCCGCCCCCGTCCGCGCTGCCGCAGCACGTGGCCGTGATCATGGATGGCAACGGGCGGTGGGCGAAGGCGCGGGGGCAGGCGCGCATACAGGGGCACCGGCAGGGCGTCGAGACGGTCCGCGAACTGGTGGCGACCTGCGCAGAGATCGGGATCGGTCACCTGACCCTGTTTGCGTTCAGCAGTGAAAACTGGCGCCGTCCGCGCCTCGAAGTACGGTTGTTGCGCCAGTTGTTTTTGCTGGCACTCGATCGTGAGATCGACCGCTTGCACGGTCACGGGATTCGCTTCCGGGCGATCGGCGATATCGGGGCCTTTGGCAGCGACATCGTCAAGCGCGTGGAAGCCGCCGAGGCCCTTACGCGCGGCAACGGGCGGCTGACGCTGACCATTGCTGCAAACTACGGCGGCCGATGGGACATCGCCCGGGCGGCGCAGTCTCTGGCGAAGGAAGTCGAAGCCGGGCTGCTGCGTGCGGAGGATGTCACGGCCGAGGCCCTCGGGCAGCATCTGAGTCTCGTCGACATCCCGGAACCGGACCTCTTCATTCGCACCGGCGGCGAACAGCGCATCAGCAATTTTCTCCTCTGGCAGCTCGCTTATACCGAGCTCTATTTCACACCCACGCTGTGGCCGGATTTCCATCGCGCAGAGTTCGAGCGGGCGCTCCATTCCTTTGCGGGACGACAGCGGCGCTTTGGGCGCACGGGCGATCAGGTCGAGGCGGCCTGGCGTGCTTAAGGCACGGATCATCACCGGTCTCATCCTGGCTTCCCTGGTCCTCGCGGGGCTCTTCTGGCTGAATACGGCCGGCGTAGCCGCCTTGCTCGCCGTGGTGATCGCCATCGGCGCGTTCGAATGGGCGGGTCTGTGCGCCGTGCAGGGCGCCCGGCGTGTCCTCTACGTCCTCTTCATCCTCGGTCTGTGCGGACTGTCGGTTTTCTTGCCGGTACGGGCAGTGCTGATCCCGGGCGTCGTGTGGTGGGTATATGCGATGTGGGATCTGGTGGTCCGCGCAGACGGGCGCACCGGTTTGTGGCGCCATCCGGGTACGGAGCTTTTGATCGGCGTGCTCGTGCTGGTGCCTGCCTGGCGCGCCTGTGTGGCCCTGAAGGCCTGGAATCCGGCGCGCCCGGAATGGTTGTTCATGTTGCTGTTTCTCGTATGGGCCGCCGATACGGTGGCCTATTTCGTCGGCCGGGCCTTTGGGCGCAGGCGGCTTGCGCCCAAAGTGAGTCCCGGCAAGACGATAGAGGGTGCGGCCGGCGGGCTCGCGGGCGCGGCCCTGCTCGTCTTCGCGTGGACGATGGCGGCCGGATACAGTGGCGGCATGGCGGTGAGGACGGCTGCGTTTGCGGCCCTCGTCGCCGCCTTCTCCGTGGCCGGTGATCTGGTGGAGAGCAAAGGAAAGCGCCTTCGGGGTGTGAAGGATTCGGGACGCCTGTTGCCGGGCCACGGCGGCATGCTCGACCGGATCGATGCGTTGACGGCGGCGGCGCCGGTCTTCGTGCTCGGAATTCGTTGGCTGGTGGGAGACCGTTCGTGAAGGAAGCAATCGGCGTGGCAGCAGAGAAGAAGAAAGAAGAGCGCCAGGGTGTTGTCGTGCTGGGGGCAACCGGATCGATCGGCGTGAACACCTTGAATGTGCTCCGCCTTCACCCCGACCGGTTCGCGGTGATCGCGTTGAGCGCGTACCGTCAGGTCGACCGGTTGCGCGAACAGTGTCTCGAGTTCCACCCACGGTATGCGGTGGTGGCGGAGGAAGGGAAGGCGGCCTCCCTGCAGGCCGACCTGCGCAGTGCCGGCTGCCGCACGGAAGTGCTGGCGGGGCCGGCGGCGCTTGATGCCGTGGCACAGGACGCGGATGTGCATACAGTGGTATGCGGAATTGTCGGCGCGGCGGGATTGTTGTCGGCGTGGGCGGCGGTGAAGGCGGGCAAGCGCGTATTGTTCGCCAACAAGGAGCCGCTCGTGATGTCGGGACATCTCCTGCTCGATGAGGCGGTGCGCAGTGGTGCCGTCCTCTTGCCGCTCGACAGCGAGCACAATGCGATTTTCCAGTGCCTGCCGGCTTCGTGGTCATCGCTTGCCGGTGCGGGTGTGCGGCGTATCCTGCTTACCTGTTCGGGTGGACCGTTCCGCAATACGCCGGCGTCGGAGTTCGCGCGGGTGACGCCAGATCAGGCCTGCGCGCATCCGCGCTGGGTCATGGGGCGCAAGATTTCTGTCGACTCTGCCACCTTGATGAACAAGGGGCTCGAGCTTATCGAGGCGTGCCGGCTGTTTCGTGCGGCCCCGGGGCAGATCGATGTCGTCATCCATCCGCAAAGCGTCATCCATTCTCTCGTAGAATATGTCGATGGTTCCGTGCTCGCGCAGTTGGGCAATCCCGACATGCGCACACCGATCGCGCATGCACTCGGTTTCCCGGCGCGTATCGAGGCGGGTGTGGCGTCTTTGGATCTGCCGGCCATCGGACAACTGGAATTTGCACCGCCAGATGAGGTGCGCTTCCCTTGTCTGCGGCTTGCGCGGGAAGCGGCGGTGGCCGGCGGCAGTGCGCCGACCGTACTGAATGCCGCAAACGAAGTCGCCGTGGCCGCATTCCTGGACGGCGGGATCGCGTTCTCCGCCATTCCCGAGATCATCGAGCGGGTGCTGTCGGCGATTCCGGTTACGTCCGCTGACAGCCTGGAGGCCATCCAGGCCGAAGACGCGCGGGCCCGGCATGCCGCGCAAGGCTTTATCGCGCGGCGCGGGGTACAGGGGGCAAGGGCATGCTGACGGAGCTTGGCTATAGTCTGCTGGGATTCGTGCTGGCGATCGGCATCCTCATCATTGTGCACGAGTTCGGGCATTACATCGTGGCCAAGTGGCTCGGCGTGAAGGTATTGCGGTTTTCGGTCGGGTTTGGCAAACCGCTGTGGGTACACCGGTCCGGGGCGGATCAGACGGAGTACGTGCTTGCGGCCGTGCCGCTTGGCGGCTATGTGAAGATGCTCGACGAGACCGAGGGCGAGGTGGCCCCCGAGGAACGGGCGCGCGCCTTCAACCGGCAGCGTCTCTGGCGGCGCATGGCCATCGTGCTGGCAGGGCCGGCGTTCAACTTCCTGTTTGCGATCCTCGCGTACTGGGTCGTATTCCAGGTCGGCATCCCCGGCATCAAGCCCGTGATCGGACAGGTGATACCGGGGTCACCTGCGGCCGTGGGCGGCCTGCGGGTGGGAGACGAAATCCTGTCCATCAACGGGAGCCCGATCAAGAGTCTCGGGCAGGACAGGCTCTATCTGTTCCAGAAGGCGCTCAGCCATGCCCGATTGCCGATGACCGTGCGGACGCCGCATGGACGGATCAGGCAACTCTCGCTGAATCTCTCGTCCGTGAAGGCGGCGTCGCTCAGCGATGGAAGGCTGAGCAAAGCGCTCGGCTTTTCCGGATGGCAGCCGCCGCTTGTGCCGCGCGTCGGCGCCGTATTCCCCCATATGCCGGCCGCCGCCGCCGGCCTGCGCGCCGGAGATCTCATCACCCGAATCGATGGCGCGCCGGTGACCAGCTGGCTCGCGGTAGCGCGTACCGTGCGTCACAATGCCGGAAAGCCGCTTGACTTCATGCTGCGGCGCCACGGGCGCACACAGCAATTGATCATCGTACCAAAAGCCATTAAGGTGAAAGGCCGGATCATCGGCGAGATCGGCGCCGCCATGCGCATCGAGCCGCTGCCATCCAGTCTGCGCGTCACCGTGCGGCTTGGGCCACTGGCAGCTGCGCGCGCAGCCGTGCGGAATACATGGCTCATGACGCGCCTGACCGTCGAAATGCTCGGCAAGATGATACTCCTGCAGGTTTCGCCACGGAGTATCAGCGGGCCTATCACGATCGCGCAATACGCGGGGTATTCGGTGCAGATCGGATTCTCCAGCTTTTTGATGTTTCTCGGTGTGGTAAGCATCAGTCTGGGGGTGCTGAATCTCATGCCGGTGCCGCTGCTCGACGGCGGGCACATATTCTTCTACATCCTGGAAGGGCTCAAAGGGGGGCCGGTGTCGGAACGGGTGATCGGCTGGGGGCAGCGGATTGGTGTGACATTGTTGCTCGGACTTATGGTACTCGCCTTTTACAACGACCTGACGCGCATTCTGGGCTAAACAAGGGCGGATATCATACACAATGAAACAATGGGTGGCAGCGCTCGGCCTATGGGGCGTGCTTACGGGGGCGGCGCAGGCGGCGCCGTTCGTCATCGGACACATATCCATCGTCGGGATCAAGCGGATTTCCGCCGCGACGGTTCGCACGTACCTGCCGCTGCATGTCGGTGAGAACCTGACGCCCCAGCGGGCCGAGCGCGCTCTCAATGCGCTGTTCGAAACGGGTTTTTTCCGTGACATCAAGCTGCTGCAGGAAGGTGACACCCTCGTCGTCCAGGTGACCGAGCGGCCGTCGATTGCGCGCATCGATATCACGGGCACGCACGTCATCAAGGCCCACAAGCTCCTGAAGTCGCTCGCGGGCATCGGTCTCGCCGACGGGCGCGTATTCAATGAAGCCCTTCTGCACAGCACGGAGCTCGATCTGCGCCGCCAGTATTTCAACCGCGGTTATTACGCGGTGCGCATCAAGACCGTCGTCAAACCTCTTCCACGCAACCGCGTTTCGATACATGTCGCTGTATCGGAAGGAAAGATTGCGCGCATCAAGCAGATTACGGTCGTCGGCGATCATCGGTACAAGGAGTCCCGCCTGCTCGGCCGCTTCAAGCTCGGGGCGCCGAACTTCTTGAGCTTCTTTACGGGAAATGACCGGTATTCGAAGCAGAAGATGATGGCCGATCTGGAGAACCTGCGGAGCTTCTACCTGAACCGCGGGTACCTGCACTTCCGCATCATTTCGACAGTGGTCGCAATTACGCCAGAGAAGAACTGGATCTATGTAACGATCAATGTCCACGAGGGGCATCTTTACCGCATCTCCGGCTACCGTTTCATAGGGCACACGGTACTTCCGCCGGACGAACTGAACCGGCTCATCAGGCTGAAGCCTGGCGAGGTGTTCTCGCGGGAGAAAATCACGAAGGGGACGCGGGCCGTCATCGACGAACTCGGGAACCGCGGTTACGCCTTCGCGAACGTACGGGTAATACCGGCAATCGATGAAAAGACCCACACGATAGGGCTTTCATTCTTCGTCGAACCCGGACCGCGCGTGTACGTGCGGCGTATCCGGTTTGTCGGCAATACCGTGACGCAGGGTGTCGTCCTGCGGCGGGCCATGCGCCAGTATGAAGGGGCGTGGTTTTCGGCTGCACGAATCAAGGAATCGCTGACACTGATCCGGCGGCTTGGGTTTTTCAACAACGTACGGGTGACGACACCCCCGGTGCCGGGCCATCCGGACGAGGTGGACGTCGTGATCCACGTGCAGGAGCGGCCGACCGGCAGTGTCGTGGCAGGCATCGGCTATTCGGACCTGTACGGAATATTCCTGAACGGATCGGTGAGCTACCAGGATCTGTTGGGCACGGGCAGGCAGCTTTCCGTCACCGCGGATACGTCGGTGGCCTACAAAGACATCAGCCTTACCTACGTCAATCCGTATTATACGTCGTCCGGAATCAGCCGCGGCTTCAACATTTACGAGAGCACGTTCAACGCGGCCGAGGCCTACACCGCAGCCTACAATTCGCGGACCGTGGGCGCGGGCGTCTTTTACGGCATTCCGATTGGCGAAAACCGCGCGATCAATCTGGGCCTTGCCGTCGAGCAGGTGAAGATCACGACGAGTTCGTCGAGTGCGTATGTGGCGCAGCAGTTTGTCGCGCAGCATGGTTCGACAAACAACATCATCAAGGCGACTTTTGGCTGGTCGCGCAATACGCTGAACAATGCCATCTTTCCGACAAGCGGTACGTACCAGCAAGTGAGTGGAGAACTGGGGCTTCCAGGCGGCGATCTCGAGTACTACCGCGCCTCCTACCTGGCGAGCATTTTCGTCCCGTTCGGGCGCCAATACAGTCTGAAGCTGAGCAACGAATGGAGCTACGGCAACGGCTACGGCAGGACGAACGGGCTGCCGTTCTTCAAGAACTTCTATGCCGGCGGCGCGAATTCGGTGCGCGGCTATCAGGCCGAGTCGCTCGGTCCGCGCGACATCCTGCCGCCGTACGACCCGATCGGCGGCAACAAGCGGGTGCTGGCGACCGCGGAATTCTACTTCCCGGTGCCCGGCACCTCGCGGCACAACCGCTCCATGCGTTTCTCGGCGTTTTTGGATGCAGGCCAGGTGTACGGACCCGGACAACCGATGGCATTCGGGCAGATCCGGACATCGGTGGGTGTGGCATTCGACTGGTTCTCGCCGATTGCCCCGCTTAGTATCAGTATCGCGCGGCCGCTGAATGCGCGGCCAGGCGATCAGACCCGTACGGTACAGTTCACGCTCGGCACGCTCTTCATGTACTAGCGGGAACACCCGGCGAAAGCTAGGCTTAAGACGGCGAGGAGGCGGGCGAAGCGCCCAGGGGAGCATGGTGTATAGGTTGAGCGATCTTGCACGCGTGGCGGGTGCGACATTGCGGGGCAATGGAGACAAGGAGATTCAGGGCGTTGCGCCGCTGTCACGGGCGGGCGAACGGGAGATCGCCTACTGTGCGGCATCGCGTTACCGGGCGCAGATCAGCAACTGCCGGGCCGGTGCGCTCATCGTCACCGCCGAAGATGCCGAGGGCCTCGAACACGACATACTGATCTGCGCGGATCCGCGGGTAGCCTTTGCGCGGGTCGCCAATGCGCTCTGTCCGGTGCCGGTGGTCACCCCGGGCCGGCACCCGAGCGCGGTTATTGCGGCCGACAGCGAGATCGATCCCGGCGCCTCCATCGGACCCTGCGCGGTCATCGAGACCGGCGCGGTCATCGGTGCGGGGGCCAGTATCGGCGCCGGTGCGTTTGTCGGCGCAAGGACCCGTGTCGGGGCGCGCACGCGGATCGAGGCACGTGTGGTCATCATGCATGACTGCGTGATCGGGGAAGACTGCGCGATTTCGCCTGGCGCCGTCATCGGCGGCGAGGGCTTTGGCTATGTCCGCGAAAGCGACGGACACTGGCTCAAGGTGCCCCAGCTTGGCCGGGTGGTGATCGGCAACCGGGTGGACATCGGCGCCAATACCACGGTCGATCGCGGCGCCCTGGGTGATACCGTCATCGCCGACGGCGTGAAGCTCGATAATCTCATCCAGATTGCCCACAACGTGAAAGTCGGCAGCGACACGGCGATGGCCGGCTGTGTCGGCGTGGCCGGCAGCGCAGTCATTGGCAGCCGTTGCCTCATCGCGGGTGGTGCGGGCATCATGGGTCACATTACAATAGGGGACGACGTCGAGGTTACGGCGATGTCCTTTTTGAAGAATTCCGTCGAAGGGCCGGGGCGTTTTTCGTCGAGTTTGCCGGCGACGAACGCCGATGTATGGGCGAAGAACGTCGGACGTTTTCGTCATATCGATGAATTGGCTCGGCGACTTCGGCGCGCGGAGCGGGCGATCAAACAGTTATTGTCAGGGGGAAAACCGTGAACAGTTTCGATATTTACGAGGTGATGAAACACCTCCCGCACCGCTATCCGTTTCTGCTTGTCGATCGGGTGCGCGACTTCGGGCCGAATGAATCGCTGGTGGCACTGAAGAATGTCACGATCAACGAACCATTCTTTCAGGGGCATTTCCCCCACTGGCCGGTGATGCCGGGAGTGCTGGTCATCGAAGCGATGGCGCAGGCCTGCGCAATCCTCTCATTCAAGTCGCTGGAGAGGTACCCGGGCGATCGGGGCATCTATCTGTTCGTCGGCATCGATAAGGCCCGCTTCAAGCGCCCGGTGAACGCCGGCGACCAGTTGCGGCTGAATGCAAAACTCATTCGCAAAAAGCAGAACATCTGGAAATTCGAGGCCAATGCCACGGTAGACGGCGTCGTGGTGTCTGCAGCGGAGCTGATGTGCACCTACAAGGACATCCCATGATCCACCCCCAGGCGATCATCGATCCGGATGCGCAACTGGGACCTGGGGTGGAAGTCGGACCGTTTTCTATCATAGGTCCGGAAGTGGAGATCGGTGAAGGCTGCTGGATCGGTCCGCACGTTGTCATCAAGGGACCCACCCGCATCGGCCGGCGTAATCGCTTTTTCCAGTTTTGTTCGATCGGGGACGATCCCCAGGATCTCAAGTTCCACGGCGAACGGTCGTGGCTTGAGATCGGAGACGAGAATGTGTTCCGCGAGTATGTCACGGCAAGCCGCGGCACGGAGGGCGGCGGTGGCGTCACCCGGGTCGGGAATCGGAATCTGTTCATGGCGAGCACCCATGTGGCGCACGACTGCCAGGTGGGAAGCCACACGATTCTTGCAAACGGGGTGGGCCTTGCCGGACATGTGACCGTGGAAGACTACGCAATACTCGGTGGTTTCACGGGGGTCCATCAATTTTGCCGGTTGGGCGCGCACTGTATGACAGCAGGCGGGACCATCGTCATTCAGGATGTCCCGCCCTATACGATGGTGGCCGGCAACTCGGCGCGGCCCTTTGGCATCAATGTGACGGGGCTCAAGCGGCGCGGGTTCACGAACGAGGCCGTGGCGGCGATCAAGCGGGCCTACAAGCTCGTGTACAAGTCGGGGTTGCGCCTCGAAGATGCCATTGCCGAACTCGAGCGGATGCGCACGGAACACCCCGAGATAGGACCGTTGGCAGACTTTCTGGGCCAGGACGGCCGCGGCATCGTGCGCTGATGGGCCTGAAAGTCGGCATTGTCGCCGGCGAGGCCTCGGGAGACGTGCTCGGCGCAGGCCTTATGGCGGCGCTCAGGCGTGAAGAGGACTGCCAGTTCGAAGGGATCTGCGGGCCCGCCATGGCCGCGGAGGGTGGCATCAGCCGCTATCCCATGGAGCGGCTGGCAGTGACCGGGATCGCGGAGGTGATCGGACGCATACCGGAGATCGTGCGCATGCGGCGTGATCTGATCCGGCACTTCCGTGCCCGGCGGCCGGATTGCGTGATCGGCATCGACGCGCCGGATTTCACTCTGGCCCTGGAGCGCGCCTTGAAGCGCGACGGCATTCCGGTCGTCCATTACGTGAGTCCGACGGTCTGGGCGTGGCGCCGCTACCGGGTGCGGACCGTGGCGCGCAGCGCCGATCTCTTGCTTGCGCTTTTGCCCTTCGAGCCGCCTTATTACGAAGGCCACATGCGGGCCCTATACGTCGGGCACCCCTTGGCCGATCGTATCCGGGAGGACCCGACGCCGGTGCGGGCGCGCCAGCAACTGCGCATGGACGAGGAGGGGCTCGTGATAGCCCTGTTGCCCGGCAGCCGCGAGAACGAACTGAAAGCGCATGGGCAGCTTTTCGTGCGCACGGCAATGCGGCTTGCGATGCGCTACCCGCAATGCCGGTTCGTGGTGCCTTTCGCCAGCCGCAAGACACGGATGATCTTCGAAGATGCGATTCGCGAGGAAGGGGCTTACGACTTGCCGCTTATGCGCGTGCATGGGCATGCGGCACAGGCCATGGCCGCATCGGACATCGTCATCGTCGCCTCGGGCACTGCAGCCCTGGAAGCGGCGCTTGTGGGGCGCCCGATGATCGTGACGTACCGGACGTCATCGCTTAGTTACCACCTCCTGCGCGGGCTGGTGCGTCTGGATTATTATTCGCTGCCGAACCATCTTCTCGGGGCACCCCTCGTTCCGGAGCTCATCCAGCAGAAGGCGACACCGGATCACCTGGTCGCAGCGGCCGAGCGGCTGATCGAGAGCCCAAGTGCGCGCGGGGAGATGGTAGCGGCGTTTACGCGCATCCGCGAAGAGCTGCGCCGCAACGCCGACCAGACGGCGGCACGCGCCGTGCTGGACCTCATTGCGCAAAAGCGGGCAGGGGCATGACGACGGGATTGATCGCAGGGGTCGATGAAGCCGGTGTCGGACCACTGGCAGGTCCCGTCTATGCGGCGGCGGTGATCCTGCGCCGGTGCGTGCGCATCGACGGACTCGATGATTCCAAGCGGTTGAGCCCCAAAAAGCGCCTCATCGTGGCCGAGCAGGTCAGGCAGTCCGCGGTCGCGTTTGCGATCGGCCGCGCGGATGTGGCGGAGATAGACAGCCTGAATGTGCTGCACGCGGCATGGCTTGCGATGCGCCGCGCCGTCGATGCATTGAGCCCGGCGGCAACGCAGGTGCTCGTCGACGGACTCTACGCCCCGCCCTTTCCGTGCCCGGCGCGGGCCATTGTCCAGGGCGATGCCACGGTGGCTTCCATCATGGCGGCGTCGGTGCTGGCCAAAGTGGCGCGCGACGCGGAGATGTGCGAGTGGGACAGCGTCTACCCGCAGTACGGTTTTGCGGTCCACAAGGGGTACGGAACGGCGCGGCACCTCGCCGCATTGAAGGAATTCGGTCCCTGTGCCCTGCATAGAAGCGGTTATGCGCCGGTGCGTGATGCCATGCAGGAAGAGGAAGACACGTGAGCGGGTTCGTGCACCTGCACCTGCATTCGGAATATTCGCTTGCCGATGGGCTGGTGCGCCTGGACGAGCTCGTCGGTGCGTGCGTGCGCGACGGCATGCCGGCCGTGGCGGTCACCGATCTCGCTAATCTTTTCGGGATGGTCAAGTTCTACAAGGCTGCAGTGGCGGGGGGGATCAAGCCCATCATCGGCGCCGACATCGGGGTGGAGGCGGCACCGGGTGGCAAAGAGGTGCCACGGCTGGTGCTCCTCTGCCAGAATCTGCAGGGCTATCGCAACCTGAGTATTTTGCTCACCCGGGCCTACAGCGAAGGCCAGGGGCGGGGGCGGCCGTGTGTCGCGCAAAGCTGGTTGCCAGGGCACACGGAGGGCCTCATTGCGCTGTCGGGCGCGCTCGAAGGCGACATCGGGCAGGCGCTCATCGCAAGCCACCGGGCCCAGGCAGAGGCCGCTGCGCGCCAGTGGGCGCAGCTCTTTCCGGGACGTTTCTACATCGAACTGCAACGGACCGGTCAGCCGCTGCAGGAAGAGTACAACCGGCTCGCCGTGGGGCTGGCAAGGGAGCTCACGTTGCCGGTCGTGGCGACCCACAACGTGCGCTTTCTGAGCCAGGAGGATTTCGAGGCGCACGAGATTCGCGTCTGCATCCATGAAGGGCGCACCCTTGCGGATCCGCGCCGCCCGCGTCGCTACACCAAGGAGCAGTATCTGGCGCGCCCAGACCAGATGGAGCGGCTTTTCGCCGACATCCCGGACGCCATCGAAAACACCGTGGAAATCGCCAAGCGCTGTACGCTCGAATTCTGCTTCGACAAGCATTTCCTGCCGAATTTCCCGGTGGCCGGAAAATCGGTCGACGAAGTCCTGGATGAACAGGCCCGCACGGGGCTTGACCGGCGCATGGGGCGCATGCCGGAGGCATTGCGCGCGGAAAAGACCGGTCCCTACGCAGAACGGCTCGCGCTTGAGCTTTCCGTCATCAAGAAAATGGGGTTTTCGGGATACTTCCTGATCGTGGCCGACTTCATTGCGTGGGCCAAAGGGCACGATGTCCCGGTGGGTCCCGGACGCGGATCGGGTGCGGGGTCGCTGGTGGCCTACGCGCTTGGCATCACCGAGCTCGATCCGATCGAATACGAACTCCTTTTCGAGCGCTTCCTGAATCCGGAACGCGTGTCCTTGCCCGATTTCGACGTCGACTTCTGCATGGACGGGCGCGATCGTGTGATCGAGTATGTCACGGAGCGCTACGGCAGCGACCGCGTTTCGCAGATCATCACCTTTGGCACGATGGCGGCAAAGGCGGTGGTCCGCGACGTGGGGCGGGTCCTCGATCATCCGTATGGCTACTGCGACAAACTCGCCAAACTCATTCCGCACGACCTGGGCATAACCCTCGATCAGGCGCTCGAGCAGGAACCCATCCTGAAGGAGCGCTACGAGAAGGAAGAGGACGTGCGGGCGCTGCTGGACGCGGCACGCAAGCTCGAGGGGCTCGCGCGCAATGCCGGCAAGCATGCCGGCGGTGTCGTGATCGCGCCGAGCGTGCTGACAGATTTCATGCCGCTTTATTGCGAAGCGGGGAGCAGCCAGTTCGTGACCCAGCTCGACAAGGACGACGTCGAGGCGCTGGGACTGGTGAAGTTCGACTTTCTTGGCCTGCGCACGCTCACGATCATTGCAAAGGCGGTAAAGATCGTCGACCAACTGCGGGCATCGCAGGGAGAGCCGCCGCTTGCGCTCGATGCGTTGCCCGTGGATGACCCCGACGCGTACAAGCTGCTGAAGGCATGCCGGACGACGGCACTCTTTCAGCTGGAGTCGCGCGGAATGAAGGAGCTGATCCAGCGGCTGCAGCCCGACAATTTTGAAGAGATCGTGGCGCTCGTGGCGCTGTTCCGGCCCGGTCCGTTGCAGTCGGGCATGGTGGATGATTTCATCAACCGCAAGCATGGGCGGGCGCGCATCGAATACCCGCATGAGGTGCTGGCGCCGATCCTGAAGCCAACCTATGGCGTGATCCTGTATCAGGAACAGGTGATGCAGATTGCACAGGTGCTGGCGGGGTACAGTCTTGGGAAGGCCGATCTCTTGCGCCGCGCCATGGGCAAGAAGAAGCCCGAGGAGATGGCCAAGCAGCGGGAAGGGTTCGTCGGCGGCGCAGAGCAGCGCGGGTATGATGGACGCCTCGCGAGCGCCATCTTCAATCTTATTGAAAAGTTCGCAGGCTACGGATTCAACCGGTCGCACTCGGCGGCGTATGCGCTTTTGAGTTATCAGACGGCCTGGCTGAAGGCGCATCATCCGGCGGCCTTCATGGCCGGCGTGCTGTCGGCCGACATGGACAAGACCGACAAGGTCGTGACCATGATCGCCGAGTGCAGCGACATGGGCATCGCGGTGATACCGCCCGATATCAATCGCTGTGGTCAGGAATTCGTCGTCGTCGACGGCAAAACGATCCTGTACGGGCTTGGTGCGATCAAGGGCCTCGGTGAATCGGCCATCGAGGCGCTCTTGCAGGCGCGCGAAGGCGGCCCCTTTGTGGATCTGTTTGATCTGTGCCGCCGCGTCGACGGCCGCCGTGTGAACCGGCGGGTACTCGAGTGCCTGATCCTGGCTGGCGCCTGCGACCGCCTCGGACCGCACCGCGGTGCGATGATGGCCTCCCTCGAGGTGGCACTGAATGCCGCCGAACAGCAGGGCCGCAATGCCGCGCTCGGTCAGGACGATCTTTTTGGCGGCGGCAGCGGCGTGGGGGTCTATCAGCCGGAATTTGTCCAGGTCGAACGCTGGCCGAGCGAGCGCCAGCTTGAGGGCGAAAAAGAGACCCTTGGACTCTATCTAACCGGTCATCCGGTCGACCGCTACGCGCAGGAGCTGCAGCAGATCACGGGCTCTACCCTGGCGGACCTGAAGACAAGCGAGGACAGGCCCGTGTTGGTGGGCGGGCTTGTCGTGGGCTTGCGGATCATGAATACCCGCCGGGGCGACCGGATGGCGATCATGACGCTCGATGACCGGCGCGGACGCATTGACGTGGTGCTGTTTGGGGAGATATTCGGGCGCTACCGGGAGCGTGTGGTCAAGGATGCGCTGGTCCTGGCCAGCGGCCGGGTCGCCGCAGACGACTACTCCGGTGGCTATAAAATGACCGCGGATGCCCTCTATAATATGGACGAGGCCCGTGCGGAATTCGCACGCAGGCTCGTAATCGAATGTGACACCAGGGCGCAGGGCGCCTTGTTCGCAGCGCAGCTAAAAGAGATTCTCGCCTCGGCGGCGGGGTCCGGCCAGTGTCCCGTGGTGGTGCGTTGCCACTTGCCCCAGGCGAGCGGGGATTTGTGTTTCGGGGACGAATGGCGTGTCGCTCCGAACGAATCGATGTTGCGGCGGCTTGATGCGCTGGCCGGTGAAGGGCGCGTTCATCTTGTTTATGGGAACGGATAGGAAAGAATGAACCAGAATTACCTCGATTTCGAGCAGTCGATCGCTGACCTTGAGGCCAAGATCGAGGCATTGCGGTTTCTCGACAGCAGTTCGGGCGTCAACATCAACGACGAGATCATCCGCCTTCGCGCAAAGAGCCACCGTCTCACGCAGTCGATCTTCGCGCAGCTCACGCCCTGGCAGGTGTCGCAACTGGCGCGTCACCCGCAGCGGCCCTACACGCTCGACTATGTGCCGCGCCTTTTCACGGACTTCGAGGAACTGCATGGCGACCGCCTGTACGGTGACGACGGCGCCATCGTGGCCGGTATCGCCCGTCTGGACGATCGACCGGTCGCGGTGATCGGGCACCAGAAGGGGCGCGATACGCGGGAGAAAGTGAAGCGGAATTTCGGCATGCCGCGGCCCGAGGGATACCGCAAGGCGCTGCGCATCATGCACCTCGCCGAACGTTTTCATATGCCCGTCATCACGTTCATCGATACGATGGGCGCCTACCCCGGAGTAGGTGCGGAGGAGCGCGGGCAGAGCGAGGCGATTGCGCGCAATCTCTATGTGATGGCGACGCTGAAGACGCCGATCATCAGCGCCGTGATCGGCGAGGGGGGCTCCGGCGGGGCGCTCGCGATCGGGGTTTGCGATCACATGCTGATGCTGCAGTACGCGACCTATTCGGTGATAAGCCCCGAGGGGTGCGCGTCGATCCTCTGGAAAAGCGCCGATCGCGCGTCGCAGGCGGCGGAGGCCCTGGGGATCACGGCCGAGAGCCTAAAGCGCCTGAACCTGATCGACGAGATCGTCAGCGAGCCGCTCGGGGGCGCGCATCGGGACGTCGACGCGATGGCGCAGATACTGAAATCGGCTCTGCGCGCCAATCTGGATACGTTGACCCGCATGCCCATCGAAGACCTGTGCGCGCGCCGCCAGTTACGGTTGCGCCAATACGGGCAGTTTGAAGACCACTGAGTGGTCCACCGCGCGGTTGCGCGAGGCGCTCGGGCGCCTTCATGTCGCAGACGCGACACCCCTTTGCGTCGGCTACAGTGGCGGGCGGGATTCACGGGTGTTGCTGCAGGGGCTCGTAGATCTCGGTTGGGCGCCACTGCGTGCCCTGCATGTCAATCATCAATTACAGGCGGATGCCGCCCGGTGGGCGGCCGAGGCGGTCCACGTGTGCGCAGCGCTCGGGGTTCTTTGCACCGTACGCACGGTGGAAGTGACGGGACGAAAGCGCCTGGGTACGGAGGCGGCGGCGCGCGTAGCCCGCTACGCGGCGTTTCGCGAGGAATTGAATGAAGGGGAGGTGCTGCTGCTTGCCCATCACGCCGATGATCAGGCCGAGACCGTCCTTTTGCAGCTTTTGCGCGGTGCGGGTCTCGAGGGACTGATGGGTATGGCGGCAAGCCTCCCGCTGGGGCGCGGACGGCTGGCGCGGCCGCTACTGGACGTGCCGGGAGACGCTATCGAGGCCTTTGCGCGCACCCGCAACATCCCGTATATCGTCGATCCGAGCAATGCAGACACACGCTACCGGCGCAACTTCCTGCGCCTCGAAATCATGCCGCGGCTCAGACGGCATTGGCCGCGCGCCGGACTTGCGATCGCCCGCAGCGCCCGCCAGTTGCAGCGCGCCCACGCGGTCTGGCAGGCAGACAGAAGCGGGCTCTCCTGCGCGAGGGGCGACGGGGCGCTTTGGCTGGGGGCCTGGCGGGCGCTCGATGCGCCGCAGGCGCTCCATGCGCTGCGGCAGTGGATCAGGCAGCAGCAGGGTCCCGTACTGTCGGAGCGCAGCCTGCTTGCGCTCGCCGCGGCGTTACACGAAGAGCCGCGAAGCCGCCAGCAGCGCATCGCCCTGGAGGGCGGGGTGGTGCGGCGGTACCGGGACCACGCATGGTGGGGGGAGGCCGCAGGAGAGGCCCCCGGCGGCAGCCGTGACTGGGAGCCGCCGGCGCCGTTTGACTGGCCGGAGGCGGGGCTACACTGGTCCGTACGGGAGACGGTCGGCATGGGACTTGCGCAGGAACGCCTGCGGGGTCACAGGCTCTCCGTACGGTTCCGGGAGGCGGGCGCGCGGGCCTTCATCGGCGGCCGCGGGCACCGGCCGGTCAAGAAGCTGTTGCAGGAGCTCGGCGTGCCGCCCTGGCGGCGGGCGCAGTTGCCGCTTTTATGGGACGGGGAGAATCTCGTTGCGGTGGCGGGGATATGGATCGCGCCGGCTTACCGGGCGCGGGATGGCGAGCCAGGCTGGCTCATCGAGGACAAGGGACAAGCGCCGGGAGGTTGTGAAAAATGAGACCATCTGTTAGCGTGTGGGCCCATCAGGCAGCCCCGCTGCTCACCAGCCCACGATGACTAAATTTATCTTTATTACCGGCGGCGTTGTGTCGTCACTCGGCAAAGGCATCGCATCGGCATCGCTCGCCGCCCTCCTCGAGGCCCGCGGTATCTCGGTCACCCTCCTGAAGCTCGACCCGTATATCAATGTCGACCCGGGCACGATGAGTCCCTATCAGCATGGCGAGGTCTTCGTGACGGAAGATGGCGCGGAGACCGATCTCGATCTCGGCCATTACGAGCGATACGTGCGGACGACCATGACCCGCCAGAACAATTTCACCACCGGGCGGATCTATGAGAACGTAATCCGCAAGGAACGGCGGGGCGACTATCTGGGTGCGACGGTCCAGGTGATTCCGCACATAACAGACGAGATCAAGCATTGCATCATTGAGGGTGCGGGCAAGGCGCAGGTGGCTATGATCGAGATCGGCGGCACGGTGGGCGACATCGAATCACTGCCGTTCCTCGAGGCCATCCGGCAGATGGGTGTCGAATACGGTCATGAAAACACCGTGTTCATGCATCTCACGCTGGTCCCCTACATCCAGGCCGCAGGCGAGATCAAGACCAAGCCGACCCAGCATTCGGTCAAGGAATTGCGCGGTATCGGTATCCAGCCAGACGTCCTCCTGTGCCGGGCGGACCGCCGGCTGCCGGAAGACGAGCGGCGCAAGATCGCGCTCTTTACGAACGTGCCGGCGCGGGCGGTCATCTCGGCCGTGGATGTCGACAATATCTACCGCATACCCGAACTCCTGCATGACCAGGGGCTAGATGACATCGTCGTGGAACAACTGCGGTTGCCGGCACGGGCGATCGATCTGAGCGAATGGAACCGCGTCAATGAGGCGCTGGCCCATCCGCAAGATAGCGTCGAGGTCGCGATAGTCGGCAAGTACGTGCATCTGACTGAATCCTATAAGTCGCTGTCGGAGGCGCTCACCCATGCCGGCATCCAGACACGCTCGAAGGTAAAAATCCGCTATGTCGACGCCGAGATGGTCGAGCGCGACGGCACGGAGTGCCTGGACGGCGTGGATGCGATCCTGGTGCCGGGCGGATTCGGCAACCGCGGCACCGAGGGAAAGATTGCAACGGTTCACCATGCGCGCGCCCAGGGGATCCCTTATCTTGGCATCTGCCTCGGCATGCAGATCGCGGTCATCGAGTATGCGCGCAATGAAGCGGGTCTTGCCGGCGCGCACAGCACGGAATTCAAGCGCGATGCCGAACATCCGGTGATCTCGCTGGTCACGGAATGGACGGGCAGCGCAGGCAAGCGCGAGATACGCGCCGAGGACGCCGATCTGGGCGGGACCATGCGTCTGGGCGGCCAGGCCTGCCATCTCGCCAAGGACAGCAAGGTGGCGGCCATTTATGGCCGCGAGCGGATCGTCGAGCGGCATCGGCACCGCTACGAAGTGAACAACGCCTACCGGCAGACGCTGGTCGACAAGGGCTTGCGCATCTCCGGCACCTCGCCGGATGGTGCGCTCGTGGAGATCATCGAGCTGCCTAAACATCCGTGGTTCATCGGGGTGCAGTTCCATCCGGAATTTGTGTCGACACCCCGCGACGGCCACCCCTTGTTTCGGGCGTACATCGAGGCGGCCCGCGCCTACCGCGCAAAACGCCTCGCCGCAAAAGACACCAAGGCCGCCTCTGCATGAATCTCTGCGGTTTTTCAACGGGCCTGAACAAGCCGCTCTTTTTGATCGCAGGCCCCTGCGTCATCGAGTCGCGCACGCTCGCGCTGGAAACGGCCCAGGCCTTGAAGGAGATGACGGGGCGCCTTGGCATCCCCTTCATCTACAAATCGTCCTTCGACAAGGCCAATCGCAGTTCACACCGGTCCTTCCGCGGACTGGGCCGCGACGAGGGGCTTTCCATCCTGGCCGAGGTCAAATCGGCCGTCGGCGTGCCGGTTCTCACCGACGTGCACGAAAAAGAGGAAATTGCCGCCGTTGCGGCCGTGGCGGATGTGCTGCAGACGCCCGCTTTCTTGTGCCGGCAGACGGATTTTATCACCGCGGTCATGGAAGCCGGACGCCCGGTAAATATCAAGAAGGGGCAGTTCCTTGCCCCCGGCGACATGAAAAACGTCGTCGAGAAGGCGCGCGCAGCCGGTGGCGAAGGGCGCATTCTCGTATGTGAACGGGGCGCGTCGTTTGGATACAATAACCTCGTATCGGACATGCGCAGTCTGGCCATCATGCGCGAAACCGGCTGTCCGGTCGTATTTGATGCGACGCATTCGGTGCAGTTGCCGGGCGGGCAGGGCAGTTCTTCCGGCGGGCAAAGGGAGTTCGTTCCGGTACTTGCGCGCGCGGCAGTGGCGGCGGGAGTAGCCGGGCTTTTCATGGAAACCCATCCCGATCCGGACAAGGCGCTGAGCGATGGACCCAACGCATGGCCGCTTGGCCGGATGGAATCGCTTCTGTCGCTGCTCATGCGGATCGACCGTGACGTAAAGGATCACGGATTTGACGAGGCGCCCTAGGCGCCCGGTTTAAGGGAACGAGAAGAATGACGATAATTGCTGACGTGCGTGGGCGCGAAATCCTGGATTCGCGCGGCAATCCGACGGTCGAGGCGGAAGTGGTGTTGAGTTCGGGGGTACGCGGCGTGGCGTCGGTGCCGTCGGGTGCCTCGACGGGGATCCGGGAAGCCTGCGAACTGCGCGACAAGGATCCCGCACGCTATCAGGGCAAGGGGGTGCTGCGCGCATGCAACGCGGTCAACACCGTCCTGAAACAGGTGCTTGTGGGCCGCGGCGCCGATCAGGCCGAGTGCGATCACCAGATGATCGCCGCCGACGGGACGGCCGACAAATCGCATCTCGGGGCCAACGCGATTCTCGCGGTGTCGCTTGCTCTTGCCCGCGCGCTCGCGGCCGGGGAACAATTGCCGCTTTACCGCCATCTGGGCCGTGGCCCGTTCGTGCTGCCGGTACCGCTCATGAATATCGTCAACGGCGGCGCGCACGCGGACAACAATCTCGATTTGCAGGAATTCATGATTGTGCCTTTTGGGGCGCCGCGGTTTTCAGAGGCGCTGCGCTGGGGCGCGGAGATCTTTCATACGCTAAAAAGCATTCTGCACAAGCGCAAACTGGCTACTTCAGTCGGGGACGAGGGTGGTTTCGCGCCGGATCTCCCCGACAACGAAGGGGCATTGAAAGTGATCGTGGAAGCCATCCACGCGGCGGGCTACAAGCCAGGCGAGCAGGTCGCCATCGGACTCGATGCGGCAGCGTCGGAACTCGTCTGCATGGGTGGCTACGAGCTGTCCGGCGAGAAGCGCACCCTGGATCGCTCCGCCCTCACGGATCTGTACGCGGGATGGATAGACCGCTATCCGATCGTGAGCATAGAAGACGGCATGGGCGAGGAAGACTGGGAGGGCTGGCGGAAACTGACGGAACGCCTCGGCAAGCGCATCCAGTTGGTCGGAGACGACGTCTTCGTGACCAACGAGGCGATTTTGGCGCGCGGCATCGAACAGCATGTGGCCAACGCGATCCTCATCAAGCCAAACCAGATCGGCACGCTCACCGAGACGCTCGGGACGATCGCGCGGGCGAAGGCTGCGGGCTACGGGGTCATTCTTTCCCACCGTTCCGGGGAGACCGAGGATACGGCGATCGCCGATATTGCGGTGGCCACCGGTGCCGGCCAGATCAAGACCGGTTCGCTCTCCCGGTCGGAGCGGATTGCCAAGTACAACCGGTTGCTCCGGATCGAGGAATGGGAAGCCGGCAATTGCCGCTACGCGCATTCCGAGGGACGCATGTACCAGCCGCGCTGAGAAACGCCTGTAAGGGGATTGCGCCTCCGTCTTCCCGCCGGCGTCCTGCCGCGGCGGGACGTCCCGGCACCGGGACCGACTCTGCTTTCGCTGAGCGAAAGTTCAAGTTATACTGGATCCATGAAGAGGTGGCTCGGCATTGCCGTTATCGCCTGTGTGGTGCTCACGCAATACACCTTATGGTTCGGGCGTGGGGGTGTTGTTGCGCTCATACACCGGCAACACCATATTCATGTCCTGAAGAAAAGCACGGCAAAACTCCTGAAGATCGACGAAGCGCTGGCAGCCGAAGTCACGAGCCTGCAAAGCGGAACCGCCGCCCTGGATGCGCAAGCGCGTTCTGGTCTGGGTATGATCCGCAAGGGTCAGACCTTCTACGAGGTCATCTCCGGCAGTCCGCCTCCCGTCAATACCGCCTCGTGGATTGCGCGCTATCAGGAACTCGCCGCCAGAGGGTAGGGCAGTTCCGTAAAGGAAAGCGGGATGTCCGCGCAGGTCACGACGGCGGTATCGTGACTGCTGATCTGGGTGACCGCAAGCAGCGCGACCTTGTGATCCGGCCCCGTTTCCGCCATCAGCACATGACCCGCCGGCTGCCCCGGCAGATTCGCCGCATGCAGCGGGGTGCCGGGCGCAGGCGGCGTCCTGGTATCCAGTGTGGCGGCATACATGCGCTGCTTCAGGCGTCCGAGATAATGCATTCGCGCGACGATCTCCTGGCCCGTATAGCAGCCCTTCTGAAAGCTGATGCCGCCCAGAACATCGAGGTTCACCATCTGGGGTACGAATTCCTCGCTCGTTGCCGGCCCGATCTCGGGGATCCCGGCGCGGATATCGAGCCAGCGCCACGCCTTGGCGCCGATTCTCTGCGCGGCCGGCACCTGCGACCAGAGCGCTGCAACCGCCGCGGAAGGGCCGAGGACCAGGCCGCGCCGGCCGGCGGCGGCCGGGATGGCAGCGACCAGAAAGTCATCGGCGCGAATGACCGCCGCCGCTTCAGGCAGCGGCAGGGCGCCGGGGATCTGCGGCGGGTTCCCGGAGAAGCCGAGCACCGACCACGCGGTGTCTTCCGTGAGTGTCACCTTCGCGCGCAATACATACATCTTCAAGCGCTTCAGCATCGGGGGGAGCAGGCTGCGCGGCAGCAAAAGGAGCAGATCGTCGCCGTCTTTCAGGATCCGGAAGATGGCGAGGAGCCGTCCCTGCGCGGTGCAGTAGCCGCTCAGCTGACTGGTGCCGCCGACGCTTCGCGTATCGCTCGTGAGCTGGCCCTGCAGAAAGCTTGCCGCCTCGGCCCCGCTTGCCCGGATGATGCCAAAATGGGACAGGGCGCAGACCACGGGACCGCGGTCTGCCGCGAGGAGCTCGGCCGCCGGATGGCCATAATGGGCGACCTCTCCGTCAAGCAGTATGCCGCCTTCGGCGGTCAAGGCCTCGTTTGATTCCCTCTCCATCGCTTGCCCCCTATAATTTGATAACAGAGCCGTTTGATCATAACCAAAAATTGCCGCTGTCGGCAGAGGGATCCGTGAACCAGGCCGTGCGCCCCCGCGAATTCGGGCTTTTGCACCTGCGCCTGCCGGTTGGGGCGGTCACGTCCATCCTCCACAGGGTGACGGGTCTGCTCCTCATCGTGTTAGTCGGCGCCCTCATCGTCCTGCTCCGGAAAGCGCTCGCTTCGCCGCAGGGTTACATGCGCGTGGCCACCATCCTCGGTGGCCCGGCCGCCCATGTCCTGGGGCCTCTGGCGGTCTGGGTGGTGGCGCAGCATACCTATGCAGGCCTGCGTCATCTGGCCCTCGATGGGGGACTCGTGCAGGGACGGCGCGCGGGGCGCGCGAGCGCCATCGCGGTGCTGGTGGTCGCGGCCGCCACTGCGTTCGCGGCGGCTCTTTTATGGCCTTAGAACCCGGACTCTACGGCAGCCGCCGGGCAGGTACGACGGGCTGGCTTTGGCAGCGGGTCACGGCCGTCGTCATCGGCGCGGGCCTGCTCGCCCTGTTGGTGGCCCTCTGCCTCATTGGCCCCCTGAGTTATCCGGTATGGCACGGGGTCATGGGCTCCTTCGCGGTGCGAACACTTCTCTTCGTCTGGTTTTTGGCGATGATGATCCATGCCTATCTGGGCATGGAGACGATCCTCAAGGATTACGTGCATGCCCCTTTTTTAAGGCTTGCGATCGGATCGGCCGGATTGCTTGCCCTCGTGGGTCTGCTGGCGTTTGGCGCAATGGTGCTTATGACATGGTGACGAAAGTGAAGCGGCGGCGGTTCGACTGCCTCGTGCTCGGCGCGGGCGGGGCGGGATTGCGCGCCGCACTGCAGCTTGCGCAGGATGAGGCGCGGGTGGCGGTGGTGTCGAAGGTCTTTCCGACGCGGTCCCACACGGTGGCCGCCCAAGGCGGCGTGAACGCGGCGCTTGGCAACGTGTTGCCGGATTCGTGGCACTGGCACATGTATGACACGGTCAAGGGCGGGGACTATCTCGGAGACCAGGATGCGATCGAATACCTCTGCCGCGCGGCGCGTCGTCTCGTCATTGAGCTCGAGCATTACGGGGTGCCGTTCTCGCGGCTCGACGACGGACGTATCTACCAGCGCCGTTTCGGGGGTCAAAGCCAGAATTTCGGTGGCGCACAGGCGGCGCGGACTTGCGCTGCGGCCGACCGCACGGGGCACGCCATCCTGCATGCGCTCTATCAGCAGAACATGCGCGCCAAGACACACTTTTTCGACGAATATTTCGCGATCGACCTGTTGCGCGACGCAGACGGCCACACGCTCGGTGCGCTGGTCCTCGAGATGGAAACCGGGGAGCTGCTTGTCATCGAGGCAAAGGCCACGCTCATTGCGACGGGCGGCGCCGGACGGATGTACCGGACCAGCACCAACGCGCTCATCAACACGGGTGACGGACTGGGCATGGCACTGCGCGCGGGCATCCCGTTGCAGGACATGGAGTTCATCCAGTTCCATCCGACCGGACTGGCCGGTCTGGGCGTGCTCATAACCGAGGGTGCGCGGGGCGAAGGCGGCTATCTCGTCAACGGCGAAGGGGAGCGCTTCATGGAACGGTATGCGCCGCACGCCCGCGATCTGGCAAGCCGCGACGTCGTGAGCCGCGCCATTCATGAGGAAGTGCAGGCAGGACGGGGGTGCGGGCCGCGCCGGGACTACGTCGAACTGAAGCTTCAGCACCTGGGTGACGAGATCATCCGCAAGCGGCTGCCGGGCATCCGCGAGACCACGCTGCGCTTTGCGCACATCGACCCGGCGACGGCCTCCATACCGGTCTATCCGACCGCCCATTACATCATGGGCGGCATTCCGACGAACCGCCTGGGCCAGGTGGTGGCGCCCGCCCGGCACGGGCCCGAGGAACCGCAGCCCGGTCTCTACGCAGTCGGCGAGTGCGCGTGCGTGTCCGTGCATGGCGCCAACCGGCTCGGGGGAAACTCGCTTTTGGATATCATCGTGTTTGGCCGCGCAGCCGGCAACCAGATCCTCGCGGAACTAAAGGGGGAGCGCTACCACCGGCCTTTGCCGGAAGGGGTCATCGAGGAAGCGGTGGCGCGCGTGCGGCGCTGGGATCGGGATGGCCCGGAATCGGTCGAGGCCGTGGGACGCGATTTGCGCGCGACGATGGAGCGTTTTTGCGGCGTGTTCCGGACCCAGGCCGTTCTCGACGAGGGCGTCCGGCGTATCCTCGAGATTCGCGAACGCCTGGCCCGTGCCGGGCTTACGGATCGCAGCCGGGTATTCAATACGGCGCGGATCGAGGCCCTCGAACTCGAGAATCTGGTGGAAGTGGCGCTGGCGACCGTCAGTTGCGCCGCCGCGCGCACCGAGAGCCGGGGGGCCCATTCGCGGGTCGATTTTCCAAAGCGTGATGACGCTCATTGGTTGCGCCATAGCCTTTATTTCCGTGCGGGGCGGACGGTCGATTACAAGCCCGTGCGCACACGGCCGCTCACCGTCGAACCGTTCCCGCCCGAACAGCGTGTCTACTGAAGGAGGCGCATGCGCTTTCAGATATATCGCTACGACCCCGACCGGGACCCACAGCCGCGCATGGTCTCCTATGACGTCGCAATACCTGCCGACACCCACATGCTGCTGGATGCGCTCCTGCTTTTGAAAGGACAAGACGAGACATTGAGCTTTCGGCGTTCGTGCCGGGAGGGCGTGTGCGGTTCGGATGCCATGAACGTGAACGGGCGCAACCGGCTTGCCTGCATAACGCCGCTTGCGGAGCTGCGGGAACCCATTATCGTGCGGCCGCTGCCCGGGATGCCCGTGATCCGGGATCTCATCGTGGATCTCGAGGGCTTCTATCGGCAGTATCGGCGCGTGCGTCCCTGGCTCATCGAGGATGGGCCGGAATCGGAAATCGAACACCTGCAGGCGGTGGCCGACCGGGACCGGCTCGACGGACTGTACGAGTGCATCCTCTGCGCCTGCTGCACGACGAGCTGCCCATCGTTCTGGTGGAATCCCGAAGAGTTTCTGGGACCGGCGGCACTGTTGCAGGCCTACCGCTTCTTGAGCGACAGCCGCGACGAGGCGACCGGCGCGCGCCTGGACGACCTGGAGGATCCCTACCGGCTCTTCCGGTGTCACACGATCATGAACTGCACCGATGTGTGCCCGAAAGGCCTTGACCCGGCCGCCGCCATCGGGCATATCAAGGCCCTTCTTGCGGCGCGCAAGCTATGAGCGTGGACGGACGCCTGCGCTGGCGCTGCCGCCGTGGCCTGCTCGAACTGGATCTGGCCCTTCTGGGTTTTCTGGAAGACGGGTATGAGCGGCTGACCGGGCCGGAACAGGCCCGGTTCAGCGAATTGCTCTGCGCGGCCGATGCGGATCTGTGGCAATGGATACAGGGGGCGCCAGCGCCCATCCGGTACAAGAAAGTCCTGTGCGCCCTGCGGAATGTCGCGCATACCGATCATCACGAGGAAACGATAACCCATGATTGACCCGAAGCTTTTGCGCAACGACCCGCAAGGGGTCGCGGAATCCCTGAGCCGCCGCGGCATGCAAATCGACTGGCAAGCCCTGCGGGACTGCGAGGCGCGGCGCAAGGCCATCCAGCAGCGCACCGAAACCCTGCAGGCGGAACGTAATGCCGCGGCCAAGCGTGTCGGACAGGCCAAGGCCCGCGGTGAGGATGTGGCACCGCTTCTTGCGGGACAGGAGCGCTTTGCGCAGGATCTGGCGCTTGCGCAGGCCGATCTCGGCGCGGTTCTGCGCGAGTGGCAGGCGTTGACGGAGGTATTGCCGAATCTGCCGGCCGAAGATGTGCCGGACGGGAGGAGCGAAGACGACAACGTCGAGATCCGCCGTGTGGGGGTGATTGCCGAAAAAGGTTTTGCGGTGCGCGATCATGTGGATTTGGGCGAGAAGTTGGGCATGGATTTCGCTGTAGCCGCCAAGATCGCGGGCGCACGCTTTGTGGTCCTGAATGGCGCGCTCGCCCGCCTGCACCGGGCGCTCATCCAGTTCATGCTCGACCTCCATACGCGCGAACACGGGTACACGGAGGTCTATGTCCCGTACATGGTGAACCGGGAAAGTCTTTACGGCACAGGCCAGTTGCCGAAATTTGCCGGCGATTTGTTTCATGTCGCGGACACGGGGTTTGCGCTCATCCCGACGGCCGAAGTGCCTGTCACCAACATCGTACGGGATGCGCTCATTCCGGCGGGGGAACTGCCGATCCGGTATGTCGCGCATACGCCCTGTTTCCGCAGTGAGGCCGGAGCGGCCGGACGCGATACGCGCGGCATGATCCGCCAGCACCAGTTCGAGAAGGTCGAGCTCGTGCAGATCGTGGCACCCGATCAGTCCGTGCGGGCACACGAGGAGCTGACGCACCACGCGGAGGAGGTATTGAAGCGCCTCGAGCTGCCATATCGTGTCGTCGCACTCTGCACCGGGGACCTCGGGTTTTCGGCGCGCAAAACCTACGATCTGGAGGTTTGGCTGCCGGGCAGCGGCCGCTACCGGGAGATCTCTTCATGCAGCAATTTCGGGGATTTCCAGGCACGCCGGCTAAACGCCCGCGCCCGCGCCGGTAACGGAAAGCCGGAAACCGTGCATACGCTGAATGGGTCAGGTCTCGCGGTGGGGCGCACGCTGGTCGCGGTCCTTGAAAATTATCAGGAAGCGGACGGCCGCGTGCGTATCCCGGAGGCACTGATTCCCTACATGGGCGGTACTGCCTGGCTGAATCCCTGACACCCCGCGCTCAGGGAGCGCGGGGTGGCCCCTCAGGATGCGCGGCGATAATGATCTATGCTGATGCAGCCGGGACCGTGGACGGCAAGCTCCAGAAGGCCGCCCGTGAAGGCGAGCTCCGCAAGTGCCACGATGATGTCATTTTGGGTCGTCAGCACATGATGGAAGACGACAATGGCGGCCAGGGAAAAGAGCGCAAGTATGGCTGCGGCCGTGCGCGTAAAAAAGCCAAAGATGAGACAGAGACTCCCGACGAGTTCCACGACAATGACCAGAGGCAAGACTGCCGTTGGCACACCGAAGGCGGCCATGTACTGGGCGGTGCCGTGGTAGTCCAGAATTTTCCCGGTTACCGCATAAACAAAGATCGAGGCAAGGAACAGGCGGGCGATCAATTCCACAAAGGCATAACTCTTCGCATTGGCTGCCATACGGTCTCCAGGTGACCCCGGGCGATTCCGGTTCCGACAAGTCTAGGATAGGCGCAGGGTTTGGTCCAGATCCCTGTGGGAGTCAGGCTGGGCCCTCTTCCTGGCGGCAGTATTGGGCAAGGGTTGCGATGATCTCGGCACGCGTCTCTTCGTAGGCCTCGTGGTTGCGCGCCGCGGCATGGTGGTTGCGATGCACGCTCTCCGCAAGGGGCGTGTTCTCGAGTTGGCGGGTGGCGATGAAGCGGTCGACGGTGTTGTCGGCCTTGGCGAATATGTCGACGAGTTCCGGCTGGTGGACAATGGTGGCGAGCTGCTGATCCCAGAGCAGGAAGCCCGCCATTGCACCGAGTGCCGTGAGGGGGTTATGGTCGGGGTCGATAGGGTAGACGTAATTCCTGTGCCAGCGGGGCATCTCCGACGCAGGCATCGGGTGGGCGATTCCATGCCCCTGGCCATGATCGGCGCCGAGAATGGCGGCCGCCTCGATGAGGGCCGGATGCGCGAGTCCCTCGACGGTCACGGGTATGTCGAAGGCGTGGGCGAGACGGGAGATGTGCAGGATGAATTCGAGCGCCCGCGTCGGTGTGCGCAAGGCATCGCGGACCAGGGCCTGGTCGATCTTGACCTCGTCAAAAAGATACTGGTTCAGGCGCAGGAGCGAGCTGTGGCCTGATCCGAGATCATCCTGTGCCACGCGGATACCGGCATCGCGCAGTCTCTGGTAGAAAGCCTGCATGCCGTGGGCGTGGCCATCGTCTGTCTCGAGCATTTCGAGTTGCAGCTGGTCCGGCGGACATGCGGCAGCGGCAAGCCTGTCAAAAAGGACGGCCTCATAGCGCGGATCGCCCCAGGCGCCGGCGGGGAAGTTGATGGCAACCGGTATCGGGCGGCCGGGTTCGCCGAAATGGCGCCTGTCCACGCAGGCGCGCTGAAGGCCAATGTCGAAGAGCTGTAGAAGTTCCGCATCACCAAGGGATGACAGGAAACGGCCGGGAGGAATGAGCTCGCCATCGGCGAGCTCGAGCCGCGCAAGCGCCTCTACCTTGACGAGGACCCCCGTGCGCAGATCGATGATGGGCTGGTACAGCATGACCACCCGCCCCTCATGAATGAGCTTGCGGTGGAGGAGCTGTTCCTGCCAGGGCACTACCGTAAGCTGGGCCCCCTTTTGCAAAACGCTGCCCAATACGCCCTGCGTATGCGCAAGGAGACTGCGTATCTGCGAAGTCGAGAAATAGCCCGGCCAGCTGCTATAGAGGCTCAAGAGCGCAATCGACCGGCCGGCCTCGTCGAGAATCGGTACCGCCGCGCTCGAACGAAAGCCGAGGGTCTGGCCGACCGGCCACCACGGCGCACCCTCGGGGTCGAGCGCCCAGGCATCGGTCACCACGATCTGCCCGCTGCGCCATGCGCGCCCACCCGGGCCCTGTCCCGCCACCTGGTCTGCGTCGATGCTGATCTTGGGTATGGAACCATTCTCCATGGCCTGATGATACTGCTCGGCGACAGTGCCCGCGGAGGCCTCGATCTGAAGTTGCCCGTGGGTGTCGGCGCGGCCAAAGAATGCCGATACACGCCCTTCGAGGACCGGAAAGACACTCATGATCTCCCGCACGGTATCGCGCACGTTGGCGCCTGCGATGGCGTACTGGTCGATATGCACGAAGGCCTCGGCGGTTTCACTTTCCACGCGCCGGAATATTTCCGCCTGTGCACTCAAATCAACCATGATGCGCTGATTGACGACCCGCATGATCCGTTCGCGCTCGGCGCAGTCGGCGACGACCGCGCCCAGGGTGTCGTGCAAGGCGGTCTGGTAGATGTCGAACGCCTCTATGAGCCAGAGAAGATCGACGCCGACATGCGCATGGATGCGTCCGACGCAAACGGCCTCCTTGCGGTGCTGCTCTTCCGTGATTTCGGGCACGAGAATGGCGACGAGATAGGCCGCCTGGCGGTCCTGGAGGCGCCTGAACTCGTCTGCGCTCAACCGCGCAAAGACGCGCGCCGCGAGGGCGGCACTCGACAGCCTGCGGTAGAACGTTTCGACAAAGACTCCCGACAGGTCCCGAATGGCATTTTGGACCGGCCGGAGGACGCGCGCGGCATCTTCCCCGTAGGCGGCTGCGTTTTCCTTGTCTGCCATATGCCCCCTGACTGTGTGAGGTGGCTTGCCCCGATCACGCCCGAGCACAAACGCACGGCGCGTATCTTCAGACTCCGCGCATATTAGCCCAGACAGATAATCCCGTTAAGTCCCGTCGAATGTTTCGCCACACTCTGCACTGGACGGGGATCGAAAGGCAAGGGGACCATGGAATGATCCGGATTTTCGGCGGACATGGCGCAACGTCAGGGCATGTAGGTAAGCAGTAGCCGATCGCACACCACTTCGCTCTCGAGAGTCGACCCTTCCATCTGAAAGCGGCGCAGCATGGAGCGGCCGACAGGGATGAATATTTCGCGTGCAAAGAGACCCTTGGGGATGGGCAGATCGCAATGAATGCGCCCCGATTTTTTGGTGCCATCAAGGCTTACGGCCACATGTACGCCGCGAGCCTTGCAACGGCCGATCTCTTCGAAGAATGCATCGAGCCGAAACGCGTGACCGCCGTAGAGGATCGGCTGGCTGTGTGCGTAGGGTGGATCGCAATAGATGAAATCGCCCTTTTTGGCATGCTGCATCGCTTCGCGATAGTCGAGCGTGGCAAAGTCGGCGTGCCGCACGCGCTCGTGCCACATATCGGCGCGTTTTTCGAATCTTTCGGGCGTAATGGGCTCGTGTCCGCCGCAGGGAGTCGACATATGCCCATCGGTCTTGCGGAAGCGGACGACGCCGCCATAGCAAGAGCGTGTCAGGAAAAGAAGGTCTGCGCCGTTGGGATTGCGGTTGTAGCGATCACGGATGCTTGCGTAGCCTTCTTTCTTCCCATTGCCGTGAGCGAGGGCCCATCGCTCACCGTACCATGCCTTCACGATGTCGGGACGGGTCTTTAAGGTAACCCAGATCTCCATGAGCGGACCAAAGCTGTCAGAGGCGAGCGCGCCATGTGGGGCGAGCGTCCCGAGAATGGCGCCGCTTCCGAGGAAGGGCTCGTGATAACGCCCCATGCGGGCGGGGAAAGACGCAACGATCTCGCGCGCACAGCGTTGTTTGTTGCCGACCCATTTGAGAAGCTGGGCGGCAAGAGGACCGCCGCCTTGTGTGTGCGGGTCGGGGGATTGCCGTCGAGATGGGTATACGGCAGACATTTCGGTTCGGCAGGTCCCTTCGGATTCGTGTATTGGCAGGTCGCCGTTCCATTATAGCGTGCGAAGGGCAGGAACAGGGCATGCGACGGGCCGGTATCCCGTCGTTTGCGGGCTTTCCATCATCGGCAATCGGGGTGCGATGCCTAAAGCCTGACGCGCTGTCCGGCAGCCGCGGCACGCCGCGCCAGGAAACGATGCAGTCCGGCGAAAGAGCACGGGCCCGGTCCAGGGTATCGTCACCGCAGGCAGGCAGCCCCAGGGGAGGATCGCCTTGCCGTTACCGGGTTTTGCGTTCGTGGCGCCACGGCGGCAACGCCTGTCCGCAGGCGCGGGGCGGCCCGACCTGGCCACCCCATCCGCTGTTGGCGGCCCGCGCGGTGGTCATCGCCAAAAGCAGGGCACCGGCTGCGGCCGGCAGCGCGCCGTGTAGTCATGTGTGCTTCGTTGCGACGTTACATCCTCCCCATGGTGTGGTCATTTGATGTAGTGGAATCCGGCCAGCTGCAACTCCGGAAGTGTACCCACCACTCCGGGCGTCAGAACCACGCCGGGGATCAGATGATTGGTGAATTCGGCCGCCATGTGCGCGTGATCGAGATGGTCCGGATTGATGCCCCGTTTGCGGATTCCCATCGTGAGTTCCCAGATGGCATTGTGGCAGGCGAGGAAGACGGCGCCGCGCCGCTGCAAGACGGTGATGCTGTTGTCATGCGGAGAGAAGGGCCCCTGCGGATTCTCGAAATCGGCCGGGTTGCCGTGCGCGGCGGGTGGCGCTGCCAGCCAGATATTGCGATCCCATTTTCCGCGCGTGAACGTCCGCAGGTACTTGTGCCAGATGAAATCGTCATAAAGCGCCATGTGCGCCGAGCCGTGGGTGGCGGATACGCAGAGGAAATCCGAATGCTGGAAAGACCAGATCTGCGCGTTCAGGGCATTGCGCATGAGATTGAGCCAGGGGCTGTCGAGGGCGGTGTTGTCCCACACCTGCTTGGGGGCTCCCTGGTAGCGCATCAGCAGGTCCAGCGCCTCGGCGTCCCATTGATCGGGGTGTGTCAGGATCATGGGAACTGTGTGGAAGGTCCTTCGCCGCGGGGCCCTGGCCAGGGCCGTGGTGAGATCCTCCAGCGTAGAGTTTCCGGGTGCCATCAGGCCGATGGGGCGCACGGCGGCAGACGCGCTGTGGGCGCCTGTCATGGCAACACCCGCAAGTCCCAGTCCGGTTACAGTCATCTTGATCGCATCGCGGCGGTTTATTGGTCGCTTTGACATGACACACTCTCCTTGATATGGAATTCGGTCCCATCCCGCAAAACGTCCCGCGCAGCCCGATGGGCGGGGCCCGCGCGCGATCCCTTCTTTCATGGTATCCGCCGGGCGGCGCCCGTGGATGTGACGATTATGGGGAACAGGGGCTCACACGGCCATAGGGCATGCAATGGCGCACGTTTCCATCGGGCAGCAAGGCGAAGGCGGGGGTCCATGGGCCCCGGGCATGGAAGGGAACGAGCCGATGAGCGCTCCGGTCCCTGACGCGAAGACCGGACCGGTGCGCTGGAGGTCCCGCCTGTAGCGGGGACCGGATATCGGACCGGCGTCACCAGGCCGCCCAAAAAGGGGGCCATGACGTCACAGGGATGATGCCCAAGGACGCTCATGCCGCGATCCGCGGGTGCAATCGCCGCCGCGCGATCCCCCATGGGCGCCAAAGGCGGCACGCGGCGAGTCACGCGCAGAGAATGCTCTGGCGGAGAGGGAGGGATTCGAACCCCCGGAAGGTTGCCCTTCAACGGTTTTCAAGACCGCCGCAATCGACCGCTCTGCCACCTCTCCGTCGCAACATAGTAGCATGAGCCAGGTAGCTCCCATAGCCGCCGTCGTGCACCCCGGGAGATGCAAAAGATTCCGCCGCCCCTGTCGCTTCGCGCTCAAGCCCGCTAGAGTAACCGGAAAGAGGCCCGGGGTAGATCATGGCGCGGTCGCGCAAAAAACCAATCCGGAAATCGAAGGCAAGGATTCGGCGGGTTGCTACCGCCCGTGCGCCGGTGGTTGCTGCGGTCGACCTCGGCTCGAACAGTTTCCATCTGGTCATCGCCCAGATCCGGGACGGCGCACCCTTTGTGGTCGACCGTGCGCGCGAGATGCTGCGTTTTGGTTCGGCGCTCGACCACCACGGCAAAATCCGCCCGGAAAGCGCCAAGGCCGCTTTACTGTGCCTCAGGCGGTTTGGACAGCATCTGGCGCTTTGGCGGCCACAGCTCGTGCGCGCGGTGGGCACCAATACGCTGCGGGTTGCCGCGCAGTCGGATGACTTTCTGGCCCGTGCCGAAGAACGGCTTGGGGCGCCTATTTCCGTCATTTCCGGTGTAGAGGAGGCGCGTCTCATCTACCGGGGAGTCAGTCCGGGACTTGCCGGAAACGAGCGCGTCCTGCTGATCGACGTCGGGGGCGGCAGCACCGAGATCGTCGTGGGCGAGGGTTCCGTGCCGCAGGTCATGGAGAGTGTCACGCTCGGTAGCGTGACACTGACCGACGAGGTGTTCACGGGCCATCTGTTGAGCGAGACGCGTTTTGCGCAGGCGGTGAAGAAGGCGCGGGCCCGTCTCATGACGGTCCATGGGGCCGTGATGGCAGCCGGCTGGACGCGCGTGATGGGCTCGTCGGGAACGGTGCGCGCCGTCGAGAGCATGGTGCGTGATTCGGGTCTGGCCGAACGCGGGCTACGCCGGGCGCATGTCGAGGAAGTGATCCGCCGGCTGATCGCCCAGCGGCGCATCGACCGGCTCGTGATGCCGGGGCTTGCGACGGAGCGGGCGCCGGTCATCATGGGCGGACTTGCCGTGCTCATGGCGGTGTTCGATGTGTTCGGCGTCGACACGATGGAGGTCTCACGCGGCGCGTTGCGTGAAGGAATCCTTTACGACCTGATCGACCAGATGCAGGGACAGGACGTGCGTTCGGCAGCCGTAACCGGGCTTGCCGAGCGTTGGCCGACCCCCATGGGGGAAGACGTCGCGCACGGTGTCACCCAATTCGCTGGGTCGGTGGCCGCCGCCTGGTCGCTTACCGACGAGGATCGCCGCTTTCTGGAATGGGGCGCGCGGCTCCATGGTTGCGGGGAGGCAATTGCCCACACACGCTTTCATCTCCACAGCGCCTATATCGTGCGTTCAGCAGAACTCGCCGGGTTTTCCCGCCATCAACAGGACTTCCTCGGCGCCCTGATCGAGCTCCACCGGGGCCGCTGGAGCGGATCGAATCTCCGTTCCCTGAAGGGCCTGTACGGAGGCAGCATCATCCGGCTTGCCGCATTGTTGCGTTTGGCAGTCGCGACCGAGCGGATGCGGGCCGCCTACGGGCACCTGACGGTTCATCTGAACGCCCAGGGGGCCCGGTTGCGTATCCATGTCACCATGCGATCGGGGATTCAGCGTGCAGCCGCCCTTGCCGATCTCGCCGAAGAGTGTGCGCAGATGGCGAAAAGCGGCATCCGCTTCGCGCTGGACTAACCAGCAGCTCCAGCAGGCGCGGCTTTTAGTGGCGCGGCTGGGGGATGTCATGAATGCGCCCCGGGCCTCATATGTGGTCGCCAAGCCATGAGTGCGCGACGGCGTCCGGAGCACGCTAACGATCGATGGCCTCTTCACGGCGCCCACGCGCAGGTCCATGGCTCGCGTGTCACGGGCGGCCGCCAAGAGGACGCCGTATGGGGATACGGGCCGGATCCGGACACAAGGCGTGACCGGGTGCCGTGATGACAAGACCGCGCAGGAAGTCTTCGGGCGCATCATCGCGTGCCCGCATCCCATGACCGGGCCGGCAAACCTCGCCACCGACGTGACCTCCCAGCCGGCCATCGGCGAAGTCATCCGGGCCAATCGGCGATCAAGTTCCGGACACAATGCGGTACCGCATCAGGGATTGGGCCGGTTCCCGAGGAGGGCGAGCAGTTGCGCCTGCGCGTCATGCAAGCGCTTGCGCGCGTGGGTGTGCCGGTAGCTGCCGTCGGCGTACAGTATCCAGGCCCGCTGGTTGTCTTTCAGATAACGCTTGAGATCACGCAGGATGCGGTCACGCAGGCGCGGCTGTGCGATGGGGAAACACACCTCGAGACGGCGGAAGAAGTTGCGCTCCATCCAGTCGGCGCTTGCGAGATAAATCTCTTTTTTTCCGTTATTACGGAAATAATATACGCGGCTGTGTTCGAGGAAACGCCCGACCACCGAACGCACCTGGATGTTGTCGGAGACACCCTTGATGCCGGGGCGCAGGCAGCACATGCCGCGCACGATGAGCTGGATGCGCACGCCCGCCTGGGAGGCGCGGTAGAGCGCCTGAATGACTTCGGGTTCCGTGAGCGCATTGATCTTGGCGATGATGTGCGCCGGGCGCCCTGCTTCGGCTGCCGCCTGCTCGCGCTGAATGAGATTGATGATGTGCGCATGCAGGGCGAACGGTGACTGGATGAGACGCTGCAAATGGGTCGGCGCACCAAGGCTCGTAAGCTGCTGGAAGATGTGATGGACATCCGCTCCGACTTCGGGGTCTGCGCTGAAAAGGCCGTAGTCCGTATAGGCCATCGCAGTCCGCGGATGGTAGTTGCCGGTGCCAAGATGCACGTAGCGGCGCAGCATGGTTCCCTCGCGGCGCACGACGAGCACCATCTTGGCGTGCGTCTTGTAGCCCACTACGCCGTACATGACATGCGCACCGGCTTCCTGCAGGCGGTTCGCCATCGCGATGTTGGCGGCTTCGTCAAAGCGCGCCCGCAACTCGATGACGACCGCAACCTCTTTGCCGGCCTGCGCGGCGGCCACCAGGGCGTCGATGATCGCCGATTCCGGTCCGACCCGGTAAATCGTCTGCTTGATGGCGAGGACTTGCGGATCGGCGGCGGCCGTGGCAATGAATTCCGCGACCGGCAGAAAGGATTCGAAGGGGTGATGGAGGAGGATGTCGCCCCGGCGGATCGCCGCAAAGATGTCACCGGGCTGCAGGAGGGCACGGGGTATTCCCGGGACAAAGGCGGGGAACTTGAGATCGATCCGCTCGATGCGGTCGTAGATTTCACCTATCCGGTTCAGGTTTACCGGGCCGTTGACCGCATAGAGGTCGTCCGGGCCAAGCCCGAAACGCCGCAACAGGAAGGCGGCGGTCTCCTGGGGACATTCGCTCGATACCTCGAGACGCACGGCATCGCCATAGCGGCGCGAAGCCAGTTCCCCCTGAACGGCGCGTAAGATATCATCCACTTCCTCGTCTTCGACGGACAAATCACTGTTGCGGGTGACCCGGAACTGGTAGCAGCCCAACACCCGCATGCCGGGAAAGAGCTCATCTACGTAGGCATGGATCACAGACGACAGCAAGACGAAATCATAAGCGCCACGGCCGGCACGGGGCAGGGCGATGACGCGGGAGAGCGCGCGCGGAGCCTGTACGATCGCCATGCCGCCCTGGCGGCCGAACGCGTCTTTCCCCTCGAGCTGCACGATGAAGTTCAGGCTCTTGTTCAGGACGCGTGGAAACGGATGTGCGGGGTCGAGGCCCAAAGGACTCAGGATCGGAGCGAGCTCTTCATGAAAGTAGTGCCGCAGCCAGGCGTCCTGGACAGGCGTCCAGGAGTCGCGCTTGATGATGCGGATGTTGCGTTCGGCAAGCGCCGGGATAAGTAGCTCATTCAAGACCTGGTACTGGTCGCGCACGAGATCCACGACGTCCTTGCGGACCGCATCGAGCACATCGACCACGGTCTTGTCGTCGGCAGACAAGGGGGCGGCTTTCAGTTCGGCGCGCTGCTTCAATCCCGCCACGCGCACCTCGAAGAACTCATCCAGATTGGTGCTCGAAATGCACATGAAGCGGAGCCGCTCGAGGAGCGGCAGCGCCTCATCCTTGGCCTGCTCGAGCACCCGCTGGTTGAAGGCAAGGGCGCTCAGTTCGCGGTTCAGGTAAAGGGCCGGGTCTTTCAGATCGACAGGGGTCATGAGATCAGGGGCCGAATGATGCCGTCACGCGGCACGCAAACATCGATTGTTATGGGAAAAGTTTAGCATGATTCGGAGTCCAGCATGACAAGGCAGCGGGAGGAAGGGTCGAGCCGCCCCCCGGACGCCGCCGCCGGGGATGCCGTTGCATCCGCGCCCGGAAGATCGCTCGCAGCGCTTTCCTGGCTGCATTTCCTGAACGATGGCGCGGCGAATTTCCTGCCGGGCATCCTGCCGCTTTTGCTGGTGTCTTTGCATCGTTCGCCGGCGCTGGCCGGAAGCCTCATGGCGGCGCTTCTGATCGGTCAGGGATTGCAGCCGCTCTTTGGCCTCATGGCGGACCGCATCGGCGGCCGTTGGCTGGTGATGGGCGGGTATCTGGGCACTGCCATCGGCATGGGGCTCGTCGGGGCGAGCCACGCATTCCTGCCTCTTCTCTTTGCGCTCGGCCTGATCGGCGTTGCCAATGCCGCCTTTCATCCGCAGGCCGTGGCGGCGGCGCGCACACTGGAAGGGGCGGCAGCCGGGCGGGGCCGGTCGGTGTCGGTGTTTTTGGTAGGCGGCGAACTCGGGCGGGGCCTGTCGCCCTGGCTTGTGACCCTCGCCGTGACGGGGCTTGGCCTGGATCACCTGTGGCTGTTGTCGCTCGCCTGTGTCGCAAGCCTCTTGCTGCTGCGCGGTTTCATTCCGGTCTTGCCGCCCCATAGACGCCACGGGCGGCCGCTTGCGTGGCACGGCAAGGGCCGTCCGGTGGCGGCCCTGGTGACGTTTGCCGCGCTGCGCTCGCTGGTCACTTATTCGCTGGTGACATTCTTGCCGCTCCTCTGGCGCGAGGAGGGCGGCACGGTCCGCACCGGGGCGTTGCTGATCGCGACGGTGATCGTGGCCGGCATCGCCGGCAATCTGAGCGGGCCGGGACTTGCGCGCCGGTTCGGGCGCCAGCCCCTGCTGGCGGGATCGCTGGTTGCGGCAGGCACGCTCGTGGCACTTGCGCTTACGGTGCCATGGGCGTTTGCGTGGCCGCTTTTGGCAATGGTCGGCGTGGCGCTCTTTGCGCCGATCGCCGTCACGGTCGTCAGTGGACAGGACATCTTCCCCGAAAACCGGAGCCTCGGTGCGGGACTGGCCCTGGGTGCCGCCAACGGCCTCGCGGCGGTGGCGATGATCGCGCTCGGCGTCTGCGCGAAGGCGTTTGGCATCGAGTCGGCCCTGTGGGTGACGGTGGGCCTTGCGCTGATCGCGGCGCTGGTCGCAGGCAGCCGCGGTCTTGCCGCCGCCGGATGAGGGGCAGGGCGGGGCCGGTCGCTATCGGGCGGTCCCTCATTTCGGGTATGCTCGCGTTTTTTGGGGGAATACATGGAAGAGTTGGCGGGACTTCACCAGCAGCTGCGCGAC
>JAJYDN010000006.1:60078-100903 GCA_021777535.1 Pseudomonadota bacterium
GACCTGCAGAGCCGGGTTGCTGCCCTTCGGGGGTATCTTTGACCCCGAAACCAAGAGCGAGCGGCTCGTAGAAGTTACGCGCGAGCTCGAAGATCAGGCGATCTGGAACAAGCCCGAACGCGCCCAGGAACTGGGGCGGGAGCGCGCGCGGCTCGCCGCCGTGGTCGACACCTTCCGGGATCTCGGGCGGGGCCTCGATGAGGCGGCCGAGTGGCTCGAGCTTGCCGAAGCCGAACAGGATGCCGCGGTACTGTCGTCGGTAAAGACCGATCTGGCGCGTCTGGCAACCCGGCTCGACCGTCTCGAATTCGAGCGGATGTTCAGCGGCGAACAGGATGCCGCGAACGCCTTCCTCGACATCCAGTCAGGATCCGGCGGAACCGAGGCACAGGACTGGGCGGAGATGCTGCTGCGCATGTACTTGCGCTACGGCGAACGGCGCGGTTTCCAGACGGAACTCGTCGAAGTGTCGGCAGGGGAAGTGGCGGGAATCAAGAGTGCCACCGTGAAGTACACGGCGCCCTATGCCTACGGCCATCTGCGCACGGAGACGGGCGTGCACCGGCTGGTGCGCAAATCCCCCTTCGATTCGGGGAACCGCCGCCATACGTCGTTTGCCTCGGTGTTCGTCTATCCGGAAATCGACGACAGTATCGAAGTCGAGATCAATCCGGCGGATCTGCGTGTGGACACCTATCGCGCAAGCGGCGCGGGCGGCCAGCACGTGAACCGGACCGATTCGGCGGTACGCATCACGCACCTGCCGACCAATATCGTGGTTCAGTGCCAGACTGACCGGTCGCAGCACAAAAACCGCTCCGAGGCCATGAAGATGCTGAAAGCACGCCTCTATGAGGCGGAGATGCACAAGCGGCGCGAGGCGCAGCAGAAACTGGAAGAGTCCAAGTCCGACATAGGCTGGGGCAGCCAGATCCGCTCCTATGTGCTCGACCAGTCGCGGGTAAAGGATCTGCGCACGGGCGTGGAGACGGCCAACACACAGGCGGTTTTGGATGGCGATCTGGACCGCTTCATCGAAGCCAGCTTGAAAAGCGGATTGTAGGGGGAATGGTGACCGAATACGACGAAGCCGCCGAAGGAGCGGCCGAGGAAGGCCGGCATATTGCGCAGCGGCGCGAAAAACTCCATGCGCTGCGCGCGGAAGGCCCGGCGTTTCCCAATGATTTTCGGCCCAATGCGCACACCGGTACGCTGCTTTCCGAACACGCCCAAGCCGGCAACGAGGAGCTCGCGCAGGTAGCACCGGTACGCATCGCCGGACGGCTCATGAGCAAGCGCATCATGGGACGGGCAAGCTTTGGGCATGTGCAGGACGGCGAGGGTCGCATACAGGTTTTCATCGAGCGCGACCGGGTCGGTCCGGAAACCTATGAGCGCTTCAAGCATTGGGACCTGGGAGACATCATCGGTGTCGAGGGCCCGCTCTTTCGCACGAAGACGAACGAGTTGAGCGTCCGCGCGGAAAATCTCCGGCTTCTGGTGAAGAGCATCCGGCCCCTGCCCGAGAAATTCCATGGCCTGACCGACCAGGAGATGAAGTACCGGCGCCGGTATCTCGACCTCATCATGAACCCGGCCACGCGGGCACTCTTTGCGCGCCGCGAGGCAATCATTGCCTATCTGCGCGCGTTTCTGCTTGCGCGGGGCTTCCACGAGGTCGAAACGCCGATGATGCAGGTGCTGCCCGGCGGCGCCACCGCCCGCCCGTTCGTTACGCACCACAATGCGCTCGGCATCCCGCTTTACTTGCGCATCGCGCCGGAACTGTACCTGAAAAGACTCGTGGTGGGCGGTCTCGATCGCGTGTTCGAGATCAACCGCAACTTTCGTAACGAGGGTTTGAGTACGCGGCACAACCCGGAATTCACGATGGTGGAATTCTACCAGGCGTATGCGGACTTCCGCGATCTGATGGATCTCACGGAGGAGCTGCTGCGCGGCATGTGTCTTGCGGTCCTCGGAACCACCGTGCTTACCTATCAGGGGACGCAGTACGACTTCGGGAAACCCTTTATCCGGATGTCGGTGGAAGAGGCGATCCGCCGCCAGCATGCGGATGCGCCGGCCGATCTGCGCGATGTGGGGGCGCTGCGCGCCTTCATGGAAAGAAAGGGGATCGTCGAGGCGGCGACCCTGGGCGCCGGGGGCCTGCAGATGACGATCTTCGAAAGGACCGTGGAAGCGGCCTTGGGTGAGCCGACCTTTATCACCGCCTATCCGGCCGAAGTGTCGCCGCTTGCGCGGCGCAATGACGCAGACCCGTTCGTTACCGACCGTTTTGAGTTTTTCGTCGGGGGCCGCGAGATCGCCAATGGTTTTTCGGAGCTGAACGATCCCGAAGACCAGGCGCAGCGGTTCCGGGAACAGGTCGAGCGGCGGGGCAGCGGCGATGACGAAGCGATGCACTACGATGCCGACTATGTGGAGGCGCTCGAATACGGTCTGCCGCCGACGGCGGGCGAGGGAATCGGCATTGACCGGCTGGTGATGCTGCTCACCGATGCGCCCAGTATCCGGGACGTCATCCTGTTCCCGCATCTGCGTCCCAGGGAACATGGGTGACATACCCGTAGTCTTCCTCATGGGGCCGACCGGTGCCGGCAAGACCGCGGCTGCCTTTGCGGTCGCCGCGCGGCTGCCCGTCGAGGTCATCAGCGTGGATGCGGCGCAAATCTACCGCCATCTGGATATCGGCACGGCAAAACCGAGCCGCGCGGAACAGGAGGCGGTGCCGCACCGGCTGATCGACATCCGGGAGGTCTCGGAGACGTATTCGGCGGCAACCTTCATCGAAGACGCGCGGCCGCTGATCGACGGTTGTCTGCGGCGTGGCCATATCCCGCTTCTCGTGGGGGGTACGAGCTTTTATTTCCATGCCCTGGAACACGGCCTGCCGGAGACCCCTCCGGCGGACCCGGAATTGCGCAGGGAACTCGCCGGGCGGGCCGCACAGGTGGGGTGGGCCGCCCTGCATGCCGAACTCACGAAACGGGATCCGGAGGCGGGCGCGCGCATTGCGCCCACCGATCCCCAGCGCATCCAGAGGGCCCTCGAGATCGTGCTCACAAAAGGACACATACCGCGCCGGTCGGCGGCGACGGGGCTTTCGCACCGCCTGGTCAAGCTCGCTGTGACGCCTGCGGATCGCGCGATCTTGCACAGGCGCCTGGGCGAGCGGTTCGGCCGCATGCTCGCGCAGGGGCTTCTGGACGAGGCCGCCTGGCTCCATGGGCAGGGTCTCGATCCAGAGATGCCGGCTTTGCGCCTCGTTGGGTACCGTCAGGCGGGAGAATACCTGCGCAACAAAATCCAGTATAATGAACTGGTCGAACGGGGGGCGGCGGCCACGCGGCAATTGGCGAAACGGCAATTGACCTGGTTGCGGGCCGACCCTCATGTGTGCTGGTTTGACGGCACACGGTCCGATGTAGGCGCCCTGTGCGCGGAGAGTATCGAAACCGCAATCGCGGGCAGGGATGCAGGGCACTGAAATACGCGCTTGCGAGCCGGAAGAAGTTCACGTCATATAAGAACAGGAGAACTGTCATGAGCCAGCATAAAGGGCAGGCCTTACAAGACCCTTATTTGAACACACTGCGCAAGGAGCGTGTGCCGGTATCGATCTTCCTCGTCAATGGAATCAAATTGCAGGGCCAAATCGAATCGTTCGATCAGTTTGTGGTATTGCTGAAGAATTCGGTGAGCCAGATGATCTACAAGCATGCGATTTCGACGGTGGTACCGAGCCGTCCCGTGAAATTCGCCTTTGAGATGGATGAGGGCGAGAAGGGGATTGGCAACGAGTAGCACGGGCAAAACGGCGGCGCGCGAGCCTGCGATCCTCGTTCACCTGCAGCTTACGGGCGGGGAGGAACAGGAGGATCTGGAGGAATTCAAGCTTCTGGCGCTGTCGGCCGGTGCCGAGATAGCGGCTGTCATAACCGGTACGCGGAATCATCCCGATTCGGCCACCTATGTGGGTTCCGGGAAGGTCGAAGAGGTCCGGCAGGGCGTGCTCGCAACCCAAGCGGAGCTCGTCCTCGTCAATTCGGCGCTGTCGCCCGGGCAGGAACGCAATCTGGAAAAGGCCGTGGGGGCCCGTGTACTTGACCGCACGGGCCTCATTCTCGATATCTTTGCCCAGCGGGCTCAATCCCATGAAGGCAAGCTGCAGGTGCAGCTTGCCCAGCTTCAGCACCTGTCCACCCGGCTCGTGCGGGGCTGGACCCACCTCGAGCGCCAAAAGGGCGGTATCGGCCTGCGTGGACCGGGCGAAACGCAGCTCGAAAGCGACCGCCGCATGATCGCCGAACGGATCCGCTCGCTGCACAAGCGGCTGGACAAGGTGCGCCAGCAGCGCGGGGAGCGGCGGCGGTCACGCGCGCGCTCGATCGTGCCGACGGTCTCGCTGGTCGGCTATACGAATACCGGCAAATCATCCCTTTTCAATGCGCTGACCGGTGCCGGCGTGTATGCCGCCAACCGCCTTTTCGCCACACTCGATCCGACCATGAGGCGCGTGGAGCTGCCGGGGTCTGCGGCGATGATCCTTGCGGACACCGTCGGATTCATCCGCCACCTGCCCCATGGACTCGTGGCGGCGTTCCGGTCGACGCTCGAAGAGGTGCGCTTTGCCGATCTGCTCCTGCATGTCGTCGATGTGGCCTCCCCGGAGCGGGAAGAGCACAAGACCGAAGTGGAAAGTGTACTGAAGGAGATCGACGCAGAGGGTGTGCCGGTCCTGGTCGTCGCCAACAAGATCGACCTGACAGGGGAGACTCCGCGCATCGATCGCGCCGCCGACGGTACTCCGGTGCGGGTCTTCGTGTCGGCGCGTACGGGCGCAGGCCTCGATTTGCTGATGCAGGCCATCGGTGAGCGCCTTACGCGTGATCGCGTGCGGGCGGTGGTGCGGATCTCCCTGGACGAGGGGCGCACCCGGGCGCGCCTCTATGCGATGGGCTCCGTCGTATCGGAGACGATCGAAAACGACCATCTCGTGCTCGTACTGGAGATCGCGCGGGAACAGTGCCGGCAGCTTGCCGACGAGCAGGGGGTGGCCGCCGCCTTCTCCTTCCCCGATCATCGTGTTGCCGATGGGCTTCCATGAGCCTAGAATGGCCGGTTTTGGCGAGGATGCGCGCACGTGGGCTGGGATGATCCAGGTGGAAACCGTGACCCGTGGGGCCGCAAGGCCGGCCCGGGATCATGGGATCTCGATGCGTCGGTGCGCAGGCTGTGGCGGCGGACGCGGCGGCTCGGTCACAAAACACCCTCGCCGTGGATGGTCGGCGGCGTCCTGCTGGCGGCCATCGCGGTATGGTTTGCGAGCGGCTTCTACATGGTCCCGCAAGGCAGCCGCGCCGTCTTGCTCCTCTTTGGGCGCGAAATCCGCGTAGCCGGCCCCGGCGGCCACTGGCACTGGCCGCGCCCGCTCGGCCGCGCCCGCATCGTGAGTGTCACGCGCATCCATGTGGTGATAGTCGGTTATGGAGCCGATCAGGATCTCGGGACGGACACCGCCTCCGCGCCGCCCGAAGGGACCGTACTGACCGGCGGTCAGGGACTCGTTCATCTCGAATTTGCCGTCCAGTACCGGGTCCGCAACCCGAGCGAATATCTCTTCTCGGTTGCGCATCCGCGGCGCACGATCAGTGAGGTGGCCACCGCCGCCATGCAGGAAGAGGCCGCGCGCCGCGACCTCGACGCCCTGGAAACGGGACAGCAGCGCGCCGTCGAGCGCGCGGTACAGGCCATCGTGCAGCGCGCCCTCGTTGTCTACCACTGCGGCGTGCAGGTAACGGGCGTCCGTATCCAGAAGGTGGTGCCGCCGCGTGTCGTCGAAACGGCGTTTTCCGGAGTGGTCCGGGCGGAGGAGGATCGGTCCCGGCTCCTTGGCGAGGCGCAGGCCTATGCCAACGGCATCCTGCCGAAGGCCAAGGGAGAGGCGGCTGCCGAAATAGCGAGCGCCCAGGCCTACGCCGAGATGGCCGTGGCCCGCGCACGCGGCCGGGCGCGGCGCTTTACGGCGCTTGCGAACGCGTATGCCAGGGCACCGCTCGTTACCCGTGAACGGCTCTTCATCGACGGCAGCGGGCGCGTACTGGACCGTGCGCGCAAGGTGCTCGTCACGACCGGCCACTCGGTCGCGATCCATGTGCGCATGGCACCGGGTTCCGGGCCCAAAGCCGTTGCGCCGCCGGGGCATGAGCCATGAGCCGGCGCCTGCGTCACGTCTTGCTGGCGATCGGGGCGCTTGTCGTTCTCGTCGGGCTCGATGGCGCATTCTATACGGTACGGGAAGGCCAGGTTGCGGTGGTGACCCGCTTTGGGCGCGTCATTCGCAGTGCGGTGCCTCCTGGTCTGCACAGCAAGATCCCGCTTGCCGATACCCTGCACATCTTCGATGGGCGCCTGCGCACCCTGCCGATGGCGGGGTTTGCGGTGTTTACGCATGACAGAAAGCGTGTCAAGGTGGAGGCGTACGTCAAATGGCGCATCAGCGATGCGCGCCAATACCTGGCGGCGGTGGACGGTAATCGGCGCACGGCGGCGCGGCGCCTGCAGGAAATCGTCGAGAGCGCACTGCGTGCGTTTTTTGGACGCAAGGACCTGGAGGCAGCAATCGCCGGCCCCGGCGGTAAACTGGCGGCTGCGGTCAACAAGAGCCTCGGGGGCTACGGCATCAAGGTGGTGGATGTGCGCCTGCTGCGTATCGGCTTGAGCCGGGCGATGGTGCGCGCGTTCGACGAAAATATGGAGGCGACACTCAGGGCCCGCGCGCAGGAGATCACGGCAAGGGGTGCGGAGGATGCGGATGCGGCACGCGCACAGGCCGGGCGCCAGCGCGCGGCCATTCTCGCCGCCGCCTATGTGAAGGCGCAGACGATCCGCGGCAAGGCCGACGCGAAGGCGGCCGCACTGTATGCGGCGGCCTATGGACGCCATCCGCATTTCTTCGTGTTCTACCGCAGTTTACGCAACTATGAACGGGGCTTTGCGAACGGACACACGGTGCTGATTCTCGGGCCGGACAGCGGCCTTTTGCGTTATCTGCCGATTGGATCCGGACGCTGACTGGCCATGCATCTTGCCCATGGGGAGGAAAGACAGGCGTGAAACGTGACCGCTGGTTATTGCCAGACGGCATCGAGGAGATGTTGCCGCCTGCCGCCCGTCATGCCGAGCGGGTGCGCCGGCATTTGCTCGATCTGCTCGATTCGTGGGGTTATGAACTCATCATGCCTCCGCTCATCGAGTATCTCGAATCCCTGCTGACGGGCGTCGGTGAAGAACTCGATCTGAAGACCTTCAAGCTGACCGACCAGCTGACGGGGCGCATGATGGGGGTGCGTGCCGACATGACGCCGCAGGCGGCACGGATCGATGCGCATTACCTGCGCCGCGAGGCGCCGGTGCGCCTGTGTTACCTGGGTCCGGTCCTGCGGACCCGCCCGGACGAATTTGGCGGTGCGCGGGAACCGCTGCAACTCGGCGCGGAACTCTTTGGCGAAGCGGGGACCCGCGGTGATGGCGAGGTGCTGCGCCTCATGCTGGCCCTGCTCGGGCGGGCTGGATTCGACGATCTCCATGTCGACATAGGACATGTCGGGGTCTTTCATGCACTGACCCGGGAAGCCGGCATCGACAAGGCAGGGGAACGGGAGCTGTCGCAGGCCTTGCACCGGAAAGCCAAGCCGGAGGTTGAGGCGATGCTGAAAAGCTGGTCCCTGCCGGACGCGCAGCGCAACGGCCTGCGCGCGCTGGCAGACCTCCACGGACCGCTCGAAGAATTGCCGGCGGCGATGGCGCGGCTTGCGGATACCGGAAGGTCCGTGCGGGCCGCGCTCGAGGATCTCGCGGATGTGGGGCGGCGCCTGGCGCACCTTCATCCCGCGGTGCGCTGGCACTTCGATCTCGCAGAGGTCAACGGCTACGGGTACTATACGGGGATCGTCTTTGCCGCCTACACGCCCGGCTACGGGCAGGCGGTGGCCCAGGGGGGGCGCTATGACGAGATCGGCCGTGCATTCGGCCGGTCGCGGCCAGCAGTGGGATTCAGTTCGGATCTGCGCGTGCTGTTGCGGCTGCAGGGTCATCCCGATCCTGCGGCAAAGGCGATTTTTGCGCCTTTGAGCGACGATGACGCCCTGCTTGCCACCGTAAAAAAGCTGCGCGAGCAGGGGGAGCGGGTCATTGAGGCGCTGCGGGGTGATCCCGCGGAGGCTGCGCGGATGGGCTGCGATCGCATGCTTTTCCAGGAAAATGGCCACTGGACAGTTACAGCTATGAAGGGGCACTAAGGGAGATATGGGTAAAAATGTTGTGGTGATCGGGACCCAATGGGGAGACGAAGGCAAGGGCAAGATCGTCGACCTTCTGACAGACAGGGCGCGCGGCGTCGTCCGTTTTCAGGGGGGACACAATGCGGGCCATACACTTGTCATCGGCCAGCAGAAGACGGTACTGCATCTCATTCCTTCGGGTGTTTTGCGTCCGGAAGTGAAGTGCTACATCGGCAACGGTGTCGTGCTTGCCATCGATGCGCTGTTTGCGGAGATCGATGAACTCGAGGCGCGCAAGGTCCCGGTCATGGATCGCCTGCGCATCAGCGACGCCTGCCCGCTCATTCTGCCCCACCATATCGCGGTGGATGCGGCGCGCGAACGCGCACGCGGCGCATCGGCGATCGGCACCACCGGCCGCGGCATCGGCCCTGCCTACGAAGACAAGGTGTCACGCCGCGGCCTGCGTGTGGGCGATATCTTCGATGAGCAGGCCTTTGCCGCGAAACTGAAGGACGTGGTGGCCTACCACAATTTTGCGCTCGAGCATTTCTTCAAGGCAGCGACGGTCGATTATGCACAGACGCTCGATGGCGTGCTGCGCTATCGCGACCGGCTCGTCCGGCTCGTCTGCGACGTGCCCGAAGCGCTCGACGGCCACCGGCAGCGCGGCGAATCCCTTCTCTTCGAGGGCGCGCAAGGCACGTTCCTCGATATCGATCACGGCACGTACCCGTTTGTGACCTCATCGAACACGAGCGCCGGTGCCGCCTCCACGGGGTCGGGCGTGGGACCGAACCAGCTTCATTATGTACTCGGGATCACGAAGGCGTATGCTACGCGGGTAGGTGCAGGACCTTTCCCCACCGAGCTCTTCGATGGCATTGGCGAGCAACTGGGTGCGCGGGGACAGGAGTTCGGCGCCACCACCGGCCGCAAGCGCCGCTGTGGATGGTTCGATGCCGTTTCCGTGCGACGTGCGCGCCAGATCAATGGCTTCTCGGGGCTTTGCATCACCAAGCTTGATGTGTTGGACGGCCTCGATACGGTCCGTGTCTGTGTGGCCTACCAGCTCGATGGAAAGACGCGCACGACCCCGCCTTCGACGACCGAGGCACTTGCGCGTTGCGTACCGGTCTATGAAGACCTGCCGGGATGGAAGGAGTCGACGGTGGGTATGCGTTCACTGGACCAGCTGCCGGCGGCAGCGCGGCGCTATCTGGATCGTCTGACGGAATTGACGGGTTCGCCCATCGATATCGTGTCGACCGGTCCCGAACGGGACGAAACCATCATTGTACGGGATCCGTTTGCGGCCACATGAAAGGGAACGTCGGGTGGTACCGAGGAGAGGACTTGAACCTCCACGGGGTCACCCCCACTAACACCTGAAGCTAGCGCGTCTACCAATTCCGCCACCCCGGCCCGGCGTCCCAAGGCCGCGCACTTTACCGAGAATACATGACGATGTCAACGCACAACGAGACAGGCGAATTCGTAGATCCCATGGCTGCCCGCGAGGCACAGACCTATGAGTTTCCCGTTCCCAGTCGCGAGGCCGTCATGGCGTACCTCGCGGCGCAAGCCGAGCCGGTGCCGTTGCGCCAGCTCCTGGAGGCGCTGCACGTGTCCGGAGACCGGGACGTCGAGTCGTTCGGCCGGCGGCTGCGCGCCATGGAGCGGGACGGGCAGATCCTGAAGAACCGGCGGGGCCGCTACGGCCTCGTCCAGCGGATGGACCTCATCCAGGGCCGCGTGATCGGGCATCCGGACGGCTTTGGCTTCCTTTCGCGCGACGAGGAAAACGACGACCTCTTCATTACGCCCGGCGAAATGCGCAAGGTGTTGCACGGCGACCGGGTGGTGGCGCGGGTCGCCGAATTCGATTCGCGCGGACGCGGCGAATGCATCATCGTCGAGGTCCTTGAACGCGGCCAGCAGTTCGTCGTGGGATCCTACGTCGAGGAGCGCGGCGTGCGTTTTGTGCGGCCGGACGAACGACGCATCGCGCGGGATATCCTGGTGGCCGAGGGCCAGGAGGGGGGCGCCCGCCCCGGCCAGATCGTGACCTGCGAGATCCTTGAGCAACCGACGTTCCGGACGTTGCCGGTGGGACGCGTGACGGAAGTACTGGGTGACCGCAGCGCCCCGGGGATGGAGATCGAGATTGCGGTACGCAAGTTCAGTCTGCCCCATGTGTTCCCGCCGGCCGTGGAGTCCGAGACTGGCGCCTTGCGCCCCCACGTGGTTCCCGATGATTGGGCAGGCCGCGCGGATCTGCGCGCGGTGCCGCTCGTGACCATCGATGGTGAGGACGCCCGCGATTTCGATGATGCCGTCTTTTGTGTCCGCGAAGGACACCGGTGGCGCCTGGTGGTCGCCATCGCCGATGTGTCCCATTACGTAAAGGGCGCCACGGCGCTCGATGCGGAGGCGCTGTCCCGGGGCAATTCGGTGTATTTTCCGAAGGCCGTCATTCCGATGCTTCCCGAGATCCTCTCGAATGGCTTGTGTTCCCTCAATCCGGAAGTCGATAGGCTGTGCATGGCCTGCGAGATGCAGGTCACGGACAAGGGCGAGATAACCGGCTATCGCTTCTTCGAAGCCGTGATGCGCTCCCATGCGCGTCTTACCTACACCGAGGTCGGCGCCATCCTGGCGGGTGACGCGGCTTTCGCGCAACGGCGCGCCGCGCTGTTGCCGGTCTTGACCGAGCTGCACACCCTGTACAAGGTTCTTCATGCGGCACGCGCCGAACGGGGCTCCGTGGACTTCGAGTTGCCGGAGACGCGCATCGTGTTTGATGAGAACCGCAAGATCGAGCGCATCGAACCGGTCATCCGCAACGACGCGCACAAGCTGATCGAGGAATGCATGCTGGCAGCCAACGTGTGCGCTGCCCGTTTCCTGGTCGACGCCGGCATGCCGGCGCTGTTTCGGGTCCATGCGGGCCCCACCGCGCAAAAGCTGAACGAACTTCGGATGGTGCTTTTCGAACTCGGCCTGACACTGAAGGGTGGCGAGAAACCCACTGCGCGCGACTACGCAGCACTCCTTGCCGAGTTGCCAGAGGGACCCGAGGGCCGCCTGATCCAGACCATGCTGCTGCGCAGTCTGAGCCAGGCGGTCTACAGCCACGAAAACATCGGCCACTTTGCGCTCGGGTACGCGCATTACACCCATTTCACATCACCGATACGGCGCTATCCCGACCTTGTCGTGCATCGCGCGCTGAAGGCGATCCTGAAGGGTGAGCCAAAGCCGGATGCAGCCGGCATGCGCCAGCTGGGCGAACACTGTTCGTTTGCCGAGCGGCGCGCCGACGAAGCCACGCGCGACGTAGTCCGCTGGCTCAAGGCCGAATTCATGCAGGAGCGCGTGGGCGAGGAATTCGACGGTGTCGTATCCGGAGTCACGGCATTTGGCCTTTTCGTCGAGCTCGCGCAGATCTATGTCGACGGTCTCGTGCATATTTCTTCGCTCGGCGACGATTATTTCCACTTCGATCCGGCGCGCCACCTGATCGCCGGTGAACGCAGCGGACAGCAGTACCGCCTCGGCGACACCGTGCGCGTGCGGCTGCTGCGCGTCGATCTCGAGGAAGTGAAACTCGATTTCGAGCTGGTTGAAAGCCGCACATCGGCGGCGACGGCGCCGCGCAAGGGACGCAACCGGCGGCGTCGTACGCGTCGTGCCTAGGCAGGAGACGGAGGATCTCATTGCCGGTGTGCATGCGGTGCTCGCCGCCTTGAAAGAAGCGCCGGCCCGCATCGATGGCGTCTGGATCGATCGCGACCGCCATGACGAGCGCATCGGTGCCGTCATCGGGGCGGCGCGTGCGGGTGCTGTCGCCGTGCACCGGATCCCCCGCGCGGCCATCGAGCGGTTGGCCGGAGGGCTCGTGCACCAGGGGGTCGTCGCCCGCCGCCGGGCGCAGGAGCGCCCGTCGGAAGCGGATCTCCTGAAGCTCGTGGCGGCCACCGCCCACCCGCTTTTGCTGATCCTGGACGGTGTCCTCGACCCTCACAATCTGGGGGCCTGCCTGCGCACGGCCGAGGCCGCCGGCGCCCATGCGGTGGTGGTGCCGCGCCACGCCCGCGCCCCGCTGTCGGCGGTGGCGGCACGGGCCGCCTCGGGGGCGGCCGAGCGGCTTCCCCTGTTTGAGGTGGCCAATCTCGCGCGCACCCTGGACAGCCTGAAGGAGGCGGGGGTGTGGCTGGTCGGCGCCAGTGCGGACGCCCCCTTGAGCCTGCATGCAGCCAGTATTCCCCAGGCCGTGGCCTTTGTGCTGGGCGGGGAAGCGGCCGGACTGCGCCGATTGACGCGCGTCTCCTGCGATCTTCTCGTACACATCCCCATGCAGGGGCAGACCGAGAGCCTGAACGTCTCGGTAGCGGCCGCCCTGTGTCTCTATGAAGCGGTGCGCGCGCAGGCACCCGCCCGCGCCGAAATTGCGTTGGCGCCTCGAAAGCCCTAGAATGGCGCCTCCCTTGCCTTCGGCAGCGGGCCGAGGGCTTTACAGCCATAAGGGGCTTTCAATGCGTCATTACGAGATCGTGTTCCTGGTCCATCCGGACCAGAGCGAGCAGGTCCCCGCCATGATCGAGCGGTATCGCTCGCTCATCGAGGGCGGTCAGGGCCGTATCCACCGCCTCGAGGATTGGGGCCGGCGCCAGCTCGCCTATCCCATCAACAAGGTGCACAAGGCGCACTACGTGCTCATGAACATCGAGTGCGAGGCGCCCGTCCTGCAGGAACTCGAAACCGCGTTCCGTTTCAGCGACGCCGTCATCCGCACATTGACACTGGTGCGCAAAGAGGCGGTGACGACACCTTCGCCGCTTGCGAAGGAAAATCAGGACAACACCAGGCCGGCCCGTCCGCGGGCTGATGAAGATGGGCTCGAGCGGGAAACCGCCGAAGCTGCACCATAATCATGGGGGACAACATGTCTCGTTTTTTCCGTCGTAAGAAATTCTGCCGTTTCACCGCCGAAGGCGTCGTCGAGATCGATTACAAGGATCTCGCCACCCTGAAGGCCTACATCACGGAAACCGGCAAGATCATACCGAGCCGCAACACCGGGACCCATGCCCGTTACCAGCGTCAGCTGGCACGAGCCGTGAAGCTTGCCCGCCATCTGGCGCTTCTGCCCTACAGCGACGCTCACGACTAAAGGCGACGTTATGCAAATCATTCTTCTGGAAAAGATCCGCAACCTGGGTGATCTCGGTGACGAGGTGTCCGTAAAGCCGGGCTTTGGGCGCAACTTCCTCATCCCCCGCGGGAAGGCCGTGCGGGCGACGCCCGAAAACAAGGCAAAATTCGAGACCCAGCGCGCCGAACTCGAGCGTCAGCAGCGCGACATGGTGGCGCAGGCCAGGGCGCGCGCCGAGCAGATTGCCGGCGTGACCGTACAGATCGTGCGCAAGGCCGGCGAAGAGGGCAAGCTTTTCGGTTCCGTCGGGACGGTGGATATCGCCGAAGCGCTGGCGGCAGCCGGCTTTACGGTCGCCCGCTCCGAAATTGCGTTGCCCGCCGGGCCGCTGAAGGAGATCGGTGATCACGCGCTGCGGGTGACCCTGCATCCGGAGGTCTCCGTCGACATCATCGTTTCGGTGGTTGGAGAGATCTGAGGGAGGGGCCCCTGCGGGGCTTCGTGATGGAAAAAGGCGCAGGCCTGTCAGCAGCGCGGGATACCGCAGAGGCACGGCTGCGGCTTGCGCCACAATCGCGCGAAGCCGAACAGGCGGTGCTCGGCGGACTGCTCCTTGACGCGCGCGCGTGGGAGCGGATTGCCGACCGGCTGGACGCCCTGGACTTCTACCGGCGCGAACACCAGCTGCTGTTCCGTGCCATTGCGGCACTAAACGAGAAGGCCCGCCCGGTGGACGTCGTCACCGTGGCAGAACAGCTGGGCGCCGAGGATCTCGCCTTTGTCGGCGGCCTCGACTACCTCGCGGCACTCGCCGAGAACACGCCCAGCGCGGCCAACATCGGCGCCTATGCGGATATCGTCCGCGAACGCGCGCTCATACGCCGCCTGATCGACGTCGTCAACGAGATTGGCGACAAGGCCTATCGGCCCGATGGGCGCTCGGCAAGCGAGCTCCTCGATTATGCGGAAAGGGCCGTATTCGCCATCACCGAGGTGGGCAACCGGGGTGGCGGTTTCCGGTCATTGAAAACCCTGCTCAATGCCGCGGTCGACCGCATCGATACCCTGTTCCGTTCGGATTCCGTCGTTACGGGTGTGCCGACCGGCTTCGAGGACTTGGACGGCATGACTTCCGGTCTGCAGCCGGGAGATCTCGTGGTCGTAGCGGGGCGCCCGTCCATGGGAAAGACCGCCTTTTCCCTGAACATTGCGGAACACGCGGCGGTTGGCGCCAAGGCCCCGGTGGCAATTTTCAGCATGGAAATGCCCGGAGAACAGCTGGCGATGCGTCTCATGTCGTCACTTGGGCGGATCAATGCCCAGCGTCTGCGTACCGGCAGGCTGCAAGACGAGGACTGGCCGCGGCTCACTTCGGCTGTGTCCATATTGGCGGAAGCGCCGGTGTTCATCGACGACACGCCGGCCTTGACGCCGCTTGAATTGCGCGCCCGCAGCCGCCGCCTCATGCGGGAACACGGGCTTGGGCTTGTCATCGTCGATTATCTGCAGCTCATGCAATCGAGCGAGAGCACGGAGAATCGGGCAACCGAGATCTCCGCCATCACACGCGCCCTGAAAAGCCTCGCCAAGGAGCTCCACGTGCCGGTGATTGCCCTGTCCCAGTTGAATCGGGCACTCGAGCAGCGGCCGAACAAGCGGCCCGTGATGTCGGATTTGCGTGAATCCGGCGCCATCGAGCAGGACGCCGATCTGATTTTGTTCATCTACCGGGATGAGGTCTATAACCCGGAGAGTGAAGACAAGGGTACGGCGGAGATCATCGTCGGCAAGCAACGCAACGGTCCCATAGGGCAGGTGCGTCTCACCTATCTCGGTGAATACACCCGGTTCGAGAATTTCGTGGCAACCAGTTATGCGGGACCCTATGCATGAGGCCGGCCTGTGCGGTCCTCGATGCCGGGGCGCTGCGTACCAACCTGGAGGTGGTACGCCGCCATGCGCCCGGTGCCCGTGTGATGGCGGTCGCCAAGGCGAACGGCTATGGACACGGACTCGTCTTTGCCGCCCGCGCACTTGAAAACGCCGATGCCTTTGGCGTAGCGAGCCTCGAGGAAGGACTGGAACTGCGCGAGGCGGGGATCCGCCAGAAGATCTGCCTGCTCGAGGGTTTCTTTGACCCGGCCGAAATCGGTGCCCTGATCGAATTTGGCCTAGACCCCGTCCTGCACGAGGATTATCAGGTCGAGGCGCTCGAGCGCGCCTCCCCGGAAGGCCCGCTGGATGTCTGGGTCAAGATCGATACGGGCATGCACCGCCTCGGCTTCCCGGTCGAACGGCTGCGGGAGGTGGTCGGACGGGTGCGCGCCCTGCACGGCGTCCGCGCGATCGGAGTGATGTCGCATCTGGCCTGCGCGGATGAACAGGATTCGCCCGCGACTGCTTCGCAAATATCCCTGTTTTCCAGTACATGCAACGGAGACTTCACGACGAGTCTTGCCAATTCGGCGGGCATTCTCCGGTGGCCCGGCAGCCATGGAGACTGGGTGCGGCCCGGCCTCATGCTCTACGGGGCCTCGCCGATGGCCAGCCAGATGGGGGAACAGCTGGGTCTCGCGCCGGTGATGACGCTGAAAAGCCGCCTCATCAGTGTGCGGACGCGCGCGCAGGGCGAGGCGATCGGCTACGGGGGGACCTATCGGTGCCCGCAGCGGATGGAGGTCGGCGTGGTCGCCATCGGCTATGGCGACGGATATCCGCGGGAGCTCGCGCCAGGCACGCCAGTGCGCATCCATGACCGCCTTGCACCGATCATCGGCCGCGTGTCGATGGACATGCTGACCATCGATTTGCGGCAGGTGCCGGAGGCGCGCGTGGGCGACGAGGTCGTGCTCTGGGGCAAGGGCTTGCCGGTGGAGCGCATCGCGCAGGCGGCGAATACCATCCCTTATACGCTCCTGTGCGGCCTGACACAGCGTCTGCCGAGGCGGCAGGCCGCATGAAGGGTGCGCGGCTGCGCTACGTGTGCCAGGCCTGCGGCGCGGCGGCGTCGCAATGGGCCGGGCGCTGCGATGCCTGCGGGGCCTGGAACACCCTGTCCGAGACGAGCGGCGAGACACGGGGCACGGCCACGGCCAGGGAGGCCGTCGCACTCGGGGAAATCGCGTGCGAGCGGGTTGCCCGCTTTCCGACCGGACTGCAGGAGCTCGACCGCGTGCTGGGAGGCGGGGTCGTACCGGGTTCGGTCGTCCTGATCGGCGGTGATCCCGGGATCGGCAAATCGACCATCCTGATCCAGGCGCTTGCGCACATGCACGAGCAGGTGCGCGGACTCTATGTGACGGGTGAGGAGTCGGCCGAGCAGGTGGCGTCGCGTGCGAACCGGCTTGGCCTGAAGGCGCCCGGACTCAAGCTTTTGCCCGAAACCAACGTCGACACCATCATCGCGTGCAGCCGCAAGGAACAGCCGCGCGTGCTTGTCATCGATTCCATCCAGACGGTGTTTCTGCCGGCTTTGCCGTCGGCACCGGGGAGTGTGAGCCAGGTGCGGGAGTCGGCCGCGCGGCTTGTACGCTTTGCCAAGGACACCAATACCGCGCTTTTCCTCGTCGGGCATGTCACCAAGGAAGGGCAGCTTGCGGGACCGCGTGTCCTCGAGCACATGGTGGATGCCGTGCTCTACTTCGAAGGCGATTCCGGCAGCCGCTTTCGCCTGATTCGCGCCATCAAGAACCGCTTTGGGGCAATAAACGAACTCGGCGTCTTCGTCATGACGGAAAATGGCCTGCGCGAAGTCGCCAATCCTTCGGCGCTCTTCTTGCGCTCCGGGGCCGATACGGTGGCGGGAAGCGTGGTGCTCGCGACTCAGGAGGGCACCCGCCCGCTCCTCGTGGAAGTGCAGGCGCTGATCGACGAAAGCGTGGGAGCGAACCCCCGGCGCGTAGCACTCGGTCTCGATGGCCAGCGGCTCGGCATGCTCCTTGCGCTCCTGCACCGGCATGGCGGGCATGCGACCTACCGGCAGGATGTCTTCGTCAATGTCGCAGGTGGCATCCGTGTGACCGAGACCGCAGCGGATCTGGCGGTCGTTCTCGCCTGCGCATCGAGTCTGCTGGATAAACCGCTTGGCAAAGATCTCGTCGTATTCGGTGAGGTCGGCCTTGCCGGCGAAATGCGGCCCGTGCCCCGTGGCCAGGAACGCCTGCGTGAGGCGGCAAAACTCGGGTTTCGCCGCGCAATCGTACCCGGCGCCAATCTTCCCAAGCGGGGGACCGACCTCGGGTTGCATGTCACGGGCATCAACCAGGTGAGCGAGGCTTTGCGGTTGATCGGCGAGGAATCGTAAGCGGCAGCATTTGGAACCGGATCAGACGGCTGGTCTTTCATGACCGCAAGGAGCCGCCGGCGTCATCGATCGATACGCACCCAGAAAGCATGCGCGGGCAGTGCCTCCTTTCCCCTGCGGCCCGCCGGCCAAGGCTGCCGGGATGAACCTGGGGACGACCCGCCTCGATCAGCGCAAGGCCTGATATCGGAACCCGAACGCCAGTATGGCGCGTGCTTTTTGGTGGCGTCCGGCCCCTGTTTATCAGGGTCCGTGACGCAGTGTTTGCTCCCCCGAAAGGATGACTTCGATCTCCTCGACGATATGCTCCTGGCGCAAACGGTTGCGGCGCACGACGAGACGACCGAGGGTCTCCCCGAGGCGATCGAGCGCCTGTTCCATATGGGCAAGGCGCTGACGGTTCTCCGCGGAGAGCGAGTCGTAAAGACGGCCCGTGAGTGCCGCCAGCAGATACTGATCCAGAAGCTCAGCGAAGAAAACGGGCGGCGCGAGCTGCAGGCGTGGCGGATAGGGGAAGCTCCGCTTAGGCGGCGCGAGCGGCAACAAGGGCTTCATGACCGGTTCGCCCTCGGCTTCATGCGCAAGTGTCAGAATGGTGGTGGCGGTATCGGAAAGCGGCAGGTTTTCCCCATACAGGACATCCATCAGCCGATCGAGTACGCCGGGCACGTCCTCGGTGACGCCCGGACCCTCGAGGCGGGCGATCACGTCGGGGCGGTCATGCACTTTCGCGCCTAGCCGCTGACCCAGCACGACCATCCGCAACCCGGACTGCGGGGCCGGCAGCGCATCCAGCACCCGCTCGTTGAAGTTGCCGCAAAAGCCGCGCTCGGAACCGACTGCGATCACAAGGGTAGCACTCGGCCCGCGTATCCGGTCCGGGGGGTAAAAACCCAGAAAATCTCCAGCCGCCGCCTCCATGTTGGCGAGCATCCGGTGCTGGTGCTCAAGGAAGCGGGAAAGCCTGCGCCTTTCCATCCATGCCAGACTTTTCATATCCGACATGATGCCGCTGATCTCCTTTAGCCGGGTGAGGCGCAGCGAAAGTTCAGCCAGACTGCTCATGGACGGACTCCAAGCCAGGCGGCGAGCCGCGCCAACCACTCATCGCGAGGCGCATCGAGTGCCGGCGCTTCGTGTTCGAGGCCCCCCAGTATGCCCTGCAACGCTGCGGGCAAGTCTTCCGGTGTCCGGGCATCGAGCAGACCGGCATTGAAGGCGACCATCCAGGCGAGCTCGAAGGCGGCCGGCAGGGGCGTGAGGCGTTCCTGCTTGAGAATCTCGCGCAACAGGCGGCCGCGCTGGATCTTGGCCTCGGTGCCCGGTTCCAGTCTGGCGCCAAAACGCGTAAACACTTCCAGCTCGAGAAACTGCAGGTAGTCAAGTTTCATCCGGCCTGCCTCCTCCCGGATGCGCGCGTGCTGGGCTTTGCCGCCGATACGCGACACCGACAGGGGCACATCGACGGCGGGCAACACACCGGCCTCGAACAAGTGCCGGTCGAGATAGATCTGGCCATCTGTTATGGAAATGAGATTGGTCGGTATGTAGGCGGCGATCTCGCTTTCTTCGGTTTCGACGATCGGCAGTGCAGTCAGGCTGCCACCGCCATGTTCCGCGCAAAGACGGGTGGCGCGCTCCAGCAGGCGCGCATGCAGATAAAAGATATCGCCGGGATAGGCCTCGCGCCCGGGGGGGCGGTGCATCAGCAGCGATAACTCGCGATAGGCACGGGCGTGCGTGGTGAGATCATCGTAGACAACGAGGACATCTTCGCCGCGCCGCGCCCAGCCCTCGGCGATGGCGCAGCCGGCGAAGGGGGCGAGATATTTCATGCCCGCGGTGGCCGTAGCCTCGCCCACCACGACCGTGGTGTAAGCGAATGCGCCATGGCGGCGCAAAAGGTCCGTCACGAGTGCCACTTCCGAGCGCTTTTGCCCGATCAATACATAGACACACTTCACCGCTTGCCCGGCTTGCGCCACAACGGTATCGAGCGCGAGCGAGGTCTTGCCGGTGCCGGCGTCGCCGATTACAAGCTGGCGCTGGCCGCGGCCTATCGGGATCAGGGTGTCGACGACCTTGCAGCCCGTGTAGAGCGGGTAGCGCACGAAATCCCGCGCCACGATCGGCGGCGAGGCGATCTCGAGCAGCGCAACACCCTGCGCCTCCGGGGGAGACAGGCCATCCAGCGGCTTGCCCAGCGGATCGACGACACGCTCCTGCAGCGCATCGCCGACGCCGATCTGGAGCCGCTCACCGGTGTGGGATACCACGGAGCCCGAGGAGATCCTCGCTTCCTGGTCGAGGAGGATCACGCCCAGGCGTTCCTTCTGCAGCTCGAACACCATGCCGCGGCTACCGTCCTCGAAACGCACGATTTCTTCGGCCGCCGCCGAGGGCAGGCCATCAACCCACGCGACGCCATCGCCCACAAAGGTAACCCGGCCCCTTTCACTCAGACGCAGACCCGGATGGTAGGCCTCGACCTGCCGCGCCAGCCGCGCCAGCAGACCGTTGTCAGTCACCATGTTCGAAACCGCTGGCGAAGAATCCGAGCTCGTCGCGCAGATTGGCCATCAACACCCAGGAGCCCGCCATGATGTACACCCCCGCCTTTAACGTCGCGTCCTCGCTGAATCCGGGCGCGAGGCTGCGGCCTGCAAGGCGCGTGAGCGCGGCGGCGAACGCCTGGCGGCGCGGCTCGTCGAGCGGATAGGCGCTGATGACCTTGATGCTTGCGTCTGCTGCACGCAGCGTGTCGCGCAACCCGTCAAATTTTTCGGGCGCCTGGGCGGCGATTTCGGCAAGCGCCAGGTCGGCCAGCTTGGCGTCGACCTCGGGACCCGCCAGGCGATCGAGGAGGCGTGCCGCAAACCGCGTAGCCAGAACAAGCGCCTGCCGTTCAAGTGCCGCTTCGTGTTCGCCCCGCTCGCGCGCCTCGAGGGTCTCGCGCCGCCGGCGCTCGGTCTCGATTTCGGTCGCGAGGGCGGTCAGGCGCCGCCCGCGCTCGGCCGCAATTTCCGCATCGAGCCGCGCCTGCGCGGCAGCGTGCGCCTCGTCCTGCTTCGTCAGCCGTGCCGTGTACTCGCTTTTCAGGGTTTCGGCTTCCTGCCGAACCGCTTCGGCATCATGGATCTGCTTTGCAGTCTCGGCCTGGCGTTTTTCTATCACGGCGAGCACCGGGCGATAAAAGAAATGCCTGAGCAGCCACACCAGGACCAGGAAGTTCAGCGCTTCGAGGGCGAGCGTGGACCAGTCGAGTTCCATGGCGCGCCTACTTCAACAGGTATTGAAGAAGCGGATTGCGGAACAGCACGATCAGCACGATCACCAGTACATAAATTGCCAGCGATTCGATCATCGCCAGTCCGATGAACAGTGTGCGGGTGATGGACTGCTCGGCATCGGGCTGGCGCGCCAAGGCATCAAGCGCCTTTGCGATGGCGCGCCCCATTGCAATCGCGGGCAACATTATGCCGATTGCCATGGCGGCGAGCGCGCCGCCGGTGGAAAGCAGGACGAACCAGGTCATTTTGTCCACGCCTCAGTCCTCGCGTTTAAGTTCATGGAATTGCAGGGCCCCGGCCACATAGACCAGGGCGAGCATGCCGAATATGTATGCCTGCACGAGCGCCTCGACGATGTGCAGCATCAGCAGCGGTACCGGCACAAGAAAGCCCGCCACCAGCAGCACGAGCAGCGCAGCCAGCTCTAGACTCATCATGTTGCCAAACAGGCGGATGGCCAGCGTGAGCGTGCGGGTAATCTCGCCAAGCAGATGAAACGGCAGAAAAAGCGGATTGGGATCGAGATAGTGCCTGAGGTAGGCCTTGAAGCCGTCTATGCGGATGCCGAACCAGTGCACGGAGAAAAACACCAGCATGGCAAGCGCCACCGTAAGCGATAGATTGTCGGTGGGCGAGGCAAGGCCCGGCACCAGGCCGATCAGATTGGCCGCCGCGATGAATACCCAGAGGCTGCCGATGAATGGCAGCAATTGTGCGGCGTACCCGGGCGCGACCGCCTCAATGGCGTGCTGCATGGCGAGCAGCGCGCCTTCGAGCATGGTCTGCAGGCGCGAGGGCGTTGCGACACTCAGCCTGCGTGTGCCGAACCAGGCGAGGCCCGTAAGCAGCGCCATCACGAGCCACGTGGTAAGCACCGTGGCGCCGATGGACAGCGGCCCGATGTGAAAGGCCAGCAGTTCAAGAAATTCCGTCTTGCGCATAGTCAGTTCTTCCGGATGTACAGATAGACATTCATGGCGCCTACGGCCACGCCGGTTATCAGCAGACTCACCGTCCAGCGGTACGAATAGCCCGCCATCTGCTCGTCTATCCAGTGCCCTAAGTAGGCCCCGCCCACCACCGGCAGCACGAACAGCAGCGCCAGTGTGCCGAGAAACACTGTCTGCGCCATGAGCGTCGACCGGTTCCTTTCGGCCTGCACGATGCGCCGCGCCTGCTTGTCGACGTCATGCCGCAGGCGTTCGCCATCTCCCACGGTCATCCAGTACCCAGGTGCGCCACGCGCCGCAACATCTCCGCCTCCAGCCTGCGCAGCTTGCGCCGGGCCTGCTCCACCACCCGTTCTTCCTGCAGCAGGTCGCGGTCCAGTGCCGCGGCGATGCGTGTTGCGTCGGTGTCGCGTAAATAGCGCCGCGTGGAAATACGCAACTCGTTATCGACGAAGTACAGCACACCGCCGGGCAAGGCCAGGTATTCCATGCGGCCATCCTGAAAACGCAGCCGCGCCAAGCCGAAAGAAAGCGCAGTCATGAAGCGATCGTGGTGCGCCAGGATTCCAAATCCGCCACTCGCGTCCTCGCCTCTGAAGCTCACCACGCCGTCAATGACTTCGCCGCGGCCGACAGCGAACAGACGCAGTGTGAAAATATTCATGGGACTGTCTCCAGCGCGCCACGCATATAAAACGCCTCCTCGGGAAGTGCGTCATGGTCACCGCGCAAAATTGCTTCACAGTCGGTGAGCGTGCGCACGAGCGGTACCGACACCCCCTGGATGGCGTTCTGCGCCGTCATGGCGTGGAAAGGCTGGGTGAGATAACGTTGCAGGCGGCGGGCGCGCTGTACCATCCGGCGATCGGCTTCGGACAGCTCCTCGATCCCGAGCATGGTGATGATGTCCTCGAGCTCACGGAAGCGCGCCAGATGCGCACGTACGTCACGGGCCACGGTGTAATGACGGTCACCGAGGTAGTCCCGGTCCATGAGCTTGCTGCCCGAGGCGAGCGGATCCACCGCCGGGTAGATGCCCTTGCCAGCCTGGGCACGCGACAAAATTACACGCGTGTCGAGATGCATGAGGATGGCTTCGACGGCGGGATCCGTCATATCGTCGGCAGGCACATAGACCGCCTGCACGGAGGTAATGTTGCCAAGGCGGCTCGAGACGATCCGGTCCTGCATTTCCGCGACTTCGGAGGACAGCGTCGGCTGATAGCCCATAGTGGCGGGCATGCGGCCGAGCAGCCCCGAAACCTCGGAGCCTGCCTGCACAAAGCGGAACACGTTGTCCATCAGGAACAGAACCTCGCGGCCCAGGGTGTCGCGCAGATATTCGGCATACGTGAGCGCAGCGAGTCCAACGCGGAAACGCGTGCCGGGCGACTCGTCCATCTGGCCGAACACCAGCACCGCGTTCGCAAGCGCGCCATTGTCGCGCATCTCGTGCCACAACTCGTGTCCCTCGCGGATGCGTTCGCCGACCCCGGCAAACACCGACACCCCGCCATGCAGCCGGGCCACGGCCTGCATGAATTCCATGATGAGCACCGTCTTGCCCACGCCCGCGCCGCCAAAGAGACCGGTCTTGCCGCCGCGTATGAAGGGACACAGGAGATCGATGACTTTGATGCCGGTCTCCAGGAGGCCCGCCGACGGGCGCGTGTCAGCGAGCCTGGGCGGTGGCGCGAGCAGGTCCCGAAATTCCTCCGGCGCAAGCGGCGGCCCGCCATCCAGCGGCGCACCGAAGACATCCAGCAGGCGCCCCAGGCAACTTGCCGATACCGGCACACGCAGAGGCGCCATGCTGTCGAACACCGGTGCGCTGCGCTGGAGCCCGGCCGTGCGCGAAAGAGCGATGGTGCGCACCTGGTGCGGGTCGAGATGGTGCAGAACTTCCAGCACTGTCTCCACGTCGCCGATACGGACACGCAACGCACGGTGCAGCGGCGGCGGCACATCACACGCAACATCCACCACCGGCCCGTGAACTTCGACGACGTGGCCGATCGGGGCGGACGGAGAGGCGGCGGCCTTATTCATCCCGGATCTTCCGTCAGATCTCTATGCCGAAGAGAACGCGGGCATGAAATGGATGGGCAAAGGAAAGGTTGCCGGGGGATCCCAGAGGTGGCCCATCCCCTTTCTTTGGCGCCTGGCGATGCCGGTTTCAGGATGTCCTTGCGGCCCTCGGTCGTGATGGTGATTTCCTTGTCGGTAAACCGGAGCGCAAAGCCCATACACCCTCTCTAGGGAAAAAGTGCAGCCGCTTCCGATCCCAATCTACCCCTGAATCCCGACCGACTCAACTGACGCCAGGAAGCGGGAAGGTTGTCATGATCGTCCGGGTGGAGAGCAGTCGGCCAGCGCATTGTCGGGCCTGCCATCAGCCGCTCATCCACCGGCCTTTTGGAACGTGGGACATTCCTTGGGGCAAGATCACCGAGGTCCCAGGCGGCAGCGGCGGATCCCGTTTGGGGGGACACCGCCGGTGCATTCCGGGAGACCTTTCATGCCCGGACTTTTTCCGGACGTCGTGCTGCACGGGATCCAGTGCGGGATCACGGACGGGGTACAAACGGGGGCGGGGCAAGCGGGCCCCCTGGGGCGGGGCCAGATCCGGCGCCTCACCCCCTGTCCTGGGGCAACCATCGACTTACGGGCCCTTGCGGACCCTCGCACCCCGGCTCGCCCTACGGGGCAGGCCGTGCCGGGCGCGTGCGCCGCAAGAGCCACGTCGCGGCGATATTGGTAAGCAAAACGAGAACGATCACCAGGAAGGCCGCGGCAAACGCGAGCGCGTGCGCAGAGCGGTAGGGCTGGTTGATAAAACTCCAGATTACGTAGGTCAGATACCCGATCGGCTCGTGCACGAGCCGTCCGCTCCAGAGGAAATTCGACCATCCCGCGGTATAGATGAGGGGTGCCGTCTCGCCAAGCGAGATCGCGATGGCGAGCAGCACGCCCGTCAGAATCCCGGGCAAGGCAAGGGGCATGGCGATGCGCGTGATCACGGTGAATTCCCGCAGGCCCAGCGCATAACCGGCCTCCCGCAGATTATTGGGCACTTGCGAGAACGCGATTTCCGTAAAGCGCGCAATATAAGGGACGACCATCATGGCGAGGGTGATGGACCCCGCGACCACGGAGAACTGCCAGCCGACGCCGATGACCAGCGTGACATAACTGAAATAGCCGAGCACGATGGAGGGGACGCCGGTCAATACGTCGTCCAGAAAGCGGACCGCCCGCCCAAATGCGCCCCGTCCGAATTCCGAGAGGTGGATCCCGGCCAGCACGCCGACCGGTACCGCGATGACCAGCGCACCCGTCACGAGCACGAGGGTGCCCGTGATCGCATTCAGCAGCCCGCCGGAGATCCCGTTCGTGACCTCGGTAAAGAGGGTCGGTGACAGCGCCGAAAACCCTTTTTTCAGGACCGTATACAGAATGTCCAGCAAAGGCACGGCAACGAGCAGGAAGGCGGCACCGGACAGAACCCAGCTTACGCCGGACACAAGGCGGCGGCGGGCGATGCGCGAGGGTTTAAATGGTCGGGACATTGCGTGAACCAGTCAGAAAGCGGGCCAGCACATTCGTCAGGACGGCGATGATAAACAGGATCAGGGCAATCTCCGCAAGCGAGCGGACCGCCATGCCGGTCGGGTCCTGCAGGGCGCTGTCGAGTTGCGAAACGATAAAGGAAGCCATCGTCGTCACGGGGCTATAGATATTGTTCGGGAGATAGTTCAGGGCGCCGCCGCTCACCATGAGCACCGCCATGGTTTCGCCGAGCGCACGGCCAAGCCCCAGGATGCATGCCCCGATGATATTGCTGCGCACCATGGGCAACATCGCGCGGCGCACCACTTCGAAATGCGTGGCGCCAAGCGCGTAGGCGGCCTCCTTGGTCTCCGCGGGCACGCGCGCAAGCCCGTCGCGAACCGTCGCGGCAATGATCGGGACCACCATCAGCGCAAGCACAAGCGATGCGGCGAGCAGGCCGTAACCGCTGCCGATGGAACCACCAAAGAACGGGATCACGCGCCCAACCGAGTCACGCACGGCCGGACCGATGTCGTGGGCGATGATCGGCGTGAGAACCGAGTAGCCCCAGAGACCGTACACGACGCTCGGTACGGCCGCGAGCAGTTCCACGATGAACGAGAAGAGGGGACGAAGCCTTGCGCTCAAACCTTCCGCCAGAAAGACCGCGACGCCAAGACTGACGGGGATCGCGATCGCCAGCGCCACAGTGGACGTCGACAGCGTGCCGACGATGAAAACCAGGATGCCGTAATCGGCGCCGATCGGCACCTGCTGGCCGTGTTTGACGGTGGGATTGGCGTAGAGGTTACCGAGACTCCACGTGTGCCGTGCCAGAAAGCCGAAACCATTGAAATGGATGGCAGGCCACGAATAGCGGACCAGAAACACGAAAATGGCCGCAAGGGCCAGCGGGATGAGGCTCGTCGCAAGCAGGAGCACCATCCGGAATGGTTTTAGTGTCATGCACCCTCTAACCATACAGAGACACCGGGCACCATCCCTGTGCCCGGTAGCCCAGACCTTCTAGTGAATCTTCGCGATCTGCTGGCGGCTCAGCGCCGAGATACGTGGCGGCAGCGCAATGAAGCGCACCTGATTCAGGAAGCGCGCGGCATTGCCTCCGCGGGTGTTTACCGCCCAGCTCAGGAAATTGCGCAGCGCAATCGCCGTCGCCCCGTCAGCCTGGTGGGCGTTGACCATCGCATACTCGTAGTTGATGATCGGGTACGAAAACTTGCCCGGCGCAAAAACAAGGCTGATACGCTCGTCACGCGGCGTCTTGGCTACGAGCTGCTGGGCCGCCGCCTCGACCGTATGCAGGTTCGGAAGCAGGAACATGCCGGCGCGGTTTTCGATTTCCGCCGTGCCAAGATGCGCCCGCGCGACTTCACGCGTGAAGCTCACACCGATGTAAGCGATGGAGTAGGGGGTCTGTGAGGACGCCTGCACCATGCCGGGGTTGCCGATCGCGCCGAGACCACCCTGCACGGCCGGCCAGCTGATCGTCGTTCCATAACCTACGCGCGCGTTCCAGGCCGGCGTCGAAAACGACAGATACTGGCTGAAAATGAACGTGTCGCCCGAACCGTCGGTACGATGGATCGGGGTAATGACATGATCAGGCAGGCGCACGCCGGGGTTCAGCCGCTGGATCGCCGGGTTGTTCCAGTCGCGGATCTGGCCATCGTAGATGCCGGCGAGCACGGGCCCGTTCAGCTTCAGATGGATGTTGTTCAGGCCCGGGACGTTGTAATTGATCGTCTGCGCCGAGATCGCCAGGGGGATGTTCAGGATCGCAGGATTCTGCTTGACCTGCATGTCGCTCATGTAGGCATCCGAGGCGCCGATCTGCGCCACGCCGGAAATCGCCTCCGCGATACCGGTACCGCTGCCCGTGCCCTGGGTGTTGATGCGGATTTCGGGGTGCATCCGGTGATAGACCGGGACCCACAGATTGAACAGCGGATAGAGCAGGGTGGAACCCGTCTCCAGGATATCGATGGTGCGCGCGCTCGCGATGGGTGCGGTCCCAAGCGTCGCGACCGTGGCGATTGCCGCCGCGGCCACCGCGCCCCGCATGCCTTGCGTCAGACGGAACTTTTGCATGTCTACCCTCAGATGTATTGGCCAGCCCGCAGACTAAGACCTTATTGTGTCATTAGTGTGACAGCGACCGCTCCGCCCGTGAGTGTAACGCATTCGACCGCGCACGTCAGGATGGCAGCGCGGGGGATCCGCCGACGGCGGCCCCCAGGGGCAGCTTTCCTCCCCAGGCGGACCGCAAACGCGCCAGGGGACGCACACCGCTCGCACCCAGCGAGAGCGCGGCGAGCAGCCCCACACCGGCCGCAGCGAGCATGATACTCCGTTGCCGCGTTGTCCACACCTGGGGACGGCGGCGCAAGGCCCGTTTATCGAAAGGCCCATGGGCGCCGTGGTCGCCGGCAACCGGTTTCCAGAGGTTATCGGGCTGATTGGCGTCCGCAAGTTCGGGGGTCTGCTGGAGACCATATCCGTTGCGGGCCAGATAGCGGTCCAGCACCCCGGGGAGCAGTTTATGGAGAAGGCTCACAAACAGGGTCGATGCGCCCACTTCGATCTCGTGCCGATCGTGGGCGGCGGCCCAGACGATGGCTTCGGCGCCTGCCTCCGGCTGATAGATCGGCGGCACCGGCTGCGCCTTGTGGGGCATGCGGTTTTTGGTCCACAAAAACTGGGGCGTGTTCATCGTGGGCATCTGTACCATGGTGACCCGCACGTGGCTTTTGTCATGAAGGAGTTCCGTACGGAGCGACTCCGTGAATCCGCGCAGCGCCTGTTTCGCCGCGCAATAAGCCCCCTGCAGCGGGATGCCCCGGTAGGCGAGCGCGGACCCGACCTGGATGATGGTACCGCGGTCACGCGGCAGCATGCGCCGCAAGGCGGCCATGGTGCCGTAGACGGCACCGAGATACGTGACATCGGTGACGCGTTCGATCTCCTCGGGACGCAGCCGCGCCACGGGCGCGAATACCGAGGCCATGGCGTTGTTCACCCAGACGGTGATGGGACCGAATTCCCGCTCGATCGCATCGGCCGCCGCCTCGACCTGTTTGGCGTCGGCGATGTCGGTCGGTATCGCAACGGCCCGCCCGCCAAGCGATTCCACCTCCCGTTTGGCAGCCTCGAGACCTTCGTGGCCGCGCGCAAGAAGGCCGATATCGGCGCCGCGGCGGGCAAAGGCGCGCGCCACCGCGCGGCCGTGGCCTGCGCTGGCACCCGTGATGACGACAACAGGGCGTGCATGGGTCATAAGAATCTCCTTTAGGAAGGCAATCGGGATAACCCCGCTGGGGTATGCGGCCACCCTGGCGGCGGCCTTCGGCGCCGTGGCGCGATGCCAGCTAAGGTTGCGCTTTCGCGCGATACGATAATCAGGCCGCGTGCCGCCGACGCAGATCGATTGAATGGCTCCCGATGCGGCGGTTCGATACTAACCCGAACGCCCTTCCGCCTTGATCCGCCAAAAGCAGCAAGCAACCGGGCACGACACCTGTCCCGCCGGAAACGGATCGGACTGGCTGCGCCTGGCCAAAAAGTGACACCGGCGAACACTTCCATGCGGGCTTGCGCACAGCTTTCCCGCACACTAGAGTGCGGGTCTTTGAGCAGGGGCGCACACCGTGGAAACGGAAGACAAGTGGGCGGGCGCGGGCGATTTTGATCGCCTGTACCAGAGAGAAGGGACCGGGAGCGTCAAATGGGACCGTTACCGCGGCACCGGGATCATCCCGCTGTGGGTGGCGGACATGGATTTCGCAGCACCCGATGCCGTCATCGATGCCCTGCGCGCACGGCTCCAGCATCCGGTATTCGGATATACCAACGCGCCCGAGGAGCTGGCCGATACCATTTGCGCATACGTAGCCGCGACCACTGGCTGGTCTATCCGCCGGGAGTGGATCGTCTGGTTGCCGGGGCTCGTCAGTGGCCTCCATGTCTCCTGCCGGGCCGTGGGAGAGGCGGGCGATGGCGTCATTGCCGCCACGCCCGTCTACCCGCCCTTCCTGAGCGCGCCTGCGCTATCGCAGCGGGAACTCGTCACCGTGGCACTCCGGCGGGAGCCCGATGGCCGCTACGAGTGGGATTTCGAGCGTCTCGAGACCGCCGTCACCCCCCGTACACGCCTGCTGCTGCTCTGCAATCCGCACAATCCCGTCGGCCGTGTCTGGACCACCCAGGAGCTCGCCACGATCGCCAACTGGAGCGAGCGCCACGGGATCACCGTGTGCAGCGATGAGATTCATGCAGATCTCGTGCTCGACAACGACAAGCGCCATATCCCGATCGCCATGCAGCACCCGGCGCTTGCCGAACGGAGCATTACGCTCATGGCGCCAAGCAAGACCTTCAACATACCGGGACTCGGATTCTCGTTTGCGGTGATTCCCGGAGGGGAACTCAGGCGGCGTTTCCGCGAGACCATGAAAGGCATCGTGCCGGACGTCAACACCTTTGGGTATGCAGCGGCGCTCGCCGCCTATCAGCACGGCGCAGCGTGGCGCCAGCAATTGCTGGCCTATTTGCGGGGAAACCGTGCGCGTCTTCTGGAGGTGCTTGAGCGTCACCCGCGGCTCCAGGTCACGCATCCGGAGGCCACCTATCTCGCGTGGGTGGACGCACGCGCGCTCGGCGACGATCCCCAGAAGGCCTTCGAACGCGCCGGGCTTGGCCCCTCGGACGGGCGGGATTTCGGCGCGCCAGGCTTCGTGCGCATCAATTTTGGCTGCCGGCGCGCGCTGCTCGAGGAGGTCGCCGAAAGGCTCTCTGTGATCGGCTCGTGATGCCGGTCCTGCCATTTTGCGCAAGGCCCCGGGGGGCGGGGGGCGGACGCGTGATGGTGGCGCGTGAAGCCGGGCCCTAGACGACCGGCATGCCTTCGTTTTCGAGCATGCGCACAAGACGGATGAGGGGCAGCCCGATGAGCGTAGTCGGATCATCCCCCTCGAAACGCTCGAGCAGGGCGATCCCGAGTCCTTCCGACTTCACGCTGCCGGCGCAATCATAGGGCTGTTCCCGCTCGAGGTAGCGCTCGATGTAGTGTTCGGACAGCGTGCGGAAGGCGACACCGAAACATTCGACGGTAGTCTGCATCTGCCCCGTCCTTGTATTGAAAACCGCAAGCCCCGTATACAGACGGGCAGTCCTGCCGGAAATCTTCATGAGCTGACGCTTGGCTTCGTCAAATGCCCCCGACTTGCCGACGATTTCGCCGTTGTAATCGGCCACCTGGTCGGAGCCGATCACCAGTGCATCGGGGCAGGATTCGCCGCCTGCGCGGGCCTTGCTGATGGAAAGGCGCAGCGCCAACGCCGATGGTGCCTCATCGGGGAGCGGTGTTTCGTCGACATCGGGCACGCGCACCTCGAAGGGGACGCCAAGCCGCGAGAGCAGCTCCCGGCGATAACGGGAGCCTGAAGCCAGAATAAGCCGCATCACGCGATCTCGACCAGAGCCTCGTCGGGGACGACACTGTCGCCTTTCTTCACATGGATGGCCTTGACGGTGCCCTTGATCGGAGCCGGCACCTCGTTTTCCATCTTCATGGCCTCGATGACCAGCACGGCGTCACCGGCATTGACCTTCGCGCCAACCTGGACGACGACGTCCACGACCGTGCCCGGCATGGCGCTCGTCACATCACCGGGCTTGCGGGCCTTCGGCCGCTCGCCCGCCTTGGCGGGCTGCGCCGCCGGCGCGATCTCGGTACCCGTGGTCGGCACGATGCTCATGGTTTCGACCATGATTTCTTCCGGCATGCCATCCACATACACATAGAATGGCCGGCGCTCCTCGGTCTTGTGACCGGCTCCGCGGATCTTGATGTTGTAAGTCTCGCCGTGCATCGTGACATTGAAATCCGTCGGCGCAAGATAACAGGGCGCCGCCTGCGCCTCGGGCGGCGGCAGGAGATCTTCGGGGTGCAAGGTACCCGCGCGGCGCTCCTCCAGAAAGGTCCGGCCGATCTCCGGGAACATCGCATACGTAAGCACGTCCTCTTCGGAGACCGCGAGATCACCGATTTCACGGCGCAGGCGTTCCATTTCCGGTTTCAGGTCGTCGGCCGGCCGGTAGGTGATCACCCGCTCGTTGCCGATCGCCTGGCGGCGCAGGCGCTCGTCGACCGCACCCGGAGGCGCTCCGTAGCGGCCCTGCAGATACAGCTTCACTTCGTTGGTGATGTTTTTGTAGCGCTGGCCCGTGAGCACGTTGAATACGGCCTGCGTGCCGACAATCTGTGAAGTCGGCGTCACCAGGGGCGGATAACCGAGGTCTGCGCGCACGCGCGGAATCTCCGCAAGAACTTCATCCATGCGGTTCAACGCGCCCTGTTCCTTCAGCTGGTTGGCAAGATTCGAGATCATGCCTCCAGGCACCTGGTTGATGTGGACGCGCGTGTCCACCCCGGTATGCTCGCTCTCGAATTGGTGGTAACGCTTGCGCACTTCGCGGAAATAGGCGTTGACGCGCTCGAGCCGATCCATGTCAAGACCGGTGTCGTGCGCAGTGCCATGGAGCGCCATGACCAGACTCTCGGTCGGCGGGTGGCTGGTGCCGCCACCAAAGGACGACAGCGCTGTATCGATCATGTAGCAACCGGCCTCGATCGCTTTCCAGTGACACATGGCGGCGAGCCCGGAAGTGGAGTGCGAATGCAGATGCAGAGGGACCTTGACGGTCTTTACGAGGGCCTTGACAAGCGCGCTCGTGCGGGTCGGCGTAAGAAGCCCGGCCATGTCCTTGATGGCGATCGTATGGCAACCCATCGCCTCGAGCTCCCGCGCCATGTCGACATAGGCGGGGATGCTGTGCACCGGGCTCGTCGTGTAACAGATCGTTCCTTCGGCGTGTTTGCCCGCAGCGATGGTCGCCTCGATCGCGACCTGCAGATTCCGCATGTCGTTCATGGCGTCGAAGATGCGGAACACATCCACACCATTGGCGGCCGCGCGCTGAACGAAGGCGCGCACGACATCGTCGGAATAGTGGCGGTATCCGAGCAGGTTCTGTCCGCGCAGCAGCATCTGCAGGCGCGTATTGGGCAAGGCGGCCTTCAGGACCCGCAGACGCTCCCACGGATCCTCCTTCAGGAAACGCAGGCAGGCGTCGAAGGTGGCGCCACCCCACGCTTCCAGGGACCAGTATCCGATGCCATCGAGATCCGGACAGGCCGGCAGCATGTCTTCGGTACGCATGCGCGTCGCGATCAGGGACTGATGGGCATCGCGCAGAATGACATCGGTGATGAGGACGCGTTTTTTGGGCACGGTCTACCTGTCTAGCTGTTTGTTGTCGGATACGGAACCGGAATTATACCTATTCTCCCGGGCGCTGTCGTCAGTATGCGTGCGCAGCACCGGGCCTACAGGCCATGGTGCGCCGCGATCGCGGCGGCAATCGCGGCAGCCAGATGGGCTGTCGGTCGCCGCGCCGAGTAGTTGATGAGCTCGGGATGCTGCTCCACAAATCCCGTATCGAACTGGCCTGCACGGAATTCCGGTGTCTTCAGGATCTCCAGATGATAGGGGATCGTCGTTTTCACGCCGGAGACACCCATGTCAAGCAGGGCGCGCCGCCCGCGCGCAAGCGCCTTCTCCCAGTTCAATGCCCAGATGGTGAGTTTGGCACACATGGAGTCATAGTAGGGTGGAAACTCATAACCGGTATAAATGGCCGCGTCCGTCCGCACGCCGGGCCCGCCCGGTGAATAGTAACGGGTGATGCGCCCGAAATTGGGCAGAAAATCGTTTTTCGGATCCTCGGCGTTGATGCGGAACTGCATCGCGAACCCGCGCCGGTGCACGTCTTCCTGCGCAAACGACAGCGGCTTGCCGCTCGCGATCAGGATCTGTTCCTGCACGATGTCGATGCCGGTTATCTGCTCGGTGATCGTGTGTTCGACCTGAAGCCGCGTATTCATCTCCATGAAATAAAAGCGCTGATCGCGGTCGAAAAGGAATTCGACCGTACCGGCGTTCTCATAGCCCACGGTCTTTGCCGCCCGTACCGCGAGGTCGCACACTTCGGTGCGTTGCGCCTCGGTGAGCTGCGGCGAGGGGGCGATTTCCAGAAGCTTCTGGTGGCGCCTCTGGATCGAGCAATCGCGCTCAAACAGATGGACAATGTTGCCGAAGCGGTCGCCGAGCACCTGCACCTCGATGTGGCGCGGGTTCACCACGCATTTTTCGAGGAACACCTCGGCCGTCCCGAACGCCTTGGTCGCCTCCGATACCACCCGGTCGTACTGGCGCCTTAACTCCTCCTCGGAGTCGCAGCGGCGGATGCCGCGTCCGCCACCCCCGGAAGTGGCTTTCAGCATGACCGGGTAGCCGATGTCACGGGCAATGCGCAATGCCTCGTCGAGTCCATTGACATTGCCGTCACTGCCGGGGACCACGGGAATGCCGGCGGCGATCATCGCCTGGCGCGCCATCGTCTTGTCGCCCATGCGGCGGATGACGTCGGGCGAAGGACCGATAAAGGTGAGACCCCGGCGCGCGCAGGTTTCCGGGAGTTCGGGATTTTCCGACAGGAAGCCATAGCCCGGATGGACCGCGTCGCAACCGGCACTCAAGGCCACACTCGCGATGCGGTGGGCGTTCAAATAGCCCCCCACGGGGTCCGGACCGAGATTATAGGCCTCGCTTGCCTTCTTGACGTGCAGGGCATGGCGGTCGGCGTCCGTATAGACGGCCACTGATTCGATGCCGAGCTCGGCGCACGCGCGTACGATACGGACGGCGATTTCACCGCGGTTCGCTACAAGAATCTTTTTGATCACTGCCACCCCATAGCCTGGTTGTTGGAGCGCTGCTATTGTAAGGCTTCCGGAGCTTGTGTTCACCCCCGGAACGCTTTTGACACCCATGACCGGCATCTATATGATGGCGCATGCTTTTTGACCCCCTGGCCAGGGCACCGGATCTCCGGCGCCTGGCGGAGACTGAAGCCCGGTTCGAGGGCAGGATCATACTGGCGACGGACCGTCTGGCCGCGCTGGTGGAGGAACGGCCGGCGGACGTATGGGTGCGCCTGGCATTCGATCAGGGCCCCCGGCAGCGGCCACGGGTGCGCGGCGAGGTAGCGGCAGAGGTAACCTGCCTGTGCCAGCGCTGCCATGAACCGTTTCGGTACCTGCTGCAAGGGACCTGGGAGCTCGTGTTTGCCGCCTCGGACGAGGAGGCGCGTATCCTGGGCGAAGAGGGGGTGGATAGCTGTCATGAGACGGGCCCGCTCGATGTGGCGGCGATGATCGAAGATGAGCTGATGTTGGCGCTGCCCATGGCGCCGCGTCACGAACCGGCCTGTGCGTCCTTGATGCAGGCGGATACGGCGCCGCACCCGTTTGCGGCACTAAAGGGATTGTTTGCCCGTGACGGGCGCGACAAATAAGAGACTGAGGACCGTGTAATGGCTGTACAAAAGAGCAGAAAAACCCCCTCCAAGCGTGGCATGCGCCGTTCGCACGATGCCTTGTCGAAGCCCACCCTGTCGGTCGAACCGATCAGCGGCGAAACGCATCGCCGTCACCACATCAGCGCCGACGGTTATTATCGAGGCCGCAAGGTTCTCGATAGCAAGGCGGATTAAGTCCAAGCCGGAGCGATAGTGACTACAACCATCGCCCTCGACGCCATGGGGGGTGATCATGGGCCGCGCGTCACGGTCCCGGCTGCGCTCGCCTTTTTGCGCACCGCGGAAGACGCACGGCTGATCCTGGTCGGCCAGCCTGAACCCCTGGAAGCCGAAGTGCGGCGCCTTGGCGCGCACTTCGATGACCGCCTGCAGCTGCAGGCGGCAACCGAGGTCGTGCGCATGGATGAACCGCCGGCCCAGGCGTTGCGGTCGAAGCGGGACTCATCCATGCGGATTGCGATCACCCTGGTGCGCGACGGCGGGGCCGACGCCTGTGTGAGCGCCGGCAACACAGGCGCCCTCATGGCGATTGCCCATTTCGTGCTGAAGACGCTGCCCGGCATCGACCGGCCGGCGATCATGGCGGCGTTGCCGACCATGTACGGACATGTGCACCTGCTCGATCTCGGGGCCAATGTGGAATGCACGGCGGAACAGCTGCGCCAGTTTGCGGTGATGGGCGCGATCGTGGTGGCGGCCGTGGAAGGCCGCACGCGGCCGTCCGTTGGTTTGCTCAATATCGGCAGCGAGGACATCAAGGGCACCGAGGTCATCAAGGCGGCCGCGGCCTTGCTACAGGAGTCGAACCTGAACTATGTAGGTTACGTGGAAGGCGATGGCATCTACACAGGCCACACGGACATCGTCGTTTGCGATGGTTTCGTCGGCAACATCGCCCTGAAAGCGAGCGAAGGATTGGCACAAATGATTTCTTATCTGATGCGACGCGAATTCGAGCGGCACATCGGCACCCGGCTTGCGGGTCTTGTCGCCATGCCGGTACTGAAGGCCTTCCGGCGCCGCGTCGACCCGCGCCGCTACAATGGCGCGAGCCTGGTCGGCCTGAACGGGGTCGTCGTCAAAAGTCATGGCGGCGCCGACGTCCTCGGCATGAGCAATGCCCTGCACGTGGCCCTGTCGGAGGCGCGCAAGAAGGTGCCCGCCCTGATCCGGCGCGAACTCGAACCGACCCCCGAGCGGGGGCTTGCGTGACGTTTGCCCGCATCCTTGGTACCGGTGGCTACCTGCCTGACAGGGTGGTCACGAATGAGGATCTCGCCCGGATGGTCGAGACCTCCGATGAGTGGATCGTAAGCCGCACAGGCATCCGGGAACGCCGGATCGCGGCCGCAGGGCAGACCACCTGCGACCTCGCCGAGCAGGCGGCCCGGGCCGCACTGGCTGCGGCGGGCTGCACTGCGCAGGACATCGATCTCATCATCGTCGCGACGACGACACCCGACCGCATCTTTCCGAGCACGGCCTGTCTCCTCCAGGACCGGCTCGGGAACCACGGCGCCCCTGCGTTCGATGTGCAGGCGGTCTGCACGGGGTTCATCTATGCACTGGCCACGGCGGAGAAATTCATCCGCAGCGGCAGTGCGCGCAAGGCCCTCGTGGTCGGCGCGGAGACCATGTCCCGGATAGTCGACTGGACGGACCGCGCGACCTGCGTGCTGTTTGGCGATGGCGCGGGCGCGGTGATCGTGGGAACGGACAGCGAGCCCGGCATCATGTCCTCGCACCTGCACGCCGACGGCGCCTACAAGGACCTCCTGACGGTGGCCGGAGGCGTATCCGAGCACCCGGAGATCCTGCGCGAGGGAACGGCACACGTCCTCATGCGCGGCAACGAAGTGTTCCGCATGGCCGTCACGACGCTCGACAATATCGTCGAGGAATCCCTGCAGGCCAATGGCTTGCGCCGTGAAGAGGTGCGGTGGCTGGTGCCCCACCAGGCCAACACGCGCATTATTGCCGCCACCGCCAAGCGTCTCGGCATGTCCATGGACCAGGTCGTCGTGACCGTCGACCGTCATGGCAACACGTCGGGCGCCTCGATCCCGCTGGCCTTCGATGTCGCGGTACGTGATGGCCGCATCCAGCGCGGCGACATCGTGCTCATGGAGGGTTTTGGTGGCGGATTCACCTGGGGCTCGATTCTTCTTCGGTATTGAGGTGAAAGGTGGCGGAAATGGATAAGGCGGCAACGGCCTTCCTGTTCCCCGGACAGGGGTCACAGGCGGTCGGCATGCTGGGCGCGCTCGGGCAGCAGTATGCGGGCGTGCGGCAGATTTTCGAGGAGGCAAGCGAAGCGCTCGGCTATGACCTGTGGCAGGTCAGCCAGGAGGGGCCGGAACAGCGGCTAAACCAGACCGAAATCACGCAACCTGCGCTCCTTGCGGCCGATGTGGCCTGCTATCGCGTATGGCGCGCGGCAGGTGGCGCGGCTCCGGCGTGGATGGCCGGCCACAGTCTCGGCGAATATGCGGCTCTGGTCTGTGCGGGCGCCATCACATTGCGCGACGGCGCAGCCCTTGTCGCCCGCCGCGGGAAACTCATGCAGGAGGCGGTACCGGAAGGGCAGGGGGCGATGGCGGCGATTCTCGGTCTCGACGATGCCGCGGTGGAGCGCTTGTGCGCCGACCAGGCCCAGGGTGAGGTGCTGTCCGCGGTCAATTACAATGCGCCGGGCCAGGTGGTCATAGCGGGCACGAAGGCTGCCGTCGACCGGGCCATGGCGGCCGCGCGGGGGGCGGGCGCCAAACGCGCCCTGCCGCTTGCCGTGAGCGCGCCGTCGCACTGTGCACTCATGAAAGGTGCTGCCGAAAAGCTCTCTGCGCACCTTGAGCGGATCACGATCCGGACGCCGTCCATTCCGGTGGTCCATAACTGCAGCGTGACAAGCGAAACGGATCCCGAAAAGATTCGGTTGGCCCTCGTAAAGCAGCTATACTCCCCCGTACGCTGGGCCGAGACGATCACGTTTCTGGCCGGGCGGGGCGTGCAGGGATTCCTCGAGTGCGGCCCTGGAAAAGTGCTGTGCGGACTGAACAAGCGCATCGTGGACGCCCCCTGCGCGCCACTGGGTACGCCCGCGGAAATGGCCCAGGCGCTCGATGGCTGAGGACACAACCACAATGACGGAACTGAAAGACGAAGTGGCGCTGGTCACGGGTGCCAGCCGCGGCATAGGGGCCGCCTGCGCGGTGGCGCTGGCCCGGGCGGGCGCGCACGTCATCGGCACGGCCACATCGGCTGCGGGCCTCGCTGCCATCGAATCCCTTCTTGCCGAACACAATCTCGCCGGGAAAGCGATGCTTTTGGACATCGCGAGCGCGGTATCCATCGACGCCTTGCTCGGCGCCCTCGACGAGGGCGGGCAGTGGCCGACGATTCTCGTCAACAACGCCGGCATCACGCGCGACAATCTCGCCTTGCGCATGCGCGACGAGGAATGGGACGCGGTCATCGCGACCAACCTCACCGGCGTATTCCGCCTGACACGCGGCTGTCTGCGGGCCATGACAAAGGCGCGCAAGGGCCGCATCATCAACATCAGTTCGGTCGTCGGTGCCACCGGCAATGGAGGCCAGGCCAACTACGCGGCGACGAAGGCAGGTGTTGTGGCCTTCGGGAAATCCATCGCGCGCGAACTGGGCAGCCGCAACATCACGGTCAACGCCGTGGCACCGGGCTTCATCGACACGGACATGACGCGCGCCTTGAGCGAAAATCAGCGCAAAGGGCTTCTTGAGCAGATTCCGCTGGGGCGTTTTGGGACGGCGGCCGATATTGCCCACGCGGTCACGTTCCTTGCATCGCCGGCCGCAGCCTACATCACTGGGGCGACTTTGCATGTAAATGGCGGTATGTTTATGGGTTGAGGAACACCCTCGGACTGTGGTTCCCCGCAAAATCGAGCAATATGCAAGTAGACTTCACGGGGCGGTGTATGGTAACTATGCGCCGCCCTGAGAAAGGCACACAACGACTGTTGGAGGATTGAACATGAGCAGTATCGAAGAGCGCGTCAAAAAGATCGTCATTGAGCAGCTTGGCGTCAGTGAAAACGAAGTCACCAACGACGCCTCGTTCGTCGATGATCTGGGCGCCGACTCGCTCGACACCGTCGAACTGGTGATGGCGCTGGAAGAGGAGTTCGATTGCGAAATCTCGGATGACGAAGCCGAGAAGATCACGACGGTCAAGCAGGCCGTCGACTACATCAGCTCCCACGCAGCCAACTAGACAACCCAGGGCATGCGCAGAGAACGGATTCGGGAAAGGGGGTCGGTGTGAGTGACCGGAGGGTGGTCGTTACGGGACTTGGTGCCATCACGCCGCTTGGGCTTTCTGTCCCGGAAAACTGGCAGGGCATCATGGCGGGCAAGAGCGGTATCGGGCCCGTCACGCAATTCGACGCGACGGGTTTTCCATCGACCATCGCCGGCGAGGTGCGTGGCTTCGATCCGACACTCTATGTCTCCGAAAAGGAAGCCCGGAAGATGGATCGCTTCATCCAGCTCGGGCTTGCCGCGGGCGTCGAAGCGATCAAGGACTCCGGATTCGAGGTCACCGAGGCGAACGCCGATCGTATCGGCGTGATCATCGGCTCGGGGATCGGCGGTGTCCACACCATCGAAGAGACGGCGAGGCAATACCTCGAGAAGGGTGCGCGCCGGATCTCCCCGTTCTACATCCCGATGAGCATCATCAACATGATCTCGGGCAATCTGTCGATCCTGTACGGACTGAAGGGACCGAATCTCTCCACGGTGACGGCCTGTGCCACATCGACGCATGCCGTCGGTGAGGCCGGCCGCATCATCGAATATGGGGATGCCGATATCATGATCGCCGGCGGTGCGGAGGCGGCGGTGACGCCCACCTCGATGGCGGGCTTTGGCAATGCCAAGGCGCTGAGCGGACGCAACCATGAGCCGCAAAAGGCGAGCCGGCCCTGGGATCGGGATCGTGACGGTTTCGTCCTGAGCGAAGGCGGCGCGGTGGTGGTGCTCGAGGAGCTGAATCACGCGAAGGCCCGCGGCGCCCGCATCTACGCGGAGCTGGTGGGCTTTGGCATGAGCGGCGACGCCTACCACATGACCAGTCCGCCGGAGGACGGGGATGGGGCGGCACGCTGCATGGTGCGCGCACTGCACAATGCCCGTGCGAATGCCGAGGAAATCGCCTATATCAACGCGCACGGCACGTCGACGCCGCTTGGCGACAAGGCTGAAACGCGCGCGGTCAAGCGGGTTTTCGGCGATGCGGCAAAGCGCATTGCGGTGAGCTCGACGAAATCGATGACGGGGCATCTGCTCGGAGCGGCGGGGGCCATCGAGGCGATCTATACGACGCTCGCCATCTATCACCAGGTGGCGCCACCGACCATCAATCTCGACAACCCTGACGAGGACTGCGATCTCGACTATGTGCCGCACACCGCGCGGCCCATGGAGATCCCGCTTGCGCTGTCGAACTCCTTCGGTTTTGGTGGCACCAACGGAACGATCGTGTTGCGCCGGTTCCGTTAAGGGCGGCTATGGGCGCGGGGGTAACGGTCCGGCCATCTCGCGCGAGTACGGCACAACTGCTCGCGCTTCATGCCTCGGACCCCGCGGCGTTTCCCCATTTTCTCGTAAGCGGCGGGGCAGGCGGGCGCTCCGCGACGGACGGCGGAGCGGCGCCCTGCGCCCGCCACCCGCCACCACCAACACCACGGCCGGCATCTCCCCGGCCACGCACCGTGTGGCCGCGCACAACGCCGCCAACCGGGAGCCCACGCCGGCCGCCTTCGATGC
>JAJYDN010000028.1:0-18349 GCA_021777535.1 Pseudomonadota bacterium
CTTCTCCGGGGCCTTCCCCGCGCACGCGGGGATCGACCCCCTCTTGTCCGGTCGGCATATTCGCCGGTTTCGCCTTCCCCGCGCACGCGGGGATCGACCTGATTGAAAGACGGCAATACCGTCAAGGAATCGGCCTTCCCCGCGCACGCGGGGATCGACCCGAGCCGCTGTCATCGGGGCCGATACACCTTGCGCCTTCCCCGCGCACGCGGGGATCGACCCTTCATGGGCACGATGTTGGGCCAGAACGCCGCGCCTTCCCCGCGCACGCGGGGATCGACCCTCGTTGTCCGAGAGCTCGCGCACGATGCACGGGCCTTCCCCGCGCACGCGGGGATCGACCCGTGCGGTACATGCCGGTGCCCTTCGGCGGGATGCCTTCCCCGCGCACGCGGGGATCGACCTTTTGGCGTGGCGACCACTGGCAACTACGTCATGCCTTCCCCGCGCACGCGGGGATCGACCCTGGACGAGTGGGGGCATCCTCTCTGCCGCGGAGCCTTCCCCGCGCACGCGGGGATCGACCCAACTACGACGACGCGATGGAGCGCGCGGCGGCGCCTTCCCCGCGCACGCGGGGATCGACCCGTCTCTATTTGCTCGGTGGGGCATTTAGTTTTGCCTTCCCCGCGCACGCGGGGATCGACCTGTGCCACCGTGTGCCACGCTCGCATAATTAGCGCCTTCCCCGCGCACGCGGGGATCGACCCGACCTTTCTTGTTTCGTCGCATGGTTTTCTTGGCCTTCCCCGCGCACGCGGGGATCGACCCGGACAATGTGCCGCGTGCATTGTCTGTGTTGTGCCTTCCCCGCGCACGCGGGGATCGACCCATCCCTGTTTTCCTCGATCACGGCGGCCGCCAGCCTTCCCCGCGCACGCGGGGATCGACCTGATCCATGCGGCAAAAGACGTTTGATCCTTCAGCCTTCCCCGCGCACGCGGGGATCGACCCGACAAGTGTGTGTGCCCCAGCGACAATTCAGGGCCTTCCCCGCGCACGCGGGGATCGACCCGTGGCTGGAAGGGCAGACAGCGGTCGACTGGAGCCTTCCCCCGCGCACGCGGGGATCGACCCGGTCACTTCGGGTATCGGCTGCGAGGACAGGGGCCTTCCCCGCGCACGCGGGGATCGACCCGAACCGGGCACCAAATGGTGCGGCGTTCTCGGGCCTTCCCCGCGCACGCGGGGATCGACCTTACGTCAAGTCGAGCATCACGTCCTTATTCGGGCCTTCCCTGCGCACGCGGGGATCGACCCTATTCCAAAAAACTTGCTTCATGACATTGGATCGCCTTCCCCGCGCACGCGGGGATCGACTCGCTACACCAACCTGGTCGACGGATGCGTCGGCGCCTTCCCCGCGCACGCGGGGATCGACCTTTCCAGAGGTGGCCAATAGGCACCAGCACGGAGCCTTCCCCGCGCACGCGGGGATCGACCCTACAAATATTGACGGCATGGTGCCCCCAGCGAGCCTTCCCCGCGCACGCGGGGATCGACCCTTGGTGAGTGCCGCCGGCATGCGCCGCACTGGGCCTTCCCCGCGCACGCGGGGATCGACCCGGCCGAAAAGGGTTTGTGTCCTTGCGTCCGCAGCCTTCCCCGCGCACGCGGGGATCGACCTGAAACTGCCCCAGGCGGTGCATGATGGACAACGCCTTCCCCGCGCACGCGGGGATCGACCTGGTCGGCCGGCCGCAAAGTCGCGCGGCAAACCGCCTTCCCCGCGCACGCGGGGATCGACCTGTGCAGGTGCGCAAAGGGGACCCGCGCAAGACGCCTTCCCCGCGCACGCGGGGATCGACCTTAGGGTGCTATTGTCCGATCATGCAAACCCAAGCCTTCCCCGCGCACGCGGGGATCGACCCTAGAAGTGGCCTCGCAAATTTGAACAGTGTTATAAGTGGAAACTCCGGGCATGATGCTGGGCCAAGAAAGGCCTGGCGAGAAGGAGTTTTTGATGACGAAGAAATCAGGGCGGCGTACTCGCCGCACCCACAATGCGGAGTTCAAGGCTCGTGTGGCGCTGGCGGCTTTGCGCGAGGACAAGACACTGGCCGAACTGGCCGCGCAGTTTGAACTGCATCCCAACCAGATCACGGAGTGGAAGCGGCAGTTGCTGGAACATGCGGCGGATGTGTTTGGGGGAGGCACAAAGGGGGCCGAGCCGGTCGATCTGGCGCCTTTGCATGCCAAGATCGGACAGCAGGCTCTGGAGCTGGATTTTTTAGAACACGCGCTCACCAAAGCGGGATTGCTGAGCGCAAAGCGATGATCGACCGTGAACATGAGCTGCCCGTGACCCACCAGGCCCGGTTGCTTGGCATCAGCCGGGGGACGGTGTACTACCTGCCGAGATCTGCAAGCGACGCCGATCTGGCGCTCATGCGCAGGCTCGATGAGCTGCACCTGGAGCACCCCTTCATGGGTGCTCGGATGCTGCGCCGGCAGCTTCAGCGCGAAGGCACCCACGTGGGTCGGCGTCATGTGCGCACGCTCATGCGGTGCATGGGTCTGGAGGCGCCGTGTCCCCAGCCAGGCACCAGCCAGCGTCATCCGGGCCACAAGGTCTACCCATATCTGCTGCGCAACATCGCGATCACCCGGGCCAACCAGGTCTGGGCGCTGGACACGACCACCATCCCCATGGCGCGGGGGTTTGTGTATCTCACCGCCGTGGTGGACGTGGCGAGCCGCATGGTGCTCGCACACAAGGTCGCCATCACGATGGAAGCGTGCCACGCCGTGGAAGTTCTGGAACAGGCCTTCGCCCGTTACGGAGCGCCGGAAATCGTCAACACCGACCAGGGCAGCCAGTTCACCGCCGAGGAGTTCACTGACGCCGTCCTTGATCGGGGCTGCCAACTGTCTATGGACGGGCGCGGGGCCTGGCGCGACAACGTGTTTGTGGAGCGCCTGTGGCGTAGCGTGAAGTATGAATGCGTGTATCTAAAGGCCTATGACGGCGTCAGCTTCGCCCGGGCCGACATTGGTCATTACATCGATTGGTTCAACGCGCACCGGGGGCATTCAAGCCTTGATGACCAGACGCCTCTTGAGGCCTACCTGAACCTGTTGCCACCAAACCAGGAGGCTGCATAGAATGGATGCGTGGTGCACCCCGAGTTGCCCACCGCGCCGGCCGTTCGTCGCAAGCGACGCCCGCCGCCGTGGACAACTCTGCACCGTCCCAACCCGCCCGGACTCCACTTATAATTCGGGGAATGCTGTTCAAACAACCGGAGCCACTTCTAAAGAGCACCGTGATGCTCTACAATATCGAAGGTGATTTGCAGAGCCACTACGAAATTCTGCATGAGATGTTTTCCAGATTGGCAAGCTGCAAAGGCCAGTGGCGCATTCATGCCCGGGGTAGGGTGAACGATAGAAAATACCATGCCGGTGCAGGTCATCTTGTCCGGCGCGAACGGATTCAGCTCACGTTAAAAAATCCGCCGTACGTAAAAACCAATATCCTCACCCCCTCAATACCATGCGGCGGAAAGATATTATATTTTTTCCCGGACCTCGTATTAATCTGCGATCGCGGGAACGTGGGGGCCGTCTCTTATCAGAATCTATCCGTCGAGATTACTCAGACACAATTTATCGAAGAAGGATCCCTTCCGGGGGACGCAAAGATCGTCGAGTACACCTGGAAGTACGTCAATAAAAGCGATGGCCCGGATCGCCGCTTTAAGGACAATCGTAAGCTTCCCATAGCCCTTTATGCGGAACTCGATTTCTCAAGCACGGTCGGACTCAAGGAGAAATTCCAATTTTCAAATGGGGAAGTTGTTGGGGGGTTCGTGGAGGCGCTAGGTGCCATAGCGGCGTTAACGCGGGCCGGAGACTGGCATGTGCGCTAGGCGCTCCTTTGTGTAGCGGTCGCCTGTACGTGGCGACCCACTGTTTAGTGGATCCTTATCTTTGCGACAACCGCCCTAGCCATTGTGACAATCCTGTTGATCGCCATGACAGGGTGATAGGTCGAAACGCATCATCTCGGGAACATGCGGCCCCGCAGCTTTACCCGACAAGGGTCACCAGATCCTCTGCCCGCAGGTGTGTGTACCTTTTCAGCATCTGCAAGGTCTTGTGCCTCGTGATGGCGGCCACCTGCATCGAATTCGGTCGGTTGGCAACTAATAGTGCCTTATGTTCATCCATCGGAGCGCGACCGTCCGTAGCCGTAGCCGCCGACTGATCCTGCAATGAGGCCGCCCGCGCCAGTCAATATGGGAACAAGGACGTTAGGATTGTTCCTAAACAAAGCGAGTATTATCACAATTAACGCAACGATGACTAAGAAGGTAGCGAATATGTACCTTCGAGCCGACTTACTCTCCGCCGCGTCGTACTCCTGTTCGTTTTTATTGAGGTCGTATTCCCTCTCATCGTGCTTTGTTGCAAGGTCAAGCACTTGCGTGATGTGGCTCTCGGTCATTTTGCTATGAAGGGGATTGGCCATTGGACCAACACCCATCATGGAAAACATCTCCATGACACCTCTCGGGTTGTTTTTCGATAGTTTCTCCATGGCAGACTGGAGCGGTGCTACCTCCTTATCGGGGGCGGGCATCTGGTCAGTGGGATTCTCGCTATCCCGCTTCCGATCATCGTTCATGCGTAGACCTCGCCCGCGTTACGAACCGCCCTTCGAACTTGGGAGCTTCGGAAATTTTCTCAAGAATCCGGTTAATGCGGCGCGTGACATAGCCTTCGGCAATTATCTCTAGGACGGCATCGCGTTCTGGTGGGGTTAATGTTCCGTCCCGAGCGGCTGCAATGACCGCGTCAACAGCCTTCTTGATTGTACCGAGATCATCAGTCGATGAAGGCGCCGGCGCGGAAAACGTTGGGGAAGTAACGGTTTTTACTAGGAACGAGACTAGCCGGCGTTCTACTTCAGCATGGTTTTCTTTTGGATCCTGTGAACCACGCAACCTATGCCGTGCAGGCGCACGATTAGTGGATCGCGTGTCCCCTTTTTTATCCGCAACAAACAGTGTGCGGCGGGCACTCTCATGCACTGACGCCTGGGCACGCTTGTTAAGATCGATGGCCTTCATTTGGCTCCTCGGGCAAAGGTCAGTCTGCCCAACGGTATAAATATAGCATTTCCGCGTCCCTATCGACGAGGGGGATTTCGGTCTGAGGTCAATTGCTACCCCAACATCCCCACCAGGTCCTCGGCCCGCAAGTGCGTGTACCGCTTCAACATCTGCAGGGTCTTGTGCCCGGTGATGGCAGCTACCTGCATCGGGTTCAGGCCCTTCTCAAAGAGCCGTGAGGTCGCCTCATGGCGCAGGTCGTGGAAGGTCAGGCCCTCGATGCCAGCGGCCTTGCAGACCCGCTCGAAGGCCTGGGAGATCGAGTCTGGCCGTATGCCCCACACCTTGCCCTCCAGGCGGCGCGGGAGGGTATCGAGGATCCCGAGAGCCGCCGTGGAGAGCGGCACGCGCCGGGGCGTACCCGTCTTGGTCTCCGGGACGAGCAGCACGCGCGCTTTCCTGTCCAGATGCTCCCAGCGCATGGCGGCAATTTCACCCCGGCGCATGGCGGTCTCGATGGCCCAGGTGATGATCGCGGAAATCTGACTGTTTTCGTTTTGGGCTGCCTCCCGGAGACGTACTTCCTCGTCCGATTCAAGTCGCCGGTCACGCCCGGAAGGCAGGCGAGGACGCTGACCCTTTATCAGTTCGACGGGGTTGCGTAGACCTTCCATGCCCCAGGCGGTGCGTGCGGTATTGAACAGGTGAGAGAGCAAGGCCAGTTCCAGCCGGATGGTATTCGCGCCTCGCCCTCGCTTTTCGCTATCACGCACGTAGGTCGCAATGTCCTTGCCGCGTATGGAGGCAAGCGAGCGCCCAGCGAGCGGGAGCTGCGTAAGTATGCGCACGCGATCGCGCTCGCAAGCGGCGGTTGTGGATTTTTTGCGCGGTGTGATTTCGGTCAGATAGCGGTCCAAGGCCTCCCGCAAGGTGGTCGCCTCGGCCTCGTTGCGGGAGACGAATACCCCGCGGGCCATCTCGGATTCGATGGTGGCCGCCCAGGCCTCGGCTTGGGCTTTGGTGTCAAAGGTGGAGGTTTGCTGCGGGTGGCCGCGGCGGCGAATGAGCACCTGCCAGACCCGCCGGCTACCAGGTCCCCGGCGCGCAACGAAGGTCGCCATAATACCCCCTATATAACGACATATATAACACCCGTTCGCGAACGTGCAGGCGGGTGATTTGCGACAACGGATTGTCGCAAGATTGTCGCAAAAGTGGGGATTGGTTGGCTAGGGCGTTTGCTAAGTGCTTGTTTTTATTGGTGCCGGGAGAGGGGGTCGAACCCACACGGTATCTCTACCACCGGATTTTGAGTCCGGCGCGTCTGCCAGTTCCGCCATCCCGGCGTGCGCCGCAGTATAACGGGGTTTGCCTGCGAGAACAAATAGAGCCATATCTGGTAGGCTTTGCGCATGCCGGCCGACCCCTATGATTATGATCTGCCCGAAGCGCAGATCGCCCAAGCGCCTCTGCCTGAGCGCGCCGCAAGCCGCCTGATGGTTCTGCGCCGCGGGGAAGACCGTCGGGAAGACTCCGTGTTCCGCGCGCTTCCGGGGCTTTTGCGGCAGGGTGATCTGCTCGTTTTGAATAATACGAAAGTGATCCCGGCCCGCCTGTTTGCGCGGCGGCCGACCGGTGGCGCGGTCGAGATGCTGATCGAGCGGTTCCTCGAAGACGGTGTGGCCCTGGTGTCCTTGCGCTCGAGCAAGGCACCCAAACCGGGTGAAGTGCTGGTGCTCGACGGTGCCGGCGGGGTGCGGGTCATCGGCCGCAGGGGCGAATGGACCGAGGTGGTCTTCGAGGGTCCGGCAGCGCCTGCCGCCACCCTCGAGGCGATCGGCCACATGCCGCTGCCCCCCTATATACGCCGGGCCGACGATGCCATCGACCGCGTGCGTTATCAGACGATCTATGCGCGCGAACCAGGGGCGGTCGCCGCGCCCACGGCTGGACTCCACTTCGACGAGCCCGTTTTCCGGGAGCTCGCGGCGCGCGGCATCGGGACGGCGTTTGTCACGTTGCATGTGGGCAGCGGCACCTTCCGTCCGCTGCGCGAAGAGACACTCCGGGACGGGCGCCTGCATCCCGAATTCGTGCGCGTCGATGAGGCCTGTGTGGCGCAGATCGAGCGGGCGCGTGCCGCCGGCGGGCGGATCATTGCCGTCGGTACCACCTCGGCGCGCGCCCTGGAGACGGCCGCGCTGTCGGGGAGCCCGCGGCCTTGCCAGCGTGACACCGATCTCTTCATTCGCCCGGGGTTTGCGTTTCGCGTGATCGATGGTCTCGTCACCAATTTCCATTTGCCGAAATCCTCGCTCCTCATGCTCGTTTCCGCGTTTGCGGGTACGGATTTCGTCATGGAGAGTTACCGGCACGCGGTGGCCGCGGGCTACCGGTTTTTCAGCTACGGCGACGCCATGGTCATCCTCTGACGAGCCGGGTTCGTGTGCAAGGGGCTGCCTGTCGCACAGCGAGGCCTGCGGGGGGCGGCGCGCACGATCGGATCTGTCATGGAAAAGCGGCCGCGTTTGGGTTAGCGTACGGGGCATGTCTTCGGTCGCCTTTCTCGAGCTGGGCCGTGCCGGCGCAGCGCGCGCCGGGCGCTTTTCGCTGCCGCATGGTCAGGTAAATACCCCGACTTTCATGCCCGTCGGTACCTATGGGGCCGTCAAGGGCTTGAGTCCGGAGGAAGTCGCGGCGACCGGCGCCCAGATCATTCTCGGCAATACCTTCCATCTTCTGGAGCGGCCTGGCCTCGAGGTCATTGCCGAACACGGCGGCCTGCATGGTTTCATGCACTGGTCGGGACCCATTCTGACCGATTCCGGGGGCTTCCAGGTGTTCAGCCTGTCGGCGCTGCGGCGCCTCACGGAGGAGGGGGTGGCGTTTCGTTCGCCGCGGGACGGCCGTCCGCTCATGCTGACGCCCGAATCGGCGATGAAGGCGCAGAGCGTGCTGGGTTCTGATATCGCCATGGTGTTCGACGAATGCACGCCGCATCCGGCCACCTACGCGCAGGCACGCGAAAGCATGGAGCGCTCCCTGCGCTGGGCGGCGCGCAGTCAGGCCGCCTACCGTGGCCCTGGTGTCGTGTTCGGCATCGTCCAGGGCGGCATCCATGAAGATCTGCGCCAGCGATCGGCCGAAGGGCTGGTGGCCCTCGACTTCCCCGGTTATGCGCTGGGCGGTCTGTCGGTCGGCGAGTCCAAAGAGGACATGTACCGGCTGGTGCGGGCCTGTGCGCCCCTCCTCCCGGCGGACCGCCCCCGTTATCTCATGGGCGTAGGGACACCGGAAGACATCGTCACGGCCGTTTGTGCCGGGATCGATCTCTTCGATTGCGTGCTGCCCACGCGCAATGCCCGCAACGGATGGCTGTTCACCCATACCGGCATCGTCAAGATCCGCCACAGCCGCTACGCCCGCGATACGGCTCCGGTCGACGGTCTGTGTTCATGCTATACCTGCCGCCATTACGACCGGGCCTATCTGCATCATCTCCAGCGGATTGGCGAAATGCTGGGCGCGCGGCTTGCCACCATCCATAATCTGACCTATTACGGAAGTCTGCTGAACGGGCTGCGAGAAGCCATCTTGGCCGGGGTGCTGGAGGAATTTGTCGATACGTTTTATCGTATGCGGCACAAAGAGTCCCTGGAGGACAACGGCGGTCCGTATCCGGCAGACCGGGCCGCCGCCATCACTGACGGAGCACAAAGAGGAGCATCCTGATGCACTTTATTGCCAATGCCTACGCGGCGGCTGCACCTGCGGCCGGTCCCGGCGCCCCGCCCCAGGGTGGTGGTCTCATTACGTTCCTGCCAATCATTCTGATCGTGCTGGTGTTTTATTTCTTCCTGATCCGTCCGCAGAGCAAGATGCGGCGCGAACAGAAGGCGATGATCGCCGCGCTCACCGTCGGTGACGAGGTGGTGACCGCCTCGGGCTTGCTGGCGCGCGTGGTCGAACTGGGCCCCCTCTACAGCACGGTGGAAATTGCCAGCGGGGTACGGGTGAAGATCCAGACCACCACCATCCAGCAGGTGTTGCCAAAAGGCACCATCGACAAGGCCCAGTAGGGGATGAATCAGTATCCTTGGTGGAAAAACCTCCTGATCGGGATGGTTTTGTTGTTGGGCGCGGTGTATGCGTTGCCGAACCTTTACGGAGACGAGCCGGCGGTCGCCGTCTCCGGTCTGGGCGGTGTCCGGGTCGACAGCCAGACCCTCGCGCAGGCCGAATCACTGTTGCACGCGCATGCGCTGACCTATGTCCGGGCCGGCCTGACGGCCAAGGGCATGCTCGTCTATTTCCGTAGCGCCGGCGAACAGCTGCGTGCACGCGACCTGCTTGCCCAGTCGCTGGGTGAACACTACAACGCCGCGCTGGCCCTGGCATCGGCGGAACCGGCGTGGCTGAAGGCGATCGGCGCAAAGCCCATGTATCTGGGACTCGATCTGCGCGGCGGCGTGCACTTTTTGTTGCAGGTCGACATGAAGGCCGCCCTCGACAAGGCCATGAGCGAGGATGTGGACGCCCTGCGGCGTACTTTCCGGCATCACCGGATCCGGTATCGCGACGTGAGCCTTCTCAACAAGCGCTTGATCCGTATGAGTTTTCGCAATGCCGCGGAGGCCGCGGCGGCCGGGCGGCTCATTTCCCGGCAGTTTCCCGAACTGCTCGTCACCAGCAGCGCCGCGACCCGGCTCCATGCCGTGTTGAGCCCCGCTGCCGCGAACGCCAAGCGCCGCTATGCGCTCGAACAGAACCTCACGGCACTGCGCCGCCGTGTCAACGAGCTCGGTGTGGCGGCGCCCATCATCCAGCGCGAAGGCAGCGACCGCATCGTGGTCGAATTGCCGGGCGTGGAAGACATTGCCCGGGCCAAGGAAATCCTCGGCCGTACCGCAACGCTCGAAATCCATATGGTTGATAGCGCCGGCAGCCTGACCCGCGCGCTCGCGGGTGATGTGCCGCCCGGGACACGTATCTACTACGACCGTCACCATGAGCCCATATTGCTCTACCAACACGTGGTCTATTCGGGCGATGACATCGTCAACGCGTCGGCGGGGCTCGATCCCCAAAACAACGAGCCGGTAGTCAATATCACCCTGAACGGCCGGGGTGCTGCCATCAACGCACGGGTGACGCGGCACAACGTGGGACAGCGGATGGCGGTGGTTTATGTCGAGATCCGCTCGCATCTCAAGCGCAATAGCGCCGGTGTCCCGCTGCGGGGTCCCGACGGTCACCGCCTGCGCGTCACCCAAAAGATCGAGCGCGTCATTACCGCGCCGGTCATTCGTGAACCGCTCGCCGGAAGCTTCCAGATTTCCGGGATCGGCAGTGTGCATCAGGCCCGCAATCTGGCGCTCCTTCTGCGTGCTGGCGCGCTGGCGGCGCCGATCAGCATCATTGCGGAACGCACAGTCGGGCCCAGTCTCGGCGCGGCGAATATCGCGCGCGGCTTCGATGCCACGCTGATCGGTTTTGCGGCGATCGCCATCTTTATTGCCATCTACTACCGTGTGTTCGGGATCCTTGCGGCGGTCGCGCTTGGATTCAATGTCGTGCTCCTCGTGGCCGTACTGTCGATCCTGCAGGCGACCCTGACGCTGCCAGGCATCGCGGGTATCGCACTGACCGTGGGCATGGCCATCGACGCCAACGTGCTGATCTTCGAACGCATCCGCGAAGAGCTGCGCAACCGCAATACGCCACAGAGTGCGATCGCCACGGGCTTTACGAAGGCGCTCGGAACGATCATCGACTCCAACATGACGACGCTGATCGCCGGTATGGCGCTCTTTTGGCTGGGATCGGGCTCGGTTCGCGGTTTTGCGGTGACGCTGTGTCTTGGCATCCTGACATCGCTGTTTAGCGCGGTGCTGGTGACGCGGGCCCTGGTCAACCTCTATTACGGACGGCGCCGCCGTCTTGCGCGGGTGGTTATCTGACATGGAATTTTTCCGCATTCAGCGCGATCTGCCATTCATGCGTTACGCGCGCACGACGGTATTCGTTTCGGCAATCCTGTTTGTGGCAGCGCTCGCGGCACTCGTGACCCAGGGCCTCAACCTGAACGTCGATTTTACCGGAGGTACGGTCATCGATGTCGCTTTTGCGCAACCGACGGCGCCCAGTACGGTACGCCGGCTGCTCATGGCCAATCACTACCATCACGCCCGCGTGCAAAATTACGGGACGGCGCGCAAGGTGCTGATCCGGTTGCCGACGGCGGGCAAGAACAGCAAGCTGCTCGCCGACCGGGTGGTCAGTCTGCTTGACCAGAAATTCCCGGGGACGACGCTGCGCAGTGTCGAATATGTGGGGCCGGAGGTCGGACGGGAACTGGCCGATCAGGGCGCTCTGGCCCTGCTGTTTGTGGCGCTCGGCATAACGGCCTATCTCACCATGCGGTTCGAATGGCGGTTCGCGGTGGGCGCCATCATCGCGACCATTCACGACGTGATCATCGTGCTCGGCGTGTTCGCGGCCTTCCATATCAGTTTCTCGCTCACGGTGCTGGCGGCAGTGCTCGCCGTTCTCGGATATTCGGTCAATGACACGGTGGTGGTGTTCGACCGGATTCGCGACAATTTCCGCCGCATGCGGGGCGGCACGCCGGCGAGCATCATCGACAGTGCCATCACGCGGACACTGTCACGCACGATCATGACGCACATCCTCACGCAGCTCATGGTTTTATCCATGCTGTTTTTGGGTGGACCGGTGCTGTTTGGTTTCGCGCTGGCCTTGACCATCGGTATCGTGGTGGGCACCTACGGTTCAGTGCTTGTGGCAAGCCCGATCGTGCTGTGGCTTGGCTTGAAGCGCGAGGATCTCCTGCCGCGCGCCAAGACGGCGGGCGCGGATCGGCCCTAACCACCGATCCCGGGGCAGTCGGCCTTTATCGGTCCGCGCTTGGCGGACGGCCTGAGCTATGGTATTCATGCCGCATGATCCCGCAACGGAGATGAGGCCATGGATCACCGCATCATGCTTTTCCAAGCTGGCCCTCTAGCCATCCTGGTGGTCACTGCATGGCTCGCCCTGTATGTGGGGCGCCGTCCGTTCCATGCGACGATCCGGGCCATAGGGCGGCTTATCGGCCGCCCGTTGCGCATTGCGGCGCGCGCGGCCCGTCACAGCGCCGCGGACATGCACCGGCGAAACCGTGCGGTCATGATGGCGCAGGCGCGGGAAGAAGTCGGGGCCCGCATCGAGCGGGAATTCCGCCGCGTCGACAACATCGTCCGCGCCGACCTCCACGAATTTCCCATCCTGCAAACCCGTCTGCTCGAACATATCAATGCAATCGAGGAAGATTTCGAGGCCTCGAGGAGTCCGGCGTGGCCGTCGGCGGACTGGATGCGGGCGATGGGTGATCTGCTGGCGAAAAAGCCGGACGGGGACGTGATGATGGAACGTATTCTCGGGCAGGCCCGGGATGTGATCGACAAGGCGCACAAGCAGACGCTGGCGCTGTACAGAAAGGCGTTCCACCAGCGTGACCGCCGGTTGGCGCAATGCCGCCCGCGGTGGCGCCGGATCGCCGAGACGCTGCAAGGTTTCGACCGGCGGCTGACCGGGCTTTCGGAAGGGGCCGATGTCATCGATGCCGCCATGAACCGCTATGAGCGCATCGTGAAGGGAGACCAGGGTCTGGAGCGCGCGTTGGCCTCTTCGGCGTTTGTCCGTCTGCTGATTTCGGCGATCGCACTGGTGGCGGCGGCGGGCGCAGCCTTCATCAACTACCACCTGATTTCGCGGCCCTTGACCCGCCTGCTTGCGGATTCCTATCACATTTTCGGCTTGTCGGCGGCAAGGCTGCTGGCCGTCGTGGTGGTTGGCGCAGAGATAGGCGCGGGCATGTTCTTTTGCGATGCATTGCGCATCACCCGGCTGTTTCCGCAGACCGCGACGATAGACGAAAGGGCGCGCCGGGGTGTGATGGCCGGGGCGGCCGGTGTACTGGGCGGACTGGCGGTGCTCGAGGGACTGCTCATCTTCCTGCGCGAGGATTCCGTGCTGGCGGCCATGGGGGGCGGGCCGGTCTGGCAGGCTGCGGCCGTGGCCATTCTCGGTGTGGTCCTGCCGGTCATGATGACGCTCGTTGCCATCCCGCTCGAGATGTTCGTGAACGCCTTGCGTAGCGTCATGGGCGTCATCCTGGTCACCGCCGTACGCGGGGCCGGTCTTCTGCTCGTGCTCGCAGCGCAGATCGTGGCTTCCGCTACGCAGGCGCTTGGCATTCTTTACGATGTCAGTATATTGCCGCCGCTTTTGCTCGAGCGGTTGTTGCAGCACGGCACCCAGGCCTGGGCGGTGGGGAGGCGGCGGCGTCAGACGCGGCCCTGAACACCCGCGCTTGCTTGTTGGGTACCGCGGGTTTTCGTTAGAGTATCGTCTTGTCCCTGCAGGAGAGCGCGATGATGGAGCGATGGCTGCAGATTCGGGGCGATCCGGCTGTACGGGAGTTTCTCTTCCAGCAGCAGCGTGTCGAAAACGATTTCGACCGGCATATCAATCAGGTATTGGCCCGCATACGCGTCTTGATCCTGAAACGCGGGGTCTTCCATGCGCAGATCCAGTTCTCGACCGGTGAGGTGACCCTGTGGTTTCTGGATGATCCTTTGCGCTACCGCATCCACTTGATGGGTGAGCTTCTGTCCCATCACATCTGCAGGGGCTATCCGGCGTGTCCCTATCCGCAGGACCGGGCGGCCATTCCCAAGGAGGCCGTCGGGCTCGTGATGGCCGAATTCAAGCGCTTGCGGCAGCAGGATCCGCAACTCTACCTTCGTTCCGGATCGATCAATGTAATCAATGGAGTCGTGGGACTGCGGTTCTCCTGTGACGGCAGCCACTATCTCGACTACCGGGAGCTGCTGGAGAGGGCCGACGAGATCGGCTGCTGATGATGTCCGGCAAGGGGACGCGGCGGGCGCGTGAACAGGGGGCGGTGGCCGATGGTACGCGGCATGTCGGCGCAGGAACGCGTCCGGCCGCAGGCCGCCGCCTCTTTCGAACGGGTCCCGGGCAGGTCTGACAGGATCGCACAAATGCGGTATGCTTGGCAGCGCGCGCACGCGCCTGCTTGAGGATGCTGCATGTTTTCGAAACAGACACTAAAGGAATTCGACCGGCCGCTGTGGGATGCGATGCAGGGAGAATTGGGTCGCCAAGAGGACCATATCGAGCTGATCGCGTCCGAGAATTACACGAGCCCCCGCGTACTGGCGGCGCAGGGTTCGGTTCTCACGAACAAATATGCGGAAGGTTACCCCGGCAAGCGGTATTACGGTGGCTGCGAGTACGTCGACGTGGTCGAGGCGCTCGCCATCGAGCGCGCCAAGAAGCTGTTCAAGGCCGATTACGCCAACGTCCAGCCGCATTCCGGCTCGCAGGCCAATGCCGCGGCGTACCTCGCCCTCATCAATCCGGGAGACACGATCCTCGGGATGAGTCTTGCCCATGGCGGGCATCTCACGCACGGCGCGAAGGTCAACTTCTCGGGCCGCATCTTCAATGCCGTGACCTACGGCGTCGATCCCCAGACCGGTCTCATTGACTACGACGAGGTGGCCAAGGCTGCGCGTGCGCACAAGCCACGGGTCATCGTAGGCGGATTCAGTGCCTATTCCCGTATCATCGACTGGCAGCGGTTCCGCGCCATTGCCGACGAGGTGGGCGCCTTTTTGCTGGTTGACATGGCGCACGTGGCGGGTCTCGTGGCCGCGGGCCTCTATCCGAACCCCGTGGGTGTCGCGGACATCACGACCTCGACGACGCACAAGACCCTGCGGGGTCCCCGCGGCGGCCTGATCCTCACGCGCACCAATCCGGATCTGGAAAAGCGCCTGAACAGCATGATTTTCCCGGGGACCCAGGGTGGTCCGCTCATGCATGTGATCGCGGGCAAGGCGGTGGCCTTCGCCGAGGCGCTGGAGGGAGATTTTGTGACCTACCAGAAACAGGTCGTGGCCAACGCCCGGGCGATGGCCGCGGAGATCATGGCACGCGGTTTCAAGGTGGTGTCCGGGGGGACCGACAATCACCTCATGCTGATCGATCTCATCGACAAGACGGTGACCGGCAAGGAGGCCGAGGAGGCGCTCGGGCGCGCGCATATCACGGTAAACAAGAATGCCGTGCCCAATGATCCGCGGTCGCCGTTCGTGACGAGCGGCATACGGCTTGGCACGCCGGCGATGACCACGCGCGGCTTCGGGGAAAAGGAGAGCCGGCAACTTGCGGGCTGGGTCTGCGATATCCTCGGGCAGCCAAACGATGCGGCCATGCAGGCACGGATCCGCGGGGAAGTGGAGGCCCTGTGCCGCCAGTTCCCCGTGTACGGCGGACAGGTCAGCCTGTAACGGCCATGCGCTGCCCGTTTTGCTACGCCGAGGACACGCGGGTAATCGATTCCCGCCTGGCAGACGAGGGCGACGCCGTGCGCCGCCGCCGTGAATGCATGGCTTGTGAAGAGCGGTTCACGACCTTCGAGCACGCGGAGCTGCGGCTGCCGCAGATCATCAAGTCCGACGGCCGCCGCGAATCCTTCAATGAGGGCAAGCTGCGTGCCGGGCTGCAGCGGGCACTGGAAAAGCGCCCTGTCGATGCCGGGCAGGTCGACGCGATCGTCGCTTTCGTGCGGCGTTCGCTCCTCGGGACGGGTGAGCGCGAGATCCCGAGCCGCGAGATCGGTGAATGGATCATGGACCAACTGCGGCGGCTGGATAAGGTTGCCTATGTTCGGTTTGCGTCGGTTTACAGGAGCTTCCAGGATCTGAACGCCTTCCGGGAGGAAGTCGAGCGGCTCGAGGGCGAGACCCCCTCGTCCGGTAGCAGCGAGTCGTGAGCCTGGAAGCCGACGCCCAGGCGATGGCCGAGGCTTTGCGGCTCGCCGGGCTCGGTCGCGCGACTACCCATCCCAATCCCCGGGTCGGCTGCGTGATGGTCCGTGATGGCGCCATTGTCGGCCGCGGCTATCACGAGCGCGCCGGGCTGCCCCATGCCGAAGTCATGGCGCTGCAAGATGCCGGTGCCGGGGCGTACGGTGCCACGGCCTATGTGACACTGGAGCCCTGCTGTCATACCGGCCGCACGCCACCCTGCACGGAGGCGCTGCTGGCAGCCGGTGTCAAGCGCGTGGTCGTCGCCATGGAAGATCCGGATCCACGGGTGGCCGGTGGTGGCGTGACGCGCCTGCGCGCGGCGGGTGTGGCGGTCGAAGTCGGTTTGATGGAAGAGGCCGCGCGCGCCTTAAATCGCGGGTTCGTCTCCCGGCTCACACGCGGGCGGCCCTTCGTGCGCATCAAGGTTGGCGCCAGTCTCGATGGACGGACGGCGTTGCGAAGCGGCGAAAGCCAGTGGATTACGAGCGCCGAGGCCCGCGCCGACGTACAGCGGTTACGGGCGGAGAGCGCGGCCATCATGACCGGTGTCGGTACGGTGTTGGTGGATGACCCGGCACTGACCGTGCGGCCCCGGCCGCTGCGTCCGCCGTTGCGCGTCATCGTCGACTCCCGTCTGCGGATTCCCCAGAATGCGGCGGTCTTGCAGCCCCCTGCGGAAGCCCTTGTGGCGACCATCGACGATACCACGATGGCGGCAGAGCGGCTGCGTGCGGCCGGCGTGCATGTGCTGGCAGCCGGTGGAGAGAAAGAACAGGTAGATCTTCCGGTCCTGCTGCACAGGTTGGGCGATCTGGGGATCAACGACCTCCTGGTCGAGGCGGGACCGCGGCTTACGGCAAGCCTCATCACCGGGCGGCTCGCCGACGAGCTGGTGGTCTACATGGCGCCGAGCCTGCTCGGCGAGGGGCAGCCGATCGCGGCGCTGCACCTCGAGCGGCTCGCGGACCGGTCGCGCTGGCGTTTCGTGCAGGTGCGGCAGATCGGGCCGGATCTCAGGATCGTATTATCGCAGGTGGAGTGAAAGGCTATGTTTACAGGACTTATCCAGGCCGAAGGGCGCGTGGCGCGCCCTCTTCGCGGCAAGCCCGGCCGTCTGGAGATCCAGGTGGATGCCTGGCGTGAGCGGGCCTTTGTGACGGGGGAGAGCATCGCCGTCAACGGGGTCTGCCTCACGGTCGTCGAGGCCTCTGGCGGGCGTTTTGCCGCCGATGTATCGGCGGAGACCTGTGCCCGCACGACACTCGGGACGCTCGCCACGGCTGCGATCGTGAATCTCGAGCCCGCGCTGCGCGCAGGAGATGCGCTCGGCGGGCACATGGTGAGCGGTCACGTCGACGGCGTGGCGCGCGTCGAGGTCTTTGCGGGGGGCAAGGAAGGGGCGCAATTGCGCCTGCGCCTGCCGGCGGAACTGTCCCGCTATATGGCGCGCAAGGGGTCGGTGTGCGTCGATGGCGTCAGCTTGACCGTCAATGCCGCCGAAGGCGCCCTGATCGATATTACGCTCGTTCCGCATACCCTGGCCTGTACGGGGCTGCGGGCCCTTGCGGCGGGGCAACAGGTCAATATCGAGATCGACCTCATCGCCCGCTATGTCGAGCAGCTGCTGGCCGCCGGGCGGCCCTAGCGGATGACGACGAAATGCGTCTTCGACTGGGCGAGGAGCAATGGGGCGCCATGCCCCCAGCGCGCGTAGAGTGCGCTGGTCACCGTGTAGCGGCCCAGGGGCGCGTTCCCGGGGATCGGTAAAGTGACGGTTGACGTGTAGCGGCCGCTGATCGGCAACTGGGCGCCGATCCGGGCCGTATGGACCGCGACCAGCCTCGCTCCCCGGTAGAAATCGCGAACCTCCGCAACATGCAGATCCCCTTGTCCGCGCAGGAAAGTGAGTCCCTTGTGCAGGGTGATGGTCCCGCACAGGTGGCCGCGTACCGGCGGACCCGCCGTGACGGCGTACCGGATAACGCGGATCTGACCGGGCGGGAGCACGGCGAGTACGCGGGCACGCGCATACGCGGTGGCCCAGGCTGTGGCGACATGACACTGGCCCGCCGGTGGCGGCAGGCGTACGCACCCCGTGAGCAGTCCGAGGCTAGCCGCCCCAAGCATGCGCCAGCGCGGCATAGGCACCTGTGGGGGAAGGGGTCGGGGGTTTGGGGGCCGCTACGATCCTGTCTGCGGGTTTGGCCGGCCGGGGCGGCGGCGGTTTGCGGTCTGCGCCGAGCGACACGCGCGCCGCATGGGAGACGCGTCCGCGTCCTGGCGCGAATCCCCAACCCATGGCCACGATGAATGCCGTACCGGCCAGAATCAGGGCCAGCAGGGCGAGCCGGCCGCGATCGGGCCGGACCCACGGCCGGCTGTCGAAGA
>JAJYDN010000028.1:18359-29530 GCA_021777535.1 Pseudomonadota bacterium
CACCGGACAATCGTCGGGTTCCATGAGGGTTTTCGCCAAGTCTGCGGGAATCGGCGACGGCATGGTCAGGGCGATGCGGCGAGCCGGCCTTGTGAGGGCGAGACGCAGCGCGCGGGCGTCACTGAAACGGCCCGCAGAGGCGTGGCGGGCGATGTCGGCCAAAGCAGGGTCGGCCTGTTCGACAGACAGTTCGCTTATCAGGCGGCCTATGGCGCGCAGATCATCGTTCGCCGTGGCCGGCGCGTCGGCGGCGCCGCTTTGCCGAAAATCGATGAGCTTGATGCCACCGGGTTCTGTCAGGAAAAGATTGTCCGCATGGAGCGCGCCATGCGCGATCCCCTGCGCATGCACGGTCTCGAGGGCGGCCACGATATCGATCATCCAGCCCCGCACGGTATCCGCCGACAGGATGTCGCCGCGTTCCCGGCGCGCCTTCAGTGTTTCGCCTGCCAGGTATTCGAGCACGAGCGCCTGCGGCTGCGGCCACAGTGCATACAGCGTGACGATATGGGGGTGATTGAGACGCGCCAGTATGCGCGCCTCGTTGACCACGGAGGCGACCCCGCGGGGGGCGGATTTGAGGGCAACGGGGCGGTCCAGTGCGAGATCGTGCGCCATGTGCACGATGCTGCGCGGGCTCGTCGACAGCGTACGCAAGACCAGGTAGGGCCCGAGCGTACGGCCGGGTTCAAGAACCCGGGATTTGGGTTCATTGCGGCCGGTTCTATGCGGTTCCATCGACTTCCATCCTCGGGTCAGTCATAATCAGCCCTCATCAGCCGACCGCTCCCACTTAAAGAATAGTTCATGCCCATCAGTCCCGTCTCCGAGATCATAAGCGAATTGAAGGCCGGCCGCATGGTTGTCATCATGGACGACGCCGATCGTGAAAACGAAGGCGATCTCCTGATGGCTGCCGAGGCCGTAACGCCGGATGCCATAAATTTCATGGTGCGGTACGGGCGCGGGCTCGTGTGTCTTACCCTGACGCCGGAACGCTGCCGCGAATTGCGGCTCGAACCCATGGTCAAGGACAACGGTTCACGCTACTCGACCGGCTTCACGGCCTCCATCGAGGCTGCGCACGGCGTCACAACCGGTATCTCGGCGGCCGACCGTGCCACGACGATCAAAGCGGCCATCGCGCCTCATGCCACGGCCCGCGACATCGTCAGTCCCGGCCATATATTTCCCATTATGGCACAACGGGGCGGCGTGCTCGCGCGGGCCGGCCATACCGAAGCGGGGGTCGATCTGGCCCGTCTGGCGGGTTTTACCCCTGCATCCGTCATCTGTGAAATTCTGAAGGATGACGGGGAGATGGCGCGCCAGCCGGAACTCGAGGTATTTGCCGCCCGGCACAACCTCAAGATCGGCACCATTGCGGATCTCATTCATTATCGCCTCCAGCACGAATCCAGCGTGCATCGAGTGGACGAGCGGTTGATTGAGACGGCCTATGGGTCGTTTCGCCAGGTCGCCTATCATGACGACATCGAGGATCGCATCCATCTGGCGCTGACACGGGGCGATATCGGCGCCGGGCCGATTCCCGTGCGCGTGCATGTCCAGGAAAGTCTGCTGGATGTGATTGGCGGGGGCAGTCCCACGTCCTGGACCCTGAGCGCCGCCTTGCGGTACATCGGCGCGGCGGAGCGGGGCGTGGTCGTGTTGCTCGATCAGCCGCTGCCCGCGGCCGCCGTGAAGGCGCGGTTGCGTAATCTGGACCTCGATCCGGCGATGGTGCAGCAGTCGCCGGTGATGCGCACGGTGGGTCTTGGGAGCCAGATCCTGGTGGATCTCGGCGTGCGCAAGATGCAAGTGCTCGGGCATCCGCGCAAGGCGCCGGCACTGGCCGGCTTCAATCTGGAAGTGGTGGGCTACATTGCGCCGGGGGCGCTACCGGAGGCGGGAGGATCATGAAGGATATCATCGAAATCGAGGGCGGTCTGGTGGCCGGTGAAGGCACTTTTGGTGTCGTTGTGTCGCGTTTCAACGCCATCGTGGGTGAGCGCCTCCTCGCCGGCGCCGTCCATGAGCTGCGCCGCCATGGCGTCGCTGCCGCGCGCATCCGCGTCGTGCATGTGCCGGGCGCCTTCGAGCTTCCGGTCACCGCCAAGACCATGGCGCAGTCGGGTCAGTATGCGGCCCTGATCGCGCTGGGCGTGGTGATCCGCGGCGGGACGCCACATTTCGATTTCGTGGCGGGCGCCTGCGTCAATGGACTGAATCAGGTGGCGCTGGAGAGCAAGGTCCCCGTGGCGCTCGGCGTGCTGACCGTCGACTCGCTGGAGCAGGCCATGGATCGCGCAGGTGCCAAGGCCGGCAATAAAGGCACCGAAGCGGCGCTCTGCGCCCTGGAGATGGCCGATCTGTTGCGCCGCCTGCGTAGCCCATGAGCGGAAGCCGTTCGCGGGCCCGCCAGGCGGTCGTGCAGGCCCTGTATCAGTGGCAGCTCACGGCGCAACCGGTAGCCGATATCGACCGGCATTTCTTGCGCACCGAGGAATGCGAGGGACTCGACGAGGAGTATTTTGCGGAACTCATTCGCGAGGTGCCAGGCCACGTGCAGGAACTCGATGCCCTGCTGGTGCCCCATCTCGACCGGCCTTTGGCCGAGGTCGACCCCGTCGAGCGGGCGATCCTGCGCCTTGGCGCCTATGAATTCCTCTATCACCCCGAGATCGGTTACCGGATCGTTCTGAACGAGGCGGTGGAACTGGCCAAGGTTTTCGGTGGCGATGCCGGGCACAAGTTCGTCAACGCCGTGCTGGATCGCGCCGCGGTCCGTGCGCGCCCGCACGAAACCCGGCCGTCGCATGGATGAGTTTGCGCTCATCGCGCGTTTTTTCAGCCGCCCGCCCCGCAACCCCCAGGTGGCCCTGTCCATTGGTGACGACGCGGCCCTGCTCGATATAAGCGGCCGTCTGGCGATAACGACCGATACCCTGCTCGTGGGTGTGCATTTCGCAGACGGCGCCTTAGCCCGCGATATCGGCCACAAGGCGCTGGCCGTCAATCTGAGCGACCTCGCGGCCATGGGCGCGCGGCCGCGGTTTTTTTTGCTGAATCTGTCCCTGCCGGCGGCCGACGAGTCCTGGCTTGCCGGATTTTCCGCGGGGCTTTTTGCGCTGGCCGACGCGCACGGTGTGGATCTCGTCGGCGGCGACACGGTGCGCGGTCCGCTTGGGGTGACGATCACGGCTCTCGGCGAGTTGCCGGCCGGGCGGGGGCTGACGCGCCGCGGCGCGCGGGCCGGCGACCACATTTACGTGACGGGGCGGCTGGGTGATGCGGCGCTTGGTTTCGCGTATCGGCAGGGCCGTGTGCAATTGGCGGGGGCGTGGCGCGACGAACTGTGCGCGCGCCTGGACCGCCCCGCGCCGCGCGTAGACGAGGGTTGTGCCCTGCTGCAGATTGCATCCGCGGCCATCGACATATCAGATGGCCTGGCCGCCGATCTCGGCCACATGATGGAGGCGAGCGGTACCGGGGCCGAGGTCGATCTACGCCACCTGCCGGTAGCGGACGCGTATGGCGCCTGCTTTCCGGTGGTGGGCTGGGAAGCGGCGCTTTCCTTCGGCGATGATTATGAGCTCTGCTTTACCGTACCGCCTGAACGGCGGGAAGCCCTGGAGCGCGTGAGCGCGGGCTTTGCCAGCGGAATCCGCCATATCGGCGAGGTCGTGGCGGCACCCGGCGTGCGCTGGTTCGAGGGCGGCCGGGCCTATGTGCCCGCGGGCCGCGGATTCAATCACTTTGGCTAGGCACCCCACGGTGGTGTGGGTCGCGAGCGCCTTTGGCGCCGGCCTGTCGCCGTGGGCGCCCGGGACGGCCGGATCGCTGGCGGCGCTTGTCCTCTGGTGGCCGCTGCTCGGTACACCGGCCTACCTGTGGGTGTGGGGCGCGACCGCGATCGCCGGCGTGCCGTTGTGCGGGCTGGCGGCGCGGGCGCTGGGCCGCGCCGACCCGCCGGCCGTGGTGTGGGACGAAGTGGTGGGCATGGGGGTGGCGCTCTGGGCGGTTCCGGGCAACCCCCTCTGGGTGGCGGCAGGTTTTGGTCTCTTTCGCCTGTTCGATATCGCCAAGCCGCCGCCATTACGGACCCTGGAGCGTCTTCCCGGGGGGTTCGGCATCATGGCCGACGACATCGGGGCTGGCGTTTATGCCCGTGTCCTGCTGGGGGGGTTGTTATGGCTTATGCATGTTGCCCATCACTGACGGCACGCGTCACGGCCATCGGCGCCCTTCTGTCGGCGCGGGGGCAGACGCTGGCCGTGGCGGAATCCTGTACGGGGGGTTTGCTGGCCGCGGCACTCACGTCGGTGCCCGGCAGTTCGCGGTGGTTCGGGTACGGATTGGTTACCTATAGCCTGGAAGCCAAGCAGCGGCTGCTGCATTTGCCTGATGAATTGGTGGCGCCGGCACGCATCGTGAGCGAATCGACGGCGCTGGCGATGGCCAGTGCGGTCCGGGACCTCGCGGGGGCGGCCATCGGCGTGGGGATCACCGGGATTGCCGGTCCCGAGGGCGGTGGGCCAGGGCGCCCCGTGGGTACCGTGTGCCTGGGCTGGATGGCCCGTGGCGGACATGCATCCACCCGTCTCTTTCCGGGCGGGCGCGACGACGTCCGGCTGGCGGCCGTGGCGGCGGCTTTGGCCGGCATCGAGGAGATTCTGAGGGGTGCCGCTGGCTAGGAGGGCGGTTGCCTTTGTGGAATAATCACGCATTGCGCGCCAATTGCGGGGGGTCTCATGGACGTCAATAAGGGAAAGGCCTTGAGTGCGGCCTTGAGTCAGATCGAAAAGCAGTTCGGCAAGGGCTCGGTCATGCGTCTGGGCGACGCGGGCGACGCGCCGGCCATCGAATCGATTCCGACCGGCTCGCTCGGACTGGATCTGGCGCTTGGCATCGGCGGCCTGCCCCGGGGTCGCGTCGTCGAGATCTATGGGCCTGAATCATCGGGCAAGACGACGCTTACCTTGCATATCGTGGCCGAAGCGCAGCGTTTGGGGGGGACGGCGGCCTTCATCGACGCCGAGCATGCCCTCGATCCGGCCTATGCCAAGCGGCTTGGCGTGAATGTGGACGATCTTCTGGTGTCGCAGCCGGATTCCGGCGAGCAGGCGCTGGAAATTACCGACATGCTGGTGCGCTCGGGCGGCGTCGACGTGGTGGTCGTCGATTCGGTCGCGGCGCTGACGCCGAAGGCCGAAATCGAGGGCGAGATGGGGGATTCCCATGTCGGATTGCAGGCGCGGCTGATGTCGCAGGCGCTGCGCAAGCTCACGGGCAACATCAAGCGGTCCAATACCCTTGTCATCTTCATCAATCAGATCCGGATGAAGATCGGCGTGATGTTTGGTAACCCCGAGACCACTACCGGTGGTAATGCCCTGAAGTTCTATGCGTCGGTACGCCTGGACATCCGCCGTACCGGTGCGATCAAGCGCGGCGAAGAGGTGGTCGGCAGCCAGACGCGCGTGAAGGTTGTGAAGAACAAGGTATCGCCGCCGTTCCGGCAATGTGAGTTCGACATTTTTTACGATCAGGGCGTGTCGAAAGAGGGAGAGCTGATCGAGCTCGGCGTGACGGCGAATCTGGTCGAGAAATCCGGGGCCTGGTATTCGTACAATGGCGAGCGTATCGGACAGGGCAAGGAAAATGCCCGCCAATTTCTGCGCGACAACCAGCCCATCGCCCGCGATCTCGAGGATCGTTTGCGGGCCTCGTTTACCGCGCGCCCGGGGGCCGTGGCGGCCGATGCCGACATGGACGAGGGGATCGAGATCTGAGCGACGCCGCCCGGGCGCGTGTGTATGCGCTGGGCCTGCTGGCACGGCGGGAATATAGCGTCGCCGAACTGAGACAGCGTCTCGCATTGCGGGGGCATGCGGATTGCGCCGATGCCGTGACAGGGCAGCTGGCCGAGGAAAATCTGCTTTCCGATCGCCGTTACAGCGAAGAGCGTGTGCGTGTGCGTGCGGAGCAGGGCGTGGGGCCGCTTCGCATCCAGGTGGAACTGAAAGCCAAGGGCATTGCGGGCGCGCTCATCCAGGAGGCGGTGGGCATGCGCGACGAACATTGGTTCGAGCGCGCGCTTGCGGTCAGGTGCAAGCGCTTCGGGACGGCCTTGCCTGGTGACCACAACGAGCGGGCGCGCCAGGCGCGATTCCTGCAAAGCCGTGGCTTTGGCTTCGAACAGATTGATTACGCTCTATGCAGCACGAATCCTGTGAACAAAAGAGATCTATGAAAAGCTCCGAGATCCGTCAGCGCTTCCTGCAGTTTTTTGCCAATCGCGGCCACCAGATCGTGCCGAGCAGCTCGCTTGTGCCCGGCAGCGATCCCAGTCTCCTTTTTACCAATGCCGGAATGGTCCAGTTCAAGGACGTATTCCTCGGCCGCGAGAAGCGCCCTTATAACCGCGCGGTGAGCGCCCAGCGGTGTCTGCGCGCAGGGGGTAAGCACAACGACCTCGAGAACGTGGGCTACACGGCACGGCATCACACGTTCTTCGAGATGCTGGGGAATTTCAGCTTCGGGGACTATTTCAAGGCCGAAGCGATCCATTTCGCGTGGGAGTTCCTGACGCAGGATCTCGGACTTGCGCCCGAACGCCTGTGGGTGACGGTGTTCGAGGAGGACGACGAGGCGAGCTCCATCTGGCTCGACGACATCGGCATTGATCCGCAACGGTTCAGCCGCATCGGCGCCGCCGACAATTTCTGGTCGATGGGCGATACCGGCCCCTGCGGGCCCTGTTCGGAGATCTTCTACGACCATGGCCCTGCAGTGGCAGGGGGGCCGCCCGGCTCGGCAGAGGCGGATGGCGACCGCTACGTCGAAATCTGGAATCTCGTGTTCATGCAGTACGATCGCGACCCGCATGGCGAGCTGCATCCGCTGCCGCGGCCCTCGGTGGACACCGGCATGGGTCTTGAACGCATGGCCGCGGTCATGCAGCGCGTGACGAGCAACTACGAGACCGACCTGTTTCAGGCGTTGATCGGGGCGGCCGCCACCGTGCTCGGTGTCGCGGACCGGCGGGACAAGTCCTTGAACGTGATCGCAGACCACATCCGCGCGGCGGCATTTCTGGTGGTCGATGGCGTGACGCCCGGCAACGAGGGGCGCGCCTATGTCTTGCGCCGCATCATCCGCCGCGCCCTGCGCCACGGCCATCGCCTGGGCGCCAAGGGGGTTTTCTTTTACCGTCTGGTGGCGGTGCTTGCCGAACAGATGGGCACCGCCTATCCCGAACTTGTCGAGCAGAAAGGGCACGTGGAGGCGGTGCTGCGGCAGGAAGAGGAGCGGTTTGCCGAAACGCTCGCCCAGGGTCTGCGTCTTCTGGACCAGGATCTCGCGGGCCTCGAGGGTACCGTGATCCCGGGATCGACGGTGTTCCGCCTGTATGACACATACGGGTTTCCGGTGGATCTCACCAGCGATATCGCGCGCGAACGCGGGCTTTCCGTCGACATGGAAGGGTTTGAGCGGGAGATGGCGGCGCAGCGTGAGCGGGCCCGGGCCGCGCAGAGCTTCCATGGGGAACACAGCGTTGTGGCGGGAACGACGGCATTCCATGGCTACGACACGGTTTCCATGCCGGTGCGTGTGCGGGCGATCTCCCGTGGCAGCGAGATCGTCGACAGGCTCGCCGATGGCGAGGAAGGCGTCGTGTTCCTCGAAGAAACACCCTTTTATGCAGAGTCTGGCGGCCAGATAGGAGACCAGGGCACCTTGAGCGGGCCTGGCGGTTCGTTTGTCGTCGAAGATACGCGCAAGGGTTTTGCGCACATGGGGCGCGTCAGCCAAGGGGTGATCCGTGTGGGCGATTCGCTCGAGGCGCGCGTCGATCCCCGCCGGCGGGCCGCCACGGCCATCCATCATTCCGCTACCCATCTTCTGCACGCGGCATTGCGGCAGACTCTCGGCGGCCATGTGGCGCAGAGAGGGTCGCTGGTGACGCCCGAGAGACTGCGTTTCGATTTCAGCCATGCGCAGCCCGTGACGGGGGCCGAGCGGGCGCAACTGGAACGGCTCGTCAATGAAGCCGTGCGGGCCAACACGCCGGTGGTCACCGAGGAAATGGCGCTGGCGGACGCCCTGAACAAGGGGGCGATGGCGCTGTTCGGAGAGAAGTACGGCGAGGAAGTGCGCGTGGTGGCCATGGGCTCCTATTCGACGGAGCTCTGCGGGGGCACGCATGTGGCGCGTACGGGAGACATCGGCTGCTTCAAGATCGTCGGTGAAAGTGCGGTGGGCTCGGGGATCCGGCGGATCGAGGCAGTGGCCGGCCCCGCGGCGCTCGACTATGTGCGGGGGCTCGAGGAGCGCGTCGAGGCGGTAAGCGCGCTGGTGGGCGGCTCGCGCGAGGAAATCGTCGAGAAGGTGGAGCGGCTGCGGACGCGGGCCGAGGGTGCAGAGAAGGAGATCGGGCGCCTGCAGGCGAAGATCGGTCAGGGTGCGAGCGCAGACCTTGCGGCGCGCGCGGAGACCTGCGCGGGCGTTGCACTTCTCGTATCCCGCTTCGAGGGCGATCCAAAGGGCTTGCGCGAAGCCGTAGACAGGTTGAAGGAAAAGCTTGGCGAAGGCGTGATCGTGCTGGCTGCGGTCGCCGCCGACCGGGTGACCCTGATCGCGGGCGTGACCCCGGGTCTGGTCGGCCGCATCAAGGCGACCGATGTGATCAATGCGGCGGCCGCCGAAGTGGGCGGCAAGGGCGGCGGCCGGGCCGATCTGGCCCAGGCGGGCGGGGCGCGGGTTGCCGGCGCCGACAGCGCGCTTGCGCGGGCCCGTTCTTTCGTCCAGGAGTGCCTTGGCTAGTTCCCGTGTCCCCGTTACATATGCTTACGTTTACATGCAGGGGAAAGACGGGGTAATCTGCGCGTCTTTCCTTTGCTGCGGTCGGAAATATGTCATTGCTAGTGCAGAAATTTGGCGGTACCTCCGTTGGCACGGTCGAGCGCATCCAGGCGGTGGCGCAGCGCGTCAAGGCAGAACGCGACCGCGGTCACGACATGGTGGTCGTGGTATCGGCGATGAGCGGCGAGACGAATCGGCTGCTTGGGCTCGCCAAGGCCATCAGTCCGGATGCGGCGGCCAGAGAGGTCGATGTGCTCCTTGCCACCGGGGAGCAGGTGACCATCGCCCTGCTCAGTATGGCGCTCGAAGCCATCGGGTGCCCGGCGCGGTCCTATACGGGCGCGCAGGTCCATATCCTTACCGATAACGTGCATGGCAAGGCGCGCATTGTCGATATCGATGGCGAGCGTGTGCGCCAGGATCTGGCGCTTGGGCGGGTGGTCGTGATCGCCGGATTTCAAGGGGTCGATGAGGACGGCAACATTACCACGCTCGGGCGCGGCGGTTCGGACACGACGGCAGTGGCGATGGCGGCGGCCCTGAAGGCGGATGAATGCCAGATTTATACGGACGTCGATGGTGTGTATACCACCGATCCACGGGTTTGCCCGCAGGCGCGCCGCCTGTCCCGCATCACGGTCGAAGAGATGCTGGAGCTGGCGAGTCTGGGCGCCAAGGTGCTGCAGATCCGCTCGGTCGAATTTGCCGGCAAATACCGTGTGCCTTTGCGGGTTCTCTCCTCTTTCGAGGAGGGTCCCGGGACACTTATTACGTATGAGGAAACACAGATGGAACAGGCTCTGATCTCGGGTATCGCCTTCAGCCGCGACGAGGCCAAGTTGACGGTCAAGGGTGTGCCGGACCAGCCGGGGGTCGCCTACCACATTCTGGGCGGTGTGGCCGATGCGGCCATCAACGTCGATATGATAATCCAGAACATTGGTGCCGACGGTACGACCGACTTTACGTTTACCGTGCCGCGGTCCGATTACCGCAGGGCGCGCGAGATCCTGCTGAAGGCCGCATCCGAGCTGCATGCCCGTGATGTGCAGGGCGATGAGCGTATTGCGAAGATCTCGGTTGTGGGTGTTGGTATGCGCTCGCATGCCGGTATTGCGAGCACCATGTTCAAGGTGCTGGCAAACGAGGGCATCAATATCCAGATGATCTCGACTTCAGAGATCAAGATTTCCGTTGTGGTAGAGGAGAAGTATCTCGAGCTCGCCGTGCGGGCCCTGCACACGGCGTTTGGACTCGATGCGGAAAACGGATCCGGGGTCTCCGCACAGTTGGCTTGAAATATGCAAAGACTGGGCCGGTATCCCGTTGTTTGGGGCCGGTTGAAGAAGACGGGGGCCGAACGAGGACTCCCGCTACGGTCCGGCACATGGGGTGTGTGCGGTTACAGGACGGAGCAACAAGGAGAGCGGCGGCAATGTTGATACTAACGAGACGGATCGGCGAGACCCTGAATATTGGTGACCAGGTCCAGGTGACGGTCTTGGGCATCAAGGGGAACCAGGTCAGGATTGGCGTCAACGCACCCAAGGATGTGCCCGTCCACCGGGAAGAGATTTACGATCGCATACAGAAAGAAAAGGAAGGGGGCGGCGAAACGCACGACGAGGTCAAGGAATAGCTCAACTCTTCCCCAGCGGCCCTGCAGCAGGTATGCTGTGCACTCACTCTGGAGAGATGGCCGAGCAGGTCGAAGGCGCTCCCCTGCTAAGGGAGTATGGGGTCAAAAACTCCATCGAGGGTTCGAATCCCTCTCTCTCCGCCAAATCCTGCAGTCTTCGGTTGCCGGCAATCGACCGGGTTGTCGTTTGAAGCGGCCCTTTGCGAGGGGCCCGTGGTGACCTAAAAAGGCGGTCTCTGGTGACGCTGTGCGCGCTATTGTGTGCGCAGGGCGTCACGTCGGGCGCAGGAGGCCCCGGCCTTAGACTGATTCTGCGTTGCGGTGGGCGGGGTATGCCCCAATCTGCTCCTGGAGCAGCTGGGGTGCGGCGGCGAACAGATAATCGTAGAACGCGCGCGCAGACGGCGACAGCGCCTTGTTGTGCGCATGGACGGCGTACCATTTCCGGGCCAGCGGAAAGCCCCTTACATCGAGCGGAACGAGCTCGCGCGCGGCGAGTTCCGTGCGCAGCGCAATGGCCGACAGCACCGCAACGCCAAGTCCGCCGGCGACCGCCTGCTTGATGGCCTCATCGATACCGAGCTCCATCCGGATGGGGGGATGGATGTTGTGGCGTGCGAAGAAGCGCTGGGTAACAAGCCGGGTCCCCGAGCCTTCCTCGCGG
>JAJYDN010000053.1 GCA_021777535.1 Pseudomonadota bacterium
ACGCGGCAAATAAACGACTTCTGAGGCCAGTATTCCACCAACCCCAGATATTGCAATCGCGGATACTGGACAGGGTGACATCTCAAAACGGAGGCGGAGCATGTTCGTGGTCGGTGAAGACATCGGTTATTCCAACCTGAAGGTGGCCTACGGGCGTTGCGAGACCGGCAAATGCGCGGTAACGACGACGCCGGCCACCGCCGTGCCGGAGGCCGACATGGGGCCATCGTTCTTCGGGCGGCGCCCCGACGGCACGAGGGTGCTGGTCGACGGAAAGCCCTGGGTGGTCGGTCGTGATGTGGGAAGCGCGATCGGCGGTCCGCGGGAACTGCACCAGGACTACACGAGAAGCCCGTCCTGGCGCGCATTGCTGTACGCCGGCCTGGCGCACGCCGGAGTAGATTGCGTGGACAGGCTGGTCCTCGGGCTCCCGGTCAGCCAGTTCTCGGACACCGGAATCAAGACGCACCTGAAAAACACCCTGCCCGGCGTCCACCAGATCACCGAAACCCGACGAATTCAAGTCAGCAAGGTGGTCGTGATTCCGCAACCGTTCGGCGCCTACTCGGATGCGGTGGTCCACGACGAAATAAATCGGGCGAGCCACGTGCCGCTGCTGGAAAGCCGGGTGCTCGCCATCGACCCGGGGTGGTTCTCCGTGGACTGGGTCCTCTTCGATAACGCGAGTTACCGTCCGGATGCGTCGGGTTCAGCCATGGAGGCCGTGTCGTTCCTGGCAGAAGAAATCGCGAGAAAACTGAAGCGGGCTATGAACTACGCGCAGGACCTGTACGCGATCGAGCGCATGCTGCGCGCCGGCAAGACCACGATGGGGATCCGTGGCACCGAAACCGACATGACGCCGTTCATCGAGCCGGCGATCGACGCGGTGACCAGCCGGGTGGCCAGCACGATCCGGAACGCCACCAGACGCCTCGGACAAGACGTCGATATGGTCTCGATGGACTCGGTGGGTCGGGCCGTCTTCGGGCATCAGGTGAAGGCGATGCGCCAAACGCTTGTCCGTGGCATCGGGCTGGCGCGTGTCCGCATGCGGATCGCGCTCGCCAACCTCGCCTACAACATGAGCCGGCTCGTACAGCTGCGCCCGCCGTGCGCCGCATGATGGCCAGACGGAGGGAAGGGGCCCAACGACGAGGCGGTCAGGATGCAGAAATGGACAGAAAAAGCCCCGCGTATGGGCTCGCGCGCGACCTGATCCACGTGATACGCATGTCGCCCTCATCGCATCATAACAAGGGGTTGAAAAACTGAATTTTTAGAGGTTCTAATCATCATAATGATTTCCAATTTTTGGAATGTTGTGCAATACTGGTGCCGATGATTGTCATCGGCACGGACCTCGTGGAACGCTATTTCGGCAACTGCGCCGGGGACAAGGGTATCAAAGCGGCCCGCTCACAATACGAAGTCTGGCTTGCGATTGCCAGCCAGGCGCAATGGCATCACCCCGAGGACGTGAAGTCGTCGCATCATCCCAAGGCGAGCATTCTCAAGGGCGGCCGCGTAGTGTTTAACATCAAGGGCAACAATTACCGGCTGGTGACCGCCCTGCAATATCAGGCCGGCGTGCTCGTGATCCGATTCTTCGGGACCCATGCCGAGTATGATCGTATTGATGCGGAGACCGTGTGATGGAAGCAACGCTGATCGTCATCGATAATGAAACCGAACTCGCCCGCGCGCGGGCGCTCGTCAACCGGCTGATGAAATCGGACAAGCCGGCCGACATCGCCCGCCTTGAAGCCCAGGCGCGCCTTATCGCTGCCTACGAGGAAAGAAAGTGGCCCCGTCGAATGCCGAGCCCGGCGACGATTATCAGTTATCTCATGGACCAGCATGGCGTGACGCGGGCGCAGCTCATCCCCATCCTTGGCACCGCGAGCCGGGTAAGCGAGGTTCTGCGCGGCCGCAAGGGACTGAGCATGGCAATGGTGCAGCGATTGCGGGCACGTTTTGGCGTGCCTGCCGAACTACTTCTGCCGCCGGTACAGAAAGCGCCCACCCACCGATCGAAGGTGCGCGCCATGGCTTAACGGCGCAGATATTACCGCACAGCGCGTGGGACAGGTTCGAGCAAAACCGACGGCACGAGGATGGCGCGGGCCAAAACCAGGGGCCGTTTGGGCCGCGTCCTAACCGCAGGAGACGAAATATGAACGATATGCAGCAGTCAGGACGCACTACCCAGGGTGGTGCTGGTATGGCGCCGTCCACGCAAACAACGGGAACACAGGGGATGGATTTCCCGTTCTGACGGCAAGACTCACTATTGTCAGCGTATTTTCTGTACCGGTTTCCTGTACTTCCGCTTTACTTCAGGAACCGGTCGGAAGGCCTACGCGAACTCCTCGGCCAGAGCAGACAGTCGGGACCTACCGCATCAGGTCTGCTTCATGCTCAATATCGGCCACTGATCGAGACCCGCCATCCTAACTACGTTGGTCCGAAAAGGGTCGGGTATGTCAGATTGACAGATATGCATATTATGCATATAATGATTCATGCGCTTTCAATTTGACCCACGGAAGGCGGCCACCAATCTCAGGAAGCATGGTGTTTCCTTTGCGGACGCCGAAGGCGTGTTCCTGGATCCCTTGGCACTCCATCGGGTGGACCCTGATGCGGAAGACGAGGATCGGTTCATCGCCGTGGGAATGGGAAGTGCCGGGCAGACGTTGGTAGTGGCCTACACAATGCGCGGTGAGGGTATCAGGTTGATATCCGTTCGCCGAGCAACTCACCGCGAGGTAAAGACCTATGAAACCGGAATATGACTTTAGCAAGGGCAAGGGCAAGCGCGGCGCACTGCTGTCCTCGAAGGGCAAGACGCGCATCACCATCTTCATTGACGACGCAGTGCTTTCGGCGTTTCGCATGCGCGCGGAGAAGGCCGGAAGCGGTTATCAGACCATGATGAATGAAGCGCTGAAGGCCTTTCTCGCGGGGAAACCGGAGGGCCCCGTGACGGAGTCGGTGCTGCGCCGGGTGATTCGCGAAGAAGTGCCAAAGCTCTCCCGGACGACAGCCCGTTCCGGCGGCCGAAGCACAAAACGGCGCGCCGCCTGAAGCGCCCTATTGGCATACGGCCATGCGTCGCGTCCAGGCCATCGTGGCGTCAAATAACAGTTGCGAGGCGAGCCCCGAACCCGACCGGGAATCGGGCAAGGAGCCCGCCGTCCGTCACCACTTGTCCAAGGCGGCCGTCTGAATGGCCGCTTCATAATGCGCAACCGGCCGGAGCGGACACTGGCACTCATCATTGCAACCGCAAAAAGGTTTACATACGGCACGTACTGACGAACACCGAGTACGACAGCGACAAGTGGAAGGAGTAATTATGCACGCCCATCAGTTGGATGAGGTCATTCGCGATTATCGCCGCCTGCGCGCCCTTGTGCCGCTCGGCACGCTACGCACAAAAAAGACTATGCACGCGCAGTATGGATGGTGGATGCCATTCTCGATGAGATCGATGAGAACGAGAAGCATCCATTGGCTGAACTCGCTGAGGCCATTAGCGTCTTCACCGAAAAGTACGAGACGGAACATGCGCCGATTTCTATGCCTAAGGTGCCGGACATACTGAGATATCTTATGCAAGAACACGATCTCCGGCAGTCGGACCTGCCAGAGGAGGTGCTTGCAGGCAAACGGGATCTGAATACGCGGCAGATCAGGCGCCTGACCAAACGCCTCAGCGTTTCGGCGGCGGTGTTCGTCTAACAACCGTTCCCACAGGTCCGTATCCGGCCTCACGGCCTGTGCTGCCCACCTTTGAGAAGGTTGAGCCAAGGCGGGAAAAGCCACTCGTGGTTCGGATACCCCTCCCTCACCGCTGGCAAAAACGTCGCTCAGACACCGTGCGGCGTCATGTCGGCAACCTGCGCGACAGCGGCCATTCAGTTGAGTCGCCATCAACGTCAGCTCCGGCCGAGGAGTGTCCATAGGCCTTCCGACAGGTATAAGAAGTGAACCCGCCTGTCGAATGACGGCGCTGGCGTGAAAGCCCCTTGGCCGCAGCTTCCCCGCGAGTGCCCATGCCGCTATCACGTGGCAAAGCGGACGCTCGCTTCCGGTTCAGAGTCGGAAGTAACTGCGATCCGAACTGCCCGAAAGCGGCCGTTCATAGCTCTAAGCCGGGCGGGTCGTTTGGAAAACCAGTCGGTGATGAGCGTCCCGTTCTAACGGGAGTTCTCGCTGCCACTTGCGAATTTTCCTGGCCGGCCGCTTGTGCGGCTGCTTTACATCGGAAACCAGCCGGAAGCCCACCGCGCACTTTTCGGCCGAAGCGGCCGGTGACACCAACACGGATAAATGACTGGTTTTTCGCCGGTTGCCGACGTTCGGGATCTCATGCGAGAGATTGTCGAGGTATGCCTGAGTGAACGCCATGTCCATAAGGAATCATTCATTTGAGCGCGGTTCCTGGTATGCAAACGGGAGATTCACTGGCCGATAAAGGGCTTTTGGGATGGTCCAAGCCATGTGGCACAGGGACAGATGCCAAAGCAGGTGCTGAGTGGTTCAGGCGTCAGATAGACGCAGCCGCTATCGGGTCGCCACTATCGTATACTCGATCGCCCAATAGTATTCCCAGTGGGTATATCGGATCGCGCGGCCGACGTCCGCTAGGGCCTTTGACACCTCTGCTTCCGAAGGAAAGTTCTTCAGTACCTGGTAAGTTGCACTATTGCGAAGATGGCGAGTCTGGTAGGTGTTTCCCTCGGAATCCTCCCCGGTGATCGGGGAACTGCTGCCCTCCACATAGGTGTTGTCGAGAAAAACCACTTTCCCGTGGGGCCTGAGGCATTTGGAAACGCCGCGCAAAAACTCGCCCCAGCGCTGTCTTGGAACATGTGAGAACCAGAACCCGGCAAACACCGCCTGAAAAAGACCGTGATGACTCGGCAGTGCATAGGCATCGCCCACATCGAAGCGGACCTTTTCATCGTGGACTCTGGAGCGCGCAATAGCCAGGGTCTCGGGCGCTGAGTCGATTGCCAGTACCCGTGAGGCAACCGGCGCAATGAACTGCGTCCAGTAGCCCGTGCCACAGGCGATCTCAAGGACAGATCCATTCACGAAGTGGGCGGGCAACTATTTGCGGATGGCCGAGAGATCTGCCTGGCGTTCCGGCTTCATGTAGATCTCGTCATACTCCGCAGCGCGTGCCGCGTAGTAGGATTCCATCGCGTTCTGATCGTGGCGCATGGTGCGGGACTTATCGGGTCCAATAATGGCGGACTTGCCGGGATGTTGCCCGAGAGCAGACTGTTCATTGTACACGCGCAGCCACACATCGGCTTGCGCACCCTCTGAGCGATGCGGGAGGATCTGGAACATTGGCTCAGAACAGCATTTATCGGGAATCCGGATAGAACCTGGTAACTTGAGCCGGACCACGCGTTGTTTACGGGCCCGGCTCAAGGACGACAGGTTGCCCGCTCGCGGGCACGGGCTAGCATCGTGTTGCCAATCGGGCATCATGGTCCCTGTGCCGTGCCAGCCGCTCGATCGAAATGATGGCGAGCCCTTCGCGGGCGGCATAATCTCGCACCTGCTCCCCGCGCATCATGGTACCGTCTCGGTTCATCAGCTCACATAAGATCGCCGCCGGACGTAACCCGGCCAACTCGGCCAAGAGCACGGCCGCCTCCGTGTGTCCGCGACGGCCACGCACACGCGCGTCGTTCGCGCGCAGGGGAAGATGTGCCCCGGCCGCACGAGATCCTCGGCGCACGCGTTCTCGGCGACGGCCGTCAGCACGGTGACCACGCGATCGGCGGCCGAAACGCCGGTCGTCACGCCGTTCCGCGCCTCTATGGAGATGGTGAAGGGCGTGCCGTGGCGACTGGTATTCTCGCTCACCATCAGTGGCAACTGGAGCCGGTCGGCAATCGCGTTGTCGAGGCACAAACAGACAATGCCGCTGCAATCGTGGATGAACTTGGTCATCCAAGGTATGGTGACGTGCTGCGCGGCCATCACCAGGTCGGCCTCGTTTTCGCGGTCATCGTCGTCGAGCACAATGACAGGCATGCCGGTACGTATCGCCGCGATGGCGGCGCCGATGCTACGGGCGTTGCTTTTATGGGGGTTGGAGCCGCGCAAGGCGGTTTGAGTGGCTTGGTACATGAAACGTGTTGGCGCTAAAAACTTTTGACCATCTGAAGCCGGTTATGCTGGCTTAATTTT
>JAJYDN010000054.1 GCA_021777535.1 Pseudomonadota bacterium
GCGGGCGCTTCGATATACTGTTTGCCGCGCCCGAGGCCGCCCGCTTGCTGCCGGCGGGGGCTGGTGCCGCACGGATGCAGGAGTTCTTTGCCGGCATCGAACGACGCCTAGACCCTGGCGCCACGGATCCGGCCCCCTTGCCGTTTACGCATGGCGACTTCGTCTATTTCAGCTATGAGTTGGGGCAGCTCTTCGAGCCGCGCCTTGCGCTCGCCCCGCCCCCCCTGCCGCTCGCCTTCGCCCAGTACTGTCGCGCGGCCCTCGTTCACGATCACCAGAACGGGCACACCATGGCTTGCGCACAGGATCCGGATCTCGCTGCATCCCTGGCGCGGCGCGCTGCCGCCATGCGGCCGCAGGTGGCATCCCGTGTCCCGGTTTGCGGTATCACGGAGGAAGACCCCGCCCGTTATCTCGCGGGGATCGCGCGCATCCAGGACTACATCCGGGCCGGCGATGTATTTCAGGTGAACCTCTCGCGCGGATACAGCGCAGAGCTCGCCCCCGGAACCGAAGCGGCGCAAGTGATGGCCGCTCTCGTCCATGCCAATCCGGCACCCTATGCGGCACTCGCCACCCTCGGCAAGACTGCCATTGTGAGCGCCTCGCCGGAACGGCTTCTGGAGGTCCGGGGCAGCACCATCCGCAGCTTCCCCATCGCCGGTACCGCGCCACGCCAGTCAGACGGCGACGATGAGGCCGCGCGCCTGCGGTTGCGCGCCCATCCGAAGGAACGCGCCGAACACGTGATGCTGGTGGATCTCGAGCGCAACGACATCGGGCGTGTTTGCGCCCCCGGCAGTGTGCGTGTCCCTTCCCTCATGCACATCGAATCCTACGCCACCGTGCATCATCTCGTATCCACGGTGGAGGGCACGCTGCGTCCGGCAACGCCCATGAGCGCGATCCTGCGCAGCCTGTTTCCCGGCGGCACGATCACCGGGTGTCCGAAGGTACGCTGCATGGAGATCCTTGCCGAACTCGAGGCCGGCCCCCGGGGCGCCTATACGGGGAGCCTTGGCTATGTAAATGCCTGCGGCGACATGGATCTGAACATCCTCATCCGCACGGCCGTGCTCGGCGGCGATTCCCTGTCCTGGCGGGTGGGAGGCGGCATCGTGGCCGATTCGGATCCAGCGGCTGAGCTCGCCGAAACGCGGGCCAAGGCAGCCGGACTCTTGCGGGCCTTTCAGGCATGAAAACGGGCGCGGGCATCGTCAACGGGCATCGCGCAGACGCCCTTGCCATCGGCAATCGCGGCCTGCAGTATGGTGACGGTCTGTTTGAGACGGTGGCGGTCGTGGGCGGGCAGGCGCTCTTATGGGAGCGGCACTGGACGCGGCTTGTCCGCGATTGCGGGCGGCTTCAGCTCTCGCCACCGAGGGAGGATGCGGTCCTCGCCGCCATGGATGAGCTCGCTCTGGCGCCCGTATGCGCGGTCAAGATCATCGTGGCGCGCGCCGCACAGGCACGCGGGTATCGTCCGTCGGGTACGGAAAGCGACTGGATTGTCACTGCGCACCCCTTCGAGCCGCCCGCGCAGGAGCGCCGCAGCGGCATCATGGCGACCTGGTGCAATGTCCGGCTGTCGACGCCGAATGCGTGTGCAGGCATGAAGACGCTAAACCGGCTCGAACAGGTGCTGGCGCAGCGCGAATGGCGGCCGCCTGTACGGGAGGGTCTCATGCAGGATCCGGCCGGCCTTGTGATCGAGGGAACGATGAGCAACCTCTTTATTGTGGAAGCAGGCAGACTTGTAACACCACCTCTTGCAGAGTGCGGCATCACCGGCGTCATGCGGGCGGCCGTCATGGATGCCGCCGCGGGACAGGCGATTGCCGTGGCGGTGGAACCGCTCACGCGGGCACGGGTCGAGGGGGCCGATGAAATCTTCCTGACCAACTCGCTGATCGGTATCTGGCCCGTGCGTGATCTCGCCGGACAAAGTTTTTCCGCGGGACCCGTAAGTCAACGGCTCCTTGCCGTCATGGAGGCGCAGGGCGATGTGGCGACTGCTTAGTGGCCTTTTTGCGGCACTACTGGTTGGCGGGGCGGCGATTCTGGGGTATGCCAGATGGCCGTTGCACCCGGGCGATCATGTCTACCATCTGCCGCCGGGCACGACCATGCGCGCCTTTGCCGACAAGCTGCACGCGCAGCATGTCATCGGCGCGGTCGATCCCTTCCTCGCGCTGGCCCGTCTCACCGGCAACAGCAATGCGCTGCAGGCCGGCGATTATCGTCTCGATGATCCGACGACCCCCTGGAAAATCCTGAATCAGGTCGTCGAAGGGCATGTCGTGCAATATGCCGTCACGCTGGTACCGGGCTGGACATTCCAGCAGGTGCGCCAGGCGCTGCATGGCAAACACTTGCGCGACAACATTGCGGGCCTCTCCAATGGCGCCGTCATGGCCATGCTCGGCCATCCGCACGTCAGTGCCGAGGGGGCCTTTTTCCCCGATACCTATTTCTATACGAACGCCGCCACGGCCACATCCATTCTGCGCCGCGCCTATCGGCGCATGCACACGCTGCTTATGGCCGACTGGCAGAAGAGGGCGCAAGACCTGCCCGTCGTGAACCCGGAGCAGGCGCTCATCCTTGCATCCCTGGTCGAGCGCGAAACCGCCGAGGATGGCGAGCGGCGCAAGATTGCCGGTGTGTTTGTCAACCGCCTGCGTTTACATATGCCCCTGCAAACGGATCCAACCGTCATTTTCGGGCTGGGCCCGCGATATCAAGGGGTCCTGACCACTAGTGATTTGGCGGTCAAAAGCCCGTATAATACGTATCTTCACGTGGGGCTGCCCCCTACACCGATCGCGCTTCCCAGTGCGCGCACCCTGTACGCAGCAATGCATCCGTCGAAAACGCGCGCACTGTACTTTGTGGCGACCGGACTTGGGGGACACGTGTTTTCCACGACCTTGCAACAACAGGACCGAGAAATCATAAAATACGAATTACACGGTCATCCATAATTCATGTTCATCACTCTCGAAGGAATAGACGGAAGCGGAAAAACAACGCAAATCGCCACGCTTGCCAAACGATTGCGGGCACAAGGTTACGATGTTGTGCTGACGCGAGAGCCTGGCGGCACCGCGGTGGGGGAGCGGTTGCGCGCCGTGTTGCTGGAGAGCGCCGACATGCAGCCGCCCACCGAGCTCTTGCTGATGTTTGCGGCGCGCCTCGAGAATCTCGCCCAGATCGTGCTTCCGGCCATCGCGGCCGGCAAGATCGTCCTCTGTGACCGCTATCTCGATGCCACTTATGCCTACCAGGGATTCGGGCGGCGCCTGCCTTTGCCTTTGATCGACGAACTCACGCGATCGCTTGGGATACCGCAACCCGATCTCACGCTGCTGCTCGATCTGCCCCCCGAGACGGCTCTCGCGCGACGCTCCGATCGCCGCATCGATCGGATCGAGGCGGCGGATCCCGCGTTTTTCACGCGCGTGCGCCAGGGCTACCTTGCACGGGCGGAGGCGGCACCCGGACGCATAGTCGTAATCGATGGGGCGCGCGCCTTCCATTACGTCGAAGAAGCACTCGTCCATGCCGTCCTCGCCCGCTTGTGAAATCCTGCCCTGGCAGCAGGGCCGGTGGGATGCCCTGACCGCGAGTCCGCGGCTTGGCCATGCCTTGCTGCTCGCGGGTCCCGCAGGCGTCGGCAAGACCCGCTTCGCGCACGCCTTTGCGCGGCGGCTCTTGTGCGACGAGGGCCACGGCTGCGGCCATTGCCGGTCCTGCCACCTCGTTGGCGCAGAGAACCATCCCGACCTCATGGTCTGCGCGCCTGCTCCCGGGAAGACGGAAATCCCCGTCGATACGGTACGCGAACTCACCGGATTCCTGACGCTGAGCGCGCATCTTGGCCGCGGGCGCGTCATCATCATCGAGTCGGCCGAACGTCTCGGCCGCGCCGCCGCGAACGCGCTCCTGAAGAGCCTCGAGGAGCCCCCGCCGGGTGCCTATCTGCTGCTTGTGAGCGACGCCCCCGAGCGGCTCCTGCCGACCGTCCGCTCGCGCTGCCAGCGTATCGATTTTGCAGTGCCCGCACGGGCCGCAGGCCTTGCCTATCTCCAGTCGGCGGGGTGCCTGCAACCCGAGGAGGCGCTCGCGCAGGCGGCGGGGGCACCTTTGCGTGCCGCCGCGCTCACGGCGCCCGACCTCCAGATGGGCGAGGAAATGCTGAAAAGCCTGGAGGGTATCCGGCAGGGACGGCTCGATCCGCTGGCTGCCGCGGAGAGCTGGCACAAGATCGACGGCAAGGCCGCCTTTGCGGTCCTGGCAGACCTCACGGCCCGCATCGTGCAGCAGGGGGTTCCCGGGGCATCGGGAGACCCGGACGAGCCCCGCGCAAAAAGGTTGCAGGCGCTTGCGGGTGGTCTAGACTTAACACAGATTTTCCAATTTTGGGACAAAATTCTTGACATCAACGAACTGCTGGACGCCCCACTCGATCGCCACCTCATCTGGGATGAAGTGTTCCTGACATGGAAACAAGTGAGCAGCCGGAAGATCTGAACGAGGGCCGGGGCTCGGCAAAAATGCCGGCAAGACCCGGCGTACTGTCCCTCGTCATCAAAGACCGCAATGCCCTCTATGCGGCTTACATGCCGTTCCTGAAAGGGGGCGGCCTGTTCATTCCCAGCAACAAGCCGTACCGGCTTGGCGACGAAGTATTCATGCTGCTCACCCTCATGGACAGCAAGGAAAAGATCCCGGTGGCCGGTCATGTCGTGTGGATTACGCCCATGGGTGCCCCGCACGGGCGCGCACCGGGGATCGGTATCCAGTTCAGCGCCAAGGATTCCGGAACGGCGCGTACGCGCATCGAAAACCTCCTCATCGGCCAATTGCAATCGGATCGCCCGACCCATACGATGTGAGGCATGCCGTTTGTTGACTCGCATTGCCATCTCCATCTCGCCCCGCTTGCCACCGGCACCGCCGACCTGATCCGCCGTGCGCGGGAACAGGACGTGGCGTACATGCTCTGTGCGAGCGTGAGCCTCGGGGACTGGCCCGCCATTGCCGCTATCATGGGCGCCCATGACAACGTTTTCGCTTCCGTGGGCGTGCACCCCAACGAGGCCGCAGCGGGAACGCTCTACGATGACATCGTGCGGCTCGGCCGCGAGGAACGGGTCGTTGCGGTCGGCGAAACCGGACTCGACTACTATCGCCTCGTTGGTTCGCCCGATGCGCAACAGGAGGCCTTCCGGCAACAGATCGCGGCGGCCCGCACCCTGTCGAAACCGCTCATCATCCATACACGCGAGGCGGCGGACGACACCTTGCGGATCCTGCAGGAGGAAGGGGCGCGTGACGTAGGGGGCGTTTTCCATTGCTTCACCGAAAGCGAGGCAGTGGCACGCAAGGCCCTCGACCTGAATTTCTTCCTTTCATTTTCCGGCATCCTGACCTTCAAGAACGCCCAGCCCCTGCGGGATGTCGCGGCCATGGCGCCGCAGGACCGTGTCCTCATCGAAACCGACGCGCCGTATCTCGCGCCCGTCCCCCACCGGGGACAACGCAACGAGCCCGCATATGTGACCCTGGTGGCGCAATGCCTCGCGGACATCCAGCAACTGCCGCTTGCGCGCGTCGGCGAACAGACCACGGCCAATTTCTTTGCGCTTTTCCGGGCCGCACAGGCCGCCTGAGGGCGGTGTCCCGTCCCAAGTGCCTGATTGTATTCCTTTTTCCGCCATATATCTCCAAATGGATAGATGCGCGGCCTGAACCCTATCCCCTCAGGGGCATAGGCGCCCGGCGACCACTTCCTTACTCTCCACCGCATGCCCTAGGCCTTGCATAAGGAGTGGCGATGAAAGAAGTGAAGAAGATGCCAGTGACACCCATGCTCGACCAGTTGGAGAGCGGTCCCTGGCCCAGTTTTATATCGGGACTGAAGCGCTTGGCGAAAAGTGAAAACAAGCCATATGCGCCGATGATGAAGGATCTGCTCGGACAGC
>JAJYDN010000055.1:0-590 GCA_021777535.1 Pseudomonadota bacterium
AGGCGCTGGCCGAGCTACGTAAGGAACTTAAAGCCCTCTCCCGGGTATTGCTGCTGGCAGAGAGCCATTTCCGGCACGTGACGACCAAGCGGCGCAAGCGCGCCTCGCTGGCGGTGCGCTGATGCACGCCCTTCTTACTATCATTGCGCACGCCCTGATCTACGCCGGAGTCTGGCGCCTCATGCGTGAGTACCACGTTAGCCCATGGCTGGCGCTCGCTGTCGGCGCAGCCCTGATGCTGATTTTCAGCCGCATGCGGCAGCGCTGAGTTCAATACACACAGGAGGCACCGTATGTTCGATAACGATGCAAACGAAAAGCGCGCTTCCCCAGCGCACCGATGGATATTCGACGACTGGCAGGCGGGGCTGGCGCTCTCACGCAAGGCGGCAGAGAAACGAATGCGGTTCCTTTTCAAGCTCATGATTTTGCTCATGGCGATACTGTACCTTATCATAATGGCCAGCACCGGCGGGCATTAAGATCAGCGCGAAGCGCTGGACTGCGGTGAACCGTGGTGCTAAAGTTCCTTTTAGGTGCTGAACACACCATCACAGGCGGCCGACCGCTCCCGACAGTCTAGCGGTTTT
>JAJYDN010000055.1:600-5888 GCA_021777535.1 Pseudomonadota bacterium
TTTGCTCCTATGGCCGGGTAGCGCGCAGCCATACAAGACCCTTCGGGGGAAATCTGCGGGCGGCCCTGTGACCGTGTTCAAGTACCCGGCCGCCTCCCTTGAACAAGGAGGCGTCTTTGAACGAATGCACAGGAGGCCACCATGGCTGATTTCACAGACACCCCACGCGTCCCCGCGAACGTGAACGCTCGGTTTCAGCATCAAGAAATCATAATCCTCGGTTGCCGCGCGGTGATGGAATACGCTGGCCGCGACGCGCAGCCCGGCGACGCCGTGGGGCTCTTCTGGACCCTGCATGACTCGCAACTCGGTCCCGAGGCCGCGATCGCGGCGCTTGGCGAGCTCGCTTGGTGGATGACCGAGGCCGAGCTCCTCGCCACCCTGGAAACGTGGCTTGCCAAAGCCTGCGAACGACAAGTGATCGCCGCGCACGTGACAACCTGCGAGATGTGCGGCGCGACGAGCCACGACTGGCCGGCAATCCGGCGCGCGCTCGACGACATGAGGAAGTCATCATGAGCGCGGTGGCGCGGAACATCGAGGCCGCGGCTATCGCGGCCGAGTCGTGGTTTACAACCATCGAGCTCTGCTCGGGCCTGCCCGCGCCGGAGCGGATCGCGACATTCGTCCAGGAGGGCCGGGGACTCCCGCTGTCCCCGGACGGCGCCACGGCACTCATCGAACTCGAGCTGCTGCATTCGTGGCTCATCGAGAATTTCGGCGAGGACTATGCGCAGCTTTCGCAGGCTGCGCGCGCGTAGCGCCCGACATACCCCGTAACCTACGGCCCCGCCGTGCGTAGAGCACTCGCGGGGCTTTTTGTCACCCAGAGGGGACCTGTCGGTGCCCACCTCCCGACAGGCTTAAAACCGGCATCTGCGCTTGCTCTTAGTCCCATCTCCCTGGTCCTGCAAGCCTCATTCTCGCCCCCAGGCGCCTTGACGCGGCGCTCGCTCGCATCCGTCACGCCACCCGCAAAGGCGTGCTAACGCACGCGGGCGTCATGCCGTCTGCCGCTTGCTGAAACCCCGCGTCTATCGGCGCTTTTTGTGAGGGGCGAGAGCCGAGGCAAGACGCAGGACCAACAATAGGAGACGGACTATGAACACGAGCAAACGCAACCGGATGCCAGAACACAAAACCGAGGGGACTCAAGGCCTCAGCAATCCGCAGGGGTGGGACATTTACCAACAGGTCACCGACCAGATACTGGCGGCCATGGAACAGGCCAAGGGCCACGGCCGCCGTCTGTGGGATACGCAGCCGTCCTTACCGCTGAACCGCTCGACCGGCAAGCCCTACTCTGGCATTAACATAATCATGCTATGGGGCGCAGCGACGCAGCGAGGCTACACCTCTCCCTATTGGCTTACATACAAGCAAGCCGAGGCCATGGGCGGTCAGGTCCGCAAGGGCGAACGCTCGGAGCTTTGCCTCTACTACAAACCCTGGGAGAGCACGGAGACGAACAGCGATACCGGCGAGGACGAGACCAAGCGGGGCGCGGTCCTGAAATCTTTCCGCGTATTCAACCTCGATCAGATCGACGGCATCCAGGCCCCGGCCAAGGAAGAACGCCCGGCCTTCCAGGCCCTCGAGGACGCCGAGCGGATATTGCAGGCCAGTCCGGCACCGATCCGGGAAGGCGGGGCGCAGGCCTTCTACCGCCCGGCCACCGACACGATCCACTTACCGGACCGGGCCGACTTCATCAACTTGGAGGCCTTCTACTCGACCGCCTTACACGAGATGACCCACAGCACCGGCCACAAGAGCCGCTTAGACCGCGACTTTAGCGGCCGCTTCGGTACCGAGGCCTACGCCTTCGAGGAACTGGTCGCGGAACTCGGCAGCGCCTTCCTGAACGCGGACCTTGGGATCATCGGCAGCACCCTGCAGGACCACGCCGACTATCTGGCAAGCTGGGTTCGCATTTTGCGGAACGATAAGCGGGCGATTCTGACTGCCGCCGCAGCCGCCAGCAAGGCGCACGCCTACATAGCGGGGCTAGTCAGCCAGGAGCAAGCGGCCGCGTAAGGCACCGGGCAGAACGGGGGCTTCGGCCCCTTGACTGTTACGCAGTAACGCGGCATGATGTTGTTACCATGTAACAGCGAGGGCACAAGATGACAAGCAACGCAGAACGGCAGAGGGCCTACCGCGAGCGGCACTTGCATGGTGTAGACGGCAAAGGCGACAGGCTGAACATGGTCATCAGCATGCACACAAAGATCTCATTGGAGAGGCTGGCAAGCTGTTACGGTGTCACAAAAAAAGCCATGCTGGAGATGCTGGTCGATCAGGCCGAGCAGGCACTCTTGGAACCGGCGACGGGGAGCCAGCGCGATGGGTACTACAAAAAGCGGCTGCGGATGGAGTGGCCCGTTATACGGTAACGCGCATCGCGTTCACGAAGGATCGCCAAGCCATCCGGACCGGACGGCGCAAGGAATCAACGGGGGCCATTACGCGGGCACTTTTGAAAGAGATCGGGCGGCGGGTGGAGGGCTAAGTTCAGGCAACAACAAGCTTGACAGCCACCGCAAGATTCGGGCAGCCTGAGAAAATTTTGTGAGGGCATAAGGATGGAATACGACAGGGGTGCTGTCTATGTCGGTCTGACAGAACATCTCGGCGACATCATCGCCTGCGAACCCGTCTCAAGGTATCTCAAATCGGTTTATCCGGACAGGCCCCTCATCTGGGTGGCCCGGCCGCTCTACGCCGAAGTTCTGGCCACAAACCCCCATATAGACCACTTTCACGCCGTCGACTGCCTGACCGAATGGATCCGTCTCAGCAAGCATGTACGAGACGAATCAGTCATTGTTGATCTGCATGTAAATTACCGCGTGTGCGAGTGCTGCGGCATTCCCCTCGTCAAGGCGACGGGAAAGAAGACGGTCTCCGTTCATGACTGGTATGACTACGGCGCGCTGCTCGAGGCCTTTTCCCTGGGCGCCGGCCTGCCACGGCTGAACGATCAGCCTATGGTCTATATCCAGCCAGAGAACGTCCGCAACGTGGATGCGCTGGCGCTCCCCGAGGACTTCATCGCCATTCACCGGCTCTCGAATGATCCGCAGCGGGATTGGGACGACCGAAAATGGACGCTTCTCGTGCAGCTGTTGCGTGCCGATGGACACACTCTTGTCGAGATCGGCGACCGGGACAAGAGGGGCGCGCCTGCGATGCGTGGCGACGGCTATCTCGATCTGCGCGGCCGCACCTCGGTACTCGACACGGCGGAGGTCCTCAAAAGGGCACAATTGTTCGTGGGGATCGACAGTGGGCCGGCGCATATCGCCAACGCACTGCAGCGACCGGGGGTCATCCTTTTGGGGGTGCTGGGGAATTTCCGCAAATACACGCCCTACACCGGATACTATGCATCGCGATCTCCACAGGTGAAGCTGTTGCGCAACCCGGCGGGTCCGGCCAGCGACATCGCCGTCAGCGATGTCTATGACGCCATCTGCTACGCCCTGAATGCGCCGGGCCGGGTGCCGCATGGAAAACGTGTGGATCTCATGCCATCCGCCACACCCCATCCGGCGGCCGCACAACCCGCGGACGCGGTGCAGGTGCTGGCCTTCTATCTTCCTCAATTCCATCCGATACCCGAAAACGACAACGCCTGGGGGCCGGGCTTTACCGAGTGGACGAACATTGTTCGGGCGCGCCCCCTGTTTGGCGGGCATCACCAGCCTGTGGAGCCCGGGGAACTTGGCTATTACGATCTGCGCAATCCAGACACCATCAGGCGCCAAGCGGAACTGGCTGCGGCGCATGGCGTGACGGGATTCTGCTTTTATTACTATTACTTCAGCGGCAAGCACGTTCTGAAGACGCCTCTCGATCTGTTTCTGGAAAACGCGATCCCCATGCCATTCTGTGTGCTCTGGGCGAATCACAACTGGACACGGAAATGGGACGCCGGCGAGAGTGAGGTGATCATCGAACAGCGCCACGATGAATACGATGACGTATTTTTCATTCGCAGCCTGTTCGATATGTTCCGCGATCCCCGCTACATCAGGGTCGCCGGCAAGCCCGTGCTCGGGGTGTTCATGCCGCATCTGTTCCCGGATATCAAGAACACTACCCTTCGGTGGCGGGAGGAAGCAGAAAAGGCGGGCTTTGCGGGTCTGTTCCTCTTCATGGTGGATGACTGGACCGGGGACATGCGGTGCCCGGGAGACCAGGGATTCGATGCCACCTATGAAATGCCCTCGAACGCCTTCGGGAGGCTCGCCGATCATCAGGACTCGGTCAGTGGACTGGTGAAGGCGTTCAGCGGGAGGATCGTCGACTACGAGGATCTGGCGCGGCTTTTCCGGGTGCGGCCGTTCCCTTCATACAAGCGCCTGAAGACGGTCATGGCACCCTGGGACAACGCGCCGCGGTATAAGGAGCGCGCCATCGTGTGTCGACATACAGGGTATGGGGATTATCGACGATGGCTGACATCCGCGATCGTCGATACCTATTGTCATCACCAGGAAGGAGAACGATTCGTGTTCCTGCATTCATGGAACGAATGGGCGGAAGGAACCTATATCGAACCGAGCAGTCATGAGGGGCGGGCCCGTCTCGAGGCCACCCGCGACGCGATCGAGGCGGCGCGGCGGGTCATCGGCGTGATCCAGAGAAGTGCTCGGCGCGATGCCGAATGGGCGGGCGCCCTGCAGGAATACGCCTGGCACCTGGAGGATGCGAGCGAGCGCACCTACCGGTTTGCGGGCGCAGGGGCCAAAGCGGGTCGGTATGCCGGTCATGGCCACGGCGGGGTTCCGGCCGAGATCCATGCCGCCGTTCTGGAGGAAAACGAACGGCTCAATCACCTCGTGGCGGTCTACGAGAACTCCCGATCGATGCAGATCACCAAACCCCTCAGACTGCTGGTCGCGAAGATACGCAAGGGACAGAAAGGAGTGTGATGTCGAAAGCAGGGTCTGGCATGGCGACGCATCCCGATAGCGCACAAGGGGAATCGGCGGCCGTCTGCCGCGTGTGCGGGACAGGAGTCGGTGTCCTGAAAGGCGAGGAGGTGTGGCCCTTCGGGTCAGTTCTGTACCGGCTGGCCGAATGTTTGTCGTGCGGCTGCGCGTTTACCGTGCCGTTGCCGACTGATCGCGTCTTGCGGGACGTGTATGCGAAGATGTTCGACTACCGATGGTATCGGGATCATCTTCGGGCCAAGATGCGGGATGCGGCAGCGCGATACGCGGAATACCGACCTCTGCTCGGCGCCTCGGTTCTCGATTTTGGCGGAGGGCTTGGCTACT
>JAJYDN010000029.1 GCA_021777535.1 Pseudomonadota bacterium
CCTGTCGGTCGATCAGGGTATCTGGCCGCTGTTTGCGGCGTTCGGACGGGGCCTCCCGCGGTCTTGGCACCGCCACCCGTGTCGCCCAGCCCGTCGCGAATATCTTGGCAAGCGTCGCATCGCAGCCATTTGTGCGGGAAAACATCCTGACGTCCAAGCGCCGATCCTGCAGGATCAACGCGGCACGGGGATTCTGGGCAACTACATCGCGTCTGTGCGTGCGATTAAGCTCGTAAGGCTAGGTGAATTGGTGATTGAGGGAAATGCGGCGACGCAACTTCTCGGTGATCCTAGATTTGACTGGGACGGCGCAAATCCAGGGAGCTGGACGAAACTTGATAGCATCTTCTCGTCGGTTGACGTGCGCAGTGCGTGGCCGAAGCTGGGGTGTCGACTTTTCCAGCAAAGCGAGGTGAGCGAGGAGGGGATGCGGACCCATAGTTCTGCCCGTGCAGTTTCACGCCGCCCGACCTGGGGCTGGTCGCGGCTTGCTGGGTGCCGTGACTTACTTGAGCACCAGCGACGCATCGCGGCAGCGACCGGTGCAACGACGGAACTTGAGAATAGGTTGCGCGGGTTATTCGGTGAGCTCCTGGCGGGTTCCGTGCCGCGGCCTAACCATAGGACGGTGCGGCGGCTCGCCGACATTGGGCAGCAGCTTCTGAATCTCGGCATCCTCGAGATCGTGTGGCCCGGTCAGCCAGCTCTCGCGACGGCCATCCGCGCTGGGATTGAGCGAGTTGCTCGTGGCCTTTCAGCGGAAGCCCTACTGGAATGGCATCACGAGGTTGTGGGGGCGCGTGGAACAGAGCCGTGGATTGACAAACTCGGTGAGCGATCTGCGCTGCATTTGCCCCAGGAGCGCGGTGACCCCGACTTTCGGTTGACGAACCTGCGAACCCTTTTGCAGGAGACGCAATGGTCAGCGTGAAGGTTCAAGTGGAGTCGGTTACCGTGGTCGAGCGCCTGCTCGACGCCGTCAAGCATGCGGGCCTCTATAGGCTCGAGGCTATTCTGGCTTGCACTTTTACGTTCGATCGCAGCTATTTTGAGCAACTGCTCGATGCGCTATCCGGATGTCATCCTAAAGGCGGTGATCGCCTACGAGAGATCCCAATCGATGTGGTCTGTGATCATCGTCACTATCGCGGGCACGCGGCGGCGTACAACGTACACTGCTGGCCGGAACACAACCTGTTTCATCCAAAGTTGCTTCTCCTGCTATTTGACAATCACATCGTGTGGATTGAGGGTTCGCTCAACCTGACCCACGCGGGCCATACGGTCAACCGGGAGCTCGTCACCTTTCATGGGAGCGGGGAGAGCAAGCTTCCGCACGGCGTTCGAGAGCTGGTGCGGAATCTGGCCAATCAGGGGGTCGACGCAGCAAAACGGGTATTGGAAGCGACCAGAGGTGCGCGGACGGACGTCAGAAATCGGAGTGTTACGAGCCTGGACTCCGCTCTGCTGGATGGGCTTATCGCTCGCGTGAACCATGCGCACAGCATCTATGTCGTGACGCCGTTCCTTGATCGTCGCGATCAGGTTGGATCGGCACTTGAGACTGCAGCGTTGAAGGTACTTGCAAAACGGTATCCGGACGCAGCATTCCGCATATTTTTGCCAAAGGTCACCTGCGAGGACGGTAGATCTGTGCTCCAGGCGAGCAAGGCATTGTTCACGCAGGTCTTCGGCCCTCGGGCGACGAAGGGCCGGTTGGCGTTTTGCGGTGTACCCTCAGACCGAGAGCCTCTGCACGCCAAACTGTTGGCTATTCGGCACGGCAGACAGGGCGAAGACGTGACGGTGTTGACAGGCTCACCAAACTTGACGGAGAACGCCCTTCTCAAGAGGGGTGTCGAAGCCAACGTCGAGCTTGCCCGCGAGTTTACTGCGCAATGGAAGGATGTCGAACGTCTTCTTCGGCGGCTTGGTTGGGGATTCAAGTCGCTATCAGCCTGTTCTTTTGAGCCGCCGCCGGTCATGACGGCGACCGGATGGCATGTTCTCCGGTCGGCCACCTACTATCCATTCGCTCGCGAACTTGAGATTCACTGGCGGCACTCCGACTGCATGCGTGGCACCGACCTGTTCTACGCTGGAAAGAAGCTGCGTGCGCCTTCCGGGCACATCCTGAAGGGGTTTGTGATTCGGGATGGTGACCTAAGGCTCGAGACCGTCAGTCGCAAGGACCAGGCTCGCCGGAGTTGGTGTCCGATCGTCATTCCGATTGAGTCGCGGGTTGCACTGGCCGAGCTGCCGGAACACAAAGATCCCCCGCCGGAATGGTGGCTCGCGCAGCTCGGGGCTTTGCCTCCACCGCACACCGTACTCGACGTTAGGGAGAAGGGCGGCTTCGGCGGGACTAGATCTACAGCTGATACGACGCCGTTTCTTCTTGGGCAGCGCGTGCGCGATTTGGCCGACCGTATGCGCTACGTGATCGCGGTCATCACTGACGGCGACACGGGCAAATCGGCGCGTGTGACCGGACACCTAAAGTTATTGGAGAACATATTTGATTTCCATGATCCGTTAGCTGTATCCGACGCCACCGAGCAGACGTGGCGGCTGTGGGTGCGCCTTGAGGTCGTGCAGGCATTGGTACAGGCGACCACGGGCCGAAACGGGACGGGGCACAAGGCATGCGAGCTAAAAAACAAACTCATACCGCGCTTGACGAACGTAAGGATGGCGGGACAGTTCCAATTGTGGGAGTCACTGACGGAGGGTCTGATATGAAAGGCCGACCACTATATGACATTGATCTCTCGCATTTTGCCAAGCAATATCCGTTACGGCAGCGTGGCGAGCTTTGTGCCCAGAACGAGCGAGCCCGCGGGCTTTGGGGCCGGCTGCAGCGTAAAGACGTGCCGGGCGTGATTCTGGGTGATGATGTCGGCAAAGGAAAGACCTATGTGGCCCTTGCGCTCGCCTTTGCTACGCTTGCCTCCAAACAGCGCGCCCGGGTTCTGGTTCTGACTCATAGCCGCAGGATGGCGAAGACCTGGGCGGCGCGCTGGGAGCAGGAGGTTCGCGAAATGGTCGCCAGGTGCTGGACCAACCGTTTTGACGGGGATTGGAAGCCACGCGTAACAACTCAGTACGACGCGTTTGTCTCCGCGCTCAAAAGCACGTCCGCGACATCGGCGATTCTGTTTGCGTCCTATGACACCTTGAAGCGTTTCCACGGTCACGAGGGCCGTCGCCGCCGTCTACTGGGAGCGCTGGCGCTGGTCTACCGCGCCCATGGTGTACGTCTGAGGCGTCAGGAAAAGCTACGTCTCGTGAAGGCGGTAGTCCCGGACGGCGGCGTGATGCCGCGGCGCGCGGAAAGCGTGGATGAGGCCGCGGCTCTGAAGATGCTGCGAAACGCATTCGACTCCAATACGCGAGACTGGCGGCCACGGTCCCACCAGACTGTCCAGGACTTTCTTGATGCCGAGGCGGGACGCGGCCTCAAAGTCAATCCACCGATCGATTTGTTGGTCGTCGACGAGGCTCATAAGCTGGAGGGCCGCAGGCGACGCAGTGTCGTGACACATCTGCTCAGTGGCAAGTTTCGCAAGGGCGTTTGGGTGACGGCCACGCCATTCGCGCTTACGCTCGATGAACTGCGGCGACGGCTCCGTGAGTTTCAGCACGCAGCGTGCGCAAGGCACCGCTATGGATCTGCCATAGACAAGCTACCGCTGGCCGCCTACGAGCGCGCCATATCGGATCGTGTGGACTTTCAGCAACGCAAAAAACTGGAAAAAGCGCTAAGAAGACACATGGTTCGAGACGCTTGGGACAACCGCAAGGAGCGGCGCATTTTGGACTGGACCGGAAGCCCAGCCGGGGATGCGCTGCTCCCTAGTATCATACTCGAACGAGTAATTTCCAACATCATGAGCAATGGTGAGCACACCCACGTTGCAAGCGTGCGCGAGACGCTTTGCTCGAGTTGGCGCGCAATACTCTGCGCACTGGAGAACGGCGCGTTGAAGAGATTTCGAGATGACCCCTGGGTGGTGCGACTACGAAAAGTACTTAATGACGACTCTGTGAGTCTTGACCCCAAACTCCGTGAGGCCGTGAAGCAGCTTACGCAGCTAGCCATAAGCGGCGAGAAGACGGTGGTGTTTACGCATAGAATTGAGACCTCCGCCATTCTTGTCCAGGAATTACTGGATTCTCCGGCGATCAAATATTTGGATTCGAAATTTCGGTGCGCGCGTAGGCGATGGGGCGGCCTGCATAAACTAGTGCAACAAGCGTTGAAAATACCGACACGCGGACAGGCTCTCGCTGTCGCGAAGGTGATCGCGTCCTCGACCAATGCGCCGGAGAAGGCGACGATGGACACAGTGGCGGCTTGGTGGGAGAGACACAAAGAGGCACTTGAGGCTCAGCGCCGATCTGCGGGAAGCTATAAGACCGTTTTCGAGTTTCTGGAGGCGGTGGCGGGAAAGGGCCGTCAACTGCCCATCGTGGTGCGCTATGACGGTAAGGTTTCGGGTGTCGACGAAAGCGAACCAGACACTGTCGGAAGCGACCGAAAGTTCAATCTTCCCTGTGCGCCCCTGATCCTAATAGCGTCACGGAAAGGCCAAGAGGGTATCGACCTCCACCATTATTGCCGCCGCGTCGTTCTGTACGATTTACCATGGAACCCCGCGCTAATCGAGCAGCGGATCGGCCGAGTGCACCGCATAGGTGGATGTCGCAGAACAAAGGAACCTGTCGAGGTGGTTTACTGCTACCAGAAAGGTGGATACGAGGAAACGATAGCGCGGCGGGTCAAACAGAGATGCGAAATGATGCATGCCTTGTTGGGTGCGGGTACCTGGCTCGACCGCGATCGGGAGATCGACGATCTTGACAAATACCGCATGACGTTCCCCCCTTTTCCAACCTAGACACAGCATCAAGGTGTGGCTTGCGACCCCATGAAGGCCGTGCGTTTGGGTGGCATGTCGACCAAATAAAACGGCGGGCCTTGTGCGGGAGTGACCGGCAGGGTTCCATTGACGGGCGCCCAGTAAGGCTAACGCTATGCGGCCTTTAGCGAAAGAGATTATCAAAAATATTATCGGAGAAAAATAATCGTGTCATACACCGGAATTTCAATTCGCGAAGTACTGGGCAAATTAAATGTGCAGACAAATGGGTGGTTTTTGCCGCAGGTGCAGCGACAATATGTGTGGGGTGCGCGTCACGAGTCCGAAGATTATGTCTGTTTGTTGCTTGACTCCTTGCTTAAACGCTATCCGATCGGAGGAATCGTTCTCTGGGATACCGATCAGAAGGTGCCTTATCACGAGTTCGTGGGAGACTACGCCCCAGGCAAGTTTTCACATCAGGTAGACGAGGGACTGTGGGGTCTACAGAAGGCACTAGTATATGACGGGCAGCTGCGATTGCAGACGTTGTTTACGGTACTCCGGCACAGATTCAATGGTAGAGTCCTTCACTACGACCTATTGTTCAACCAATTGGTCGCGGTTATGTCCGTAAACTGATCCTTCCCCGAATCCAATGACACTCAGTTAAGGCAACTCTGCTTTAGTCCAAATACACAAACCGTTATGGTAGAATAGGGCCAATACCACAACGGAATGCGACCCATGCGCCAGACCACCTTGGCCACCGGAACCTTCGAAGCCTACCGCAAACCCACCCGTCGCGAGAAGTTCCTCGCCGACATGGAGAAGGTGGTGCCCTGGCCGGATCTTTGCGCGGTGATCGCGCCCCATTATCCCAAGGGCGAGAACGGCCGGCCGCCCGTAGGTCTTGAGCGCATGCTCCGGATTTACTTCCTCCAGCAGTGGTTCAATCTCTCCGACCCGGGGGCCGAGGAAGCCTTGTATGAATCGGTTTCCATGTGCCGCTTCGTGGGCATCGACCTCGGTCGGGAGCCGGTGCCCGACGAAACCACCATCCTGAAGTTCCGCCATCTCCTGGAGAAGCACCATCTTGGAAAGAAGCTCTTTCGGGAGGTTCACCGGCATCTGGAGTCCCAGGGCGTCCGGGTCACGAACGGCACGATTGTGGATGCCACGATCATCAGCGCGCCTTCGTCGACCAAGAACAAAGAGGGCAAGCGCGACCCGGACATGCACCAGACGCGCAAGGGGAACCAGTGGTACTTCGGCATGAAGGCTCATATAGGCGTCGACAGCACAACCTAAGGTCATCCATGCCGTTGTGGCCACCGCCGCCAATGTCCATGACGCCACGGTCCTGCCCGATCTCCTCCATGGCGGGGAGACCCAAGTCTGGGGAGACTCCGCCTACCAGGGTCAGACCGATATCCTCAAGAAACACGCCCCGAAGGCCCGTGACCTCACGAATCGCCGCACTCGCTACAAGGGCGTCGTCAACGAGACCGAGCGTGCCCGCAACCGCATAAAGTCCCAGACCCGCAGCCGCGTCGAGCACGCCTTCGGGGTCATCAAGGGCCTCTTCCACTTCACCAAGGTCCGTTACCGTGGTCTTCAAAAGAACGCCCATCGGCTGTTCGTGACCTGTGCCTTGGCTAATCTGTACCTCGTCCGCAAGCGCCTGTCGCGACCTCTGCGGGCGTAATCCGTCCGGAATACGGGTTCTGGCCCCGAGAAAGCCCCCGGAACACAGAAATCTACCCCCTCTGGGCACAAATGGGCGCGTCTGCGCCCGCCATTCTGCCGAAATGTCCATTCAGGGCCTCGCGCTTGTCGAAATGAGGGGTTTGATCAGATGTTCCTTAGGTAGGACTCCGGCTCGGAGAGGGTTTACGTCTACAAGTTGGCGACATCGATACCGGAAACCGGCGCGTGCACATCCGCAATGCCAAGGGGAACAAGGATCGTTTCCTGCCTTTGCCGGATGCGACACTTGCGATGCTTTGCCGCTTCTGGGCCTCCCACCGCAACCCCGTACTGCTGTTTCCTAATCGCGCCGGCTGGCTATCGGGCGCACGCAATGCCGACACACCACTCGATCGCGCCGGCGTAGCGCACACCTTGCGCTTGGCCGCAGCCGAGATCGGGCTAAAAAAAAGATCACCCCCCATAGCCTGCGCCACTCTTACGCCACCCACCTGATCGAAGCCGGCGTCGGGCTGATCGAGGTGCAGAAGATCCTCGGCCATGCGTCGATCGTCACCACTGCCCGCTACACGCACCTGACCACCCGCACCGACCAAAACGCCATCACCCTCATCGATGGCCTGATGGATCGCTATTCCCGCATCTGGGGAAGAGCAAATGATCCGGATTTCCACCCTCATCGAGACCTTCAAGAAGCCTTTTCTCGCCCAGTATCACGACCAGATGCTGCCGGGGCAGGTCAAGGCGCTCGCGGCGATGGAACAGTGCCGCACCACCCTGTCTTTGCGCATGCAGGCCGCCTGCCCGGAATGTGGCGAGCAGATCTTCATCCCGCATTCCTGCGGCCATCGCAGCTGCCCGCACTGCCAGGCGCATGAGTCCCAGCGGTGGATCGAGCGCCAGACACGGAAGCTGGTGCCGGGCCAGTACTTCATGCTGACCTTCACCCTGCCTGCCGAGCTGCGCACCCTTGCGTTTGGCCATCAGCGCATCATCTATGATCTGATGATGAAAACGAGTTGGGAGACCATCAAGACCTTTAGTCTCTCCGACAAGACGCTTCAGGGCATTCCCGGTGCCGTGACGGTGCTGCACACGCACACGCGCCGACTCGACACCCATCCCCATGTGCACCTGGTCATGCCCGCGGGCGCGATCGACACCAGGCGCAGGCTGTGGCGCACCAAGCGGGGCCATGGGAAATCCAGGTACCTCTTCAACCACAAGGCGCTCGCCCAGGTGTTCCGCGCCAAGATGCTCGCGGCCTTGAAGGCGGCCGGTCTCATGGTCCCAGGCCACGTGCCCCAGAAATGGGTCGTCGACTGCAAGCCCGCAGGCACGGGCTCGAAGGCGCTCGTCTATCTCGGCCGCTACCTTTATCGCGGCGTTATCCAAGAGAAGGATATCCTCGCCCGCGAGAACGGCCAGGTCACCTTCCGTTATCGCAATGCCAAGACCCGCACAATGGAGCGCCGGACTGTAAGTGGCGCGGAATTCCTGCGCCTGTTGCTTACGCACGTCTTGCCCAAAGGCCTGCGCCGCACTCGCAACTTCGGATTCCTGCACGCCAATAGCAAGGGACTGGGCCAGCTCCTGCAGATCTTTGCCAGGCTCATCCCGCAACCCAAAGGCCGGTGTTGTGCTGCCCCTGCTGCGGCAAGCCCATGGTGATCGTGCGCACAAAGATCCCGCCGGCGCATCCGCCGTCTCCTCCAGTGGGTGCGCCGGCCGGAGATTGAATCATGTAAGCGCGGCCCGCGACTCGAGAAGGCGGCAATCTGCCCCGCGCCGGGGCAGAGGGGGGCGGCTTGCCCAAGGCCGGGCTCAACGGCTCCAAGGTTCCCTCTCGGCACCTTTTTCTCGCCCACCACAGCCCGCCGCCCCCATCCTATCAGGCCCACGTCATCTGAAACCGGGCCGCGCACCCACCTCAACCCAGAAGATATTTTCATAGCCGTGCCTCTGGTCCGGAACCCAGAAGATATTTTCATAGCCGTGCCTCTGGTCCGGGCCCGTCCAACAGCCGGTTCAGATCGCGGCTCGCTTCGCTCTCGCGATCTAACCTTATTCGTTCACGATGGCGCGAAAAACGCACGCCTGGCGCCAATATGGTGCCACTTTGCCTCTCTCCCCATGCCACGTCAGGTACGTCTTCGCGTATTGTCGCGTAGACTGTCGTTCGCTTGCCGCCGGGAATGCGGCATTGACAGCGCAGCCAGTCGTTCTCATAATTTGCCGTCCCCGCCGGAGATAGCATCTCCGGCCCGACACCCCGAAAAGGGGTGTCTCTTTTTTTGGGGTTCATGAACCCCCGCCAGAGATCGCATTTTCGGCCCGATGCCTCCCTCAAGGGCGCAGCAAGGGGCGGTGGAGCCCCTTGCTGATTTAACCGACTGTCCTGGAGGCTTCAAGAATACCCGGAGCGCCTATTGCTTCCCGGAGGCCTTGCCTTCCAAGAAGTCCTTTAGCCGCGTCGTTAACACACGAAGGTTGTGTGTCTCGCAGTCCCAAACCGTCAAAACCTGCCAACCCATAGTGGTAAGCGTTTTTATATTCTCCGCGTCTTTTTTTTGGTTGCGGACGAGTTTAGGCTGCCAGTATTGAACGTTAGATTTCGGCATCCGTACAGATGCGCAGCTGTGCATATGCCAGAAGCATCCGTGCACAAAGATAATCGCTCTGCGGCCGGGGAACACAAGATCCGGTTTCCCTGGCAAATCCTTACGGTGAAGGCGAAAACGATACCCGCAGCTATGAGCAAGGCTCCGGACAATACGCTCCGGCTTGGTATCCGCGCTCCGGATTGCTTTCATGTTTGCGCTTCGGCGCAACGGCGAGATCGTGTCCACGGTGTAGCGTCTTAAGTGATCGCAAAAGATCGGCGCACCGCTACCGCTTGGTATATTTTTTCCGCGACAGCCTTAGCAACCGGCGGCGGGAAGGCGTTCCCAATCTGCCGATAGGCTGCGGTCTTTTTACCAATAAAATGCCATTCGTCAGGAAATCCTTGCAGGCGGGCCGCCATACGCGTAGTGAGCCGAGGCATACCGACGAAATTTTTGTCTGGTGGCGCATCCCACAGGCCGTGGCCATCCACACCCAGCTGCGCCCACGCTCGTTTTGCCCGTGTTGGACCAAGGTCAGGGCCGCCATGTTTTTTTGAGCCACCGACCAGCGTAGGCGCGATGGCGTTGGCTCTCCCCCGCCATTTTTCGGCGCCACGCCAGCCGCGTTCAGCCATCAAGTCGTAGAGCACCTCTCCCACCGTCGGTGGTTGCTTAGACACAGGCGCAGGCCATGAAAACTGCCCTGCGGCATCTTTGTGGATGGCTACAAAAACCACCCGTGGACGGAGCTGTGATACTCCATAGTCGGAGGCATTAAGGAGTCGCCATCCGGGAATGTAGCCGAGTTTTTTAAGCTGTTTTTCCACCTTGTTCCGGTAATCGTCAAAAACTGCGTCCAGCAGCCCCCGCACGTTTTCCAGCATAACAGCCCTTGGCCTGCACTCATCAACGAGGCGGATCGCCTCGGGAAACAGGTCCCGCTCATCATCTGCGCCAAGCTGCTTGCCTGCCTTTGAAAAAGGCGGGCAAGGCACTCCGCCCGCCAGCAAATCGACCCCCTTGTAAGTTCTGGCGCTAAACCCATGAAGATTGGCCTCAAAAACCTGCCATTCTGGCCTGTTTGCCCGCAATGTGGCGCAAGCCGGGGGGTCAATTTCTACAAGGGCGGCATGACTAAAGCCCGCCATCTCAAGCCCCAGAGCCTGACCGCCTGCTCCGCTGCAAATCTCTACTGAAGTAGGTCCGTTCATTGCTCGCTCTACAGGTTCTTCTCTTTAAGCAAAGGCAGTGGAAGCTGGCTACCGCCCGAATTCATTTGCACGAAGGATCGCATAAAATCACGCAATACAGCCGACGCGGGAATACCTTGGACACGGCACGCCTCTGTAAAGGCATCCCGCAGATCCTTGTTGACACGAATGCGAAGGCCAGCGTCTTTGACAACCATGCAGCCTAGTATATCATATGGATACACATTTGTGTATCCATTTCTTCGCACTTGCACGCACGTGAGGATGCCCCATACTGGAAACATAAGCACTGGAAAATAACAAGCTATGGCCTCTATGCACCTAGGTGTCGCCGGGGCACCTCAACAAGACCTGGAACTTGCCGAAGTTAAGGATCATTTGCTTGCCAAACGCGATCTTCCAGGAATAGTCGGCAAGGTAATCCGCCAAGCCTTCGATGAAGTCATTGATGGATCCCGCACGGGGCGCTACTCCATAGACCAGCTGGAAAAGACTGAGAAAACCTACATCGGAACAAAAGTGGAAATTATCCTTCGCGCAGAACTCGGCCTCAGCCGCGGGACAGTCCTCGACAATGTGATTGCTGGTCATCAGGTGGATACAAAATTCACGCTAGGGAAGAGCTGGATGATTCCCCCGGAGGCATTTGGCCGGATTTGTTTGCTCGTAACGGGTAACGACTCCTCTGGACAATGTGGAATTGGACTCCTTCGAATGACGCCTGGTGTTCTGACGGGCGGAGCCAACAGGGATGGAAAAAAGAGCGTATCAGCGCATGGCAAAGCTCAGATAAGGTGGCTCGCAGAGGGTCGCATGCCCCCGAACTTTATGCTCGATCTGCCGCCGGACATTCGCGAACGCATCCTTACCAGCGCCAGCGGGCGGGAAGCGATCAGAATTCTTTTTGAGAGTGTCACAGGGCGATTAATTCCGAGATCGGTGATTGAGCAAGTCGCGCAACAAAAGGATCCTCTCAAGAGAGCCCGCGAGGCCAAAGAGGTTCTTGCGCAAAAGGGTATCCGGGTGTTATGTGCGACCTACAAGAGTGATCGGGATGAATTTCCGAAATACGGATTCCAAGAGTTTGCGGACGACGATTGGCTGAGTGTCCGTGCGCCTCAGGCTGGCCGGTGACCTTGCGTGCGAAGCGTTAGGCAACCGCCCGATGCCGCCGCTGTTCGCCTCGGGCCATCTTACCGTCCCGCATAGGAGACCAAGAAGACTCCATGCCAGATAATCTTTTGGCTCTTCCGGGTTTCGTGTGGGTAGCCCATAAAAGTCTCATGACGGACACCCTGTTGGATAAAGGTCAAGCTTCCCGCAATGGAAGAGAGTAAGCGTCCGGCCGCCCCGCCTATCAATTGTTGACGGCTTGTGCGTTCTTTCTGAGCGGCAGCAGTTCGTCGATGCGCCTGTTGGGCCAGATGGGCAACTTCTCCAGGGTGTCTTTCAACCACGCGGCGGGTTCGATGCCATTTAGCTTTGCCGTGGCAAAGAGGCTTTGTATAGTGGACCCCGGAAAGTAGACAATGGTTTAAGCCATGGTGCCCGGAAGAAAGGGGAACCATGAGCGAGAAGGGGCGGCGGAAGGTATATGGCCCGGAATTCAAGGCCAAGGTGGGGCTTGAGGCGGTCCGTGGAGTCAAGACCATCAACGAGATTGCGCAGGACTATGGCGTCCACCCAGTGCAAGTGGGCCAGTGGAAGAAGGAAATCCTGGAGCGGGCTGGGAGCCTGTTTGAAGGCAAGCGTGGCCCGAAGCCGGTGGATGAGCACAGCACGCCTGAGCGGCTCCATAGCGAGATTGGGCGGCTGAAGATCGGGCTGGACTGGCTCAAAAAAAGTCCGGACTCAGCCCGTCGAAGTGAGGCGCGGCTGGATGGGGCCATCCTGCGAGCTGCCCCTCGTGCGGCAGTGCGAACTGGCAGGCGTGTCGCGGGCATGGACGTATGGGCAGCGGCACGCATGTCCCGTCGGCAACGAGGATCTGCTGCTGTGTGGCCTGATTGACGAAGCCTGTACGCAGCGCCCGTTTTACGGCAGCCGGAGGATGGTGGTCCATCTGAGCGGGCTGGGCTATGCGGTCAACCGCAAGCGTATGCAGCGGCTGATGCGGCACATGGGGCTGGCAGGCATGGCGCCCGGGCCGAACACCAGCAAGCCGCACCCGCAGCATCGGATCTACCCGTATCTGCTGCGGGGCGTGGAGGTCAGCAGGCCCAACCAGGTCTGGGGAACCGATATCACCTATGTCCGGCTGGCCAGGGGCTTTGCCTACCTGGTCGCGATCATGGACTGGCACTCGCGCCGGGTCCTGAGCTGGCGGATCAGCAACAGCATGGAGGCGGCGTTCTGCGTGGACTGCCTGGAGGATGCCTTACGGGAACACGGGAGGCCGGAGATCTTCAACACCGACCAAGGCAGTCAGTTTACCAGTGATGCCTTCACTGACGTGCTCAAGCGCGAGGGCGTGACGATCGGCATGGATGGCCGCGGGCGGTGCCTGGACAACGTCTTCGCCGAGCGCTTATGGCGAAACGTCAAGCATGAGGATGTGTATCTGAAAGGCTATGGCAACATGCAGGAGTTGATGCTCGGATTGACGGAATACTTCGCGTACTACAACGACGGGCGGCCGCATCAGGCCTTGGGCTACAGGACTCCCGGCGCCGCATACGCTACGGGCCAAGGCGGTGGCGCTATCATCGTCGATCGGTTTGGCAAAGAGGAAACGGGGCAGCGCCGACCAGCTGCATGTGATGTGTGCGCACCAGCTTAAACTCGACACATTTTTGTCTTGACAGTGGGGTCCACTTCACGGGGTAGCGCATCTTTTTCTTCTCCGGAACAGGTGCCCCCATGACAACGCTGTTCGCCGTCGAAGCCAAGCGCGGTGCCCGACTCAATGTGGCGCTCCGGCAAGACGTCGCGCGTCCTTGAGCAGGAGGATCAGCTGCCGTTCGTTTTCCGGGGTCGGTTCGAAGCCAAAGCGCCGGTAAAACGCCTCCGCCTCGGCATTGAGAGGATGGGTCAGCAGCGCGCGGATGCCCGCATGCTCGGCAACGGCAATGGCGCGCCGGATGGCATCCTGCAGGAGGCTGAATCCCAGGCCACGTTTCTGGTAGTCGAGGTCCACGGCCAGCCTTGCCAGGATGATCAGCGGGATCGGGTACTGCCCCATTCCGCGACGAACCCGCTCGGGGGCCTCAAGCGTGTCGATCTGGCCAACGGTCAGGCTGTAGTACCCGGCGACGCGATCGCCATCGCACACGACGAAGGTTCTGGCCGAGCCACTCCCTTGCGCCTGGCGTGCGTGACGCAGCAGCCATTCGGTGAGCGCCGGCTTTCCGCAGTCGAATTCTTCCAGCCGATGTTCCGCCCCAAGCGGCTCCGGTGCCGAGAGACTCATTTCTTGGCCCAGACCGGACGCCTGGAAAACAGGTCGGTCAGGCCGGGATTGTCGGATTCCGGCCGATCCAGCATGTCCAGCAGCGCCTGGTACTGGCTGCCGGAGACCATGAACAGCCGCTGGTCGAGCAAGGTCTGCTCGGCCGCCTGGTATGCGGCATCAAGAATGAAATCGGTCAGTGATTTGTGAGCGACTTCGGCGGCGCGACGCAGGACGGTTTCCTGCTCGGGGGTCGCGCGCAATCCGAGGCGGGCCGAACGAGCAGTCGTGGTGGCGGTCATGATGAGCTTCCTTGAGATGTACAATTGCCTCAATGTTAGTACAAATGACGCTACATGTCCAGGATGCCGCCCCAAAATTCGCCCTGGCGGAGGGCCACTGGTAGCCAGTGGTCTGCATCGAACACAGGCATACCGCCATTCCACGAATTTGACGAAAGTCTGCGAAAACGGCCGAATGATCCAAAATGGGGACTGTAGACCTACGGACGTACCCCTGTTCAGATGATGGGCTGGGGTTCGGTTCCGTGTTCCACCACCGGATGGCTTGCAAGGAGAGGAAGGAGATCGATCTGCGCGGCGGCCTTGCGCACCGTACTGCCGGCCCCGACCACGCCCAGACAGGGCGCCGCGATGCGCTGCCTTAGCGTATCGATATTGCCCTGGCGGAATGCCATGCGGGGATCACGGACATTGATGATGAATCCCGCGAGCGGCAGCCCGTATGCGGCAATGGATTCGGCAGTCAGGAGTGCATGGTTCAACGCGCCCAGGCGCAAGCCGACGACGAGGATGACCGGCAGACGCAGGGCGCGCGCCAGGTCGGCGATGCAGACCCGGGGGCCAAGCGGCGCAAGCCAGCCGCCTGCCCCTTCCACGATGACGAGGTCGGCCCGCTGCATCTGCGTACGCAAGGCGGACTGGATGGGTTTCCAGCGGATCGGCACTCCGGCCTGTGCCGCCGCCAGATGGGGGCTCACGGCCGGCGCAAAGGCGTACTGGGTCATGTCCGGCAAAGACTGGCGCACGTTCACGGCGGCCAACAGGCGCCGCGCATCGGCACTCACGAGGCGCCCGGCATGCGCGCGGCAACCGCTTGCCACGGGTTTTAGCGCCGCCACATCGAGCCCGTGCGCGGCAAGCGCCCGGATCAGCGCGGATGACACGAAGGTCTTGCCGGCGCCCGTATCCGTGCCAGTCACAAAATAGCCGTGCGTCCTCATCGTGGCCTGCGTCCGCCGATCATCGATACCGGAATCCGCACATCCGCGCCCCCGCCGGATACCGGTACACCGCGCCAGGCCTGCCCATAGATCACCTCATAGGTAAGCGGCAACCGCCCCTCGCGCCGGAGGGTTTCGTACGCATCGACGAAACGCTGGAAGGTGCGCTTGCCGGTAAGGCCACCGAAGCGGCCGGTACTCGCATTATGGGCGCCAATGCGCTTTAGGTCACGCAGCGCATCCGCGGCGCACGCGTAGGTAAGCGTGTAGCGGTCGACATCCAATACGGGGTCTGCGAATCCCGCGTGGACGAGCGCATCGCCTACGTCGTGCATATCAACGAATGAATGCACATGCACATGCGCATGGCCGTCGACGGCCGCCCACGCCGCACGCAACTCTTTCAGGGTATCGGGACCGAAAGTGGAGAAGGTAAGCAGGCCGCCTGGCCGCAAGACCCGGTGGAAATCGGTGAATGCCGTCTTGAGATCCATCCACTGCAAGGCAAGATTGGTGTAGACGACGTCGATACTGTCGCCTGCAAGGGGCAGGCGCTCGCCATCGCCTGCCACAAGGGGGCTCTTGCGCCAGAGACCAGAGCGCGCTTTCGCAACGCCGAGCATTGGCAAGGCGGCGTCGAGACCGATGACCTGCGCTTTGCGGAAACGGCGGCGCAAATGCGGCAGGCCATAGCCGGTGCCGGTGCCCACATCGAGAATGCGGCGGGGATCGATGGTCACCCACTGGAAGCGGGCCAGCAGCTCGTCTGCCACGGTGCGCTGCAGCACGGCGGCCTGCTCATAGCTGCGGGCGGCGCGCGCGAAGGAGGCCCGGACCCGGGCACGGTCAAGCGTCATGCGAGAAAGTCCTGCACCGCGGCCACGAACGCCTCTGGCGCGCTCAAAAAAGGTGCGTGACCGCTGCCGATGAACGCGCAGCGGGCCTGCGGCAGATGCCCGCAGAGATACCGCGCGGCGTCCCCGGATACGAGGCGGTCCTGTTCACCCTGAATGACGAGTGTCGGGCAGCGTACGGCCGGCACAACATCACGCAGATCGGTATCCCGCAAGACGGCCAACCCTTCGGTCAGTGCCCGCGGATCGGCCGCCCCGGACTCCTGCAGGCGCGCAAGGAGTTCGCGGACGAGGCCTTTGCCGCTGACACCGGCCTGCAGGGTCAGGAAACGCTTGAGCGTCCCCTGCGGATCGGCGAGCAGATTCGCGCCAAAGTCCGCCAGCGTTTCCTCCGGCATGCCGGCCGGCCAGTCCGGCGCCGCCGTGAAGCGTGGCGGCGTGGCGACCAGCACGAGACGCGTGACGCAGTCGGGATGACGGCTTGCCAGCGCCAACGCCACCATCCCCCCCAGGGACCAGCCGAGCCAGGCGGCAGGCTCCGGATAGCGCCTTGCGAGATGATCGGCAAGGACTGCGACATCGAGATCGCCCGGCGTAAAAGGCGCGCCGCCGTGACCGGGAAGGCGGAGCGCCCGCGCGGGCGCAAGCGCCGCTTCGACATGGGCAAATACCTCCGGATTGAAGCCCCAGCCATGCAAGAGATACAGCATCAGGAAACCTTCTGCGCGAATGGAATCAGTGCATCGAGCAACCGCCGGATGTGGTCTTCTTCGTGCGCCGAAGAGAGCGTGATGCGCAGCCGTGCCTGGCCGGCAGGCACGGTCGGCGGACGCACGGCGCCCACCAGAATGCCGGCCCGGCGCAGATGGCGCGCCGCCTCGACGGCAGCCTCGTTGCTGCCCAGGATGAGCGGCTGAATGGCCGTCTCCGACGCCGTGAGCCGCAGCCCGGACCGTGCAGCGCCCGCCCGCAAGATCTGGATGTTCCGGGCAAGCCGGGTGCGGCGGAACTCCTCGGACCGGGCAATATCCACTGCGGCCTCGATGGCAAGCGCAAGGGCAGGTGGCAAGGCCGTCGTGTAGACATAGGGCCGCGCGGTCTGGATCAGCGTCTCAATCAAATCGGCGCTGCCTGCCACGAAGGCGCCCAGAACACCGAGCGCCTTGCCGAGCGTGCCCACGAGCGCAATGCCTCCCCCGGGCACAAGCCCCGCCGCAGCCAGCGTTCCCGCGCCGCCACCACCCACGACGCCGAGCGCATGGGCATCGTCGACGACAAGGCCCAGGCCCTCGGCCTTGGCGATGGCGGCAAGCTCGGCCACCGGCGCCACGTCCCCATCCATGCTGAAGACGCCATCCGTCACGATGAGACCCCGGCCGGGCCGCCGCTCCGGCAGACAGGCGCGTAGCGCAGCCAGATCGCGGTAGCGCACCCGGCGCGCCCGGGACAGCGTCACCGCATCGACCAGCGAGGCGTGATTGCGCCGGTTCTCGAAAATCGTCCAGTCGCGGCCGGCCAGCGCCGTCACCACGGCGAGGTTTGCCATGTAGCCTGTCGAAAACAAAAGGGCACGCTCGGCGCCGACCCATTCGGCCAGCACGCGCTCGAGCGCGTCGTGCGCAGGCGTGTGCCCGCCAAGCAAATGCGACGCCGCGGCGCCCACGCCATAGGCACCTGCACCCCGGACCCAGGCCTCCCTCACGCGGGCATCTCCCGCAAGCCCCAGATAGTCATTGCTGACAAAGGAGAGCAGACGCTCGCCGTCGACTTCGGCGTACGGTCCAACAGGACCATAACGGCGTTCGCGGCGGCGCCACGCGTCTCGTCTGCGTACCTCGGCCAGCCGGGGCTGCAAATCAAATGGGTCGTCGTAGGGGGAATGGGTCATCGCGGCCTTTCGTCCAGCATACCGGTCCGCCTGCGCGCAGGCAACGCGCAGGAGCAGCCCAAGCACCATGACGGGCGGATGAACAGCGCACTTCGGGGGCTTGCTCCGCGTTATAGTCCACCCCGACTTCAGCCGTTTCCCCATGAAGCGGCCCCGACAACATGAGGGCAGAGACGAAACGCATGGTCCATCTCCCGCACACATTTCACCGCAGACCGCGTCCCGCAAACGGCCGCGGCGGCTGGGCTGCGCTTGCCGGCGCCGCCGTCATGGTCACGGCCTTCCTTGCACCATCGCCTGCCCATGCCACATCCTTTGGCGTGAGCGCACACGCAGGGACGCTCGGTATCGGCCTTGCGCTGGCACTGCCCATCGTGCCGGGCGTCCTGAACGCCCGCCTGCTCGCAAACGGCGGCCAGCTCCCGCACACCTTCGGCATCGACGGCATCACCTACCGGACACGGGCGCAATTTCGCAACGCGGCGCTGTTGGCCGATTACTACCCCTTCGAGAATGAGTTCCATGTCTCTGCGGGCGTCTACTACAACGACAACACGGTCGATCTGCGCGCCATACCGGACAACGGCTTCTACAACATCGGCGGCTTCTCCGTACCCAGCGCCATGGTGGGTCCGGTGTCGGGACAGGTGTCATTCGGACGGTTTGCGCCCTATTTCGGCCTTGGCTGGGGCAACCTGGCGAGCGGCAAGCCCGGTCTTGCCTTTGGCGCCAACATCGGCGTCATGTGGCAACGTCCGCATACGACCTTGAGCGCGCCGGGGGCGGCAAGCGATCCGAATCTGGCCATCGCCCTGCAGGATGCGCGCGATCAGATCCAGAGCGTCGCCAACAGGTTCCGGTTTTATCCGGTCGCCACGCTCAGCCTCGGCTACCGCTTTTAGCGGGCAGCGTTGCGAGCTTACGTTCCACGAATCTCAACAGAACGGGATTTAAGGGGCAGCGCAGCGCGGCCATGAAGGCGCGCCTGGCCGCATCCGTGCGTCCGCGCGCCGCCCGACAGATACCAAGCCCGGTCCACAGGACACCGCTGTGCGGATAGCGTAATACGCCCGCCTGGTAGACACGGGCGGCAAGGGGCATCTGTCCGGCCCGCATCGCAGCACTTGCGTACAGTTCGAGAAAGGACTCGCGGGCCGCCGGCGCCCTGGCAAACGGCTTCAGCGCCGCCACGGCAGCGTCCGCCTGCCCCACATCGAGGTCGACCTGCGCAAGCAGCATGGCATCGGCGATGGCATGCGGATGCAGTACCAATCCTGCAGTGAGCAGCGCTCGCGCCTTTTCGTAGCGCCGGTCCTGGATGGCAAGACCCGCCAACAGCAGGCGCGGCGGCAATGCGCGCGCATCGAGGCCCAGCGCCTGGCGCAACAGATTCCCGGCCTGATGCCGGTGGGCGCCCTCGAGGCGGCGCACTGCGCGATGATAAAGCGCCTGCGCCTGCTCGGCCGGTGTGCGCGCCGCGCGCGTGCGCTCGATCGGACCCGGCGGTGCCTGCCGCATGGCGGCACCACGCAGCGATTGCCTGCGGAAACGTGTGCGGGGTTTGGGGGGATGGGGCCGGCGCGGGGCCAGCGCAACGGGATGCGCCGCCACCGCCGAAGCAGGTAATTGCGGGACAGCCGGAGCCACGGTCGCCACCGCGCCGGGACGGGACGGCCCCTTGGTGACGGCCACGGGCGCCAGCGCCTGCGGCAGCTTCTCTTGCACAAGCGGCGGCACGGGATGCGCAGGGACCGGCACCGCGGATGCCCCCGGCGGCCGCCGATGAAGCCAGATGCCCGCGGCGAGCGCGCCCGCAATCAGGACGCCGAGCACGATCACGGCGGCCGGCCGCGTCTGCCGCACGGGCGCCGGCCGCAATCCCTCGAGAATCGTTTTCGATGAGGGCGCGGGCACGGATGCGTCACGCGCCGCGAGATCCTTCAGCATCTTGTTGATGAGACTCATCGGTGCCCCCACAGGCGCGCAAAAAGGCGGCTGCGCATGCCGTTGATGGATTCCGTGTCGTTGCGCGCATGCAGCACATGCCGGCGGCGAACCGTATGCGCGCCCTCGCCATACGCTGCCATGAGCGCCTTGTGCGCCAGAATATTGACGAGCCGCGGGATGCCGCGGGATGCCCGATAGAGCACGCGGATGGCCGGGCGTGTAAAGAGTGGCGTACCCGTGTAACCGGCCACCGCGAGGCGATGGGAGACATAGTGGCGCGTGTCTTCGGCAGAGAAGGGCGCAAGCGCGCAGGAAAACGCGATGCGCTGGCGCAATTGCCGCACCTGATGGCGCGCCAGCCGTTCATCGAGCTCGGGTTGCCCGAAAAGGACGATCTGGATCAGTTTGCGCTTTTCGGTTTCGAGATTACTGATGAGACGTAACGCCTCGAGGGTGGCATCGGGCATGGCCTGCGCCTCGTCGAGACACAAAACGAGCCGCCGGCCCGATGCGTGCACGCCGATCAGGTGCTGCGTGAGACGGCGCATGAGCGTGTGCTCGCTTTCTCCCCGCGGCACCTGCAGGCTCATCTCTTCTGCCAGCGCGCGCATGAGCGTGCCCGGCTCGAGGTAAGGGTTTGGCAGATAGGCCGTCGCGAACGCAGGGTCCCGCGCGAGCGCGCCGAGAAGTTTGCGGCACAGCAAGGTCTTGCCGGTGCCCACCTCGCCGGTGACCTTGAGAAAACCCTCGCCCATGCGGATGGCCACGAGCAGGGTGTTCAGTGCCTCCTGCTGGCTGGCATTGGCGAAGTAGTAGTCGGTATCCGGTGTGATGCCGAACGGCAGTTCGCGCAGGCCGTAGTATTCCGTATACATCACTCGGCAGTCATGTGCGCGATCTGGCGTTGCGCCCGGGTCAGTTCATGTCCCCACGGGGCCGCCAGGTTGACGATGGTGGGCTTCAAGAGAATCACGAGCTCCTTTTTCTCTTGCACGACCTTCTTGTCCTTGAAGAGATTGCCAATGATGGGAATCGCGCCGAAGAAGGGGATATGCGCATTTTCGTTGGTCGCATCGTCCTCCATGAGGCCACCCAGGACGATGACCTGGCCGCTGTGAGCGCGCACCACGCTGTCTGACTCTTGCACGGAACTCGAGGCAAGCGGCAGATTGAAGGCCTGCCCGGACACGCTGAACTGCTGATTGACCTGCGTCACCTTGCTGACAGAGGGATGGATATACAGGATGATGGATCCCCGATGATCGATTTCCGGTGTCACATCGAGCGCAATGCCGGAGAAAAACGGTGTGAGCTCGACCGACGGCGTGGTGACGGCCGATACGGCACCAAGGAGCTGCTCGGAATTGGTCACGCCCGTGACGAAAAACTGATCGCCGCCGACCTTGATCACGGCCTTCTGGCCATTGATCGTGGAAACGCGCGGACTCGACAGCACCTGCACCCTGCCTTCGGTGCTCAACAACTGGATGAAGGCCGCGAAATTGCTCGCGTGAATGGCGGCGCTGAAGATGCCGCCGAAGGCCGAGGTCAGGGTGTTGTTCACCGCCGAATAGTTTTGGGGATTGATGTTGCCGGTCTGGCCCGCCGTGCTCGCAAAGCCGGAAGTGACCAGCTGGCCGCCGCCCGTCTGCGCGGCATTGATCGCGGCATCCCCCACCTGGCCCAACTGCGCCCAATCGATGCCGCTCTGGTAGCCGCTGCTCAAATCGACCTCGAGGATCTTCGCATCGATCACGACTTCCCGGTCGACACTGGCCTGGGTCTGGCGCAGAAAACGCGCCACTGTATGCAGTGTGGCCGGGTCGGCACGCACCACCAGCAGGCCGGCGCTCGGATTGACGATCACTTCGCGGCCGCCTTTGGTGCCCACGAGGGCGGTCACCGTCTTTTTGAGCGTCTTCCAGAAATCATTGCGTGAGGTCGTCTTGACGGAAATGGTCGGCGTCTGCCCGCCCGCGCCACTGCTCGCCGCCGGCACCGGCGTGCCGGTGCCGGCCCCGGCCCCCGTCGTGCCGACGCTCGTGAGACTGTTGCCGGACAACCGCGTCTCCGAGACCGCGGTACGCACGATATTCAGGTAATGGACATGGAAAAGCCGCGTCCGCAATCCCGCACCGAGGACAAAATACTGATCCCCGTAGCGCCGGTACTGGTAGCCGGCGGCACGGCGGATGATGCGCATGGCCTCGGGCACGGTGACATTGCGCAAATGCACCGTGATGCGGCCGGCAAGGTGCGGTGGCAGCGCGATACTATAGGGAGTCCCCCGCACCAGACCGAGAAATACCTGGCGCGCCGGCGCATCGACGGCCGAAAAATCAAAGCGGGCCGGGAGCCGCAGGCTCGCGCTATGGGGCAATTGGATGGTGACGGGCGGCACGAGGGCGTCCGAGATGGGCGCGGGCAGCCGTGCCTTGTCGGCCGCCTGCGCCGCCGCCAGGTGCGCCTGCATGCGGGCCGTGAGCGGACGATTGAATCCCGTTTGGGCGCAACCGCCCAGAATGCCCGCCGACACAAAAACCGCCAGCCACAAGCTTGCGCGTTTCATCGATGCCCCTCGTTGAATACCCAGGTCTTGCGTATTCCCCCCATCCGCATCAGCGGCCAGACGCGGACACCCCATGGAAACCGCAAAACCACGCTCTCCCGGTGAACGGCAATGACGACCCCCCGGGCATACGCGCTGCCGCGGCGCAGCAACCTGCCATCCACCAGCGCCAGTCGTTGCCCTCCGCGGGTCCAGATCGCCTCGACCGCGGGCACGCGCGGGGCGGCAGCCACACCCAGCCAGGGCGGACATGTCGGATCCACATACGCATGGGCCGATACGCTCCCGGCGAGGAGCAGCAGCGGGTAGAGCCTGCGGCGCCAGTGTTTGGTCATGCCCTGATCCCATTCAAAGTCCGTGCCAAGTTGTTTTACCGCAGCAATGCGCGCCTCAGGCTGAGCGTATACAGATGGAGACTCAGGGTCGAAAACGGATAGCGGCCGACCTTCAGCCGGAACGGACCCCACAGGACACGCTGCCTCTGGTGGGCCAGCCGGTGAAGGTAGGCCACGAGCGGCACATAGCGGCCCCGGATGACGACGATCAGGGTATGCCGGTACAGAACGGGCGCCCCCCTGGTCTGTGGTGCGATCGCCACCGGTGGCAGGTTTTGCAGCCGCACCACCATCACGCCCGGGGAACGGCGCAGGACGTGACGCACGAGTTGTGTCATGTCACGCGGCGCCACCAGTCCACCGGTCAGATTGGACAGGTGGGCGCGCAGCCCCTTCACCTGCGCCTCCAGCGTCTTTACGCGCGTAAGCGCGCGTGCATGGGCCTGCGGATTCACGAAATGCCGCAACTGCTCGCCGGTCGTCTGCGTCTGCTTTTCGACCGCCTGGAGGGCGGCGCTCAACGCGCTCTCCCGGCGCTGCAGCGGACCGATCAAAAGCCCGTACACGAGGCCATACACGAGCGCGAGACCCAGCGCAAACATGAGGGCGCGCTGACGCAAGGGCAGCCCGTCGACCCATTCGTTTACCGAGCGCCAGGATTGTTCGAGATCCATCATGGCGTCGGCCCCAGCGCCTTGGTGCTGGCCACGAAGGCCACATAAGGCACATATCCCTGCCCATGGCGGCGCCGGTCGACGCGCAGGCCCTGGAAGGTGATGTGCGCCCAGAGTTTCTGCTCTGCCATGTTGCGCAGAAACACCGGCACGGCCGACGGACGCTCACTGTGGCCGCGAATGACGAGCAGCCGCTGCCCGCGGTCGTAGCGCAGGCTCTCGATCCATAAGCCCGGCACGACACTGTGGCTGACCGCCACCAGTACCGGACCATCACCCTGCGCGGCCTTATGGCTTTGCAACAGGATCTTCTGCAAGCGCTCGAGCGCGGTGGCCTCCTTGTCGAGGCGCGCGATGCGCGCCTTCAACGGCGCGAGTCCAAAAACCGGCAGCGCGCGGGCAAGTTGCCCATCCGCCCGCCGTTGCGCCTGTTGGGCGCGGGCCATTTCGGTTTGCATATGGCGCATCTGCCAGACATCGAAAGCGTACAGGCCGAGCCCCGCCACCAGCACCACTGCCACCGCCTCCAGCATGGCAAGCGCGGAGAAGCGCTTCGGCTGGCGCCGGAAGATCGGATGATAGAGATTGATTTCCTGAGCGGTCATAGCGCCATCTTCTCCCTGCGCAAGGCGGCCCCCAGCGTCATGAAACAGGCATCCGGCACGATCACGCCGCTTTCTGTACGCACCGCCTCGGCGTAGGCGAACGCGCGGACACGCTGGTACAGATTGGCCTGGAGCGCCTCCACCAGGTCCGGCGGGTGTGCGCCGGCCACGATTACATCCATGATCGGCGCCTGCCGGAAGGAGCTTTCGAAGAAATCGAGCGAACGCTGCAGTTCGAGAAGGAGACTTTCCCGGGCGCCTTCACGGCCAAGCCCCGCCGCGCCGATCGCGAGCGCCCGCGACAGGTAGAGCGCACCGCCGCGGGTAATGGTGATAAGGCCCGTATCCTCCCCGAAAGACACCATGGCCACACCCTGGGCATCTTCGGGAAGCAGCCGCGCCACGTTGCGCTGGGCCATGTCGGGGATATCGATGGTATCAAGGGCGGCCCCGGCATCCTGCATCAGGTCGGCGTACCCCTTGATGACCGCATTGCGGGCCACCACGGCGTAGACGGGGCGCGGTTGGCCGGGGATGCCGCCCGGTACATCGAAGACGTCGAGCGTGGCATCGTCGACATGAAAATCGATGAGATCCTTGATGCGCCAGCGCAGCGCCGCCTTCAGTTCGTCCGGCTTCACGTCGGGCGCTTCGGTCTGGATCAGCCGGTATTCGCCGTCCCGCAGATAGGTCGTGCAGCGCAGATGCTTCAGATTGTAATCGTCCACGAGACGGGCAAGGGCCTTCGCGGGTGTGGCGCCCTCGAACGGCCGGTATTCGGCCGCCAGGACGATTGGCTCGCGCTCATGACGGTGAGCGGCATGAACGAGTGACAGGCCGCCGGCGTGCAAGCCGATACCCACGAGCCCCCCTCCCGCGCGCCCCCGACGCATCAGACCCCACATACCCCTCCGATCGACCGGTAATCGCATTTTTTCTTAGACCTTTCCACACCCTAAGCTGCGCTGTCAACTTTTAATTGGGAAAATCGCGCATATCCATCAGAATTTGATAATCGATCTGCGTTTCGGTGCCGGTCACCGTCAAGGCGACACCGACGTAGCGTACGGTGGCCGCCGTCGCCGGCGTCGTGCCATCGTTTTGCCAGTACTGGACGCTGAATTGGCCAATGTCGCGGGCCAACACCTGCGGCGTGCCGCCGTTTACCGACTGCTCGAGCAACGGACCTGACAGGGTGTAGCTGTAACTTGTGCCGCGCAGCGTGGTGAACGTAAGCGCATTCGCCCCAACGGTCAGATCCCCGGGCGAACGCACCATGCGCAGCTCCCGGTCGATCCGGTTCAACGCGACGCGCGCCTGCCAGGCCGCGCTGCTTATCCGCTCGCTCCCGCTATAGTTTGCGAACCCTCCCGCGAGAATGGATGCACCGATGGCAAAAACGATGCCCACGATGACGATCACGATGATCATCTCGATCAGACTGAAGCCCCGCTGCGCCGGCGTCCTCATCAGTACTCCGCCACCACATCCGTCACATCCGCAAGCACCCGGCCATCGGGCGCCGTCACCGCCACCGTCAGTTCCGTCAGCGCCGGATTGCCGCTGAAATCGGCCACTACCGTCGGCTGTGCAATCGAGAAGCCCGGCGGCAACTGGCATACGGGAGGCGGCGCCGCGCCCGCACAGGGATCGGTGAGGGCCGCAAAACCCTGGGTCGCGCTCTGACCGACCAGGAACTCGAGCCGGCTTTCGGCAAGCTTGGTGGCCTCGAGGATCTGGATGGGCGTGGCATTGCCGCTTTGCGCCTGGGTCAGGGCCTCCATGATGCCGGCCACCGCGATACCGACGATGACGATGAAGACGATCAGCTCGACTAGCGTCACGCCCCGGTTGCGCGCAGGAGTACTCATGGCACCACCGCGCCGGTCTGCGGCGTGATGGCAAAACTGCTCGTCGCGGATCCGTTCGTGACGGAAACCGTCGCGGGGGGAACGGCCAGTACCTGCGCCTCGGTGGGGGTGGCCCCGTTCGCATAATAGGGCATGCCGTTGCCCGTAAATTGCACGTTCTGGGTGGGCACGCCACTGATGCCCAAAGTCATGCCCGCAGGCAACGTCACGGTCGCCTGTCCCGTGAGGGGATCGGTCACCGGCTGCGTGCAGTCCTGGGTCGCCAGGGTGTAGCTTGCCGCACCGAAGGTGACACAGTAAGGCGCGCCCTTGGTCATCGAGTCGATCTGCGCCAGACGCACGGCGGCCTCTACCTGGCTTGCGACTGCGGCCGCATTCAAGGAGGGGCCCGGGGCGTGGGAAGCGACATCAATTGCCAGAATGACCGTCAAGACCAGCACCAGGAGGAGCTCGACGAGCGTATAGCCACGCGCCATCAGAGCCCCCTGCCGCGCGGAGGCACCGCCGCCGAAGGCGCGAAATGCGGTTTCCAGCGCACGGCCGGCGGGGACGCCCCGCCGAACCTGCGCAACCACCGGCGATACCGGGTGGCGTCCGCCGGATACCAGTAAATCCGGCCGGCCTCGAGCAGGCGGCGCGCCCGGCCCATGTGATGTGCGGCAAGCAGGATGCGCGCCCCCAGGATACGGGCCGGATAAAAACGCGGATCCCGCGCAAGCGCCTGGTGAACGGCCCGCAGGGCCGCCGCGTCGGCATGCGGCCCGAGCCACGCACCTTCCTGCGACAAAAGTGCCGCGCGGATCACGAAGGTCTGCGGTTGCCAGGGGTTCAGGCGCTCTGCGCGCGCCAGATCCTGCCAGGCGAGATGCGCCAGCCGGCCGCGCGCGGGATCATGAACAGGGAGCGTCCTTGCCCAATGGCGCAACAGGTCGGCGTTCGTAAACCACAGATTGCTGAAATCCGGAAACCAGTGTTCGGCACGCACGAGCGTGCGATTGGCCGCCGCCAGACGCCCGCCGGCGGCAAGGGCAAAGGCACGCTGATAATCGTTTTCGGCAAATGCCACGCTACTGGCCAGCACCATGGCGCCTGCAGTCAGGAGCACGGCGATGGCGCGCCCCGAGCTCGAGGCGAGCAGGCCGTCGAGCACGCCCACCGCGCAGGCGGCCGCGAAAGAGCCGGAGCGAAGAGGGCGGCCGGCTCTCATCGACGGGTGGCCGGCCTTCCCGAGCGGCTCGCCTTCCGCCGGATCTGCGCGAGCTGGGTGAGCGCCAGGCCGAGAGAGCCGGAAGGGGGCAGCTCGGCCACCGGGATGCCCCAGCTGGCGAGCCGGAACCGCAGCTCCTCGTGCTCGAGCTCGACGATGCGGGCGGCGAGGGCGCCTGAGGGCGTCCTGCGCAGGCGCTCCTGTGTGCTGCCTGGGCGTACCTCGATCGTTGCCACGTCGACCCCCCGCGAGCGAAGCTCGACGAGAGCCGCCGAGAACCGTGGATCGACGAGCGGGCTGAGGGCGAGCACGAAGGCGCCCGACGGCAGCAGGCGGCGCGGGATGATGTCGGCCGTCTTCCAGGCGTACGAGAAGAAGGACTCCGACTCGAGCAGCGCCCGGCGCACCCGCTCGAGGTGCATCACTCCGGTCCCGGGCTCAACCCAGTCGAGAACTCCTCCGAAACAGACCACGGCCAACCTGTCGTGCCGCGAGAGGT
>JAJYDN010000056.1 GCA_021777535.1 Pseudomonadota bacterium
ACCACTTAGTGTTCAAGGGCGGCACGTCCTTGTCGAAGGCCTACGGCGTCATCCGGCGCTTCTCCGAGGACGTGGACCTGACTTACGACATCCGCGCCATCGCCAGCGATCTGGTGGGCGATACGGATGCACCGCTGCCGGCCAGCAAAAGCTAGGAAAAAAAATGGAGCAGGGAGATTCGTGCGCGTCTGTCGGACTGGATCGACGCCGAGATCATGCCCCGTCTCAAGCACGACCTTGAGCAACAGGGCCTGCCAGCTACCGTGCGCGCCGAGGGCGACAACGTGTTCATCGACTACACACCGCTGGCCACCGGCACCGGCTATGTCGCCCCCGCCGTCATGCTGGAATTTGGTGCCCGCTCGACTGGTGAGCCCAGCGAACCGCGCGTCATCCACTGCGGCGCGGCCGCCCCTTATTGTGAAAGGGCAAGCGATTGCTGCGGCGCTTGAGTGTGGTATCAAACCACCCCGCAATCGCCTCGGAGGGTTCCTGCCGCTGGCGACCTTAACCATCGCTCGTCACAGACCCTGGGGCATTCGGCCGGCCAGCTGGCAACCACACGGTGTCTGCGCGCCCGAATACGAGACATTGGATAGAAAAACTTGGCTCTACCTGCCAGAATATAAAAAATCTTCGTGGCGATCCGAAAATCATGGCGACCGCTCTGGGTTACGAGTTCTTGCGGGACACCTTCCGGCTGAGCGCCTTCCCGCCGGCACGCCCGGCGCGCGTGAGGCCCGTGACCCGGGTGGTCACGGATGCCCAAGGTCTTGCGGTCCCGCGCGCGGTAGCGCCTACGACCAACGATCCCCTGGATCACCTGTTGTTCGCCCTCAAACATGAGGGCACGAACCTGCCGATCCTGGCGGAAGCGCTCCCTCGACTGGACCCAAAAACCCTGTGGGCCGCCCTGCGCCGATCGCCCACCGGGGCCTATATCCGGATCGCCTGTTATCTTTGGGAACAATTTAGTGGGCGCACACTCGAGGATCTGCCATCGATAGGCGGGCCGACCGCAGCCCTTTTCGACCCGCACCGTTACGTGACCGCTCCCGGCGCGCGAAATGCGCGCTGGCGAGTGCGATTCAACGGTTTGGGCTCCCTTGGCTATTGCGCCACGGTCGAGCGGACCCCGACCGTTCAGGCCGCAATGGCCTCGGATCTCTTGGGGCGCGCCCAGACCTTCGCTGCCTCCCTGAACCCTGTGCTTCGGGAACGGGCGCTGGCTTGGGCCTACCTGCACGAGACCGAATCATCGTTCGCCATTGAGCGCGAGGCGCCGAGCGCGGACAAGGCGCGTACCTTTACGCGCCTCCTGCATCAAGCGCGCGATTCGCACTCCCTGTCCGAGACCTATCTGGCGGCGCTGCAGAGCAGCGTCCTGACGAACCCATTGGACCGAGCGGCAGCCTACCGCACCAGCCAAAACTGGCTGCGTGGACCGCTCCGTGGCGCCGCCGGCATCACCTATATCCCGCCGCCACCGGCCCTGCTCGCCGAGCTGATGCCTGAGTGGTGCGCCTGGACAGAGGAAGCGCCCCTGGTTATCGACCCCGTAGTCGCCGCCTCGATCGCGTCCTTCGGCTTTGTGTTCCTGCATCCCTTCCTCGACGGCAATGGGCGCCTGTCGCGGTTTCTCTTCCACCAGACACTCTGCCGATCAGGACGCATGACGGACGGATGGCTGTTGCCCGTGTCGGTGGCGATGAAAAAGCATGAGGGCGACTATCTCGCCGTACTTCAGGCCTATTCGCGCCCCTTGACTGAACGGTGGGCGGTGCGCTGGATCGACGAGGGCCAGTACGAGATGACATTTCAGGGCTCTTTCGCGCTCTATCGTTATTGGGATGCCACGGATTGCGTGGCCTTCGGATACCGGATGGCCGAGCAGGCGCTGGAGGGGGAATTGCGCGCGGAGGTGGACTATCTGAACCGCTATGACCGGATCATCCAGGCGGTTGGGGCGCGCTTTGATGTGCGCGGGAGCGATCTTGCCACCCTGGTCGTGGCCTGCCTCGACCAGGGTGGGCGTATCTCGAAGAACCGCCGCAGACAGTTCGCGGCGCACGTGTCCGAAGAGGTGTTCACGGCGATCGAGGCATGCGCCCAAGAGGCCTTGATGGGCACAGCGGGGGAGTAAGGCACCGCAAGACCCGGCGAGCCACGGGATCGTCCTACTGAGTACAGCGGTTGTGCGAAGCATGGCCATCGAGGCAACCCGCGCATCCCCTATCACGCCGCGCGCGCATCGTATGCACTTATAACACTTCCAAGGCCGGGAGATGGGCCGGTACGGCCCGCCGGAATAGCGGCGGCGATGCGCGCCTACGCCCGCCCGAATCGCACGACGCGGTTCACGACGTTCAGATCAAACCCCTCGGGATCGAAGGCGCCGCCGATCCAGATAAGCGTCTCTTCGTATTCCTCGTGCTGCGGGTCCCTGATCACCGCCAGAAATCTTTCATACCCTAAGGGACCGCCGACGTCATCGGGAGGTACGGCACGCGCACCGCCCACACAGAGGGGATAGGTCCAGTCCGGATCGGCATCCGGCCGCGGCACGACCCTTACGCGGCAGCGCCAACTGTCGCCGAAGTCATAGAGATAGACAAATTCCCGGAGATCGCGCCCGAGCACCGCCCCGAGGGTCTTGCGGCGCTCATCCTCCATCTCCAGTTCCTCGAAGAGCTCGTCATAGGGCATGCTGAAGCTGCGCTCACCGAAGGTGAAGCTGTGCAGATGGGAATTGGTCCACCCGAGTGTAATCTGTAAGATATCGTGGAGCTTGGGCAGTGTAATGGTCAGCGGCACCAGCAGCCGCCGCCAGATGAGCGGCTTGATATCCTGCAACTCGATATAGAGTTCCACGATCTTCGGTGTCGCGCGCCGAGCCTTGGCCATGCTCAGATCCCCCCGGAAGAAAACCCGCATCCTAGTCGAACCATGGCGCCCCGTCACCACCGACCGCACGGCGCCCCGCCCCCCATCTCGGGGCCTTCAGGAATCTTAAGTTCAGACCACGATCTGACGGATGCGTACGATCTCATCGAGATACTCACTTCCCCAACCCCGCAACACCTCGAGCACCGGCGCGAGCGTCTTGCCAAAAGGGCTGAGCGAATATTCCACCTTGGGCGGCACATCTGGATAGACGACACGGACCACGATGCCGTCGGCTTCAAGCTCTCGCAATTGGCGTGTCAACATCCGTTGTGTCACCGCCGGCATGAGGCGCGAGAGCTCCCCAAAACGCCTGGTACCCCCCAACAAATGGAACAAAATCACACCCTTCCACTTGCCGCCGATCACCTCCAGACAGGCCTCGACCGGACAACCGAAATCGCAGTCATAGCGAACGTAACGACTCGGGCGCATAGCTATTCCTCGGTATACACGGTGTAAGTACCCCACAATTCTGTGCGTTCTTACAAACGAGACGGCATGCTCCTAGGATAGCCGCAGGCCTATGAGGCCGGCTACCCCACGAGACCACACAAAGGACCCCATGGACGTCATCACCGCAATCAAGTCCCGTCGCGCCATCAAGCACTTCGACCCGAGCCATCGGCTTTCGGAACACGATATCGACACCCTTCTCTCGCTCGCACGCCTCTCGCCCACCGCCTTCAATATCCAACACTGGCGCTTCGTGCTCGTGCAAGACCCCGCGCTGCGCGAGGCCATCCGCGCGGTCGCGTGGATGCAACCACAGATCACCGACGCCTCGCTACTCATCGTGATCTGTGCCGATCTCAAGGCCTGGCAGAAACGACCGGAGCGCTATTGGCGCAACGCCCCGGTCGAGATCCGTGAGGGCCTCCTTTCGGCCATCGACAGCTATTACCGCGACCGCGAAGTCGTGCAACGCGACGAGGCCATGCGCTCCTGCGGGATCGCCGCCCAAACCCTCATGCTTGCGGCCCAGGCCTTGGGCTATGACTCGTGCCCGATGGATCTCGCGGATTTTGCCGAAGTCGGCCGCCTGATCCGGCTCCCCGAGGATCATGTCATAGGGCTCCTTCTTGCCATCGGTAAGCGCACCCGTGAACCCCGGCCACGCGGCGGGGCCTTGGATAGCGACGAAGTCATCGTCCGAAACCGCTTTTGATGGCCCCGCTACCGAGGACCTTCCGGGATCATACTGCGGGCATTAGCCCGTCTTTCGCTGTTCGCCCCGGAACACGCCCGTTTTCGCCCATGGAAAGGAGGCATGCGTGAGGTAACATGCTGTGTTATCGCGATATTCCTCTCGGCGCGATGTCTTTAACCCGTGTAGTGAAGACCTTGGTGGTTGACAGTGGCTTTCGAAGTTTCCACACTGCGCAATATGTTTCTCAAATGCACACGCCGCAACAAGGATGGTAAGACCCACCACTACTGGAGCGTGGTGGAGAACCGTAGGCTCGGCTCGGGCCGCGTCGCTCAACGCCAGGTCTTACTTAGGTGAGATCAATGACAGCCAGAAAGCCGCTTGGCGCAAAAGCGTCCATTTGTTCGATGAAGGCCGCGTGCGTCATGTGGCCTTGTTTCCGGAAGCCCTGACCCCGCCCGGCGATGCCAACGCCGTCGGTATCCGGCTCAACGAACCGTAACTGAAGCGTCCACGCCCATGGGGCGCCTGCTGGCGCGCAGGCGTGCTGTGGCGGCAGTGAGCGCCGATGTTTTCTAAGAAGCGCGCCAGCCGCCTTCGCGCACAGGCACGCCCTGGGCGTCCGTCCTGCAAACGCTCGTGATATCGCCTAATCGATCCCGGTTCCGAATGGCGGCGGCAACCAGCAGTGATTTGTCCAAAGCGCGATGGCAGATTGGCTCGATGCCGATTTTGCGGCTTACCGAGAAGGACACGCTCTACCGCTGTCTAGCCTGGATGCCCACGCAAGGGATACGACTTAACATTTGGGTTAGCCGAAGGAGATTTTGAGTTTTCGGCCGCCCCACCACGGCACGGCGACATCGGTGTCTTGGAAGCCAGCGGCGAGCAGCAAGGGGCTATGAGCGCGCTTGCCGAAGGCCACCTCGACAGTGTGGCTGTTGATCGTGACACGTGCCTGGGCTTCGATGAAGTCGCGAAACCTCCTCGAAGCGCAGGGCAACCAGCAGCGGGATAAACAGGAACAAGCCGCCGAACTCGGTAACCTTTTCCCGCCCATCAATACCCCTACCAGTACCAAGGGAACCAGGACGCCCCGCACTTCTTTTATCCGGACTCCGTAACGGTAGGATCGGCGGGCCGGTACCTCTATGTGGCCGGCCTGTTATCCAACAGTCTTGCGCGCATAGACATTTCCAACAGTCATGTCCAATATATCCCTGCGGGATCCTACCCGTTCGCCGTGGCGCTTGCCGATGGCGGGCGGCGGCTGGTAGTGAGTGACTGGAGCGGCAACGGCGTGACGGTGGTCGACTGAAGATGGGCGTGGAGCGCGATCTCGCGCTGGCCGAAGGATTCGCGGTCCTCCGTGGCTGCCAGGCGCTGGTTGTTGAGAGCGTAGAGCGTGCCGATATGCGCCACCCAGGTCATCGCCCAGGCCTCCTGCTCAGGGTAGCCGTGCGCCAGGGTCAGAAAATCCC
>JAJYDN010000057.1 GCA_021777535.1 Pseudomonadota bacterium
AGTTTGCCTGGTGGCCATAGCGAGCGGGAACCACCCGATCCCATTCCGAACTCGGAAGTGAAAACGCTCAGCGCCGATGATAGTATGGGGTCTCCCCATGTGAAAGTAGGACACTGCCAGGCTTTTAATGCCAAAACCCCTGATCGCGATGCGGCCAGGGGTTTTTCTTTTTGCGCGGCACGGCGCGAATGGAGAGGGAGCGCGAAGCGGTTTCGGTGGGTACACTTGCACCATGCGACTGACGGAGCAGATTCTCGAGATCCTGAAAGACGGTGCACACCATTCGGGCGTTGAGTTGGGCGCGCGGCTTGGCGTCACGCGGGCGGCCATCTCGAAAGCGGTAGCAGAGATGGCGGAGATCCCCGTGCGCGTCGGACGCAGGGGCTATCGGCTGCCCGTGACCCATCGTCCGCTCGATGCGGGACGCATCCGGGCCATCGTGGACGGGTACGGCGCGGTGCTGGACGATCTGCAGGTTTTGGCGGAGATCGATTCGACCAACCGTTATTTGCTGCAGGCCGCGGGCGCGGCGCGCACGGCATGCCTCGCCGAACGCCAGACAGCGGGGCGCGGGCGGCGCGGGCGTTCCTGGATTGCTGATCCCTACTGCAACATTCTGCTGTCGGTGGCCGTACGTATCAGGGGCGGCAGCCGGAATCTGGGCGCCCTGAGTCTCGCTGCCGGGGTCGCGGTGCACCGTGCCCTCGCCGAATCGGGGATCACGGGCGTGGCGCTCAAATGGCCCAATGACGTGCTCTGCGCGGAGCGCAAACTGGCCGGCATCCTGACGGAGGTCCGGGGCGAGGCCGAGGCGCCGCGGGTTGTCATTGGCGTGGGACTCAACTGCCACCTGTCGGCGGCCACTGGGGCGTGCATCGACCAGCCCTGGGCATCACTCGACGAGCAGCGTACGGTCGACCGCAGCGCGTTGGCGGGCCATCTGATCGCGCATCTGCTGCGGGTCGTGGATGAGTATGAGCGGGATGGGGCCGCTGCCGTGGTGGCCGAATGGCGCACCCTGCATGCCTACGCCGGGCGTGCGGTCACCGTGGCGCGGGAGGACGGCGTGGTCGAGGCGACGCTGGTCGATGTGACCGATGAGGGCGCGCTGATTGTGCGCGTCGATGGCAAGGAGCAGATCGTGTACAGCGGAGAGGCGCGTTTGCGACCGTTATGAAACTCCTCCTGGATGTTGGGAACAGCCGCCTGAAATGGGCATTGACCGATGGGACCGACTGGGAATGGGGTGTCACGGATTACGGTGATGGGCCTGGCGGGATGCGCTACCAGTGGTCGGCCTTGCCGGCGCCGGGGGAGGTTCATGGGCTGTGTGTAGCCCCGGACCGCACGGGTCCCGTCGAGGCGTACTGCATAGAGATGTGGGGCATTTCGCCGCACTGGTATGGGGCACAGGCCGCCGCCTTTGGCGTGCGTAACCTCTATGAGCCGCCGGAGGCGCTCGGCGCCGATCGCTACGCGGCGCTCGTGGCGGTACGGCACCGCGTCCGCGGGTCGGCCTCGGTCGTGACCTGCGGCACCGCCATCACCATCGATGCCCTGAGTGCCGACGGCACATTCCAGGGTGGCGTCATCCTGCCCGGACTGCGTGCGGCAACGGCGGGACTTGCAGCCAAGATCCCGCATCTTCCGCCCCCGCGTTTCGATGGGGATTTCACCAGTACCCCACGTTCCACGACAGGTGCGCTTGGTGCCGGAGTGATCCTGGGCGCAGCCGGAGCCATTGACCGGATCCTCGCGATGCAGGCCACTGTCCTTGGTGATCGCACGGTGTTTCTGGGTGGGGGTGACAGTGACTTGTTGCGTTCGCACCTGCAGACGCCTATACAGATCGAAAGGAACTTGCCGATCCAGGGTCTGGCGCTGATGATCCGATGAAAATCACCTTCCTGTTCATGCTGCTGGCCAATGTGGCCCTCGGTATCTGGGGCTATATGCGCGCAGCCGAGCCACCTGCGGCGCCGCCGCCCTACCGGCCTGCGCGCCTGGTGCACTGGGCACCGCCGGCCAGCCCGAAGCCCGCGCCACCGGTGGCGCCGCAAGCGCCGGCCGTGCCGCAAGCGCCCGCGGCACCGAAAAGCAGCCATGCCGCGCCGGAGACCTCTTCCCTGCAGCCGATGCATTGCTGGCGTTTCGGTCCTTTCAGAAGCCACGCACAGGCGGCGGCTTTTCTTCTCCATCGGCATGGGGCGGTGGAAGTGCGCCCCGGCCGCGTGGCGGCATACAGGGTGTTCTTGTCCGCCGCGGTGTCATGGCCGGACCGGGTCCATCTGGAGGCCGACGGCGTGCGCGGCGCCTATGTCACACGCGGCCCCCGCGGCGGGCGCATCCTCTCACTTGGCGTGTTCAACAACGAGGCAGCTACCCGCCGCTACCGCAGTGCCCTGCTGCACGACGGTCTGCATACGCTGCAGGCGGCTCTTGTCACCCCATCTCATTATTACGTCCATCTTTTCACCGTCACACCGCTTCCTGCGGGCATAGCCGTCATGCCGCATGCGGCATGCGCCGCCCCACCGCGCTTGCATTGAAGTGGTCCCGTCTTTTAACATGACGGCGCTCCCGGTGCCCGCATAGCTCAGTCGGTAGAGCATCTGATTTGTAAAATTGCACCTGTCCGGGGAAACCCTGGCAGTGGAGATGGCTAAAACGGGGAAACCTCAAGGATTCCTTCAGGGATCTTGGCAATCCCGTGCTAGCTGCCGCAAGCAGCGAGTGTAGAGACTTTACACCATCCACCTAAACCGCGCGGACGCGGCACGGTGAAGAGAAAGTCCAGACCCCAAACCCGCAAGGGGCTGCGAAAGCAGTAGTGGGTATGAATCAGAGGGTCGGGGGTTCGAATCCCTCTGCGGGCTATTCAAGAGACCGTCTCCGGAACGAGATTCATCCATGGAAAAGACTCCCGCTGATGCCGCCGCTGGCGCCATTGCGCATTACAGAGGGCTCGCCGAACGCATGCGGGGCATCCGTGCCCGCGTCGGCCGCCCCCTTACCCTGGCCGAAAAGGTGCTGTTCGCCCATTGGGTGGAGCGCCCCGCGCTACCCGTAAAGGGCAAGAGCACGGAGGCTTTCCGTCCGGACCGGGTGGCCATGCAGGATGCGACCGCGCAGATGGCGCTGCTGCAATTCATGAGCGCGGGTCGCCCCGAGGTCGCTGTTCCCGCGACCGTGCACTGCGACCACCTGATCCGCGCCCGCGCGGGCGCGCAGCCCGACCTCACGATTGCCGAACAGGCCAACGCGGAGGTCTATGCCTTTCTGGCTTCGGTGGCCGCCAAATACGGTATCGGTTTCTGGCAGCCGGGGTCGGGCATCATTCATCAGGTGGTGCTCGAGCATTACGCCTTTCCGGGCGGCCTCATGATCGGCACGGATTCGCACACCCCCAATGCCGGCGGTCTCGGCATGCTGGCGGTCGGTGTGGGTGGTGCTGATGCCGTGGATGTGCTGGTCGGGCTGCCGTGGGAGCTGCAATGGCCGCGGCTGATCGGCGTGGAGCTCACCGGCCAGTTGTCCGGCTGGGCAAGCGGCAAGGACGTGATCCTGAAGCTTGCCGGCCTCCTCGGAACGAGTGGTGGAACGGGTCACATCGTTGAATATTTCGGCGCCGGCACTGCGTCGTTGAGTGCGACCGCCAAGGCGACCATCACCAACATGGGTGCGGAGCTCGGCGCCACGACCTCGGTGTTTCCCTTTGATGAGCGTATGGCGGCCTATCTCGGTGCGACCGGCCGGGAGGCCGTTGCCGGGGCCGCCCGCGCGGCGGCGGCCGACCTGAAGGCTGATCCCGAGGTGTTCGCTGACGCGGCCCGCTATTTCGATCAGGTTGTCACGATCGACCTGTCGAGCCTCGAGCCCTATGTGGTCGGGCCGCACACGCCCGATCTGGCCCGTCCCGTCTCGCAGTTTGCGGCAGATGTGGCGGCGCACGCCTATCCGCCGCAGCTGTCTGCGGCGCTCATCGGCAGCTGCACGAACTCGTCCTATGAAGATATTGGCCGCGCCGCGCATGTCGCGCGCCAGGCGCATGCCCTGGGACTCAAGGCCAAGGTGCCTTTTTTGGTGACGCCGGGCTCCGAACAGGTGCGCGCCACGATCGAACGCGACGGCTTGCTCGCCGATCTGACCGCGATTGGCGGCGTGGTGCTGGCCAATGCCTGCGGGCCATGCATCGGCCAGTGGGACCGCGAGGACATGGAAAAGGGCGTGCCCAACAGCATCCTGACTTCATACAACCGCAACTTCCCGCGACGTAACGACGGGAATCCGGGTACGCACGCCTTCATCGCGAGCCCCGAGCTGGTGACCGCCTTTGCGCTCACCGCCGATCTGACCGCAAATCCGCTTGCGGGCGTGCGTGTCAATGGCGCTTTGGTGCCACTCGTTCCACCAGTGGCCGACGAACTGCCGGCCGGCGGCTTTGCGCAGGCGGCCGATGGATACACGCCGCCGGCGGCGGATCCGTCGCGGGTGCAGGTACGGGTGCGTCCTGACAGTGAGCGGCTGAGCCTGCTCGAGCCGTTTGCGCCTAACCGGCCGGAAGGTTTTGCGGACCTGCCCATCCTCCTGAAGGCGGTCGGCAAGTGCACGACCGACCACATTTCCGCAGCGGGACCCTGGCTCAAGTACCGGGGGCACCTCGATCGCATCAGCGACAATCTTTTCCTGGGGGCCGTCAATGCCTTCGGCACGAACCCCGGGACGGGATATAATGTCGAAACCGGCGAGGAAGCGGTACCGCTTGCGCAGCTCGCGCGCACCTACAAGGCGCACGGGCTGTCATGGGTTGCGGTGGGTGACCGGAATTACGGCGAAGGCAGTTCCCGGGAGCATGCGGCCATGAGCCCCCGTTATCTCGGCGGGCGGGTCATCTTGGTGCGCAGCTTTGCCCGCATCCATGAAACGAACTTGAAGAAGCAGGGTGTTTTGCCGCTCACTTTCGCCAACGAGGCGGATTATGAGCGGCTGCGCCGCGATGACCGTGTGACCCTGCCAGACATCGGCCGCCTGGCGCCGGGCGAGGATGTGCGTGTCCGGATACGTCACGCCGATGGCAGCGAGGAGGAGTTTTTCGCCCGCCACACCTTGACCGCCGAGCAGATTGGCTGGTTCTGGGCGGGGTCGGCCCTGAATCTCATTGGCGCCCATGCGCAGGGATCTTGAGGGCAGGTGTTGACAAGCGCAGGGCGCTTAATCACAATTCGCGGCTTGTGTTTGGAGGGGTTCCCGAGCGGCCAAAGGGATCAGACTGTAAATCTGACGGCTCTGCCTTCGGAGGTTCGAATCCTCCCCCCTCCACCAGTAGTTTTGTACCAGTAGTCGATGGTCGCCCCAAGCGTCGAGGCGGGTGTAGTTCAATGGTAGAACTTCAGCCTTCCAAGCTGATAGCGTGGGTTCGATTCCCATCACCCGCTCCAGTTTGGTGGAGCAAAGGGGCAACTTCGCCCATATAGCTCAGTCGGTAGAGCACTTCCTTGGTAAGGAAGAGGTCATCGGTTCGATTCCGATTATGGGCTCCATACGGTAGACCTGGGGACCGTTGGTCT
>JAJYDN010000030.1 GCA_021777535.1 Pseudomonadota bacterium
CGATCTTGCGCGAGATGCGCCGTGGTGGCCAGATCTATTTCCTGCACAACGACGTGCGGACCATGGAACGGCGCGAACACAGCCTGCGCGAACTGATCCCGGAAGCCGACATCCGCATTGCACATGGCCAGATGCCCGAGCGCGAGCTAGAGCGCGTGATGCTCGATTTCTACCATCAGCGGTTTCATATCCTCCTCTGCAGTACGATCATTGAAACAGGGATCGATGTACCGACTGCCAATACGATCGTCATCGAGCGGGCCGACCGCTTTGGTCTCGCGCAGCTTCACCAGCTCCGCGGCCGCGTGGGCCGCTCCCATCACCGCGCCTACGCCTACCTGCTTACGCCAGAAGGCGTCACCCTCGCAGGAGACGCACGCAAGCGCCTCGACGCGATCGCTTCCCTGGAGGATCTCGGCGCAGGCTTTGCGCTCGCCTCCCATGATCTCGAAATCCGCGGCGCAGGCGAACTCCTTGGGGAATCGCAAAGCGGTCAGATCGACGAGGTCGGCTTCACCCTCTACGGCGAACTTCTCGAGCGCGCCGTCGCCACGCTCAAGGCCGGCGGAACGGTCGATGAGAGTTCGGTGCTCTCGCGGACCACGGACATGGACCTGCACGTACCCGCCTTGCTGCCCGACGAATACTGTCCGGATCCGCATACGCGCCTTGTCCTCTACAAGCGCATCGCCAACGCCGCCGACGCCACGGAACTCGACGACCTCGCGGGCGAACTCATGGACCGCTTCGGCCCGCCGCCCACGCCGGCTGCACGCCTCTTCGAGATCGCCCGCCTGCGGCGGCAGGCGCGCGCGCTCGGCGTGACGCGCATCGACGCAGGGCCCAAAGGCGCCCGCATCGAATTCACGGCCAAACCGAACGTGGATCCCGCCACGATGATTCGCCTCATTCAGACGAATCCGCGGCAATACCGCCTGGATGGCCCGCAGTGTTTGCGGGCGAGTGGCGAATGGACGGACGCGGATACACGCATCCGCGCATTGCGCGATTTACTGAAGCAACTGGAAGCGCATCCGCCGGCCACCGCCCAGTCCACCGCACGCTCGCACTGAGCCCCCGCCAAGGACCCAGGCCGGCACACCGGCCGTCGGCCAGACGCTTCGTTAGTCGGGCCCGCCGACTCCTTGCGGGAAGAGAATGGTTTCATAGCCGAAGTGGCGCAGATCGCGGATGCGCATCGGATAGAGGATCCCGTCGAGATGATCGCATTCATGCTGGACAACGCGGGCGTGAAAGCCTTCGGCTTCGCGGTCGATCGGCTGGCCGGTGGCATCGACGCCCCGGTAGCGGATCCGGTGATAGCGGGGCACGAGCCCGCGCAGGCCCGGCACGCTCAAGCACCCCTCCCAATCTTCCTCTTCTTCGGAAGACAGCGGCTCAACCACGGGATTTATGAGGACGGTCATGGGGACTTCGGCGACATGCGGGTAGCGGGGATTGGCCTGCACGCCAAAAATGACGACGCGCAGCGGCACCCCGATTTGCGGGGCCGCGAGCCCTGCGCCATCGAGCGCCGCCATGGTGTCCCTCATATCCTGGACGAGCGCCTCCAGCGCTGCCGAAGGCACGTCGCCGACCGGCTGCGCGCGCGCGAGCAATACGGGATCACCCATTCGCCGGACTGGCTTCACCGCCATGGCTTTACCCCCACCAACATCGCCGCCATACTACGCGCATTGTATCAAAGGAGGCGCCCTTGCGTCGCATCATCGCATTTGTGATTGCCGCCCTCATGCCTTTGCCGGCATGCGCGGCGCCGAAGACCTCGGCCCTTTATGAAGTGCAGGTGCTCGTTTTCGCGAACCACCTGCGCCGCCTGGACGGCGGTGAACACTGGCACCAGGATCCCAATCCCCGGATCCGGGGACTGCATCACGCGCTCCAGCCAAGTCACGAGCTGCCCCCGGGCTCCGTTCTTCTGGCGGCCGAAAATCGCCTCGCGAACCACTCCCGCTACACCATTCTGGCCGCGCGCAGCTGGATACAAGACGCCGTCTCGCGACACAAGACGCGCCCGGTCCTCATCCGGAGCCTCGGCCATGGACGCCTGGACGGCGTCATTCGGGTGTTTCAGTGGCGGCTGCTGCACGTGTCCCTGGATCTGCGCTATCACCATGGGGGGTCACTTGGCGGCCAGGGGGAGGTTTCCGGGGGCAGCGAACCGGTCCCCGGCGAGAGCGGCTCCCCGTTCGAAACGACCCCATCCTCCCCACCGGTTTTCCGCCTGATCGAAAACCGCCCGGTTGCCTTGAACAGTGTCAATTATTTCGACAATCCCAAGTTCGGGGTTCTCGTCCTCGTGACCCGCTATAAGGGACAGGACCCCTCAAGACTCCCCTAGGGACGCGAGCGCGGCAGCGCAAGGCGGGCCCACCGCCTGTCTAGGCGCTCACGCCATAGAGGAGCGGAATGGCGTGCTCGAGGAGCGCCCGCACCTTGCCCATCCCGCCTTCGAGGAAACGTTCGATCTCGCGCAGATCGATCTCACCGTCGGCCTTGCCGGCCGCCGGGTTCGCAACCACCGCAACCGATGCGTAACATAAGGCCAGCTCACGGGCGAGCCCGGCCTCCGGCATGCCGGTCATGCCGACGATATCGGCACCGTCCCGCTCGAGCCGGCGAATCTCGGCTATCGTTTCGAAGCGCGGTCCCTGGGTGGCTGCGTAGGTTGCGCCGACCGCGAGATCGATACCGGCCTCGATTGCCCCCCGCCGCAGAACCTCGCGCAGCATTTCGCAGTAGGGGTTGGTGAAATCGATGTGTGTCACCGGTTCGGGGCTGTTGCCGAAAAAGGTGTGCTCGCGATCGTACGTGTAATCGATGATCTGGTCCGGCAGGACCAGTGAGCCCGACGCAAAGGCCGTGTTGATCGCGCCCACGGCATTCACGGCGACTACATGCGTCGCGCCTGATTCCTTCAGGGCCCAGAGATTGGCTTGATAGTTGACCCGGTGAGGCGGGATCGTATGGGCCTGGCCATGGCGTGGCAAAAAGATGACGTCCTGGCCACCCACGGTGCCGTGCACCATCGGGGCCGACGGTTCACCGTAGGGGGTACGAAAAACCCGCCGCTCCTGAACCGTCAGATTGCGCAGATGCGTAAGGCCGCTGCCGCCTATGATCCCGAGCTTCATGGCAGCGCGTAGATCCCTTTGGCATTGCGCAGGAACCCGTCGTAATCCATGCCCCAGCCGAATATATAGCGGTCAGGAACGTCGAGAGCGGAGAAATCCGCCTCGAGACCGGGCTCCCGCCGGCGATCCTTGGTCACCAGAACCGCCTTCAGTACGCGCGCGGCACCGTTTTCCTTCAGTTTGCCGGCGGCCGCCGCGAGGGTATGCCCCTCATCCAGAATATCGTCCAGCAACACCACGGTGCGCCCCTGCACTGACTGGCTCGGTCCAGCCACCCAGGACAAGGCGCCGCCCGTCATGGCACCCGCGTAGCGGGTTGCGTGGACGTAGTCGACTTCAAGGGGGAAGGTCAGGCGCGGAAGCAGCTGCCCGGCGAACACGACCGCGCCGTTCAAGACGACCGTGATGAGCGGATTGGCATCACCGACTACCGCCTTCAGCTGCGCCGCCATGACGTCCAGCGCCGCGGCAACCTGCTCCTCGGTATAAAGGCAGTGGGCCGTTTCCAGAGCGGCCCACGCCTGCCGGGCCATGGTGGCTCGATTGGATTCCATCCGCAGCGATCAGTAGGTGAAAGTCACCGTGTCGTCATCCATCGCCTGCGTGATGACATACGCTCCGCCGACCGTCTCTTCGATCTCCGGAATCAGGTCCTTGCCCCAAAGCTCCAAAGTCGGCGTGCAGACCTTGAAGTGGACACCGGCTTCATGGGCATCCTTGATGAAGTCGTATACCGATTTCGGGCTCCCTTCCTGCACATGGAGCTTTTCGGCGACACCCTTGATGGCAAGCTCACCGGCACGGGCCGTCAAAATGACGGTAACTTCGTATTCCATGGCCGCAGCGACGGTGGCCTGAAAAAACGGCGCACCCAGCTCCGATCCGTTTTTGGGGTCGGTATTCACCAACATCATCAGCAGCTTATCAGCCATACAGCACTCCGCGAATGCGTTTTATCAGAGAAGGAGCGCGATTATAGCCGATTCTTTTGGACAAAGCCTATAGCAGAGAGCCGGCGCTGTCCTCACAGATCAAGACCCTTCAGATAATCCCGGAATTTCTGCTTCAAACCCGGGTGCTTGAGCGCGTATTCGACAGTGGCCTCCAGGTAGCCAAGCTTGCTGCCGCAGTCATAGCGCTTGCCCGCGAATTCATAGGCAAGCACCTGCTCGCGCTCCAGCAGCTGGGCAATCGCATCCGTCAGCTGGATCTCGCCGCCGGAACCGGCCCCTATGCTCTCGAGCAACCCGAAAATGCGGGGCGTAAGGATATAGCGGCCCACCACGCCCAGGTGCGAAGGTGCCTCAGCGGGCTTCGGTTTCTCGACGATTCCCTCGAGACGATGCAATCCGTCATCGAAATTGCGGGTGCGCACGATGCCATAGGAGCCCGTATCCTCCGGATTGATCGGCTGCACGCCGATCACCGCGTTGTGATAGTGTTCATAAAGCCCCACCATTTGTGAGAGAACAGAGGGCGCCGCATCGATCAAGTCATCCGCCAGGATCACCGCGAAAGGTTCGCTTCCCACCACCTGGCGGGCACACAACACCGCATGGCCGAGCCCAAGGGCCTCCGCCTGACGGATGTAGATGCAGGTGACGTCCCGGGGAAGGATGCCCCGCAGCTGGCCGAGAATCTGGTTCTTGCCGCGCACCTCAAGCTCGGCCTCGAGTTCGTAGGCCTTGTCGAAATGGTCCTCGATCGCGCGCTTGCTGCGGCCGGTGACGAAGATGAGCTCCTTGATCCCCGCCTCGATCGCCTCTTCGGCCGCATACTGGATGAGCGGCTTATCGACGATGGGCAACATCTCCTTGGGGCTTGCTTTCGTCGCCGGCAAAAACCGCGTACCGAGACCCGCAACCGGAAATACCGCTTTCTTTATGGCCGCCATTTCAACCCCTTTCCCATATTCACACCCTGCCTCCTGTTCCCGTCACCGCGCCGGCGCGGCTTTGCGGCATGGTGACCGCCCCATGACCCAAAAACAAGATTCCGTTGGCGCCCGCATAGAGGCGGCTGCTCATCCAGAGCCTTTTGCCTCCGAGACCGGCAATGCCTTCGCGTCCACTGCCGTTTCCGGCAGGAATTCGCCAATGAGCGCCACGAGGTCATCGCGTATGGCTTCGTCGATTCCCTCCTCACAGCGCGCATTCAAAAGGGCGAGCCGCCTCTTCAGCGAGCCCGCGTCGACTGCACCGGCCTGCGCGAGACGGATCTTCGGATGCCGCGTCGCCCGCAACTGCTCGTCTGCGTAGAACAGCTCCTCGTAGAGTTTTTCACCAGGACGCAGGCCCGTATACGCGATCTCTATGTCTTCGTTGGGACGCTTGCCCGACAACAGGATCAGCTGTTCGGCGAGATAGCGGATCCGGATCGGCTCCCCCATATCGAGGACGAAGATCTCCCCGCCGGTCCCGATGACGCTCGCCTGCAGGATGAGCGTACAGGCCTCGGGAATCGTCATGAAATACCGCGTGATGTCCGGATGGGTCACGGTTACCGGTCCTCCGGCCGCGATCTGCCTGCGAAACAGCGGTATCACGCTGCCCGCCGATCCGAGAACATTGCCGAAGCGCACCGTGACAAACCGCGTACGCGAACGTGCCTGGCGATCCTGGCAGATGATCTCTGCCGCCCGCTTCGTTGCGCCCATGATGTTCGATGGATTGACCGCCTTGTCCGTGGAGATCAGCAAAAACGTCCCGCATCCGTGGCGATCGGCGGCATCCACCAGCACCGCAGTCCCGAATACATTGTTGCGCACGGCCGCCCGCGCCTGGCTTTCGAGCAGGGGTACGTGCTTGTAGGCCGCCGCATGAAACACGACATCCGGACGCTGCCCGGCAAAGAGCCGTTCAACGGCATCCGCGTCACAGACATCCAGCAAAGCCGGAACCAGATGGAGATCAGGATGGTGCTGGCGCAATTCGAGCTCGATGGCATACAGGTTGTACTCCCCCCGCTCGAACAGGACCAGCGTACGCGGTACGAGCCGCGCAATCTGCCGGCACAGTTCCGACCCGATGGAGCCGCCGGCGCCGGTGACCACGACAACCTTCCCGCGGACGCTCTGGCCGATCTCCTGCCAGTCCAGCATGACCGGTTCGCGTCCCAGCAGATCCTCGATGTTGACCTCGCGGAGCTCACGGATGCTGACCTGCCCGTCGACCACGTTTTGCAGATCCGGCAGGATGCGGAAGGGCCGGTTGCTGGTCTCGCACAACTCGATCAGGCGGCGCATGGCGCTGCCCTTGCTCTCTGTTATGGCAATAAAGAGGATGTCGACCTTCAAACGTTCGACTATGTCTGGAATTTCGGCAAAGGTTCCGGCTACCGGCAAGCCATGGATCTCTTCGCCTCGGCGCCGCTCGTCATCGACGAAGGCGACGGGCCTGTAGCCTATCTGGGTGTCCCGCAGCAGATCGCGGGCCAGCATCTCGCCGGCGCGCCCCGCTCCCACGATGAGCGCGCGCTTGTCGCCTTCCCGATAAAGGGTCCGGTCCTTGAACGAGCGGTACAGGAAACGGGGTGCCCCCAAAAACACGATGAGCAGCAGGCCGTCTAGAACGAACGACGAGCGCGGCACATCGACAAGCCGGCCCACGAGAAAGATAGCGAGCGCACTGCCTGCCGTTCCCGCCACCGCCGCCGTGCCGATCCGCCGCAGATCCGGAACCGAGGCAAACCGCCAGATCCCGCGGTAGAGTCCCATGTTCCAGAACACGACGCCCTGCACGATCCACACGAGTGGCAGCGCATCGACCGCCTGGTGCATGAAGACCCAGGGCACCGGGCCAAGATTGAAGCGCAGCCAGTACGCCCCGAACCAGGCGAGTGGAATCATCACCAGATCGTGAGCTACGACCGCCCACCGACTTCGCAATCCCCGCGCAATTCCCCGCATCCGGTCAGCCACCCTGCCATCGTTCGATAGCCATCGCCAAGGCGGCATAGGCGCACGCCCAGACCGCGATTATAACCCATTGGGTGGCGCGTGACCCGATGGCCGCCCACCAGGCGCTCACCGCGCACAAACCCATAAGGCCGTATTCAAGCGTCACGACCCGTGCCGAACCGAGACCACCCATCACCAGGCGCTGATAGTAGTGTTCACGGTGCGCCTGCGCAGGGTTCTCGCCGCGCCAAAGACGCCGTATAAGCGTGACGGACGCGTCCACACAGAACGGTGAAAATATGAGTATGCCGACCCACAGCGGGGCCACTCCCCGGCTCGCAACCAGGGTCATTACGCCAAAAAGGAAGCCAAGCGGCACCGAACCGGCGTCACCCATGAAGAGGCGGGCGGGTGGATAATTGCTCACCGTAAAGCCGAACGCCGCCGCACTGATGGCCCCGCCCGTCAGCGCAAACGGCACGGCGCCTGCGCGGGCCCCGAGCGCCGCCAGGGTGCCGAATCCGAAAACCGCCATTCCTCCCGCCAATCCATCCATGCCGTCCATGAAATTGTAGAGATTCATGCACCAGGTCAGATACACCACGCTTCCGGCGTCGCGGACCACGGACGGCAATGCCAGGGGGACACCAGGCAGCAGCGCCCCCGTCCAGCGCACACCACCCCAGACGACCGTAACCGCCGCCGCCGCAAATTGTGCCGCAAGACGGGTTGCGGGAGGCAGTGATGCACGGTCATCACGCCAGGAAACGAGGGCAATGCCCACAAGGGCCCCGCCTGCGACGATATCCTGCCGGCTCCCATGCGGTCCGAACAAGATACAGGCAAGCGCGAGTCCGGCCAGAATCGCAAGCCCCCCCGTACGGGGGACCGGAACACTGTGCAGGGAACGCGCATTGGGCACATCCAGAACGTTCCACGGATTCCGCGGATGGGCCAGCAATCGCGTGAGGCCGTACACGGCGGCCGCAATCGCCGCGAGACGGCCGATGTCCGCCATGAGCTGCACGCTGTCAGACATGCGCGTACAGCGGCATCGCCGCCCCGGCCGCAGCGGACCCGCGCTCAACCATTCTCACCGTCCATCATGCCGGCAAGCGCCGTGGCAAGAGTCCAGCGCGGATTCATGCCGAGTGCCCGCCATACCTGCCGATCCTCTACGTAGCATGACTCCAGCAAAGGCCGCAGCGCACCCGAATCAAAAGGCAGGGCGCGTCCCGACAGGCGGCCCAGTACATCGCCCGCCGCCGCGGCGCCGCGCACCCAGACAGCCGGGACGTGCAGGGGCAGAACGCGGCGGTGACAGGCGTGGCGCATGGCGGCATAGATGTCCCACAGCGTATAGGGCAGGCCATCCGACACCACCCACGGTCCCGTGGTCGCGACCTTCGCGAGCAATGCCACGATCACCGCCACCAGGTCGTCACGGTGGACCATGCTGCGTACCGCGAGCCCCTTCGGGATCGGCAATGGCGCAGGGCGTCCGGCCCAGGCGAGCAGATGCGCCAGATTGCCCTTCATGCCCGGTCCGTAGACGAGCGCCGGACGCACGACGTGGCTTGCCATCCCGTTGGCGGCCAACACGAGCGCCTCGGCCGCCAGCCGGCTCCTGGCATAATCGTCACGGCTGCACACCGCCTTTATGCTGCTCACAAACAGAAAGGACTGCACGCCGGCGCTTTTCGCCTCGGCCAGTAACGCGCGCGTACCCTCGACGGTTATGGCCTCATGCACCGCGCGGGGCGCATTGACGTGGGCGGAACCCGCCAGATGGCAGACGGCGTCGATCCCCGCGCAGCAACCTTGCAGTGACTGCGGGTCAGCCAGGTCCGCCTGCCGCCACTCCATGCCGGGGGCGGCCGTGCGGCCCAGTCCGCGCACAGTGTGCCCCTCGCGCCCGAGCGCCACCGCAAGCGCCCCCCCGATGAACCCTGACGCGCCACTGACGAGGACCCTCACGACCGCTCCCCGTACTTCACAGCGCCGCTTTCCGCAACGACGGACGCGAAAAGAAGGCATGCCGCGCCGACAGTTCGGTCAAGGTTCCGCTGTCGATTAGCCGGCCTTTCTCGATCAGGTATATGCGATCACACTTCTCGAGAGTGCTCAGGCGATGCGCGATGACGATTATCGTCTTCCTGCCAGCCAACAGCTCTACGGCGCGCGTGATGTCGGCCTCCGTGAGCCGATCGAGCGACGCCGTCGCCTCGTCGAGGATAAGAACCTCAGGATTGTGGTAGAGCGCGCGCGCGATCCCCAGACGCTGCCGCTGGCCACCCGACAAACGCACACCGCGGTCGCCTATTTCCGTGTCGATCCCCTCCGGCAATCCCGCGACGAAAGGGCCCAACTGGGCGACCTTGAGTGCCTGCAAGACCGCGGCACGGTCGACACCGGGGGGAGCGATGCCGAATGCCACGTTCGCCGCGATCGTATCATCCGTCAGGTAAATCTGCTGCGGGACGTAGCCGATACGCCGCCGCCAGTCGCAGAGCGTCGCCACGTCAAGCGGTACGTCATCGATGAACAGCCGCCCCTCATAACCGGGCAGAATCCCCAGCAGCACATCGGCGAGCGTACTCTTGCCGGCGCCCGAAGGACCCACGAAACCAACTGTTTCCCCTTTGCCGATGCGTAAACTGATGTCATGGAGCGTCCGCCCGCGCGCGCCCGGGTAGCCAAAGCTCACGCCATCAAGGCGCACTTCCCGCGCAAACGGCAGCGTTCCCTCCGCGTCTTTGCCCTGTTCCGGCGGCTCCACTTCCGCCAGGGCCTGCGCCAGGATTTCGATCGTGCGCCTGTTGTAGCGCACCGACATCATTGCCGCGAGCACGCGCGTGAGCGACGGCATCAGCCGGAAGGCCGCCATCGCATACATCGCCATCAGCGGTACCGCTTCCTGCGGCTGGCGCAGTACGGTCTCGCTATAAATGAGGATGGCAATAAGGCCCGTAAACGCCAGAAATTCGATCATGATGCGGGGGATCTGCAAGGTCGCCATGTGCGAGGCGCTGACCTCGCTGTACAGTGTACTCTCCTTCTCATGTGCACCCAGAAGGGGCTCTTGCCGATTCAGCACGGTCAGGTCCTTCACAGCACCAAGCGCGTCCGCCGCATGGCGGAACATGCGGCTCATCGCCACCTGGCGCGTCTGCCCGAGACGCTCGTTGCGGCTGCGCGTGAGCCTGAAGATGGCAAGGAAGGTGATCCCGAGAATGGCACCGACCGCGAGCGTGAGTCCGGCGCTCACGAGGAGCAGCAAGGCGAGCAGCGCCAGTCCCACGGCGGATTCGCTCACGACCTGCAGTGCCGGCAACAGCACACCTTCCGTAAAGGCCGGTACCTCGCCGCGGAGATTCTTCAGCAGATCGGTACTGTTGTGCGTCAAGTGGTACGTGTAGGGCACGTAGATATACCCGCGCAGGAGCCGGTTCGTGATGTCTTTCTGAAACGCATAAATGAAGCGGAACTGCCGCCTGTATCCGTAGGATACGAAAAGCCCCTTCAGGATGATGACGCCGAGCATCACAAACGCGAGGCTGATGACAAAACCCTCGCTGCCCGCCGCCTTCACGAAGGGCAACTCCCAGAGTGCGCGCAGGAGCGGCAACTGCTCGATTCTTTGGGGATCGACAAGCGCCATGGCGAGCGGCAACACCACGCCGACGCTCAACATCTCGAAAAAAGACACGAGAACCATGAGCAAAAAGACCACGCCGGCCTGCCGTCTCTGCGGATGGCTCAGCATGCCCCACAACGTACGCCATTCACCCACGCCCTTGGTCACTTTGTCCCCGCGCCCCGCTCTCCGTTGGCGGCCCCGCTGGTGCCCACCGCGCTCACCGATACGCCCCGTACCCAGGATGCCGTGATCGCGCTACCGCGCACGAGGCCCCGCCTGCGCCTCGCACAGACGGGATCCGCGCCGACCCCGCTAGCCGATGCCGCATGCCGGATTCAACCGGGACCAGCCGAGCCCCCGAGGCGCGCCCGATCCGCGGGACACATCTCATGGTGCGGGCTGCATTCCGAGCATGTGCGCCATATAGCGGCTCACACCCTCTTCTACAGTATAGAGCGGCGCCCCGTAACCGGCGCGGCGCAAGGCGGATATGTCAGCCTGGGTAAAGCTCTGGTATTTGCCGACCAGGGCCGGCGGAAAGGCGATATACCCGATCACGCCTTCCTTCTGCAGTTCCGCGGTCGTCCGCGCGCCTTGGCTGCCATGTGATCGCAGGGCATTGACGGTGGCGGTCGCCACATCGTTGAAACTCTGCGCACGGCCCGTGCCCACGTTGAAGATGCCGCTTTTGTCGGGATGATCGAGAAAGAACAGATTGATCTTCACGACGTCTTCGACGGACACGAAATCGCGCCGCTGTTCGCCGTCGGCGTACCCGTCGCTGCCTGCAAACAGCCGCACCTGGCCGCCGTCACGGTACTGGTTGAAAAAATGGAAAGCCACGGAGGCCATGCGGCCCTTGTGCTGCTCGCGCGGCCCGTAGACATTGAAGTAGCGGAATCCCACCACCTGTCCGCGCAACGGTGTGCGGCGGACATACTGGTCGAAGAGAAATTTCGAATACCCGTACACATTGAGCGGAGCCTCGAGTTCGCGCCGTTCCTCGAAGACGCGCCCTGCCCCGTACACGGAGGCCGATGAGGCATACAGGAACTGCGCCGACTGCTGCTGGCAGAACGCAAGGAGCGTCCTCGTATAGTCGTAGTTGTTGCGCATCATGTAGAGGCCGTCGTGGTTCATCGTATCCGAGCACGCCCCTTCATGAAAAATCGCAGAGACGCGCCCGTCGTAAACGCCGGCGGCCAATTCCGGGAGAAAATCGCGCTTGTCGCGGTAATCGGCGATCTCGCAATCGGTCAGATTCCGGAACTTGTCTCCGTGCTCCAGATTATCGACCACGAGAATGTCCCTTTCCCCGCGCGCATTGAGCCCCTTGACGATGTTGGCACCAATAAAGCCGGCTCCGCCGGTGACCACGATCATGCCTGCCCTCCTGTTTCCTGCAAGGCGGCGCGAAGTTCCTGCAAGGGAACTGCCACCGCACCAAGATGCCCAACAACGATACCCGCCGCGGCATTGGCGACCGCAATGGCGGCGAGAAGATCCACGCCGACCGCGAGTGCGGCCCCCACCATGGCGATCACGGTGTCTCCGGCACCGGTGACATCGTAGACTTCCTGCGCCCGCGCCGGGACGTGGCTCCGCGCGCCTCCGCGCTCAAAGAGCGTCATGCCTTCTTCGCTGCGCGTCACGAGCAAGGCCGCCAGATCGAGATCGTCCATGAGACTGCGGGCGCGCCGCTCAAGGTCCTCTTCGTCGCGAAAGCGGCCGGCGACTTGCTCGAATTCCTTGCGGTTCGGGGTAATGAGCGTGGCACCCCGGTAAGGCGTGTAGTCATCCCCCTTGGGATCCACGATGACCGGGAGGCCGGCCTTGCGTCCCTCTTCCACGAGTTCCCGGATATGACCGAGCCCGCCCTTTCCGTAATCCGAAACGACGACTGCACCGACACCCGAAAGCGCCTCCTGGAATCCGCGCTGCAGGGCACGACAACCGTCTGGTGTGGCTTCGGTTTCGAAATCCACGCGAAGGAGCTGCTGATTGCGTGAAACCACGCGCAGCTTGACCGTGGTGTTCACCAGTGGATCCCGGATCAGGCGCTGCTCGACATGCGCCTCCCGCAGAAGACTTTCAAGGCTGTCTGCGGCGGCATCGTTGCCACAGATGGCCGTAAGCAGGCAGCGGGCGCCGATACCGACGATATTGCGCGCGACGTTGGCCGCGCCCCCCGGACGCTCCTCCATGCGCCTGACTGCCACGACGGGGACCGGCGCCTCGGGTGAAATCCGTTCGACCCCCCCATACCAGTATCGGTCGAGCATGACATCGCCCACGACAAGCACATGGGCGCGCGCCATTTTTTCGAGGGTTTCCTGCATGGTTGACTGCACTTCTGCTCCCTTGCACCGGCGGGTGCAACTGGCCGGCTAGCCGGCCTCTCCAATCTCGGCGCGGCACGCGGCCAGCGCCTCCTGCGGGTTGGCGGCCGCCGTGATGGGGCGCCCGATGACAAGATAATCGGCTCCGGCCGCAAGCGCCTCGGGTCCGGTGGCAACCCGGCGCTGGTCGTCGGTGTGTGCCCCGCGAGGACGGATGCCCGGGGTGACGAGACAAAAGGGGCGCGCATGCCGCGCGCGCAGCGGCGCTGCCTCCTGCGGCGAGCAGACCACGCCATCCAGACCCTCGGCGGCACAGAGGCCGGCCAGCTCCTCGACGCGGCTGCCCGGCTCCCCGAGTCCCAAGAGGGAGAGTTCCGCGCGATCGTGACTGGTGAGGATCGTCACGCCGATCAGCAAAGTAGTAGACGGCACTGCCTTGCGCGCAGCCGCCAGCATGCGGGGCCCGCCCAGCGCATGCACATTCATCATCCACACGCCCAGATCCGCGGCCCGCGCACAGGCCCGCGCCACGGTGTTCGGGATGTCGTGATATTTGAGATCGAGAAACACCTGGAAACCGCGTTCCTGCAGCGCCCGCACGATCGCCGGGCCGCTTCCCGTAAAAAGCTCCAGTCCGACCTTCAGGCGGCAGGCCTGCGGATCGAGCCGATCGGCGAGTGCGAGGGCCTGCGCGCCCTGCGCCACGTCGAGCGCGATGATGATGCGCGGATCATGTGACATGCTCGTCTCCTGCCGGTTTGACGGTATTCCACCGGTGGCAGCTCGGACACTGCCAGTATATGGCACGCCCGCTGAACCCGCAGTGACGGCATACGTAACGGCGCCTGTGCTCGACGATCTGCTCCATGATCCCTTTCAGGATGGCGAGATCGTTGGCCGACAGGCCCGCCCCCTGCGCGGCGTGGAGGCCGACCAGGCGGTGCAGACCCTGCACCGATGGCTTGCGCCGCAACCACGACACCACGAAAGTCTCCGCCGCATCCAGGCCCTGACGCTGCTCGATCACATCCGCCATGGCGAGCATGGTGGCCACATCGGCGTGCCGGTTGAGCGCATCCTGCAGAAACTCGAAAAGCCCCGCCTCGTCATCGATGGCGCGGTAGCTTTCCGCGAGTTTGGGCGCGATTTCGCCGAGATAATGGGGATCCTGCACCTCGATACGCCGCCACGCCTTGATCGCCTCCCGATGGGCCCCCTGGGTTGCCTCTATGCGGCCCAGCACCAGGCTTGCCCGCACGCAGCCACGATCGCTTTGCAAGGCCCGGCGGGCCTGATCGCGGGCCACATCGTATTCCTGTCGTCCGTAAGCGGCTTCGGCAAGCTCGCAATGATACTGGGCGATGACATCGTTGAGATTCATGTTGATCACCCGGCTAAGACGCCGGCACACGGTGATGGCCTTTTCCCACTCCCGTTCCTGCTGGTAGATGTTCATCAGGAGACGGAGGGCCTGATCCGTGTGGGCCCGGATCTCGGCGAGCTCGAGGAAGAGATTCTCGGCGCGGTCGAAGAGCCCCGCCTTCAGGTAGTCCTGGCCAAGCTCCAGCAACGCGCGCGCCCGCTGCGCCTTGTCGAGGGCGGGCCGGGCAATGATGTTCTGGTGAACACGGATCGCCCGCTCCACCTCACCGCGCCGCCGGAAGAGGCTCCCGAGCGCAAGGTGCGTCTCGACCGTTTCGCTGTTGACCTCGAGCACCTTGATGAAGATCTCAATGGCCTTGTCTGCCTGCTCATTCAGCAGGTAGTTCAGACCCTTGAAATAGGCCGACGGCAGATCCTTGCGCGCCGACTGGCGCCGCTGCTCGTATCGTCCGGCGCCCCAGCCGGAACCGGCCGCGAGCGGCAACAGCAGCCACAGGAGCGTGGAGACACTAAAGAACATCTTTGATCGGCAAAGCGCGCAGGTTGGCCACTTCCTGCTCGAGTTGGCGGACACGCTTGCGGGACTGCATGAGCTGCCGCCGCAGCGCCACCAGCCGCACAAACGCACTCAGGAAACCCAAGAGGGCCCCCAGCGCCAGCACGCTCAGCAGGATCAGCGCAAGTGGCGCACTCCACTCAAGCCCGCCGTAATAACGCACCACCACAGGTGCGGCATTCCGGTAGGCGAAGCCAAGCCCGAGAGCCACGACAAGAATTGTTCCGATGGCGTACAGAAACCGCTTCATAGGTTCGACCCCGCATCAAAAAAAACGGCACGGGCTGCCCCATGCCGTTTCTTTTTACCATCCCTTGCGCACCGCTTGCTAGAGATCAACCCGCTCCCGCAGCTCCTTGCCGGGCTTGAAGTGTGGCACGCGCCGGTCTGGCACCTGGACGCTGTTGCCTGTCTTCGGATTCCGCCCGATCCGCGAGGGCCGCTCATGGAGCGAGAAGCTCCCAAAACCACGCACCTCGATCCGCTCGCCCGCTTCCAGTGCTGCCGACATCCGTTCCAGCAGACCCTTCACCGCCAGTTCCACATCGCGCTGGTCAAGCTGTGGCTGCTTTTCGGCCAACGAGCCAATCAACTCCGATTTCGTCATGACCGCAGATCGTTCCTCCGCCCTTATTCCTTATTGATGAGCTTTTCCTTAAGCTTATCACCGAGCGAGGAAGTTGCTACCGTTGCCTTGCGCGTATATTCCTGCACCGCCTCGTTCTCGCGCTCCATCTCCTTGGCGCGCACCGACAGGCTGATCTTCCTGTTCTTGCGGTCGATGGTGGTGATCTTCGCCTCCACCTGATCGCCTTCCTTGAACAGCGTACGTGCATCTTCTACCCGATCGCGTGAAGCCTCAGCCGCCCGGATGTACCCCTCGGTGTCCTCACCCAGCTTCACCGTGGCGCCCTTGGCGTCCACTGCCGTGACCACACCCGTCACCACGGCACCCTTGCCGTGCTCGGCGACGAAATTGCTGAACGGGTCGCCTTCCATCTGCTTGATGCCAAGCGAGATGCGTTCACGCTCCGGATCGACCGCCAACACCACGGCTTCGACTTCATCACCTTTCTTGAAGTCCCGGACGGCTTCTTCACCCGCCCGCGACCACGACAGATCGGTCAGGTGGATCAGACCGTCGATGCCGCCCTCAAGGCCGACAAACACACCGAAATCGGTGATCGACTTGATCTGGCCGCGCACGAGGTCACCCTTGTTGTGCGATCCCGCGAACTCTTCCCATGGATTGGGCTGGCATTGCTTCAGGCCAAGCGAGATACGCCGACGCTCCTCGTCGATATCGAGGATCATGGCTTCGACCTCGTCGCCAAGCTGCACGACCTTGGTCGGGTGTACGTTCTTGTTCGTCCAGTCCATCTCGGATACGTGGACCAGACCCTCGACGCCCTCCTCGATCTCCACGAAGGCGCCGTAATCCGTGATATTCGTCACCTTTCCGAAGATGCGCGTCCCGACGGGATAGCGCCGCGCCAGATCGACCCAGGGATCGTCACCGAGCTGCTTCAGGCCCAGAGACACGCGATTGCGCTCACGATCGAACCGCAACACCTTGGCCTCGACTTCATCCCCGATGTTGAGCATTTCCGACGGGTGCTTGACGCGCTTCCAGGCAAGGTCCGTGATATGCAGAAGACCGTCCACACCGCCCAGATCCACGAACGCACCGTAATCGGTCAGATTCTTGACGACACCCTTGACGATCTGGCCTTCCTCGAGATTGGCGAGCAACTGGTCGCGTTCCGCCGAAATCTCGTTCTCCACCACCGCGCGACGCGATACGACCACGTTATTGCGCTTGCGATCGAGCTTGATGACCTTGAATTCCAGTTCCTTGCCTTCGAGGTAGGACGGGTCACGCACCGGCCGCACATCGACCAGCGACCCCGGCAGGAAGGCCCGGATGGAGTCGATGGCGATGGTGAAGCCTCCCTTGACCTTGCCCGTCATCACGCCTGTGACCACGGTCTGTTTCTCAAAGGCTTCCTCGAGGACGTCCCACGCCTTCACGCGGCAGGCCTTCTCGCGCGACAGGCGCGTCTGACCGAAACCGTCCTCCATGTATTCGACGACTACCTCGACCCGTTCGCCGACCTTGACCGCGATCTCGCCGCTATTGTTGCGGAACTGTTCGGCCGGAATCACCCCTTCCGATTTCAGTCCGGCGTTGACGATAACAACCTCGTTATCGACATGCATAACTTCGCCCACGATGAGGCTACCCGGCCGCATCTGGCAGGACTGCATGCTTTTTTCAAATAATTCGGCAAAGCTTTCGCTCATGTATCTCTCTGTCAAGGCCCCGGAAGGGCGGCCACTCGGTTAAGGCCCGGCTAAGGGCGGTTTACGCCGCGACATGCGGCTCATGATGATGAAACGGCTCCCACGCGGCTATGCACCAGCGCCAGTACCCGTTCAATCACCTCGGTCAGGCTAAGCGCAGACGAATCAAGCAAACACGCGTCCTCGGCCGGCTTAAGTGGTGCCACGGCACGCCGCGAATCGCGCTCATCACGCTCCTGAATCTCTGCTAAAAGCTGCGGAAGCGTACCACCGAAGCCCGTTTGCTTCAACTGACGATAGCGACGCTCGGCCCGAACCTCCGCACTCGCCGTGAGGAATACCTTCAGCTGGGCATCGGGGAACACAACAGTACCCATATCCCGGCCATCGGCAATCAGACCCGGTGCACGCCGCGCGGCCCGTTGGCGCTCGAGGAGCGCCGCCCGCGCCGCGGGATGGGCGGCCACCTGCGAGGCAGCCGCAGCCACCCGCTCGGACCGCAATTCCTGACCACAATCTTCGTTGTTCACTAAGACATGCATTTCGCCCGAAAGATCCTCAACGAATTGAAGATCCAGCGTTTTTGCCAACGCCGCAATCACCGATTCGCTGCCGAGATCGGCACCGGCACGCAAGGCCACGAACGCAAGCGCCCGGTATACCGCGCCACTGTCCAGGTAGTGCCACCCCAGGGCGCGCGCCACCGCGAAGCCCACGGCCCCCTTGCCCGAACCGGACGGTCCGTCTATGGCGACGACCGGGATCATGCCGGCAGCACGCGCACGTCCATGCCCACGGCGCGGGCCAGTCCGTCGAAGTTGGGGAAGGAGGTGGCAACATTACGGCAGTCACGTATCCGCACCATGCCCTCCGCACGGTGGCCCGCGACGGCAAAGGCCATGGCAATCCGATGATCCCCCTGGCTGTCCACGACTCCACCCCGCAACGACCCCCCCGTAACGGCCAGGCCGTCTTCGAATTCCTCGACGCGCACGCCCAGGGCGGCGAGCCCGCGCGCCATGACCGCCAATCGGTCGCTTTCCTTCACCCGCAACTCCTTGGCGCCCCGCACGACCGTGGTGCCCTGCGCACACGCCGCCGCGACAAAAAGCGCCGGGAACTCGTCGATCGCGAGCGGCACGAGGGCCGAGTCGACCGTGATCCCGCGCAGGGCACTCGCCTCGACAACGAGATCTGCGACGGGTTCGCCATTGACGATCCGCTCATGGCGCCTGTCGATACGCGCACCCATCGCCCGCAGAATATCGACGACACCCGTGCGGGTCGGATTGATGCCCACCCGCAGCAACTCGAGGCGTGAGCCCGGTATGATGCTGCCGGCCACCAGAAAAAAGGCGGCCGACGACAAATCGGCCGGCACTTCGAGCACGCTCGCCTTGAGCGGTCCGGCGCCGCCACGGATGGTCACTGCCTGCCCGCTGCGCTCGACGGGGTAACCGAAACCGGCCAGCATGCGTTCGGTGTGGTCGCGGCTTGGCGCAGGCTCAACGACGGTCGTCTCCCCCCGTGCGTACAACCCGGCCAGCAGAATCGCGGATTTCACCTGGGCGCTCGCCACCGGCATTTCATAGCGAATCCCCGTCAGCTGAGCGCCCCCGTGAATGAAAAGCGGCGGCCGCCCGTCGGCCGCGGTGTCGATCACCGCACCCATGCGCCGCAGCGGCACCGCCACGCGGGCCATCGGCCGGCTCATGAGTGACGCATCGCCGATGAGCTCCGACGAGAAGGCCTGCGCGGACAGCAATCCGGTCATAAGACGCATGGCGGTGCCGGAATTCCCGAAATCAAGCGGGCCTGCCGGCGCCCGGAGGCCATGGAGGCCCGCGCCTTCGATCCGTACCCGCCCCTCGTGCGGCCCCTCGATGACGACCCCGAGGGCCCGGAAAGCTGCGATCGTGCCCAGCACATCCTCGCCGTCCAGGAGTCCCGAAATCCGGCTTTCACCCTGCGCGAGCGCCGACAGCATGACGGCGCGGTGCGAAATGGACTTGTCGCCGGGTACCCGCACCTGCCCTTGCAGCGGACCGCCCGGGATGACTTCGTAATCAATTGTCGCCATGTATGTCCTCGCCGTTCAGTTGGCGGCGCAGCGCGCGTGCACGGACAAAGTGCGCGCGCAGTTCTTCGTCGTCACCTGCCGCCAACGCCTCGCCATATGCGCCAAGGAGCGCGCCGTAATCCTTGAGGGCGCCCGCGAGCGCCTGCCTGTTCGCCTGGCAGATATCCCGCCACATGACCGGATCGCTGCCGGCGATGCGCAGAAAATCCCGCAAGCCGCTACCGGCAAAGGGTATCCAGTCACCAACCCGCCCCTGCCGGTCCAGCAGTTCGGCGCAGGCAAAGGCCAGGAGATGTGGCAGGTGGCTCGTATAGGCGACCAGCTCGTCGTGCCGCCGCGCATCCGCGCACACCAGACGGGCACCCGCGCTGCGCCACATCGACTCGACGAGCGCCAGGGCCTGCGGATCGTGATCGGCCGCTGGCGTCAGAATCACGACACGACCTTGAAACAGCACGGCATCGGCCCCTTCGGGACCGGCATGCTCTGCGCCGGCAATCGGGTGTGATGGAATAAAGCGGCGCATGCCAAGCGACTCGGCCGTCTCCGCGACTGGTGCCTTCACGCTGCCCATGTCGGTTACGACGGCCGTCTTTGCAAGCAGCGGCTTTAGCTCGCCCAACAAAGGCGCCAGCGCGCCGACGGGCGTTGCCAGAACGATGACGTCGGCCCTGGCTGCCGCCGCCAAGGTGGCGGCATCATCGATGAGCCCCCTGCGGCGCGCCACCGAAAGCGACCGCGGGCTCGTATCGACACCGAGGATCTCGCGGGCGAATCCGCTGGCCCGCAGGGCCGCGGCGAGAGAGCCCCCCATGAGCCCCACACCGACAATCGCGACCTTATGCGCCATGAGCCGCCCGTGTCACAAAATCCAGGGCCTGCAGAAAACGCTCGTTCTCCGCGGGCGTCCCGATGGTGACGCGGATGTGCCGCGGCATTCCATAGGGATCGAGCGGGCGCACGATGACGCCCTGGCGCAACAAGGCCTCATAGGCGGCAGCGCCATCGCCCACCTCGATGCAGAGAAAATTGCCGGCGGACGGCAGCACCGCATACCCCCGCGTATGCAGCTGCGTGCGCATCGCCTCCCGCGCCTCGTTGTTGCGCGCCACCACCATGCTCATGTATTGCTGGTCGGCAAGCGCCGCAACAGCGGCGGCCTGCGCTGGCGTACTGACGTTGAATGGCTGACGGACCCGGTTCATCAACCCGGCTACCGCGGCACTCGACAGACTGTAACCGGCACGCAGACCGGCAAGTCCATAGGCCTTCGAGAAAGTGCGCACGACGATCAGGTTGTCGTGCTGACCGAGCAAGGACCGGCCGTCGGGGTGATCGTGGCCGGCCACATACTCGAAGTAGGCCTCATCCAGAACCACGAGCGTCGTGTCGGGGCATACGGAAAGGAACCGCTCCAATGCCGGCCGCCCGAACGAGGTCCCCGTGGGATTGTTCGGATTGGCCAGAAAGACCATGCGCACCGCAGGCGTCAGCGCGGCCCCCATGGCCTCGAGATCGTGGCCGAAGTCGCGTGACTTGACCGTCAGCATCTGCCCGCCGACCGCCCGCACGACGATCGGGTAGACCGCAAAGGCATACTGATCGCACATGGCGATTTCGCCCGGCGCGAGGAAGGTGCGCGCGGCAAGCTCCAGAACGTCGTTCGACCCGTTGCCGAGCGTGATGCACGCCGGATCGATATCGAAGTGACGGGCAAGCGCCCGCTTCAGCGTGAATGCGCCACCGTCCGGATACCGCGCGGCCGCCTCCAGCGTGCCCGCGATCGCGGCCAGTGCCGCCGGACTGGGCCCATAGGGGTTTTCATTCGATGCCAGCTTGATCGCGTTCTTGATGCCGAGCTCGCGCTCGAGTTCATCCAGCGGTTTGCCTGGCTGGTACGGGACGAGAGTCCGGACACCTGGAGCCGCCAGCAGCATGGGATCACACGTCATAAGATTCCTACAAAGCCCGCGGATAGGAGCCGAGCCGTCTCAGCAACCGCCCTTCCCGCTCAAACTCCGCCAGCGTATCGCGGATCGGAGAATCTTCCTCATGACCGAGGATGTCGATGAAAAACACATACTCCCACAGCGCACCCTTCGCCGGGCGCGACTGAATACGGGCCAGACTGATTTCGCGCCGCGCCAGCGGTTCGAGCAGCGCATGCAAGGCCCCGGGAATGTTGGGAGCCGACAGAATCAGGCTGGTCTTGTCCTTGCCGCTGCGGCCGACCGGCTCCTGGCCGATAACCAGAAAGCGCGTTGAATTGTCCGGTGTATCCTCGATGTTGCGGGCAATCACCGTAAGGCCCCAGCGCGCCGCCGCCTCCGAGGAGGCGATGGCTGCAAGCGACCCATCGGCGGCCGCGCGGCGCGCCGCTTCCGCATTGTTCGCCACCGGCACACGCTCAAGCTCCGGCCAGTGCAGATCCAGCCACTCGCGGCATTGCGCAAGCGCCTGCGGATGGGCCGCCACCCGCCGGATCGCCGACCGGTCGGTACCCAACGCCATCAGCTGATGATGGATGCGCAATACCACCTCGCCCACGATCCGTACAGACGCAGCAAAAAAGAGATCATGCGTGTGGGTCACCACGCCTTCGGCCGAGTTCTCCACCGGCACCACGCCAAAACCGACGGTCCCCGCAGTCACTTCACGGAAGACGTCCTTGATCGACGCCAGCGGAACGGCCTCCACCGCGCCGCCGAAATGCTTGCGCAAAGCGGCTTCGGTAAAACTCCCCTCGGGCCCGAAATAGGCCACGGCAAGAGGCTGCTCGAGCGCAAGGCAAGCCGCCATGATTTCGCGGAAAATGCGCAGTACATTGTCGCGATCGAGCGGGCCCGCGTGCCGCGCAGCCACCTTCTCGAGCACCTGCGCCTCCCGTTCCGGCCGGTAAAAGGACTGTGTCGGCGCATGCGCGTGCTTGATGCGCGCAATGGCCTGGGCCTGTTCCGCGCGCGCAGCGAGAAGCGCCTGCAGCTGCTCGTCGATTGCGTCGATCTTTTCGCGGTATTCCCGAAGACGGCGTTCCGTCTCGGTGGAAGATGACGACATCCCCTTAACCCCCTATGCGCCTTGCCGAAAGGACGCCGGGAATCGCCGCGATGCGCGCCAACACCGCATCAGGCACGAAACTGTCCAGGTCCACAAGGGTGTAGGCGTGATCCCCGCGCGCCTTGTTCACGAGATTGCGGATATTGAGATCCGCGGCCGCCATCGCCGTCGAAATCTGTCCCACCATGTTCGGCACGTTATCGTTGGCGATCGCCACACGGCATAGTCCCTCGTGCGCCATCACGACATCCGGAAAGTTCACCGAATGCCGGATGTTGCCGTTCACGAGAAAATCCTTTATTTCCTCGACAACCATTGCCGCCGAATTGTCCTCCGCTTCCGCGGTCGAGGCGCCGAGGTGGGGCAACGCGAAAACCCGCGGCTGACCTTTCAGCGCGTTGGATGGAAAATCACATACATAGGCATGAAGGCGGCCACCCGCCAGCGCCCTCACCACGGCCTGCGTGTCGACCACTTCCTCGCGCGCAAAATTCAGCAGACTTGCCGTTGGCCGCATGAGACCGAGACGGGCCTCGTTTATCAGCCTGCGTGTCTGCTCCGCGAGCGGCACGTGCAGGCTCACGAAATCCGACGCGCGCACCAGCCCATCGACGCTTGCCGCCTTTTCGACGGACGCCGACAGCAACCAGGCACCCTCCACCGTAAGCTCCGGATCAAAACCGATCACATGCATCCCAAGCGCGATACCGGCATTGGCAACCATCCGCCCGACGGCGCCAAGACCGATGACGCCCAGCGTACGGCCCGGCAGCTCTACACCCGCAAAGGCCTTTTTTCCCTCTTCCACGGCCTCCCGGATCTGCTCATCCGAACCGGCCAGACTCTGCGCGAAGGTCCACGCCCCGCCCAGATTGCGCGCAGCGACCAGAAGCCCCGCCACCACCAGTTCCTTGACCGCGTTCGCGTTGGCACCGGGCGCATTGAAAACCGGGATGCCCCGCTTGCTCATCCTTTCCACGGGGATGTTGTTCACGCCCGCGCCGGCGCGTCCAACGGCTTTCAGGCTTGCCGGCAGCTCCATATCATGAATGCGCGCCGAACGCAGCAGCAACGCATCCGGATCCGCGACACCGGCGCCCACGATAAACCGCCCGGCATCAAAACGGGCGAGTCCTCGCGGGGAAATCTCATTGATGGTTCTTATCCGGAACATCAACCGTGTGTCCGCGCGAAATCGCGCAGGAATTCCGCGAGCGCGGCCGCACCGGCCTCTGGCATGGCGTTATACAGGCTCGCCCGCATGCCCCCCACAGACCGGTGACCCTTCAGCTGCAGCAGTCCCGCGCGCACCGAGGCTTCCAGAAACGCCTTGTCGAGCGCCGCGTCATGGAGCAGAAAGGGCACGTTCATCCAGGAACGCACGGCGGCATCGACGGGGCACCGGTAGAAACCGCCGGATTCGTCGATGGCGCCATAGACCAGCGCCGCCTTGCGCACGTTGCGTTCGCCCATGGCCTTCAATCCGCCCTGCCGCTTCAACCAGTCGAACACGAGGCCCGCCATATAGATCGGAAACGTAGGCGGCGTGTTGTACATCGAATCGTTGTCGGCATGAAGCTTGTAATCCAGCATGACCGGCATGCCGGCGCGCGCGCCGCCGAGCAGATCTTCGCGGATTATCACCACCGTCAAGCCCGCGGGACCGATATTTTTCTGCGCCCCGGCATATATGAGACCAAAGCGCGACACGTCCACGGGCCGCGACAGTATGGTCGACGACATGTCCGCCACGAGCGGCACGGCGCCGGTGTCAGGCACCTCCTGGAACTCGACCCCGCCTATGGTCTCGTTCGGCGTATAGTGGACATAGGCTGCCCCCGGATCGAGCCGCCAGAGCGCACGAGATGGAATGGTCGTGAAACCCGACGCCTCGCTGCTTGCCGCCACGTTTACCGCGCCAAACCGCCGCGCCTCGGCGATGGCCTTCTTCGACCATTCACCGGTATTGATATAGTCCGCCGTACCCGTCCTGCCCATCAGATTGAGGGGTACCATCGCAAACTGGAGCGAGGCGCCGCCCTGCAGGAACAGAATCCTGTACCGGGCGGGAATGCCCATGAGCTCGCGCAGTCCGGCCTCGGCACGTGCCGCGATATCCATGAATTCCGCGCCCCGGTGACTCATCTCCATCACCGACATCCCGCAACCGCGCCAATCGACCAGTTCGTCGCGCGCCTGCTCGAGCACTTCGCGGGGCATGACTGCCGGACCCGCGCCGAAATTAAACACTCTCGTCATCGCCCTTTTCGTCCAGCTTGCCGCCGTTTGCATCCGCGCCCTCCGGTCCGGAGGACTCTTCGATCTTTTCAAGACCCACCAGACGCTCATTGTCATCGAGAACAATCAGCCGCACGCCCTGCGTATTCCGGCTCGTCATCGAGATCTCGCGGGCCCGCAGGCGAATCAGGCTGCCCGTGGCCGTGATCATCATGACCTCGTCTTCTTCGCCGGTCAGGACCGCCGCGACCACCAGCCCGTTGCGTTCCGTCACCTGCATGGAGATGACGCCCTGACCGCCACGATTGTGGCAGGGAAAGTCTTCGAGCGGGGTCCGCTTGCCGTACCCGTTTTCCGCGGCCGTAAGTACCGCCACCTGCTGGCTTGCGGGATCGACGGTCATCAGCGAAACGATTTTCTGACCCTCGCGCAGGCTCATGCCACGCACGCCCCGCGCCGTCCGTCCCATCGTGCGCACATCCTTTTCGTGAAAACGGATGACCTTGCCTGCATCACTGAAAAGCAGCACCTCGCTGTCACCACCCACCAGGCTCACCCCGATGAGGACATTGCCGGCAGCGAGGTCCATGGCGACGATACCGCTGGCACGCGGCCGCGAGAAATCGCTCAAGGCCGTCTTTTTCACCGTGCCATCCGAAGTCGCCATGAACACCGCCTTGCCTTCCTCGAAGCTTGGCAGCGGCAGAATGGCCGTGAGTTTCTCGCCTTCGGCAAGCGGCAACAGATTGACGATCGGCCTCCCCTGGGCGCCGTGTCCGGCAAGCGGCAGTTCGTAGACCTTCAACCAGTAGGCCTTCCCCTTGTTGGAAAAACACAGGATCGTATCGTGCGTATTGGCGACCACCAGCCGGTCCACGAAATCTTCCTCGCGCATGCGCGCGCACGACCGGCCCTTGCCCCCGCGCCGCTGGGCACGATAATCGGCCAGAGGCTGCGCCTTGACGTAGCCCGCATGCGAGAGCGTCACCACCACCGCCTCCTGGGCAATCAAATCCTCGCGGCTCAGATCGAGATGTCCGGCCAGGATCTCCGTGCGCCGCTCATCTCCATATTGGGCCTTCAGGGCCATGAGTTCGCCGCGGATGACCTCCATGAGCCGGGTGTCGCTGCCGAGGATCTCGGCCAGCTCCTCGATGCGCGCGAGCACGCCACGATACTCTTCCCGGATCCTCTCCTGCTCGAGCCCCGTCAGCCTGTGCAGGCGCAGATCCAGGATTGCCTGGGCCTGCGTCTCCGTCAGCCGGTAGCCGCCATCGACGACACCAAAGCCCGGAGCGAGCCCCTCGAGGCGCGAGGCGCTGCCCGCATCGCGCAAGAGTGCCGTCACCAGCGATGCGCTGAAGCGGCGCGCAAGCAGTGCATCGCGCGCGCTCGCCGGATCGCCGGCCGCCTTGATGAGGGCAATGATCTCGTCGATGTTCTCGAGCGCAACCGCCAGGCCCTCCAGGATATGGGCCCGCTCACGGGACTTGCGCAGGTCGTAGAGCGTGCGCCGTATCACCACTTCGCGGCGGTGACCCAGAAATGCCTTCAGGATATGGCGGAGATTGAGCAGCTTTGGCTGACCGTTTTCGAGCGCCACCATATTGATGAGA